>NZ_JAUHIR010000011.1:0-266011 GCF_032381375.1 Bradyrhizobium sp. SZCCHNR1017 | reverse complement strand
CGCTACGGCGCTATTTGGGAGCGCGCGTCCGGGCGGCTTTGCTCCACCGAGCTACACCACCTCCGGGGACACGACCTGCAGAGGCGCCGGCCTTTGAGTGCGAGAGGATTTCGAGCTCGAATCAGCACCTGCGGATTCAGACGATTTCGCCCGGGTGTACCGATATCACCTCGCCCAGGATTGAACCAAGATGTCAGTGCCAATGAACTCGTCTACGGAAAGCGACGCGTGCTTGCAGTCGGGTGTAACCAGGCCGTCAATTCTTGCTTCGAATGGTGACGGCTTCCTCAACCGCGTTCGAAAGATGCGTGGAGATCCAGTCATAGCGCTCTTTGCTCGATGTACCTCCGGGATTGTAGCACTTGACGATGGACGACAACTTCTTGCCTGTGTTTCCATAACCGATAAAATCAAACGGATTTGCTCCTTGAGTTGAGGTCTCCCCATTTAGATTCTTGAGACCGTGAATGTAGATTCCGACAACTCCTAACCCATCATCCCAAGCCTTGATGATTTCGTGGTTGATCCACTTCCGATTGGCCGTCCCTGCGCCAACCAGGACGATCGCGCAGGTTTTTCCCTTCATCTGACCAGCAATCCACTTCTTGATCGCGTCATCGCCCCCTTTGGTTACAGCTTCCCAATCATTGTCTGAAACGGTTTGACTGCCTTCGACCACGCCGATGTTACGCACCTGACTTGCGCGCGCATTGTCGGGCTTATAATGAAAACTGTAGAAACACTTTCGAGCCATATGAATTACTCCTTGGCGAGACAATCGATCAGTTTGAGCAACGGTTCCAGAAGATCATTCGGGTCCTTGACGGGACGACCGATCGCTTTGAGCAGGGGCCGAATAGTCCTTGTATTCCTTGGAAAGAACACGTCGATTTGCGAAGTGACTTCATTCCATAGTTCCGACGCTGCCGATCCGGAAGACCCGATCGGGATGAGGTAGAGGCCCTTGGCTTTAGCAAGCTCGAATTCCGCGCGAACACCGTCGGCCTGGACAATCTTGCCTCCGACATTCTTATTGCCCATCACAAAGATAGCTATGCCGGCCTGCTCGACGAGTTCGTTTCGATAGCGTTTGAATGTCCTGTCGCGCTCCTGTGGGTCTGAAATACCAATCGGAAACGGACGCAGCATCAGTTGCTCCTCGATACTGCGTTGACGCGTGGAGTAGATCTGTTGTACGGCTCCGGTCACAACAGCTTCGCCGATCCCAAGTCCGAAGCCAGAGGTGATGCGCAAATCCTTCTCGATGAGTGCTCGGGCGAGCTTTGCCATGAATTCACCGGTCGCACTTTGGCCCCATGAGCCATAGTCGGCGGCGCTGCCGGATATGAAGACCGATCGCCGACGGTATCGGTGTTCAATCGTTCGAAGCAGCTCGGTAATCTCGGAAAACTCGTCGACGAGAATAGTCTTGATGTTGAAGCGCAACAGATCCTGAAGAAGAAGTTCTTGTTTGATCAAAGCATAGTCGAACTCTGCTTTGCTTTCTTTGGATTGGCGGCTCCGCCGCTTTGCGATGCAGTAATGCTGTCGCTGATGCTGAGTGAATCGCGAACGAATCCGGCTTAGAATAAAGTCGAGATTTGGATCGCTGAAGCTAAAGCCGAGAAACAGGAACGTCTTCTCGACGAGATCACCCAACAGCGCAGTCACGAATGGCGCGTGCGTGCTATGATAGCGCTCATAATCGTCCTTGCTGAGGACGGCCTTGTCAGGGTGTTCGATATCGCCATGCATCTTGTAGATGACCGCATCGCGGCCGCGACGCGTGATGGCGAGTTGCTCGTTGGTGTATTTCGCATCAACCCGCCGACCTCCAGCCTCGAGCGCAGCTTCAATCAAACGATCATAGTTGGTCGTCCAATATGTCTGAATGGGCAACCTGGCGAGCAAGGTATGGTTTTCCGTCGGTCCTTTCAGATCCGAAAACTCGTCAATAAGAAGCTGATTGAGTTGGTGCCGGTTCGTCGCGTTGGTATTGAGATGATACTGCGCTAATGCGACGAGGTCCGTCTCCTTCGTGGCGTCGAGGCCAAGGTCACTCGCGATGGGTGACATGAGCCCGGGCCAATCAACATAGCCAGCAGCTCTCGAGAGCCCGGCGCCGACAAACACGGCCGCGTTATTCTCTTTCAGCTCCTTGAGGTATTTGCCGACAAAGTCTTCTGCGTCCTTTTGCATGAACGAACTGCCTTAGCCGCAAAATCTCAAGCCAAGCTCGCCTGCGCTAGACCAAGCAATGGATTGAAGAAATGATCGATCCGACAATTAACTTGCTATAGTCAGTCGAAGATGGTGAGAATTGTCAACCGCCGGTTGCGGCGGATTCCGCCTCTCTTAGGTCGCGCGCGTTTTGTCAATTTTTTCAAAGGGATGAGCCGCTTTTCTGTTCGCGGCGAGAACAGGCGCGTATCCCGGAGGCCGGGCGTGGTCCTCCAGTCTGCCACTGCCCGCGGTAAATCCTAGGAGCGTGCCGCGGCTGCTCGACACTCGATTCGACCGCCTAGTCGCATCAACGAATCTTGAATGAGAAGCCTAAGACGTGGATCGTCGACATCAACAGATTTCATGATGCCTGCCATGACCTCTCCCATCTCGGAGGTAACCGCCAAAGGACCACGCGTCTTCCTCTCCTCAACGTACAAGGAAAGATTCCCGCATGCCGCCGAGCATTACTACTTTGGATTACGGAGGCAATTGTACGAACTCGGCCGTGAACTGGGAATCACAATATGGGTTCACGAATGCGTCGAGCATACCGGTCCTGCCAATGCGCGCGATAAGGAGTCGAGCCCCGATTGGATAGCGGCTATTGAGGAGTGTCTTCAGGAGCTATCGCAATCGGATCTGGTTGTTGTTGTCCTTGGCCATAGGGCTGGAACGCCTATCGAAATAGATGACGAGGGAAATACAGCGGCAAGCGTCCTCGAGGTCGAACTCTTCTACGCCAGCCTCAAGCGTATTCCGGTGGTCTTTTATGCATTGCGTGGATACGAGCCCGATACCGAGCTCTTGAACCTGATCGAAGTCCTGGATCTCAAGGGAAGTAAGAACTGGTTCGAGATTGACGAAAGGGATGTTCTCGCGGACGTCCGGGCGCTTCTCGCGGGGTTTCCAGCCGCCGCATCCGAGGAGTGGAAGTTGCGGTTCTTTCACGACCGGCTGGCGAATCGAACTTCATTCCTCGACCTCAATCGGGAGATATACTCCTCCAAGCTTAGCTTTATCGGACGGTTTGCCCCTCGGAGCGCCATGAACTACAGCCCCGCGCGGTTCTACCGGCTTCTAGGACTAGCCGAGCAGGAGCCGGCTCACAATGCAAGCCGGCTTGGCCTTCTCTGGATGGCTTTGAGAGAAGTGTCAGTCGGCGGATGGCGCGATGATCGCGCTGATGAATGGCAACACATCTGCGACCGATGGCCGGCGGCGGCCGCCTGGACAGGCATACATGGTACGCTGAGCACAAGTACTCTGGCCGCGTTCCATACGCGGAATGATCTCCTTCGGAGGCGAGGCCGGTTGCCAGAGGAAGATATCGGCTTCCCTTTCGGACCAATGGCCAGCGAACTGTACTCGATGGGATTGATATGCGAAACGCCCAGGTGGAAGCGCCGGCGCTTTGAGGCTGCGATAAAGCTTGCAACGCGCCATCTGGATCGACATCCCGGTGGAGGAGCTTTGGGGATCCGCGCAAGCGCACATTTGCGCCTGGCTCAACTCGGCCGCCCGTGGCACATCTATAGCGCACTATCGGACTATCGTGAGGGATACCGCGTTCGAGAACGGAGTGGAGCGTCCGCTTCCGCGCTGGGCGAGTCCTTAAGCGAATGGGCCTTTGCGGAATTTCAACTGCGGAATCGCATTCATTTCCGCGTCGAGGCAACACTGAACAAGCTACGTGAAGGGGTTCGGCTTATGGAGACCGCCCCAGATCCGCATAAAATTGGGTTCCTTATTCGCGGGAAGCGGAAACTCGCGCAAGCGCTGTCGCAAGTTGGTCAGCATGATGAGGCGGCTGTCGAACATCGGGAAGCCGAAGAACTGGCGCGCTCATTCGGGATACTTGGCCAGCTCAAGGACCGTGGGAGTTGACGGTTGGACCAGCACGCCGGCGGAGACACCGCAGTCGATTCCCGTGACTGAGAACGCGCTCGTCAACTGATCTTCGGCGCTCTGTCGGAGTTCGTTCGGGCTGATGATGCGAATATCTGGCCCGCGTTTCTGTTCGCAAATGATGTCGCGTAGCGTTCTTGCCTCACCGGCGTGGTCTGACTTCAGCCCAGGTTCCTTGTAGGAGAAGAATGCCTCGAAGAGGCGTAGCTCACGGCCGGGGCAGGCGAATGCTACACCTCTTCTGTGGATGTTGAGCCACGTATCTGGAGGCCCGACTTAATCAGCCCACCTATGTAACTTGCTTTACTTGAGCCGTCCACGATGTGTGGCCAGCGCCTCAGCTTGAATTACCAAGCTCTGAAGATCATTTTCGGAGAGCGCGCGGCTCGCCATGCGAAGCCGTTCAACCAGCAAGCCCCGATTCGAACCTTCCCTCACGTCTTCGGAGAAGCCCAATAGAATGTTTGGTGTCGTGGCTAGCACCTTGCAGATGCGCAATAGCGTCGAAAGGTCCGGTTCGCGGTCCCCGGTAACGTAAAACCCGTATCGCCGTTCGCTCAAGCCCGCACGACGCGCCACCTCGGCGTTTGAAAAGCCTAGCTCTTTAGCGCGGGATCTTAGCTTTTGCCCCAGTACCTGCATCAGAACAATCTGTTCTGATCCCACTTGCAAGGTCCATGTAACTATTGTACCGTATTAGGTACAATTTGTACATACCCCAATCTGAGGCGCGCGACTTTAGAGTTCAATCGATGAATGCCAATGGCCCCTTGAAAGGCGAGAGACTCAACCCTCGAAATGAGCTTCCAAGGTGTCAGACAGCCTCGGCTGAACGGCTTGAGGACGATTTCACGCTTGTCCAGCTTGACACGACGTTTGTCACATTGCTGTCGGAGATTTTCGCCCTGGAGCCCGAGCACAGTGACGGTCGGGGGCGACGAGAGGCAGAGAACATTCGCTCGGACGAGGCCAGACGAACGCAAAGGATCGAATCGGTCCTGGCTCGCCTAGAACCCGTTGAGCGGGCAATTATGGCTACGCCCGCACGGACGATCGTAGGTCTGGGCATAAAGGCTCGTCATGCAGCCTACGTGATGTCAGAGCATTGGGATGCGCCTATCGAGCAAATTGACTGGCACGCCCAAGCCGTTCGGCTCTTGATCGAAGCTGTGTGCAAAGCTGCCGGCTTGCAGCTGCCCTTCCCTAATAAAACAGGCCTATAAACTCGCACGATCAACGCAACGCGCTTAGCACGAGATGCCAGCTGGATCAGAGGTCGGCGTCGTGGCTTGCTGCCTGGGAATCCGATCCGCAGTTGCACACTCATGCCTTCGTCTTCAACCTACCCCGCGTCGCGATGGCAGCTGGGGCGCGATCGTCAGCCGTGAGCTCTACAAGGCTCAGAGGCAGGCCGGGACCACCTACCGCCAAGCAGCCGTTCTCACACGGGGTTCCCAGGAGGGCGAGGTCAAGCCCGCTCGCCGGTTGCTCAATCATCACCGCCGGCAGCTTTGGCCCCAGGTCAGCTAACTCAGCACCACAGCGCCGCTCAACTTGGCTCTCGCCTCGGCCAAATCCTCCGCACATTGGACCAGCCGGCCGGCATGTCTGGCGTCAAGATCAAGCTCCGCTACCGCGAGCACGAGCGGGATTGACCGAGAGCCGGGAGACGAAAAACTGGACGTTGCTTCCCCGGCCTCCAGCGGCTCCCGATCACGCAACGGGAGTGCCGGCTGGCGGTAGGGGCCCTGCCCGCTTCGCAATCGATCTGCAGCTCTCGGGAAGCGATCTGCGCACTTCAAATTTGGATCGCGAGAGCCGACAGCGTTGGCGAGGCCCGAAACCGAAGCAAACGCACAGCGAATCGTTGGTGAGACGGGAGATTTCTTTCGTATACGCGCCCAAACGCCGGCAAGCTATTGACGAGTCATGATTTGCCGATCGTTCGGCAAGACCGCTGTATTCGCTCGACCCCGCTTGTGTAAACACCGAAGGAGGGGAGCTTTTTGTTTCACCCCAATGAGATAGCCGCATGCGGCACGCGAAGCGTCAGCACCGGAGGTGCATAGGGTGTGAGAAAACTCTTGCTTCATTCTTCTGGCGTTCGACCGCAACTTTGCGCGGAAGCAGGTTTGCTGCTCACCGATTTGGTCAAGACTCGTATCGCGCGATGAGCTTGCTAGAGACGAAACGGCAACGGTCAGAATGAACCCGCGCGCCTGGCGTGAACTCCGGCAGCGAGCAGCAGCGCCACTGCCATCGGATCAAGGACGGCAACGAGAGCCAGCGTGAGCAGGCGGACCGCTCGCTCAAAGTCCGTGGCGGGTATGCCGATCAGCTCGGCGAGATACCGTATCGGTCCGACCTCGGCCTCGGCACGCCGGCGTTGCGCGTCAATCTTGGCTTTCTCGATCTGCAGATTGGCGAGAGCCTGGGACTCTCGTTGGCGTTCCACCGCGATGTCGGCACGTTCGCGACGCCTCTGGTCAGCAATCGTCATCGCTCCGACGGGCCGGCCAAGGCGCGTTGCCTCGTCGATCGCTGCGTCGATCTGGGCAATACGCCGGTCTATGTCGGTGACCGCTCGGCTCTGCATCCCGAGGCGGGCCTCAACATCTGCGGTTCTGTCGGCAAGGGTGAGATCTATGGATGCCATATGGTCGAGGTGAGCGCGGGTGAGGAAGCCGAATACGCCAACGGCGTTCAGGCCCATCAACAAACCAATCATCAGGACGAGGACGAACCTCAGGATGGACGGCGCAGACATCCAATGCTCAGTCAGCCAGGCCGCCGCCACGAGCTTTCCAGCCTCCAGCACGGCGCCCATGATGATGACAGGCCAGAAGGCCCCAGCGAAGATCGCGGTCAGGCCGTCGATGGAAAAGGCAGCCGATACACAAGCCAGCGCCAGAGCCACAATCAAGGCAGCGAGCTTGACGCGTTTCGGGGAGCGATCAGCTTCCTCCGCTCCGGACAACCCTGTGACGCCGGCGGCGTCCGCAACGACGGCGGTACCATCTGTAACCGCCGACGTTACGTTCCCCGTTACAATGATCGCTTCAGCGTTACGACTGATCAGGCCCGCGCGCTCCCAGGCTTTCAGGCGACGACTGGTCCGCATCCTATTCCAGCCCCATCGGCGTCCGAGCTCAGCGGCGCTGACCGTCACATGTCCCTCGGGCTGGGAGCGCAGCCAGGCTAGCGCCTCCATGTCATCGAATGGATGGGGTGGAACGGACTCGGTCATGATCAGATGCTGCTCCTTGCGTCTCGGCCCCGCGAGATCGGAGGCGCGCAAAAGCCCGGCTGCTCCAAAACGATGACACTGACTGCCGTAACCGGAACGGGGAGCTGCGCGCTCGGACCGGGATCGGTCATCCCTTGCCCGCCCGGTGGAGACAATACGGAGAGGCCCTGCGTAGTGGAGTCGGATGGCGAAAGATTCTGACCGCCGCTTGGCGAAAGCGGACCAAGCCTCGCGAGCCATGCCCTGCGTTCAGGTGTCCTGCAAAAGTGGCATGTCCGAAGCCAAAGCGGAACGGCCGAATTGCGCGACGTCGCGCGCTACAGCCCTCCCCTTACCGGCCACGATGCGCTGTTGCTGCCTACCTGCCGCCGATCGACACTCGATCTAAGCCATCCGTATCGGCGATTTGCGTGCGGCTTTAACACCAGTTTTCCTCGATGCTGGACCGATCCGTGTTCAGTTGATGCTGGAGGGCAGTTCGACTTTCCATCTCGGATCTGCGGACGAACAGCATCGCCGCTGCAGTTCGATCACTCTGGTTTGTGTCGATCGATCGCTAAGACCCTGCGCCCGGATACCAATGAGCCGACAGGAGCCGCAGCAAAGATGCTGCCTGAGACTCACCACTCGTGTAGCCACCGCGCGGTGTCTGAGCGCAGTTCAGCCTGGGATTGGAGAGGAGCGAACGTAGGGCGGGCTCGACGGCAAGATAAAAGCGCCTCTCCGCGGCGTAGAACCGGCGGTCGTAAGTCTTTGTACTCACTTATCGCAGCACGGCACTGCTCTCACACCCATAGTGTTGCTCGAGGAAGAAAGACCAAAGAGACCAATGTTCCGAATGGCACCAATCGCAGCTTAGCGAACTGGCTCGCAGAATTGGGACATACCCAGCCATAGGCGCATGGAAGGCCGCTACAGAGCCACCGGAGCCCGGTCAAGGCTCGCCTTCAGCGCGACCGGCGAAGGGTCTGGCCGGCCTTGACCGGCCTCCGGCTGGCCCAGCCCTTTGCCGCCCCCGCCTATGGATTCTTGCGAGCGCGGCTGCACTGATCACAACGCGAAACAGCCCGGCAGGTCAGCTTACCCGATGAAGAAAAGAGGCGATCTCAGCCGTTCCGCGGCGGCGCGGCTAACCCACTCCCGACTTCAAATCCGTGGGCAAGCAATGCAGTCGGCGGTCCTTTAAGCCCGAAATATTCTGGACGGACCTTACCAAACTCGATGCTGCTATTCCTTGCGACAAATCCGGAGAGCGAGACGGCCGCATCGTAGTTGGACTGGAGTACCGTCGGGTCGACGACCTCGCGCTGATAGTGCTTATGAAGCAGCT
The DNA here is from genome assembly GCF_032381375.1 of Bradyrhizobium sp. SZCCHNR1017. NCBI lineage: Bacteria > Pseudomonadati > Pseudomonadota > Alphaproteobacteria > Hyphomicrobiales > Nitrobacteraceae > Bradyrhizobium > Bradyrhizobium sp. SZCCHNR1017. Next base: position 257,303 of record NZ_JAUHIR010000011.1, on the reverse strand, counting down.
CCCCGGCTTGGCAACAAATCCCATGGTCGATTGGGACACCTTTTATTAGATCGAACAAATGCAGGTTATCTTCGGTAAACTGGTATTTAGCGGCGACTTTCCAATTGAATGCGGGCATCTCCGCCTGAGCTGGGTGGAATGCCCAACGCTGGTAGCTGGGATGACGATGGAGCGCTCGCGCCAAGAAAGTGCCTCGCGCGTCGTTGTCACCGTAAAACGGCTGGCGGACTTGACATCGAAAAACCACTGACGCATGGCCCGGATGCGCCGCTGATCAAACAAGCCTTGCTCAATGCCTTTGCACACGAGGACCCTCACGGCCCTGGTCTCTGTACTTTTTTCCGAGCCGAAGTCGAGGAGGCTCGCTTGCGCCGATCCATTCTAACCATCGCCATAGAATTCGCAGAATGGGTGGTGGGCATCGCCGCCATCGGGATCGACGAACCTGAAATGGGCTTGCCGCAGAACGGCTCTTGATGCACACGACTTTGCTGAGCGAACGACGCGAGCGCCGAGCTTGCCGCACGAAGAGCATTGAATATCAGCGCGGGTCGCCTCGCCAAATGAGCCGAGAAGCTCTGCTCCGTCACGTTCCGACGTCGGCTGTAGGCCCGTCATGAACACGGCAAGCTGGTCGACGTCCAGTTCGCGACCGAATGTCGCTGAAAAGGCAGTTGCAGGCATTTGCCCCCCTTGTGCGTCGGTCAGCCGACCCAACGAAAGCCATATACGACGGACGCTCGCCTGAGCCACGGAAAAGGCGGAGAGCCGTCTCGAGCTGGGCGACCACTGGAGTTCACACCGCGGGGGGCGCATTCCACAAAAATGAGTTCGTATCCGCTTTCCCAAGATGGAAATTCTGTCGACAGGATCAATTCTGGCAGCTAGAATAAACCTGGAATTACAACCTTTTCGGGTTTTGCGTGCTCTTCGGGGGGAGTTGCATGCGTAATTTTTCATTGCGTGCTCGTTTTTTCATTCCATTGTTCGCTCTTCTCACCGGCTGCTCGACTGTCCCACAGCTTGAAGAAGCCACTGGGACTACCCAGAGCGATGTACTGATGAACAAGGTCGTCACGAGGGTACGCTGCGAGGTCGCGGATGCCTTCGACGACCTCATCGATACGCCTCGGTACCGCTGGTTGGCCGATTGGACGGCGAAAGTTGATCTCACGTTGCAAGCGAATAACGCTGGCGGCGTAGCGCCCGGCGTTACCTACACGCATTTCTACAAGAACGCGTTCAACTACGGCGCTGGATCGACAAGTCTCACAAGCAATTCGATTTCTGCGGTGAACCAGTTCTTCACCTTCGGCGCGGGCGCAAATCTCGGCGAACAGGCGGTTCGCGCCGAAGTCATCAGCTTTACGCTGTCCTTGAAGGAGCTCAAGCGCTGGCGCTCGCGCGTTGCGAAATACGAGCAAGAGCATCCGGAGGAGCGGGTTTGCATCGGAGCCGACGGAGGCGGCCTGACAGGCAATCTGGGCCTGCAGGAGTGGATCGCCTCGGCGCTTGCCCCGGTTGGGCCGGATGTCTTCGCCTTGCATGCGGGCTATCACCCGAGCCCCGTGAGCACAGTCAAGCCGAGCTCCGCTCCGGGGCCCGGCAAGGCCGGCGCGCCGTTCGCCGGTGGTGGCAAGATGACTTACGCCGAGGCGATCGATCGGCTAAAGGCCGCGAGCGCTGCGGCGCGAGCCGCCGCCGACGCATCAGCGGCGGCCGCCAAGAGGATCGCGGCATATCCGGCACAGATCAACCGGGCCGTCTACGCGTCCTGGCCCGTGCTCGAGTCCGACATCAAGCGGCAGATCAACAGCAATGTCGCTTCGTTGAAGGTCTACGCGGCCGAGGCGGCCTCTGCTGCCGCTATTGCCAAACAACGCACGGATGAGGTGCAAAAAGAGTACGAGGTCGTTCTTTACGCCACCCCTAAGCCGGACCAGGTTCCGGAGCAACAGGTCGTTCCCACGGAAGACAAGAAGAACGAAGCCGTCGCACAGCAACAATACGTCAACGATCTCGAGACGGAAGCAAACAAGATCCTCGCTGGATTGAAGCGAATTGATCCGCCGCTCGATTCCTTGCTGCATTCGGTTTCGTTCGTCTTGACTTACGGCGCGAGCGCGACGCCGAACTGGACGTTGCTGCAGTGGAAGGGGCCCTCGCCATCGGGAGCCTCGACGTTCGCCGCAGCGGGTCAACGAACTCATGTTCTTAATATAGCTTTGGGGCCGAATGCCGGCGAGCAGAACCGCCTGATCCAGAATCAGACTGTTGCGTCGCATTGAACCGACAAATCCGTCGCGGGCTTGTTAATGAAATCTCCAAAGGTCACCGCAACCGCCGTGCTGATCGCCTCGACTTTGACCGCGCCGGCGTGGGCTCAGAGCCAACCGGAGGATATTGGCAAGCGCATACGCGGTGCCGCAACGCTCTCCGGGGCTCCCGGTTCGGCGGAGTATTCAGCGGCGCTTCGGCAGAAAATGTACGAGGCAGGGATTGCGCTTCGTAACGGTTCGAACGACTACGATCCCAATCGCACCGTCACCGGCGAAGACAAACCGCTCGAGAAGAACGTCGCCTCTACAAAGCAGATCGACCGCGACCGGCGATACTCGATGTGGTTGGAAACGATGGCCGATCACCCGCTCTCATCGTTCGATATCGCGGGTTGCTCGGCGATGAGCGTGCGCGTGATCGGCGGTGAACCGGTCACCAATCCCCGCTGCCTCGCCGAAGTCTCGCTGATCTACAGCTCACCAACGCAGGACTTTTGCTCCGGCGTCCTGGCCGGCGACCAACACACGGTCCTGACGGCGGCGCACTGTCTATGTCTGGGTACGATCGAATACGTGGTGTTCGGCCCGAAAATGGGCGATGTCAGGAACTACAGGGCGGCGGTGGCTCGGCAGAAGGGCCATGACGGCGTCAAGTGCCTTGGGAATGGAGTGACGAGGGCGGACTCATCGGTCTCCCTGGCCGGACGTGACATCGCAGTGGTCAACCTGGCAATTGATGTGCCGAGAGAGGTCGCACAGGCGGTTGCGCTTCCAGAGGACGGGTTTGCTCAACAGCAATTTTCAGCTGGTAACAGGAATATCTTGGTCGTCGGGTTCGGCTTGACGTCGTCCAGTGCGGAGCGACCGATCCTGCTTCAGGATCCCAAGCAGAAGACGCTGGCGGTCTCGCCGATCCTGAGCCTCGATTGCAGCGGAAGCAATGACGGAAAACCGGACGGCGAACTCTACGGATGTGCTTCAGGCCGCGAGATTTTGACAGTCGATCCACGGCCGGTCGGCCCCTGTTTTGGCGATAGCGGCGGCGGAGGATACATGCTCGTCGACCAGCAGGGAACATCCCAGAAGCGCGCGGCTCTTATCGGCATCACGTCCAGATCGACCGGATCTGGCTGCGGCGAAGGCGCCATCTATACCTCCCTCACCTCGGAGATACTGTCATGGGTCAAAAGCGCGGCCGCCGCCGAACACTGACGTGGCTGCTCGCCGGCGTTCTGATCGCATTACACCTAACTCCACTGACCACCATGGCAGATGCGCCCGCAGCCGGGGATGCGCTCCTCTGCAAAGATGTCATGGGCCAGGAGGCGACCGTCCCTAACATAAAGAAGATGATCGACGCTGCACCAGGCGGCAGTGCGCGACGCCTTGCCATTGTGATAGGCAACGACTACCCGGACCGCCAACAGCCTAACGGCGCGTTGGGACGCTCTCTCTATGCGGTTCCCAAGCTGACAAACGCAGTCAAGGACGCGACCGCGATCGCCGCGTTGATGCTCAGGCTGAAGTTCAAGGTAGCGTGCTTTCTTAATGTCTCGGCGAAGTTCCACGACAGGGTCATCACAGCCTCGACGACGGTGCGTGACTCCATCAATGCGCTGACGTTTTACTACTTCGCCGGTCACGGTTATGCGATGGGTGCGGAGTCGTTCAGCATTGGCGACGGCGCCGAGGACGATTCGAAGGAATCTCTGAGACAGGGATCGCTGAGCCAGTCGTCGATCCTGGCTGGCCTGAGTTCGAGGGGCGCACCAGTTATTGCCATTCTCGACATGTGCCGATCTCAACTGTCTATAGTCGACGCCGATGGACGCCGCGCCGTGAACGAAAAGCCGCTCGACGGGTATTTGCCGATCTCCAAAGTGCCGGGCTTGCTCGTGCACTACTCGACGTCCCCGAACGACTATGCTGCCGATTTGCCGTCACAGCCGAACGGCCTCTATGCCAAGGTCTTCCTGGATCAGACCCCAAGCCAGCCGGGGGTATCCGCCGAACAGCTGCTCAACGATTTCGTCGGAAAGAAGCTTGCGGATGGCCTTCAGATCGACGGCAAGACATATCAGCAGTTTCCGAACTTGGTCGCCTTTCCCGACGATTGGAGGAAAATCCAGATCTTCGATGGCGCCACGGCCGCAAATCTGGACTCGGTGATGGGAGCCGTGATCGCGCTCGAAGCGATGGTCGAAAGTGGACCGGCAGCCGTTGCGATCGCTTGCCGGATGGCACTTCAAATCAAGGACGATTGGAAGGCGGCCTCGGACCCCGCGGGCGCGCAAACGACCGTGGCTCAGCTCGAACAGCGTCTCGACAAGCTGCTGCAGACGATGAAAGACAAGGGCTCGCCCTGCCCCGATATTCTGTCGCTGAAGGAAGCATCGGCCCCCGTTACGCTCCCTCCCCTCGCGCACATTGCAAAGAAGTCGATACGCATATCGGCGGCCGGAGCGCCTCCCAATTATGTCGCCGAGGATCGCGCCAAGCCCGGAACCTGGCTGACGACGAACTCCGTAGCGTTGCCGATCGATGTGACCCAGGCAGGAACGTTCGCGACGATCTCCAAGTTTCCGATACAGCTCGACAGCGGGTTCGTCTCGTCGTCGAAGGTGCAAAAGCCTGCTTCGAAATTCGATATCTACTTCACACCCATTGACGGTGATACGGCAAGGCTAGTCGATACCAAGGATCAGGTTGTGGTCCGCTTTCTTCCCGGAGCCGCAGAAATCATTGAGCCTGCGAAGCTGGGCAGTGCCATCAAGAAGACGCTGAAGCCAACCACGAAGCTTGTCTTCATTCTGTTGCCGACAAACGACGTACGCGAGAGAAATTATCTGGATCGTCTCCGACTTGGCTCGCTCCGCATGTTGCGGGTCGTGGCTGAGCTCGCCAAGGCAGGGGTCACCTATGGTCAGATTGTTACGCCGACACCTGATCAGGCGCCCATCGAGGTCGCGACGCTGCAGGCCGACGAGGCGCTGATCAAGGTCGTGGGGTCCTCGCCCCTGTCGTTCGAGGGATTAACCATCGAGTCTCTCAGCCCAGCTAGGGTCACCGTCGGAACCAAGCAGAAACTCGACATCTACGAAGGCACGACGAAGTTCTTAAAGGAATGACATTGGGAGCGCATCCGTTACCCGAGCTGGTCCTGGCGGACGATCGTTGGAGCGCGTTGCATGTCTGTCTGTTAATAGGTCCGCAATCTCAACCGCTCACCAGGAATTCGATGCTGTCGAACCTCAGTGCATTCGTTTCGACAATCGACTTCTGATCGCTGACGGTAGCCGCCAGGCTGTACGGCACAATCACGACGTGGAGCTTCGACGGATCCGCCTGCCCCGATGCGGCAAGCGCGCCGGTGATGTCGAAAGTATCGGAGGCCTTGCGGATATTTTTCCCATGGCCTACGTGCGGGCCGGCGGCGACCGCTTGCTGACCGTCATGCCGGAAAAGGGCGATCGACCCGAGAAAGCTTGCATCACTTCGTTGCGGCTTAGTGGACGTATCGCCCACGAGATGCACATCGAATCCGGTCGATGCGACGTTGTTCAAGTCGATGCCATTGATCCGCATCAGGAACCGCTTCGGCGGACCGACAGCAATCGCCGCGGTTCGCGCCGCGGCAAACGGCGTGCGAAGCCGGTCTGCGACTGAGTTCACCGCAAAGCGCTCCGGCATAAGACCATTGACCGCCGTGAAGCCATCGATCCTGGCAAGCGACGTCATCAGACTCGCTAAAGCGGCCGGAGGAGCAGGAGTTGGATCGGGCAGTTGCAGCGGCGTCTTGGTCAAATCTTCCGATTTGAAGGAAATGCCGAGAGTTCGATAATCGAAATACTCCTTCCGCGATCGGCTAACTTCAACGGCTTTGAGTTGACCGTTGTCCAGAACAACGTCGTAGAAGTGCCAGGGTTGATCGTCGAACCAATCCTGCGGCGGAAAATGACCCCAGCTCTTGCCAGGCATCAGCGACCACTCGGCCCACAATCGGTCCAGATTGGAATGATGCACGCAGAAGATCGGATCGAAGCCGGCTGTCGGAGGGAACGCCATGCCGCCAGCGATCGGCTCCTGCGGAATCGGATTGGCGGGATCGGCGGGGTTGGGTAAAGGAGGACGGGGTATGAGGCCGCCAATAAGACGGTGGATCGGATCATGGGGAAAACTCTCCAGGCGACCGCGCGTGCTCGCATCCTCGTCCGCAATCCCGCCGGCGAGCCCTTCTCGTTCAGTCTGACCAAAGAAGATGGTGACATCTCGCGCCGGCGACCAATCGACGGCCTCCGGTGTGAGCTGAGAATAGGGCAGATTGTTTCCCGACCAATGCTCCCAGTCGGTGAAGTAGATGTTGCGTTCCTGGTGGTAGAGTGGATTTGTGCTGTCCCCGTCGAGCGGCTGGTCAAGTTTCCTGACGCCGAACTCCCGTGGAAACCTGTAGTTCTCGGGCCTAAAATAATCCCAATACGGCAGCGCGAACCGCGGTTCCCCGGTGTGCGCTCGCAGAATGCGTTCGAAATAGTGGGTATAGGCACGGTGCCACGGCAGGAAATTTGCGGATGCCTGACCGAAGTGCGGGCATTGATTCCAGAATTTTTTCTGATCGACATTGATCAGGTTCGGATCGCCTGCGGTGGCGTTCTGAATCAGCTCGATCGTGACGCCATGGATGGCTGCCTGAAAGAACCAGCTTAGCGGGTCCGACGGCTTCCGCGCCTTCATGGCCCGTACGCCGCGGCGAAGCGCGTCAATGAGCTGGTGATCCTTCACGAACTCGTCGAGCGGAATGCGCGGCGGGATCTTGTCTGTGGTGAGGTCGCCTGCTCTCACTGGCAGAGCCACAAGACCGACCAGAGCGGTACCGGCAAGTTTCAGGGAGGCTCGGCGACTTACAATCATGTCGCACCTGCAATGGGTCGAAGAGCAACGGGTAAAGGCAATATCCGACTTCATCATTTCAAAGTTGTTACAGAGTGTCAACGCGACTATCATCTGCCAAGCACCGAGATATTACGTTCCTTTACTTGACTGACCGGTCGCTCGCGGCGCCCTTCTCGTCGAGGCGCGCCAACGCTTTCAAGAGCAGTTGGCCAGCGAAGACGCCGAGGTGCCGCTCAACACCGAGACGTTGCGAGTTGAACGGGAACAGCTGGCCAAGGACCGGGAGCTAGTCGAGGAACAGGTTTCCAGCCGTCTGTCCGCTGAGCGCGGCCTGCTCATTGCCGCCGAAGTGGGCCAAACGCGTGGCTCAGAACCTGTCCGTGATCGAGCCCACGGTCGGCATGGTCGGCGACCTGCGGGCAATCGCCCGCAAGGCAATGCCGGAGATCCCCCAGTCTCGCTTTGCCACTGTTCAAGAGCTCGCCGGCGCTAAATGAAAGACCGGGTGGTGGATTAGATTCGGGCCTCATTATGCCCCGCACGCGAAGTCTGCTGCCGCGACCTTGCCGAGCAAGATCCTTCAGAACTTCAGCAGAGGCGACGGATTATCCCTGGAAAGGACAAGAGTCAGTTCTTTCTTGGCGCGGCTCATGCCCACATAGAACAATCGCCGTTTGTACAGCGTGTTCGAGAAAGCGCCGCGATCACAGAGTAACATCAGCGCGTTATCACACTCGAGACCCTTCGACTTGTGAATCGTGCTCAAGCATCGACGCGGGGGTTGGGGATGCGAGAAAGTCCTTCGCCGGGTGATTTCCGCAAACCCAGCGTCGACAGACGGGAACTGGCCAAGACGAATGGCATCACGGATCTCGCTCTTCAGGTCTAATTCGACCTCGCTGAAGCCGGTTACCCCTCGATCCACCACGTCAAACAAATAGGAAAGCGCACGGGCGACGCCGCAATGATCCGGCTCTGCGATCAAGAGCCTCGCCACGGATTGGAGATGGCCCGGCATCACGCCCCGCGTTGCTTTCGAACAGCGCTCCTTCACCTCCTTCTTCAGCCGGTCTCCGTGGGAGTGCAGAGTAAAGCCCTTTCCTGTCGCCTCTACGAACCCTAGAAATCCGTCAACGATTGCATCGACGTTACCGGCACTCTGTCGAATGCTTGTGATAAGGCGAGCCAGGTTTTCGCGCCTGTGCCCTTCCCAAATTCTCATCGAGCGATCAAAAAATGCGTTGAGATGCCCCACTCGATCGTTGCTTTCGGTCAAGACGAGCAGTTGACCGCTGCGGCGCCGGAGATCGTCAATCGGCCTCCTGTGCGCGCTTGTCATGCTGAACGACTTGTGTGGAACGCGCGCGCAGTTCTCGGCGAAATGAACCGACAGCCCCTTTGGCAATCGCCCCGTCAAATCAACCCTCCCACCATCCTTCAGCGCCTTGCGTGCCGCCAAGATCCACGCTCCAAGTTCGGATGAGCTCGACCAACGGTGGGGCGTGAGGAGCTCTCCCGATGCGCCACTGCCTTTGAGATCCTCCCAACGTCCGAGCGTTGCTCGGATACCTGCATCGTTGCCGCCAAAAATGACCTGCATCGGATCGCCGAAGACGCGCAGGCGAGCCCCCGCTTTGTGTATCGCCATAATCGCCTGGTGCTGATCCGAGCTCGCATCCTGATGTTCATCACAGAGAATGACAGGATACCGCTGCGCTGCCGCTTCGGCGACCAGGGAGGAGCCTTCCAGAAGGCGACGAGACCGGCTGGCCACCTCGTCGTATCGATTGTTTTCGCGCGCCCACGTTCCGACGTCAGCGGGAAGGTCGATGGCTCGATGATAGATGCTTGCGATCTCAGTCAGAAAGCTGTCGATCGTCCTGATCGCGACCCTGCCAGATACTGTTTTCGTCCGCTGCGCAAAGACAGACCGAGCGGCATGCGTATGTGTCAGGATCAGGATGCGCCCGACGCCGATGTGCGGGGCGGCATCAGTCGCAAACTGGGCTGCCTGGTGGGTTTTGCCGCACCCTGCAGCGGCCTCCACGGTCACCAGTGGTAAGTCGGATCGCAGCAGCTCAGCGACGGTCGCGTCGCTCACAGCTTGAGCTGCCCCGGAGCCAGCGCAGGCTGTCCAAGCGCGGCACGTAGCGCGTTGACGAACGGGAGCAGCTCCGGCTCAAGTTTTGGCCAGACGCTCAGTTCCACCATTTTCAGGCCCAGCTCGTAGCCGCCCTCTTCAGATTTGAACCAGCGCCGGCTGTGTTTGGCCCAATCCTTTGCCGTGTCGACGTCCGGCGCCCCTTCCTTGCTGCCGGTCGCGGCGGCAACGATGAGGGAGCGAAGCTTCGCGAAGCACTCCTCAGGCGGGCCGCACGCCGCTAGGATGCTGGCTTCATCTTTAGCTTGTAAACCGAGGCGATCCGCCAAAGTCCGCAACCTCTCACCTGAGGCTCCTTCGGAATCGCGGGCAAGCGAGAACAATGTAGCGTCGTCCACGTGTGCGATGACATTCGCTTCAAGACAACCGTTGTGCCACTGGAAGCACCTCGGCCCAAGTGCCTTGCTCACGCTTTTCCATCGGCCGGTCGACTTGCCCTCATTGTCGCAGAAGGCCCCCAGCATGAGTCCCGCGTCCCGCAGCGCCACCAACAAGCCAAGCATGGATTCGTTGCCACCGCCGTCGCATAGACGAATGCCATGATCTTCAGGCGCGGCGACGAAAGCATTCCGCAGCAGGAACCGCAAGAAGCCAACCTCTGTCACCCCCTCTGCTATGACAGGCAGCTTCGCGAGGAACGTCTCGGGATCACGCGCTTGCTGCTGAGCAATGGCAATAGCTGGCAGCGCGCCGATCGCTCCTTTTGCATCGATGAACCAGAGTGCGGCCTTGGTTGCCGCCTTGATCGCGACAGGGCTGTGGGTCGTGACGAAACATTGACCGTCATCCTTGACCAGTTTGGCAAGGAGTTGCCGAAGCCGATAAGGCTCCAGCCCGCGTTCGATCTCGTCGATAACTGTCAGCCGTGATGACGCTTCCGTAACGCCCGCCACCTCCAATGCGGACATACGTCGGGTACCAGCGCCCCAACTGGCCAGGGGCAGCTTTACCCCGGCCCTGTCTGCCAGAAGTCCGATGAGCGCTCCAATCGAAAGTCCTTGGCTGCTGGTCAGCCCGAGCTCGAGGTCGTGCGGCAGCCCGGCCTTTTCAAACATGGACCCCAGATCCTCGAGAACCTTCGTTTCTTCCTTGAGCAGCGCGGCCGAAAGATCGGTTTCGGCGACCTGTTTGTTGAGCCGCGATTTGAGATTCCCCTTGGACAGCAATCGATCAAGGGCAGAACCCGTGACCAGCCTAAGATCGCGATCGTTCCGGTCATCGTTCGCCAGGCGCAGCACACCGATCCGGCGGCGCAAACCGGTGGAAAAGGCGGCAATTTCCGCATTCGGCTGCACCAGCTCCCACACCAATTCGAGGTCTTCAGTCCCGCGGACGCGGAATCGAAAGACCGGGTGATTTGGCTCCTTCTCCACCTCCGGGTCGGGCAGGACCGCAGCGCTGCCGTCCCATTCCCACGGCCAGAGCGAAGAAAAGTCTGCAATCCCCACCTCAGGCGGGATGTCCACTACGGCTTCGATGGAGAACCCATCGTCGGTCGATCGATTAAAATAATCGGTCTCGAACACCTGGACCGCGTTGGTCGGACTGAAAAGCAGGGCAATGGCGTGAAGGACCGTGCTCTTGCCAGAATCCCCGCCACCAAGCAGAACATTGATACCGGCACTTGGACGCCAATCCAGAATCTCGATGCCCCGAAACCTCCTGATCGCCAGGCTTTTGATGCGCGGTTGATTCGCCATGCCCGATCCGAATCCTCACACTCCTCAACAATCTTAAGCTGTTCGCGGTAAGGGGCAAAGCTTTAGGGAGTCGCCTCGAGCATTAGCCCCGCCAGGTTGCGCAACCTGACAACCGTACGGCTCGACCAACGTTTCGATTACGCCAAGGATGGCAGCGCTTTGGTCGCCGCATCAGCCGATAGTACCCTGTTGCACATCGAGGATATGCCATCCGGTCTGGCCTACAGCTGCTTCTGCGTTGGCTGCGAACGGCCCTTGGTTGCGAAGAACGCCCGCCTGATCGGTCTCAGCGCGATTGCCTGGGGCAAGAAGCTGTTGATAGCCGTGAGATCAACGAGCTGTCCACCAAGTTAGCCCTTGAATAAAATTGCTGCTAAATAATCTAACTCAAGCAACATGTTAGCGCCTCAGTTCGAATCCCTCCGAGCGCGCCAGAGCCTTTGACCAGCCCAACTCCGGCGCCCTGAGCCGGTGCGATCCGACTCTGCGGGCTGGGCCTGTCCAGATGACCTCCCACGGCGGCCGCAGTTGCGATGCCGGGACCGACACGGCCTCAAGCGGTTGTGACCTCGTGAGTGAGCCGGCCGACCTGGATCAACGGCTGCGTCGCATCGCCGACGCCACCGAAGACCTTCAGCTCGATCTCGACGCGGGCACGGCCCGACGTCGTTGGCTTCGTCGTCGCCCGCCACGTATCGATCATCTGCGCGAACGGGGCCACGAAGGGCGGCTTCACGCCCGGATCGACCGCTGACGGGGTCGGCGTCAGCAGGTTGATCGGCAGCCGTACGCGCGGGATCGCCGGCTGGCCGGCCACGATCTCGTAGCTGTACATGCCCTGCATCGCGACCTCGTCGCTGGTGCCGCCATTGCCGCCGGCATAGAGCCCCGCGAAGAACGTCGTCAGGCGCGCGTCGAGGTCACCGGTCGCCCCCGACATCGCGTCGAGCGAGAACGCCGTGTAGTTCAGCTGCGGAACCACTGTGGACGCGAACCGCACCTCCGGCGTCTGGAACAGGAACGCCGGGTTGGTGCTGGTGGTCTTGAGATCTGCCAGCGGGAACAGCGCGAGATTGCGCTGCACGAACACCGACGCCCAGCCGCTCTGGTATAGCAGCACGTCGAGCGGAGCGATCGAAACGGTTCGGGCCGGCAACCCACGTGCCTCCTCTTCGCCGAGATAAACCGTCTTGCCGTCGACCTGACGCGCATAGACGTAGGCGATCTGCACGCCGACGGGCAGCTCTGCCGGAGGCACGGCCTGAGGCGTATAGAGCTCGGGTGCAATCGCGATCGCGGGCGCCGGAAGCGTGGTCGTGCCGTTCGAGATCGTGTTGGCCGCTGCATTCCAGCTCGCCGCCGTTCCATCGATGGTGATGTTGACGAGATTGGTGCGCGCGTGCCCGTCGCTGGTGCTGTCGAGCGTCGACAGAAACTTCACGATCACATGCGCCGGTGCGACCGCCAGCCTTGCAGGCCCGACCGTCTCCCGCGCATAGGCATCCGCGATCTGCCTGGTCTCCAGCGCAAAGGCGGCGGTCGCCTTGCGCGCGGCAGCCAGCGTGGCCGGATCCGGCTCGGCGCCATCGATGCCGACCAGATACTGGTTGAGGTCGCGCAGGATCGCCGGATAGTTGGTGACGAATTGCGCGAGCGCGGTGAACAGGTCGGGCTCGCCGCTCAACCTGGCCGAGCCGCGCAGCGTCGGCTCGGTCGGCCGGTTGAACTCCATCGTGCAGGACACTGCGTCGGCTGCCGCCTGCTGATAGAGGTAGTCGAACAAATAACCCCAGGCATTCAGCTTCGATGGATCGGTCGTGCCCTCGCCGGTGAGCTGCCGCGCCTGCTGCGCGGAGACCGTCGGCGGCGTCGGCAGATCGCGGTTGACCACGGGAATGTTGGTGACCTGCGTCCCCAGCGGATAGCTGAACGGCCCGTTGACGAAGGCGAGCCATCGCGAATCGACATAGCCGTCGATTCCGGGGACGGTGCGCCGCTCGAATTCGAGATGAGTGAGCGAGAGCGTGAGCTCGAGCGGCACATAGGCCTGGTCGACGACGTTCTTGGTGGCAAATACGAAGGCCAGCCGCGGATCGTACCAGGTCTTGCTGGCGGGATCGTAGACTTCGCCGAGCGGGATGCGCGTCGACGTCAGCGTGAAATTCTGATTGTCCGCGGCGCCCTTGATGCTGCCGCCCGGCTGACCGTAGAGGTTCGGCGGACCGGCCGGGTTGCTATCGCCTCCGCCGGTCACCTCGGTCAATCCGAACACGACGGCCGCACCGGCCCGATAGGCTGCGCCAAGCTGATTGAGCAGCTGCTGGCGCAGCTTCTCGCTGGCCGCGAATCCGGTTGAAGGATCGCCCGCGCTGGTCGACAGCACCGGCAGCGTCTTCAGGCTGATCGTATCGGCCAGCGATTCCTTGGTCGACAGCACGCTTCCCAGCGAACCGTCCTTGAGCGGATCGGTCACGCCGTCGATCCGGTCGAGGATGAACGCGTGCGGCGCGTAGTCGGCCGACAGGAACTGATCGATGGCATCCAGCGCGCTCTGGAACCACTGGTTCAGATCGACACCGTCGAGATGCAGCGTGTCGGTGTCGCCGCTGTCATAGCGCGTGATCGTCGCATCGCCGCTGGCAAGCGCCTTGGCGATCGGCTTCGGCGCGAAATAGCTCGGTGACGTGCCCAGCTTGAAATGGATGCCCTGCCCGGCCGCCTTGCCGAAGCGGACGGCCCAGAGCTGCTGAGCGCCGTCGGCCGCATCCTCGCCGTCGCGGGACAGGCCCTGCCCGACCTTGAGATACCAGTCGGCGGTGACGAAGACCGTTTCGACGACCTTGCTGAACTCCGTGTAGGATACATTGTCGTCGCCGTCGGCGCGCGGCAGGATCGCCGCGGCCACGCCGGTGCCGCCCTGCAACGTCGCCACCGCCGGATCGACCAGCAGCAGATTGCGGCTGAACGTGAGCGTGACATCGAGCTCGAGGATGTTGCCGGCGGCGATCGCGTTGACGTCGACCGGAAGCGACAAGGTCACAGCCGGAGCTGCGGGCGCCTGGCCGCGCGTCACGAGCTTCAGATACAGCACGCACGCGCGCACATAGCCGCGAATGATGTCCGCCTGCGCATCGCCAAGATCCACATCGGGCTTTGCCATCAGCGAATTCGACAGCCGCATCGCCACCGCGTTACCGGAGACACCCGGCACGGGAACGGCGACATCGGCGGAATAATCCTGATGCAGCTGATAGTAGATCCGGGTGTAGAGCGAGAGATCGTCGGCGGCCCGCGCCGCACCGTCCGGCCCGGCATAGGCGGCGGCGTTGAGGGACAATGCAAGCTTGAACGCGGCACCGCCCGCCGCGTCATAGCTGTAGCTGGCATTGGTATTGATCCAGGACCCCAGCCCGATCAGCTCATCGCGGTACAGCATCGACACCGCAGCCCCGTTGAGCGCGCCGCGGTACCCTTGCGGCGGCGCCTCGAACGGTGTCACCGTGGTGTTGCCGAAGATGTCGCGCCATTGCAGCGCGACCTGCGCCATGGTGCCGACGCCGAGATAGGGATTGGCCGCCTTCGGCGGCAGATCCGGATCAGACGGGTCCGGCGCGGCGTTGACCAGCGCGAACTGCGCACCAATGCCGATCGACTGGCGATAGTCGAGATGAGCGATCGCAACCTGCGCCAGGCGGTCGCCGCGCGTCCGCGCCGAGCGCGCATGGCTCTCGAACGCACTGGACTCATCGTCGTCATGGTCCTGGGGACCGAACGGCATGCCCAGCGGAGTAGCCTTGTAGAAGACGTTGCCCGCGAGCCCCGCGGCCAGCGAGGTGTAGAGCTGATACATCGTCTTCTTGGCAAAGTCCGGCGCCGCTGGATCGTCCGGCGGCAGGCCGAGATTGTCGCGCGTCAACGAGAACCCGATGTTCTGCGGTGGCAACTGGTCGCGCAGGGAGAACAGCTGCGGATCGAGATCGAGCACGGCATTGACCGGGAACAGCCCGGGCGCTGCGCTGGCGCCACGGGCGATCAGGTCGACATCCAACCCGTAATAGGAGGCCATGCTGGCAAAGCTCATCCCGGGCGCGGCCGAGGAACTGACCTGATAGGCCAGCGGCGGGATGTAGAACACGGCGGCCAGCGCAACAGCGACTTGTGGATTGAAGGCGGCGATGTCCTGGCCGGTGATAGGATGGACTGCACCGGCTGAGAACAGTTTGGCGAGCTTGTCGAGCGTGGCCTGCGCGTCGATGGCCCCCCCGGTGCCGCGAACCAGATCCGCGTCGGTCAGTTGGCGCACCGCGCCCACGATCGGCACCAGCGCGCCCGCGGCGAGCGGCTTGGTCGCGTTGACCTCGGCGATCCGCCCGGGCCCGGGGCCGTAGATCGCCGCGAGCGCATCGAGCGATGCTCCCGCCGCAACCGGTGCCGTCTGGGCGGTCGAGGCGAGCGACACTGTCTGTACCAGATCGCTCTGCGGATCGACAGCGTCGGTCGTCACGAAGGCGTTGACGAAGTCGGGAAGCGTGGTGCCGAAGGACTCGCTGCCCTGCGCCGCGAACGTCACGACCATTGTCACAATGCCAGAGCCGGAGGAATCGAAGACGGCCGCCGGCAGGCCTTCCTCGCTTTCGACGTTCTCGTAGTAGAGATAGTAGCCGCCGCTGCGGACCGTGCTGAGCTCCCACATCAGGCGGATGAACTGCGCCGGCGAATTGGCAATGCCGCGCGGCGGAGCGTCCTCGGCGCTCAGCATCAGGCGCAGCGCCGCCGCAGGATTGGTCTCGGTCGACAGGTTGGTCTGGGTGATAAAGGCGAGGAAGTCGGCGTCCGCAGGCGTCACCAGCATCGGCGCGCCGGGTCCGGACTGGTTGTAGAGCAGGAAGACGG
Source organism: Bradyrhizobium sp. SZCCHNR1017 (assembly GCF_032381375.1). Lineage (NCBI taxonomy): Bacteria > Pseudomonadati > Pseudomonadota > Alphaproteobacteria > Hyphomicrobiales > Nitrobacteraceae > Bradyrhizobium > Bradyrhizobium sp. SZCCHNR1017. Next base: position 241,380 of record NZ_JAUHIR010000011.1, on the reverse strand, counting down.
CGGAGGCGATGCCTTCGCCCAGCGCATCCATGGCGGTCAGGATGCGCTGCAGCCGCACCGCGTCCTCCGAGCTGGGTCCGACGAGCTCATAGACGAACGGCAGCGACGGCGCCGATGCCGGACCGCTCGGCAGATCGCCTGCGCCGGTGCCCTGAGCAGCCAGCGCCGCCGCGTCCGGCAGACGCTTGATCTCAATATCGAGCCGCGTGCACCAGGCCCAGCGCCCCAGGTCCGCATAGTCTGTGCGTCCGGTCGCGGGATTGCTGCGCCCGGTCTGCGGCTGGAACTTCGGCAGCAGCGCAAAGGTCGAGCGGAGATCCGGCATGACAGCGCGGATCGACTGCTCCCGCGTGGCGACCAGATTGGTCTGCGCCGGCGGCAGGCTCCATAGCGTCGGCTGCACCTGCGCGCCGGCATCGGCCGCCGCGGCCACGCCGCTGCGGTTCGTCAGAGCCAACAGGCTCGCGACGGATCCGCTCGACCAGCGCGCGTAGCCGCTGGCGGTAAACGGCCGCGGCTGACGCTCGGCGAGCGGCAGCGCCGCAAACGTCGGGCTCGGGACGAAATTGCCCGGCGCCCTGGCCCAGCTGACGACGACGTTCAGCGCGGCATAGGCCTGACTCAGATCGACGTCCATGCTGAGGTCGGTGGTGTCGTTCAGCAAGATGAAATCGAGCGGGACGCCGTGGCTCTGAGTCTCGCGTGCGAAGCCGACCTTGTAGCTCGTGGCAGAACTGGGCGTCGGGAATTGCTGGCCCGTGAGCTGATAGACGCCGTAGCCCGATTGCGTCCTCGGATAGAGGAACGCAGGCGACAGGGTCAGTCCGTCCCGGACCGGCAGCCGCAATCCATAGACCAGGAAGCGCGAGACCATGCCGGCGGTCTGCCCGACCTGGCCCGTGGCCGCGATGGCCGACCACAACGCGCCGACCGACAGGGCCTGAAGACTGCCGACCGTGAGCAGGCCGCGCTCCGCCTGCACCGAGAACAGGCCGGCGACGCCGCGATTGGCGTCCGCCACCGCAACCGCAGTGGTCTGGAACAGGCTCGCGACCGTCGACAAGGTATCGGATGACGGGCCGGAGGTCCCTGCGGTCCTGAAGGCGATCGGCCAGATCGCGAGCGGCAAGGTCGGCTGCAGCAGGCCGGCGACGCCGTAGAGCACGCTCTGTGCAGCGAGCGCATCGATCGAGATCGCGCCGAGCTGCAGCGCGATGTCGTCGAAGCTGTCGCCCTGCCGCGTCACACAGATCTGCTCCTGGCCACGGCTGTTGGTGAGCAGCAGGACGACGCCGCCCTGCAGCATGTGGCGGGACCGGTTGGCCACGATCAGGCGGTCTGGCGTCGTGGTCCAGCGCGGCGGCAACGCCGCATCGGAATAGCGGCCGGCGATGCCTTGCAGGGTGTCCCCGCTCTGCACCACATATTCGAGGCCGTCGATATGCAGCGACAGCCCGGCCCCCAAGGCATGGTCGACGTTGGGCTGTACGATATCCGCAATCGTCAAGGCATTGCCGGCGATCCCGTTGAGCTCATCGAGAATGGCACCGATGCTGCTCGTCGGGGTCAGCGGATAGGCATAGCTCTGCAGCGCGTCGGCCGCGGCCTGGAGCAGTTGGCGCGCGATCAGCGTGAAGGTATCGACGAACACCAGGGCCGCCATCGACTCCGCCGAGCTCGTATCGGTCTCCGCGGCAAGCCGGCGCGTTTCCTTGTTCTGGGCCTCGATGTTCGCGGCGACCTGCGCGAATATCTTGCTGACCGCCGTCGCGTAGCCGGGCGTGGCCGTGGTGTAGGTCTCGAACGCGATCGGCGAGGTCTCGCCACCGGACATGCCGGGGACCTGCAGCTTCAATCCGTCGAACACCGGAAACAGCACCGAACCGGCATCGAGCTTGGTCTTCAGCCCCGACGATTGCGCCGTCGCCGGATTGAAGATGTCGAGCGTGAATCCGTCGGCCAGGAACTGCAGCAGGCCCTTGATCGACAGGAACGGATCGGCCGTGTCGGCGAGACGCGCGACATAGGCCTCGAGCTGGGTGAGCGTCACCGACATGGTCAGCGTCTCGGCGAGCTCGGCCGCATCCCCGCTCTCGTTCCCCAGTGCGTCGATGATCCAGGGGAAGTAGACCTCGGCCAGCACGTCGAAGGACGTCTTGGTGGCGGACGGCACGCTCGCCGCGGCATCCGGCGCGTCCATTGCGAGCAGGAGCACAAATGCCCCCTGGTTCGAGGCTGCGTCGGTGGCTGCCTCCGGAGCAAGCACGGTGTACTGCGCGCCCGCCATCAGCGACAGCTTCGGCTTGTTGCCATCTGCGGCGGCAAGGCCCATCCGGCGAGCGGTAGCGGGCCCGAGCCGCTTCGGTCGCGGCTTCAAGCTGCGCGCCAGCCGCATGGCCGCGTCCGGTCCGCGCGCGTGAGCCCGCTGCATCAGCAGCGCGTCGGCGCGTGCCCCCTGAACCTCCCATGGCGCCGTGCTGGTCTGTCCGATCACGAAGGTCGCAGACACCTGGGCCGAGAACGACAGGCTGATGGAGATCGAGAACAGGCCCAGATTGATCTTGACCTTGAGGCTGATCGTCACGCTCGCGTTGGCGACCACCGGAATCTCGCGATAGCTCTCATAGGTGAGCTGGATCGACAGCACGATCTTGACATTGACCGAGGCTGAAATGATCGCGAAGTCGACGCTGCCATACAGCAGGCCGATGATGCCGACCGTTCCCGACAGCTTGAAATAATAGTCGCTCTGCAGCGCACCGCTGCTGGCGCGCGATGCCAGCGTGCGCGCGGGGTCATAGGGATGCCACGGCGCCACGACACCTTCGACGATGCCGAAGACGGTGAGCGCAAAGCCCGCCTTCAGCGGCCCCTTCTCGAAATTGTAGCCCAGGCCGAGCTGCAACCCGATACCGAACTCGATGACCGGATCGAAAGTGCCGAGGTTGGTCTTCGGGATCTTGGTCGAGGTCGCGTTGGAGAGCTTGCCGATGTAGAAGCCACCGGCGCCCAGCACCGGCACGCCGTACACGATCACCGAGATCGAGAAGGAGCGGCGGAAATCGAGATTGTACGGGAAGCCGATGTCGATGAAGAAATCGCCGTTGGTGTAGACCTTGATCCCGAGCTGCGGCAGCGTGATCGACACCGCGCCGAAATTGAGGTTGCGGATGATGTCCGGGAAGGTGAAGTCGATCTGGTAGACGCCGATGTCGTCGGTGATCTTCTTGTAGAGAATGTCGACGACGAGGTTGGCGAGCCCGCCCATCTTCTCGCCGGCGAGTGCCAGCCGCAGGCCGTAGAGATTCGGGTCATTGAACACCAGCATGGCATCGATCGACCAGGCGCCGGCCACCTTCATCAAACCGAGATGCCCGGCAATCAGCCAGTTGTTGGACTGGTCGTAATAGGGCAGTCCGGGCGTCCCGCCGTCGTCCGCATTGGGATCGACCGGATTCATCTTGCCCGTCGTGCTGGGGACAGACTGCAGTGCGCAGATCACCTCCTTGGTGCTGTTGAAGCTGGAATGGCCGGTGATGCCGATGCGCTGCCCAAGCACCAGCAGGAACAGCTTGAACCAGTCCTCGCCCCGGCCGGGCACCGACGGCAGGTTCTGCACATCCTGCCCCTTGGCCGGATCGAGCAGATTCTTGAACGCCGGATCATCCGCGACGAGCGGGCTCGAGCCCTCGATGGCGAGCGTCACCTTGCCGTCGGTGCCGCGACGGAAGGTCAGCGCGGTGATGCTGATGAAGCCGAGATTGATCGGGCTCGACAGCTCGTAGCTGGCCGACAGGCGCTGCGAGAAGCTCTCGCCGCTCTTGAGCGAGACGTTGACACGCAGCGCATCGAGCGAGATCTGGTTGAGCAGGTCCCATGGCGAATCCAGCGTGAAGTAAGGATTGCCGAGCGTACGCACCAGCGCCTGCACCAGCGAGCCGATGCTCCAGCCCTTGAGGCTGAACGTGACCAGCTCCTTGCCGCTCTCCCAATCCGCTCGAAAACCCTCCCACTCGACGAACAGAATGTTGTTGGAGCCCGCCTCCGTCGTCTCGAACTCATAGCCCATCGTGAGCTTGAGGTTGATCGCCGAGTAGATCCAGGTGCCTTGCGCGAAGCCGGAGAACTGCTGCTGGGCCGGCTTCTGGCCGTCATAGCTGACGCCGAGCCGCGCCGGATCGATGCCGACGGTCTGATCGCCGAAGGCGAACGTCCAGCTGAAGCCGACGGTGATGTCGTAGCTCGTCTTCAGCTCGCCCTGCTCGGCCGGAATGGTCGCGGTGATTGCGAATTCGGAGATGATGAGGTCGCCGGGCAGGAAGCTCGGGAAACCGTAGGCGCTGCCGGGCGAAAAGAACTGGTTGATCAGGTCCGAGACCTCGAGCGGTTCCTCCAGCGAGGCGGCGAGGTCCCACCGCTTCGGCGTTTCGAACCCGTCATAGGTCACGCTGACCTTGGTGTGCAACGGGCCGACATCGAGGAAGCCTCCGACGCTCGACTTCCATTGCGTCTGCGAGGCGGCTTGCAGCGCGCCCCCTCGCGAGGTCCGCAGCATCGGCAGCGGCGCCGCCCGCAGCAGCGTCGTCGCATTGCCCCCGTCTGGCGTCTGCGTCGGAGTCTGCGCCGCGATCGAGACCGTCCCCTCTCGCACGGCAAGGATCGGCTGGTTGTTGATCTTGAGCAGATTGAGCGTGAGGCTGAAGCCGGCGTCGAACTGAAAGCTCTGCGCGCCGTAGTCGACCGCGACCGCGATGTCGCCAAGCTCGAAATCGCCGACATTCTCGACGTCGAGCACGACCGCACCGCCGGACAGTGCCGTCAGGAAGTCGCTCAGCTTGGCGGTGCCGGCGAAGGACGCGAAGAACTGCTTCGCGGAGGTGAACTGGACGGTGAACACACCGTCACCCTCGCCGTCCGGCCCCTTGAAGACGCTCGGCGCCAGTACGAACTCGGTCGTGAAGTCGTAGGTCTGCTGCCGCTTGGTGCCGTCGAACGGATAGGCCATCGACCATTGCAGCGCGAAGCTCGTGATCTTGAAGTCGAGCACCCCAGTCGGCGGCAGGATCTGCCAGCTCGTATCCTTCGAGCTGCCGATCTCGATCGAGACCGCCGTGATCGTCGGCGAGCGGCCGAGCGTGCCGGCGATCGAGAAGCCGTTGAGACCGACAAAGGCGAGGAACTGCTGCAGCACGTCCGGAGTCGCGGCAAGATAGCCGCCATTGCCGCCCATCACCTCGATCACCGTGGCCGGCGTCAGCGGCGCGCCGCCTTCGACGACGGCAAGTGCCACCGAATAGTTGGCATCGGCGCCGGGTGTGATCTCGACGTCGAGCTGATAGGAGCCGGTGCTGCCGACGTCGAACTGCGAGGAGATCGCGAGCGTCGGCGCCTGATCTCCGGCATCCGGATCGGCGGGATCGGCCAGCACCAGCACGCCGTCGACCTCATCGGCGCCATCGGGCGCGGGAATGGTCAGAGCGAGGCTCGGATCCCTGACCGTGAACTGCGACGCGAGCTTGAACGTGCCGTCCTGGATCGCGGCCCGCAGCTGCCCCGGCGGGAACAGCACGGTCTCGCCGTTGAAGATGCCCATGTTGAGCGCGCCGCTCAGCAGCAGATCGCCGGTCGGCGCGGTGAGGCCTGGAAACAGCAGCAGGAACGGCTTGGCGACATCCGGCAGAGCGACCTTGGCAACGAAATTCTGCACCGCGCCGCCGCTCACGGCACGCCCTGCGGAGTCACCATACGGGTAGGTGCCGGTCGCCGTCGAGAACACGAAGCTGACGTTCTTCAGGGTGCCGAACTGATTGAACGGGAAGCCGCCCATGAAGGCGAAGCTGCTGGTCCAGGTCCAGTTCGATGGCGTCGCCTCGGCCTGCACGATCAGTTGGTCTCCGTCCACGGTGAAGACAAGCGTGGCCTTCGCGGCCAGCGGAGCCGAGGCGCCGATGAACGGGATCGTCGCCGACTGCACCGTGAACGCCGTCCCTTCGACGGGCCCGACATCGGATTTTGCCACCGTCACCTTGAAGTCGGCCGCGGCCTTGAGGAAGAAGGCCTGGCTCAGCCAGGCGTCGTAGTCGGCGGGGACCTTCACGGCGGGATCGGCGAGGCCCGCCGTCAGGAAGGCGGCATCGAGCGCGAAGGCGGTGTCGCCGGCGGCGGCTTCGACAGCGGCGCGGAGATTGTCGATAGCGCTCATCAGCCGGCGCTCCCTCAGATGTCGGCAGAGATGCCGAAGTGATCGCTGGTGTTGCGAACGCGTCCGTAGTTGCTCCAGCCGGTCAGATTTCCGGCACCGCCGATCCCCGGATAGTTCGCCGCCGTCGGTGCGCCCGGCCACCCCATCGGCGGCGCGGTGAACTGGTTGGCCAAAGCGATCGCACCGGGGGGAGGATTGTCCGGCGGCGCCATGACCCCGTTCATCGGCGTGCCGGTCACCGTGTTCATGATCGTGGTCTGATAGTTGTGCATGCCGTTGTGCGGCCAGACCAGGACGTTGTCGATCGAGTAGAACGGCGCGGCGACGAAGTTCGAGCCGACATAGCCGTAGCCGGGATAGAAGCTCTGTCCCGGCCCGCCGCCGTTGGACCAGAGGAACTTGGACGCCGCCGTCTTGTCCTTGCCGCGAATATGGGTGGAGAAATAACCCTTGTACTGGTCGAGATTGACAGGAACGCCCACCGCCGTCGGACTGACGAGCAGCGTGTAGGCACCGGGACCGCCGGTGAGCGGATTATAGAGGCCCGAGGCGGTACCATTGACGGCGAACAGGTTGACGTTGAAATCGCCGCCGATCACCCGCGTCTCGTTCACGCCCAGAGCGCCGACGACGTCGTTGATCGTCGACAGCGTGGTGATGTAGTTCGCCGCCGCCGGATTGTTCGGCGGGGAATGGATGCCGAAGATGGTGAGGTCTCGCTGCACGACGCCGAGATTATTGGCCTCGGTGAACGTCGCCATGAACGGCTCGCGCAGCCCGGCAAAGGCAACAGGAGCGCCGAGCGTGGTCGTGAAGGCGATCCGCGCCGCGACGACGTCCTCGTTGAGGCCGCCATTGTGCTGGGCACCCGCAGGGATCTGGCGCACTCCGCCCAGGCCCGGAGGCACCAGCATTCCATTGACGTTGACGGCACCGAGGGGCACCACCATGCCATTGTACGGCGTGGCGACGCCGCCGCCCGGCGGCACCGACACGCCGCCATGCCCGCCGGTCCAGATGTTGGGCCCGGTGAAGTAGCGGTTGAGGGTGCCAGCGGTGTTGGTGCGGCGATAGAGAATGCCAACCGTCTCTGAGCGCCCGCCGACCCCGGTGTAGAGCGGCGGCACGGCGTTCCATCCGCCCGCCACCATCGTGGCGGGGTTGTTGAGCCCGAACTGCACCATGGCGAGCGCATTGATGCCGCCGGTCTGGCTCGCCAGCGCGTTGGGCGCATTGTCGCCCGAGCTCACCTCGATGATGACGATGATGTCCGGCTGCACGGCCGCCAGCACGGCATTGATCACCGCGCGGCGCTGGATCGCGCTCTGCATGTCGTTGAGACCGCCATGCCCGCGTTGGCGCTTGATCGAGGCCGAAAAGATCTTGTTGACCGAGAAGTTTTCGATATTCCAGAACAGGATCCGCGTCATGATGACGGCTCCTGTAGCTCGGGCTTGCGTGCGGCGAATGCGAGCGACTGCTCGCAGCCCGGATTGTCGTCGGCGACATAGGCGGCGTACCAGCCGAGGCTGCCGGTGTTGTCGGGATCGCCGAACAGGAAGAACTGGATGTTGGCGGACGGCGGCAGCTTGGCGATGCCGAATATCTTGATGGCGATATCGTCGATCCGCAGGCAGTAGAACCACTTCGGACCGTCCTCGGCCAGCATGCGCCCTTTTGCGGTCGGGACCGGCTGGCGCAGGATCGAGATCGCACCGACCGCAACCTTGATGACGCCCTGGATGCTGAACAGGCTGGCGCCGGGCGCCGCGCCCGGCAGGCTCATGCCGATGAAGACCGCGTGCTGCGCATCCGACCCGGTGGTGACCGGTGACCATGCCGCGAGCAGCTGCGACTGGAAGCCGACGCCAGAGGCGAGCGCCCCCGGACCGCCCAGCGTGATGTCGTAGACGACGCCGAACCAGGGCCCCTCGAGTTCGGTGAGGTTGAGCTGCGACGTCACCGGCAGGAAGCCGAGATCGGACGGCTTCTGATCACCGGTCGCGTTGACGAAGCTCTTCAGTTGCAGCGCGAAGCCGCGGAACAGGCTGGTGTCGCGCATCGTCGAGCCGTTGAGATTCCAGGCCAGGTTGCCGGTCGCGACCCCAAACCTCTTGGCTCCGGGCGTCGCCTGCGGATAGGTCATGCCGATGACGAGGCCGGAGAAGGCGAGCCCGACACCGAGCGCCTCCTCGGGCGTATCCGGCGGACTGCCGAACGACAGCAGGTCGAGCGTCTCTCCGATGGTGCTCTGAAGCGCCGTGAAATCGAGCTGCCCCCAGACGAGGAAGTTGCTCGCCACCGTGGCGCCCTGGTCCTGGATGCCAATCGTGTTGAACTGCACCCGGTCGAAGGCCACGGCCGGCAGCACGTTCGACGGGCTGGTCAGCACGTTGGTCGTGTTCTGCTCGAAGACATAGGCGCCGCGGCCGCCCTGATCGACATAGCTGCCCTTGAGCACGATTCCCGTGAAGGGCTGCGGCTTGCCGCGCGAGTACAGCCGCGACACCGGCGCGCCGAACAGCGCCGCGACCGAGAGCTGGACGTGGCTGTCGAACCGCGTCAGCCTGGCGTTCTCGAACAACGACTGCAGCTGCAGCACGGTGAAATCGAACTCGCCGCTCATCTGCACCGCCACCGGCACGTCAGGCGCAACGCCGTTGGAGATGTTCATCGCATAGCGCGGATCTTCGTAGTCGATCAGCCCGAACAGGCTCGAATTGCCCTGGGGCATCGTGATCCGACCGCTCCGGCCGTCGACCGTGACGCGGCTGACGGTGAAGCCGAAATGATGGGCGTTGAAGCGGGTGAAGTCGATGCCGGCGGCAAGCCCCGCAATCTCCGGCGGCATGTCGCGCTGGCCGAGGTCGGCCGCGAGCACGATGACGCCGGTCCAGTTCGGGTCCTGGGCGATGCGCGCGAAATTCTCGTAGAATGGGCCGGACGCTCCCTTCGAGCGTGCGATGGCGTCCGCGATGTAGTCCTGTAGCCATTGCGACAGGCCGGTGTAGGACAGCGCAGCGGTCACCGGCGGTGTGCCGGGCAACAAAGAGAACTGCTCCGCGGACGTCCAGCGATTGGCATTCGTGACCCGCTCCAGCAACGAGCCAGAGCAGAACTTCATGATCATCACGTTGCGGTAGGCGGTGGCCGAGGCGCCGGCGCCGACCGCCGCGGTCATGGTCCAGCCCGCAATATTGACGGTGTTGGCGAACTGGGCGCCTGTGCCGAACGGCTCCGGATTGACGGCGACCAGAAAGAGCTGGTTGGTCTGCAAGGCGTCCTGCATCGCCTGGGAGGGAGCGGATAGCGCGAATGGCAGGGTGTTGCCGTCGCGGTCGATCGACTGCGCCATGCTGACCTTCAGATAGGCCCCCGTCGTCGGATCTCGCTCGATGATGAAGCCCTGCGGCGTCGTCCCATCGGTGCTCGGGCCGTCCGGCAGCGTGCCGCGCAACGCGTGAGCCCGCGCCGCCTGCACACGCGTCGACCACGTCTTGCTGCCATAGCTCGAGATCAGCGACTTGCGGGTCGCAGCCACGATCTGGCTTTCGAACTGGACGAGCGTCGCGCCATCGAGGCCGCTGCTCGCAGCAGCTCCATAAGGCGCCAACGGAAACGTCTTGTCGCTGCCCTGGGCGAGCGGCATGAATGGCGGTGCCGATTGCAGGATCTCCGCATTCGGAGCGCCGGCCGCGGCCGTACTATAGATCGCGCTGCCCTCGGGCTCGGCCAGATAGTCGACGGCCCCGCCCCCGGCGACGATGGTCACCCAGGAGGTCTGGTGGACGTCGGTCAGGCGCGGCGCAACGGCACCGCTCGCGGGACGGTTGAGATCCGCAGTCTCGAATGGGAACACCGGCGCGTAGCCGGGCTTCGAGGGAATGGCGTTGAGACGATCGTTCTGCGCTGCGGGCTGGCTGGCGTCGTACGCCTTGAAGCTGAGCGCCTCCGATCCGAATAGTCCACCCATCAGTTTCGCAAGCTGCCCCGCCGAACTGCCATCGGCGCCGAGCGCATAGTGGCCGGCCAGGCTGAGATAGGTCGTGCCAGTGTCGACCGCGGCCGTCTTCGCGGCGCTGGTCGCAAAGGCGAAGCCCCCTGCTCCGAGCGCCGGCGCCGTGTCCGTGCTGCTAGCCCCGACCGGCGTCAGTTGCACGACACGCCCGCCGGTCGTGCGGAATTCGCTCGTCAGCGCAGGCGCCCCCTTGATGGCGAACCCCGAACGCAGATACCCCTGCTCGAGCTGCTCTCGGCCGATCACGCGGTTGGCCGGATCGCCGAGGTCGAAGGCACCTGCGATCGAAAGCTGCGACGGCAACGCCGCCACCGTCATGGCTGCATATTGCGCAGCTTGCAGCGACGTCGTCGCGCTGTTGTTGATGACGTAGCGGATGCCCTGCTCCAAGCCCTGGCTGACGAACGCCTGCTTCGAATCGAGCAGCCCATCGAAGGTTACGCAACCGGTGTTGGCGCCGCCGAACGGCACATAGGCGTAGATGCGATTGTTGGAGGTCGGCGCAAGGCGAATGCCCAGCGGGTTGTCGCCCTTGCCCGAAAAGCCGATGAACGGAGGTGAGCTCAGCGCCGAGCCCGACAGGCGCAGCGCCCCACCCTCGATATCGATCCGGCTCTGATCGAGGATGTAGAATTTGGCGTTGCTGGCAAACCACAGGTTCAGGTTGCCCGAGACCTGGTAGACCGGCGGCAGATTGATGAAGGAGACGCCATAGCGCTCGAAGTCGCCGAACGCGACCGGGTTGGCAGACGCGAGCCAGACGACAGCACGATTGCGCGTCGCCTTGCTGATATAGGCCCGGACACGCTCGGCGAACCCGCCGGGATCCCGATCGAGATCGGCGGGCCGCTGTGTCGCAAACAGATAACTGCCACCGTACTTCTTCAGCGAGTCGTCGTAATTGATGAACGGTGGCAGAGACGAGCCCGTGCCGAGAAGGTAGCCGGCCCAGCCAACCGAGCCGGCAACCTTGGTCTCGTAAATCGCAGAGGAGTCGACCTGCTCGAACTGCGCTGACGCGGACGCGTCCATGCTCGTATCACCCGATCGGGAAGATGCCGAGCAAGGTGCCCGCCAGTGAATAGAGGGCACGATCGTCGATGATGTCGCCCTTGATGATGGTCACCGTATATTGGGCCGAGCCCAGCGCAGCATATTGCACCGTGATGCCCGCCTTCCACGTCGTCGCGCCGATCGTGATATCAGCGGCGAGGACCGCAGTGATCTGGGACTGCGAGACGATCGGCGTCCAGACCGGAATTCGTCCCTGGTACTGGAATGAGACGTAGGTCGTGTTGTTGGTGTCGCCGCTCGGCGTCGTCACCACGTTGCTGTTCGGGCTGGTCGGGGTGTTCACCGTCGGCAGCGCCGTGAAGGCCGCGCGCGGATATTCCTCGGTCCGTGCGGTCGCGGATGGCGCTGCCTTGACATCCAAACCGATCGGGAAGATGCCGAGCGTCACGCCCTGGAGCAAGTAGAGCCCACGATCGTCCACGATCTCGCCCGAGATGATGGTCACGGTGTACTGGGTCGATCCCAGCGCCGCATACTGGATCGTAATGCCCTTGCGCCAAGTCGTTGCGCCGATCGTGATGTCAGCCGCCAAAACGACTTGAGGTTGTGCCTGCGAGACCACCGGCGTCCAGACCGGAATGCGCCCCTGATACTCGAACACGAGCTGCGTCGTGTTGTTTTGATCGCCCGTCGGCGTCGCGACGACCTCGGTGTTGGGGCTTGTGGGAGTGGTAACGACGGCAGGAGCCGAAAAACGCACGCCTTCATGATGAGCCATGGCTATCTCCTTTTATAAAACACAGATCAAAACCCGCAGTACGCAACTGCCGGCGCGGCTGAAACGAATGGAAAATCGACTAAGCTACCAATGATTGAAATCTATCAGAGGTTGTGGCGTGTAACAGGGTTCGCGACGGTGGTCAATCGGGCCAGATCACAGTCTTCCCCCAACGCCCGGTCACATTCTGGTGTTTACATTTCGGGCGAAGCCGGGCGTCGCTCAGCGGCTGACTTGTTTCCGAAGCATCTGCATCGCTCGCTTCATCGCTGCGGACCGGATGAACGAGCCGAGCACGAATCCGGTAAAGCTGCTCTCCTTTCCGGAATCGACAATCTCCCCGCTCATCGTGACCGTGTAGTAGCGACCCATCGGGTGCATGGTCACCGTCAGCCCCTTGCGCAGGACAATGCCTGCAATTGCAATGTCCTCGGTCAGTTCGACCTCTACTTCGCCAATCGACACCAGCGCTCTCCAGCACGGGATCGTACCGTTGAAAAAGAAGGTCACCCAGGTGCTGTCATTCGTGTCGAACGTTGCAGCCACCTGCGCATTGCAATTCGTCGTCAGCTGGGTGTTGACGGTTTGATCGGTGAGCTGAGATGGCGCAGCGGGCAAGGCGGCTTCCGTCCTCGTTCAAGCGCTCAGCGTCATGCAAAATGACCAGCCGGAGGGTGACAAATAACTAGCCGCCGCCGGTTTGCGAGTCCATTTGCAATCCGGTCCCGGCCCCCGCCCGGACGGGGGCTCCGCACCCCACGCAGGTGCGACCATGGCCCTGGCCGTCACCTCCCGCGGATCGAGGAGTCCCGGCGGCTTTTCGCAACAGGCACGATCCGCTGCAGGAGCTGCTCTACCCGGATTTCTTCAAACTCTGTCGGCCTGTTGCCCGACCTTCCCGCCGATCGTCTGCCGCGCCGGGAAATCGCTCGACCGTTGGCCGCCGATGCCAAGGCTAATTTTTCTATATTTTTCAGTTCGTTGACAGCAACGTGCAACGCCGCCACGGCGGACGTCGGAGCGATCACGGTGCAGAGTCATCTCTGGCCTGAACGCCAGATCGTCGCTCGAGCGGGCGGCAATCCCCGTCTCCGGCCGGCGTCGGGTTGCCTCCAGGCCCTGCTGTTTCTACAACAGCCGGAGCGCCTCCCAAGCATCAGGACCATCCCTCAAAGTGAACGAGCAACGCTTCATCGGCTCGCTGACCGGCTTACGCTTCGTCGCGGCCGCAACGGTCGCCGTCGGCCATGGCGCCCCGTCGTTGGCGCAAGGCCTGCTGCCGGAGCTCATCGCTCAAGTCAGCAGCATCGGAATGACAATGTTCTTCGTGCTGAGCGGATTCGTCCTGTGGCTCAACTATGCCGCGCGCTTCCAGTCGCAACCGCTCGGAAGCGCTCTTCGCGAATTTGCCATCGCGCGCTTCGCCCGGCTCTACCCCATGTACGCCGTGATTACGCTCGCAGTCGTCGCTTACGTCGTGATCGCGCGAGGTCTCTCGGCCCCGTCGCTCGGCTTCATCCTCACGATGACGCAAGCCTGGTTTCCCGTGCAGAACGGCACCATGCTGGTCGCAGTCGTGCCGTCGCTGCAGCACCTCTGGTCCATCAGCGTGGAGCTGTTCTTCTACCTGCTGTTTCCATTCGTCTGCCTGCTGTTTGCGGCCGTCGTCCGGCTGTCCACGATCATCTGGATCGCGCTGGCGAACATCGTGACGTTCGCGCTGACGATCGCGGCCGCCTTCACCTTCGGCGATGCGTTGCTACGGGCCGCCGCGCCGAGCCTTACGCAAAACGGGATGCAGTGGCTGACCTACTACTCTCCCTATCTTCACATCGCTCAGTTCCTGGCCGGCTGCCTTGCCGCCATGATCTACAGGAACCGCGCGGATGCCAGCGTCGGTGACCGGGAGCGACGCTGCGTGAGGCTCCTGTTCTGGCTTTCGCTGGCGAGCCTCGTCTGTGCGCCTGTGCTGCTGTTTCTGCAGCCTCGTCTGCCCGGCTGGTCGTTCGCGATCGAACTTGCCGTACGTCTCATCGAGATCTCGGGATTTTCGATCGTCTTCGTCGCAGCCAGTCGGTACGGTCATGCCGCTTGGCTGTCGTCCAGAGCCCTGATCATTGGTGGCGAATGCAGCTATTCGATCTATCTGCTGCATCCCTTTCTCATTCGGCTTGCGATGATCGGAAAGTCAGATGCTCCTGGCGCTCTTGAGCTCGCGCTGCGGCTCGGTCTGTTCGTTGCGATTGCGACGGCGATGGCCTGGGTCACCTACATGATCATCGAGGCGCCCTCGCGAACATGGTTACGGAGAGCCTTCGGCACCAGCGCACCGCGCGACGTGATCCATGCGCGCCCGGTCTGAGCGCGCCGGGTCATCGGCCGGCCCGTTGCTTCGCGGTGCCTTTCTACCAGCGGTTTATTCGGACCATTTTGCACGAATTTAACATGATTGCCGCCAATCTCAGGCCTCCGGAACGGCAAGGGATGCAACGATGATTGTTGAGATCAAGGCGATGTGCGAAGCCAACGGGACCGTCCTTGCGACAACGAGCTACGACGATACCAACGAACGGGCGCGGGCGGTCGCGGTCATCGCCCTGCTCGAACAGGTGCTGGCGCATTCGGAGACCGCTGGAGATCAGCGCCTGTTCACTTTGGACGTCTCGCCCGTGTCGCCAACGGCAGCAGCTTCGTCTGCCTCCTGATACAAGGCACGGCAAGGCTCGCGGCAGCCGGCAGTCCGATCCACGCCCCCGCGCCGATGATCAGCCATCGTATGGTCACCTGCTGACACAGGCCTTCGCCTGTTTGCTCCATTTGAACGCGGTTCCGCACGGCGGCCTTGGCCGAGCGCCCGCAGGGCATTCGTTCCACACCGGCGCTCCTACCTCCCAGCCATTCACGACGCAGCCGCCATTCGGCGCGACGTGGCACCCAGGGCCGCAGGACTCATTGGCGACCAACCGGCCGCCCCCTGCCACAAGGCCAGTCAGCAGTACGACCCAAAACATCAGCCTCATCGCTTCGCTCCATTGGCTCTGAGGCGACGAGCCCCTGCGACCGCGCCCCAGCGGAAACCATGAACGTGCCAAACCGTTCCTCCGTCTGTCCCCGCCTGCTCGGGCTGAGATTTCGTCGGAGATCGTCGCGCCGCCAGCCTGTGACGAAACACCGCGCCGCCACCACACTCCAGCCCCACTACGCGCACGACTGCGCCATATCCGTGCACGGGAATGGGAAACCATCGGAGCGAGAAGGTTTTCACCATGTTGGGCGATGATTGCGCAGCCTGGGCGAGCCGGAAGCGAAAAAGTCACCTCTCCACGCCAGTTGATCGTGGTGAGCCAGCAAGGCGTTGGGGCGCGCGCGCTTAGAAGCGTGACGAGCCAAACAACATCAGGAGCCGGCGGCACGAACTGCCGGCCAGCCTTGGATCGTCCGGATGCGTGCCGGACGAGCCCGTGGCGAATGCAGGGAGCGATAGATCGACATCATGACACGAAAGCTTTCAGTCCGCGAAGTCATCGCCAGATCCTATCCCAGTTGGGACTATGCCATGGCGGACCGGTTGATCGCATGGCTCGATCATTGCGGTTACGAGATCCTGGAGAAGAAGCCGGAGCGCACCGCGGCTCTCGTGACCGATGACGCGCGGCCACACCTGATCGGCGCTCGATGAATGGAGCCCCTTTCGCCGGGGCGCTGTGAACGATCAGCGCTCCTCAAGCGGCAGCACTCGGGCGCCGCAGGAACTGCGCATCCCGTTCTGGGGTTCAAGATGACAAGACCAACGCTCGACGTTTCATCGAGCACCATGAGATCAGGGAAGGATCACCAATGTTTCGCAAGCTCACACCACGCCAGGTCATCGCACGCTCCTACCCGACCTGGGACTACGCCATGGCCGATCGTCTGATCGCCTGGCTGGATGATTGCGGCTACGAGATCGTCGAAAAAGGAGCCGCGCATCTGGACGCAAGTCTGGTGCCTGCTGCGCCGGAATCGACACCGTCGCATGAAAGCACACATTGATCCCGTCGCGGTCACGGAGACCGCGATCAGGGTCTCCGGACGCTCATTGGCATGAGAAAGCCCGGCTCAGGCGAGCAGTTGTTTTTCGATTTCGTAGACCGGAAGCTTGACCAGATCCTTGTGGACCTCGCCATGCAGCACCTTTCGTACCGCGTCGGAATAGTCGGCGCGGATGATCCCGAGCGCGCGCGGCGACGCCACCATCGTGACGGCTTTGGTCTCGCCTGAAATGACAGCATGATGCAGGCGATCAGCAAGCTGCTTGAGAAAGGCGCGCTCAGCCTGATCATGCCAATCCGTCTGGTCCACTGAACTCCGAGCATTGCCGAATGACTGCTGCACCGAGCCGGGAGCGTCAGTGCCCTGAGCGCTCGTGCGGTCGTTCTCCTGCTCACGGACCTCTTTGGTGTGCAGGTTCGGAAACATGCTGTCACCGACGTTCTCGAGGATCAGCGCCTTGCGCCCGTCGCACACGACGATCCAATCACCGGTTCCGACCTTCATCTTGTCCATGAGATTACTCCATCATCCGAATTGCAGCGAAGAATGTGCTGGCGGGCCCATCGGGAGAAACTGCCCCAGCTATATGCCTTCTTCGAAATCTTCCAAGGAAAGGCCGAACTCCGAGAGAGCCTCCTCCAGATAGTCGCCGAGCATCGGAGTTTCGATCAGGTACGTCGCGGTGCGATTGTTGTGCGCCTGAGCGGCCTGCGCACGAAGCTCATCCCAATTGTCCAGCGAGCCGTCGCCCCGGCCCAGCCACATCAGCGTGACCAGATCGATCTGTTCGTCGACATTGAGGCCCCTGATGAAGCTGACGAGCTCCGACCTGTCCGTGTTCAGGCCCCGCCCAGCGGTACCGGGCGCCGCGTCGTCATCTGCCAAATCTGCCAGCAATTCGGGTTCGGTCGCTTCCATTTCGTGCTTGTGGATCTTGGTCACGACGAAGGCGACCTTCTCCGGCGCGATTGAGAGGGTGGGCGTGGTAGTCGTCATTCAGCGTCTCCTGGGTCCCCGGGCAAACGCTCCCAGGTCCCATGCAAAGACGCTAGGCGTTCCGGAAGGAGCGCACTTTGCGCAAGATCAAGGCAGCGTGGCGGCGTGAAAAACGGCGCAACAGCCCGCGCGAGTTCAACCGCCCCGTGGCGCGATTGCAGCGGGACTGCTTGGATCGACCAGGGACTGCGGGCGATCGATACTACCAGGTCCAATCGAAAGAGCCGACACGCGGCTGCTGCGCGACCAGGATCATCGGTCTGCCCGGATGAGCTCTTGCGGCCCTTCGCTTCTTCACCTCTGCAGCCGGCCTGCCTGTGTCGGCAATCCGGGTCGCGCGAGGCTTCTCGGCGGCCTTCACTGCCGCAACCTGCGGGTTGGCCTCGACGGCGCTCATCTGCGCGAAGGCGTCGCGGGGACTGCTCTTGGCGACTTCTGCCGCAGGCTGCTCCGCCTTCGCGAGCTTCACCGGAGCTGGCGTGGCGATCGAGGTGTCCATCACGATCCGCTCCGGCCACTTTCTCGTGGACTGAATGCGCACCGGGGGAAGATCCGACGCAGACGACAGGCTTGCAGGCAATGGCACGCTGGGAAGCACGGCATCCGCCAGGACGAGCAGCGCCAGCAGAGTTCCACCGACGAACATAAAGTAACGCAGAATGGGCATAATTTACCGCTCCGTCGGCACCTGCGCCGACATCCACCTAACGGAGGATCATGACAGTATGTTCCCGCGTCGAACGCTCGGGTTCAAAGACCGCGGGAGACTAGCGCGACATAATTAGATTTTCGTCGCTGCAACCAGCGTGCATTTGGCCGCGCTGACGTTAACGTTGACGAATCCGACATGGACCGCCGCGAAGGTCTTCCGGCTGCGCGACCCGACTTGGCCGGGCACGATCCGTCGGCGGTCGGTGACGTGACCACCGTCCCGCCGGCTGAAGGCGCAGGTAATTTCGACGTCCTTGATTGCGAAACTGTTGGCATTCCGTAGCGTAAAGGTCACCAGCGCCTTCGATCCAAGACCGCCGCGCCGCCAGGACTGGGAACTGATCCGCAGGCCGGACAGAGCGGCCGGGTCGAGCGCAGGGGATGACGCAGGCGGCATCGTCGGCGACAGGCTGGCATTGGCGTCCATGACGTTCCGGCCGGAGCCGACCACGGGGGACGAATCGGGGTGCGGATTGGATGCATCCGCCAGACTGGGCATCACGGGCGAGAGGCCACGCGACGTCTCGGTCCCGTCTTCGTCTCCTTCATAGCCGCTGCTCGGGGGGGCCGATCCGACCCGCGTGAGGCTGGGGTCGGCCACCTCCTCCTCTTCGACCGACATGATCAGCCACCCGACTACGCTGAACATGATCAGCGCGAAGATCGCCAACCCCGACACGGCGGCCCCCAAAGGGATGGACGCTCCGTCGCTTCGGCGCATGGCCAGCGACGCCGCGGCATCGGGCTTGCGCCCCAGCAAACGAGAGAGACCCGCGCTCATGTCTGCACCATCGGCTGCCCGGCGGGGGCATCTGGAAGCTTCAATCGGCAAGCATCGATAGGGTTGCATGCAAAGCCGACAATTGGAGGGCAGGCCCGGATACCGGCCGGTCAGCCGGGCTGGCGCGGCCGCTGACAGACCGGTAGACATTCGCACAGTTGCCGACACCTCAAGAAACGCCGCCCCGCCGCGGGCGGTTCACTCTTTCGAAAGATCTCGACGATGTTGAATGTCACGTGGGACCACATCCATCTCCGCAGTCCGGACCCGGAAGCCACCGCCAGCTGGCTTCACGACATTCTCGGCGGCGAGATCATCCGCAATCCCGGCCGCATCGACGTCCGGCTCGGCGGCGCCAGCGTGTTCATCGCCAAGGTCGAGCCGGGCGACGGCGTCAACGCGCCGCCTATGACGCCGCACCAGGGCCTCGATCATTTCGGCCTCACCGTGAAGGACATCGACGCCGCGGCCGCCGAGCTGAAGGCCAAAGGCGTCACCTTCACGACCGAGCCGACCACGATCCGCCCCGGTGTTCGCATCTGCTTCATCCGCGGGCCGCAGGGCATTTCCATCGAGCTCCTGGAGCGCGACAAGAAATACGTCTGACCGCCGCCCCGCACGGCTACGTCATGCTGCCCGGCATGAAGCAGCGGATCTGGAGGCCCTGATAGCCGCGCATCGGCCATACCATGGTGCGGCCGACACGGTTGGGCTCGGTGATGACTGCGTCGTCGGGAACATCGAGCCATTCCCCCTCGATACGGACGCGGTAGTGACCGCCCCTGCTCTCCCAGTCGACATCGCTGACGGCGCTGCCGTCGGCGTCAGAGCAGCATGGGCCCTTGCCGCTGCGCAGACCGTCGAACCATGCCTTGATCTCCGGCGACGAGTTCGCATACTGGCCGCGATCACGCGCCAGTGACGGTGGCGCGGCGAGTGCGATCAACAGCGCCGCACTGCTGACTTGGACAGGCGGCTTCCATCGCGCGACCGCCTGCCGCCTCGAACCCGTGTTGCTGATGTCGGCACGATCAGCGCGATGCGGCCCATGGCCGCGGGACACGATCCATCTGCTCATTTCCATCTGGCTCCTGCACCACCCCAGGGTGCGCGGGATGGAAATGCATCAACCGGGCCAGATTTCGATTCGATCTCGGCTTCGTGAGAGTCAATCCGGGGGGTTACGCAGATCTCCCTACTCGGCCGCCTGCTCGAGAGGTGCGACCCGCGGCAGAATGATCTGGATGCGCGTGCCCGCGCCAGGCTCGGAGTCCAGATCGAGCCGCCCGCCAAGCCGGCTGGTCACGATGCTGTAGACGATGTGAAGGCCCAGGCCGGTGCCGCCCTGGTCGCGGCGCGTCGTGAAGAAAGGATCGAAGGCGCGGCGGCGGACGTCGAGCGACATGCCGCAGCCATTGTCGGAAAAGACGATCTCGACATTGTCGCGGCCGGACTCCCGCGCCCTGATTTCGATCACACCGCTCCTGCCGTCCGGAAACGCGTGCGCGACCGCATTGAGGAACAGATTGGTCAGGACCTGCCCGTAAGGCCCGGGGTAGCTGTTCATCACCAGATCGGGCTGGCAATCCACGTTCACCGTCAGGTTCTGTCTGCGCACACCCGGGCGCAGGCTCATCACCACCTGCTCGGTGAGATCGGCGAGATCGAAGGTACGCTGGTCGGAGTAGTTGCGGTCCGCTGCGACCTGCTTGAACGACTGGATCAGTTCGGCCGCGCGATTGAGATTGGCGACGAGCTGCCCCGCGGCGCTGCGGCTCATCTCGATGAACTCGTTGAGGCTCGACCGCCGCAGCTCACCCCGCGTGACCGCCTCGCTGAAGCGCTCGGTCTTGCGCTCGAGCGCGGAGGCGACCGTCAGGCTGATGCCGACGGGGTTGTTGACCTCGTGGGCAACGCCGGCGACCATGCGCCCGAGCGCCGCGAGCTTCTCGGCTTCGATCAGCGAGGCCTGGGTGTCGCGCAGGTTCCGGAGCGCCGTCTCGGCGGCCTCCTTGGCCTTGCGCATCTCCAGTTCGCTCTTCTTGCGCTCGCCGATGTCGAGCGCCACCGTGACGATCTTGTCGACCTCGCCGTCGGCGTCGAGAAGCGGCAGCTTGTTGACCAGCCATTGCCGCATGACGTTGCATGAATCGAGGTATTCCTCCTCGTAGAACCCGAGGCCGGCCTTCGTCGCCAGCACGCGCTTGTCGTTCGAGTCCGTCTTGTTCGCGCCGTAGCGCGACATCAGCTCGCCCGTGGTGCGGCCGAGCGCATCCTCGGGCTCGACGTTGAAGATGCCGGCCATGTAGCGGTTCATCAGGACATAGCGCAGCTCGCGATCCTTGACGTTGATCACCGCCGGCACCGTGTCGATGACCTGCTGCAGCAATCGCCGGCCTTCAGCGATCGCGTCCTCGGCGCGCTTCTGATCCGTGATGTCGCGGACCACGCCTTCGTAGCGAACCACCTCGCCGTTCTCATCCCGCACCACCGTGCCGCTGTCGGAAAGCCAGCGGATCTCGCCGGTGCGCCGCCGCACCTGGTATTCGAACTCGCGCACCATGCCGTCGCGCCGCATCAGCCGCTGATAGCGTTCGCGCGCCAGGGGATGGACATAGATCGTATCCGCGATGTCGTTCACGCTCTGGATCAGCTCGCTCGCGGATTCGTAGCCCATGATGCGCGCGAGCGCCGGATTGGCATTGAGCACGAGACCACTCGGTGTGGTCACATAGATGCCGTCGATCGAAGCTTCGAACAGCTTGCGATAGCTCTCTTCGGCCAGCCGCTGCTCGGCCAGCGCGCGGACCGCCGCCTCACGCGCCGCGTCGGCATCCTGCAAAGTCTGCCGGAAGACTTCCGCCGCCCGCGCGATGTCGCCGATCTCGTTCTGAACGTCGGTCTGCGGGATCGACGCCGCCTTTTCGCCCGCCGCCAGCGCCCTGATCGAGCGCGCGATCGACGCCAGCGGCCGCACGGTGCGCCGGACCACGAAGGACGCAGCGAATATGCCGATCAGAACGCCCGCCGTGCCGAAGATGATGCTTTGCCATTTCGTCTCCGCCAAGGTGCGGGCGAAGTCGCGCGACAGCACCTTGCCCTGGCTTGCGCTCAGGGCGCGCAGCAACTCGGTGACCCGGCCGATCAGCCGCCCCTCGATGCCCAGCACCTCCTTGTCGAGGCGCGCGATCTCGTCCTCGGTGCCGGCAATGGCGATGATCGCCTCGGCATAGCGGTCGGCGGCCGCACGAAGCGCGCTGTCCTCGATCGGCATTGCGCGCATGCTGCGGGCGGCCTGCTCGGCGCCGGCCGGGTCGCGCGCCAGCAGCGCCGCGCCGACCTGATTCTGCACCTGGAACAAGGCCCGCGCCGTGGCGCGATCAGTCAGGCCGGCGATGGCGTCCTCGAAGCTCTCGCGCGCCGCCGGCAAACCCGATAGCAGCTCGGCACGCCGCGCGATCAGCGCGCTGATGCGGTCGATGCCTTCGCGGTAATTGGCGAGCCGCTGGGCAACGCCGTCGATGGTCGCCTGCTGCTCCGGTGCGAGCTGCAGGCGCGTCTTCTTCAGGAGCGCGCTGAGCTCGGTCGCCGCCTCCATGGCACGGTCGGAGCGCGAGCCGGGATCGGTGACGAAATCGCGCGCCGCGAGCCGCAGCTCGTTCATGCGCTGGTCGATCTCCTCGGCGAGATCGCCGACGCCCTGCAACCGCTGCAACTCGGCAAAGGTCGAATCGATATGCCGAATGGCGATCACGCTCGCCATGCTGGTCGCGGTGATGACGGCAAGCAGCAGCAAAAAGCTGCCAAAGATCATCCGCCCGATCGTCATCGATCGGAGGCTGCTGCAGGCCGTGTCGAGGTCCGGTAATCTACTCATGGGATCCGATGGTCGGAACCGCACTATATACGAGCCGCCGGGCGGCCAAATGAACATATAGAGAACAATTTTCGTCCGCGCATCATCCGCCGGACGAAAAATAGCCTGTGCGGTTAACCGGCCGCACCGAACTCGAACACCTCCCCATCATAGCCCGCCTCGCGCGGAATGCGCAGCTGGCGACCGCCCTCGGCGGTCTTGGTCATGACCGGCATCACGGTGACGATGTCCATGTCCCGCGCCGCCGCCAGGGCGTCGGCCACCGCGGGCTGCTTGCCGAGCCGGATCAGGTTGCGCGTGGTCGGGAACGGCAGCTTGAACCGGCCGTCCTCGCCGCCGGCCAGCGCCTCGCGCGGCGAGACCCAGACGGAGTCGGTCGATTCCCGGCCGTCATGGGCGCCGAGTTGGTCCGGCGGCGCCGCCGCCAGAAAGAACCAGGTGTCGAAGCGTTTCGGCATGCCCTCGGGCGTGATCCAATGGGCGTAGGGAACGAGCGCATCGAGCGCCAGCACCAGACCGTGAGCTTCCAGAACCTGGAGAAAGCTGATCTTGCCCTCGCACAGTGCCAGACGATGCGCCGCCTCGATGTCGCGAGCGGCAGCGGCATCGATCAGCGCGTCCGATCGGCGCAGCCGCGCCAGCAGGATGCCGCTCTCCTCGAAGGTCTCGCGCACCCCGGCGATGCGGAAGCCGAGCGCCTCGGCTTCAAGACCCTCGTCGCCGGCATAGAGCTCCGGCCTGCCGGCGATCTCCTGATCGCCTCTGTCGACGCTACCGCCGGGAAACACCAGGGCGCCCGAGTTGAACTCGATCTGATGGTGACGCACCATCATGAACACCTCGATCTCGCGCGCGACTGCGCTGTCGCGCAGCAGCAGCACGGTCGAGGCGGGACGGACGGCGGCAGCGTCAGCCATGGTCACTCCGCGGCGGTGGCACGAGGTTGCAGATTGGCACGCGCGTCGTAACGCGCCACGCGCGACAAGAGATAGTCGACCTCGGCCCTGGCCGCGGCCGTGATCGCGGAGGCCGGCTTGCGCTGCGCGCTGGAGGCGATCGCGCCGCGCTTCTGCAGCACGTATTTGCGCACGGCCAGCCCTGCCCCCGGCTGCTGCTCGTAGCGCACCAGCGGCAGATGCGCGTCGAACAGGTCATGCGCGGCGTCGCGCTTGCCCGCCTGCGACAGCTTGACCACGTCGACCAGCATTTCAGGGAAGGCGTAGCCGGTCATGGCACCGTCGGCGCCGCGCTCCATCTCGAAGTCGAGGAACAGGCCGCCATTGCCGCACAGGATCGACAGCGGCCGCAGCGAGCCGTCCTTCTGGAACGCGCGCAGCGTCGAGATCTTCTCCAGGCCCGGCCAGTCCTCATGCTTGAGCATCACGCAGGAGGGGCTGTCCATGACGATCTTGCGGATGACGGCCGGCGTGAACTGGACGCTCAGCGTCAGCGGGTAGTCCTGCAGCACCCACGGAA
Source organism: Bradyrhizobium sp. SZCCHNR1017 (assembly GCF_032381375.1). Lineage (NCBI taxonomy): Bacteria > Pseudomonadati > Pseudomonadota > Alphaproteobacteria > Hyphomicrobiales > Nitrobacteraceae > Bradyrhizobium > Bradyrhizobium sp. SZCCHNR1017. The sequence continues at coordinate 217,495 of NZ_JAUHIR010000011.1, read as the reverse complement.
TGTCCTCGCCGATGGCCTCCTGGGCCTGCTTGAAATAGCCCGTGATCTGATCATCGGTGCGCAGGCTCGGCGGCGGCGCGATCATCACGCCGGCAGCGCCCGCATCCATCGAGGCGCGCGCCAGCGCGCGCATGGTGGCAAAACCCGGCGCGGAGACACCGACGATGATCTGCAGGTTCTTGGCCCGCTTGGCAAAGCGCACTGCAACCTGCTCGGATTCAGCGGCGTCCAGCTTCGGCGCCTCGCCCATGATGCCCAGCACGGTGATGCCGTCGCAGCCGGCCTCGGCATAGAAATCGACCAGCCGGTCGATCGAGGCCTCGTCGATGCGACCGTCATCATGGAACGGCGTCGGCGCGATCGCGAAGGTGCCTTTGGCGGCGGCGGTGAGCTTCATCTGGTCTGGTCTCCAACCTCTCTGTCATTCCGGACGCGCCAGGCGCAGGCCCGAAATGACGACCTGAATACATCAAAACCGCCGTGCGGACTTGGCTATATCGGCCTCCGAAAAGAATATCTCCTCTGCATGGGCGGCGATGTCCTCCGCTTTCCACGCCGACGACGGCGGTTTCCAGCCGTCCATTTCCATCATACGCAACTCGCGCACGCCGCGTGGACCGGACACGCCGAGCACCTTGCCGGTCTGATCCCCCGAGAGTCTGCTGACCATGTAGAGCACGGCCGGCGCGATGCCCTCGGGCGTCAGCGCCGCGCCCGGGTTTTCCTTGTAGCGCGGCAGGTCCGCGGTCATGCGGGTCAGTGCGCCCGGCGCCAAGGTCCACACCCGGATGTTGTACTTGCGTCCCTCGATCGCCAGCACGTTCGACAGGCCCCAGATACCGCCCTTCGCGGCGCCGTAATTGGACTGGCCGAAATTGCCGATCAGGCCCGAGGTCGAGGAGGTGTTGACGATGACGCCGCCGCCATTGTCGCGCATCCAGCGGAACACGGGAAGCGTGCAGCAGAAGGTGCCCTTGAGGTGCACCTGGACCACCTTGTCCCAGTCGGCCTCGCTCGACTTGGCGAAGGTCTGGTCGCGCAGGATGCCGGCATTGTTGACCAGGATGTCGGCGCGACCGAAATGGCGGATGGCATCGTCGAACACCGACTGGCCGCCGGCCATGGTCGAGATGTCGGCGCCGTTGGCGACGGCGCGGCCGCCTTCAGCGGTGATGGCCGCCACCACCTGCTCGGCCATCGACAGGTCCGAGCCGGAGCCGTCGCGCGGGCCACCGAGGTCGTTGACCACCACAGCCGCGCCCTCGCGTGCAAACAGTTTTGCGTAGGCCTCTCCGAGCCCGCCACCTGCGCCGGTGATCAGCGCCACCTTGCCGTCGAGCAGTCCCATGGGTGTCTCCTCCTGCGCCGTGTCTTTTGTTGCCCGTCATGGCCGGGCTTGACCCGGCCATCCATCTTCGGAAGAGGATGGATGCCCGGGTCAAGCCCGGCCATGACGGCAACTAACAGACGTGCCTCACATGGCAATAATCAACCCAGCACCGTCTTGCCGTTCTTGATCACGGTGACGTTCCGCTCCTTCACCCGCGCCTCGAACGAGATCACGTCGCCGTCCTTCCACAGATCGACCGTCACGGTCTCGCCGGGAAACACCGGCGAGGAGAATCGCGCGGCGTGCTGGCGGAAGGCTGACGCATCGTAGTCGGCGTAGGTCTGCAGCACGGCGCGGCAGGTCAGGCCGTAGGTGCACATGCCGTGCAGAATCGGCCGCGGGAAGCCCGCGCGGCGCGCGAATTCGGGATCCGAGTGTAGCGGGTTGCGGTCGCCGCACAGGCGGTAGATCAGCGCCTGGTCGGGCCGCGTCGAAATCTCGACGCTGCGGTCGGGTGCACGCGACGGCACCGGATGCGGTTCGGGGATGCCGCCCGAGGGACCGCCGAAGCCGCCATCGCCGCGGGCGAAGCGCGAGGCCACCAGGGTCGCCAGCGGAGCGCCGCCCTCGTCGCGCAAGATCGTCTGATGGCGGATGACCGCGCCCTTGTCCTTGCCCTTGTCGGACACCGCGAGCACGGAGGAGTCGGCCGTGATCTTCGCCGCGGTCGCCAGCGGCTTGTGAAAGGTGATGTCGCGCTCGCCGTCGACGACCAGCACGCGGTTCAGCTTCATGTCGCCGGGGCCCGCGCCCCAGGCGGCGACGGAGGCAAAGGTTGGCACCACCTTCAGTGGACGCGGCTCGGCCGTGGCCTCGTTGACGAAGGCAAGCTCCTTCTCGTCCATCGGATCGGCCCCCATGCCGATGCCGTAGGCGTAGAGCATCACCTCGCGATCGGTGTAGGCGTAGTTCTGCCCGATCGCCTTCATCGCCATCAGCTCATCGTAGTTGATCGGCATGTTGCCTCCCCAAACCTCGTTCTTTGTAGGGTGGGAAAAGCGAAGCGTGCCCACCGCCTTTCTTGGTAGAACGGTGGGCACGGCGCTCTGCACCTTTGCCCACCCTACGCACTCGTCGTGGAGCACACCGCTCGTTCCGCATCCGTCATTGCGAGCGGAGCGAAGCAATCCAGGGCTGCGCAAGGACTCTGGATTGCTTCGTCGCTTCGCTCCTCGCAATGACGCGTGGATGCATCTTTGCTCCCTCTCCTAAACCGGCGTGAAGAACGGCAGCGGGGCGCCGTCGGTCGGCTTGAACACAACCTTCACCTTCTGGCCGATCTTCAACGCGTCGAAATCGCAATCGACGAAATTGGTCTGCAGCGACGGGCCCTCATTCAAGGTGACGTAGCCGATCGCGTAAGGGCCGGTCGGCGACTTCCGCATGATCGAGAACGTGTAGATTTCCCCCTCGCCCGCGCTCTGCTCCCACACCGTCTGGTCCGAGAAGCAGAACGGGCAGATCGAGCGCGGAAAATAATGCGCCTCGCCACACGCCGTGCAGCGCTTGATCATGAACTTGCCCTCGGCGGCGGCATCCCAGAACGCCTTGGTCTCGGGATTGGTGATGGGGGCCGGCAGTCTCTTCGCTTCGGACATCAGACGCGCTCCAGAATGCAGGTCGAGGCGGCGTGGCGCACGCCGAGCAGGCCGCCGGTGCCATGGGCGATGGCGAGATCGCAGTTTTGCACCTGCACCTTGGGATGGGCTTCGCCGCGCAGCTGGCGCACGGCCTCGATCACCTTGGTCATGCCGCCGCGGTTGACGGGATGGTTGCTGCAGAGGCCGCCGCCATCGGTGTTGAACGGCAGCTTGCCGACACCGGAGATGAGATTGCCGTCGGCGACGAACTTGCCGCCCTCACCCTTCTTGCAGAAGCCGAGATCCTCGAGCTGCATCAGCACGGTGATGGTGAAGCTGTCATAGATCGAGGCGTATTTGATGTCCTTGGGGGTCACGCCCGCTTCCGCGAAGGCGCGCGGGCCGGACCACACACCGGCGGAATAAGTGAGATCGAGGTCCTTGCCGCCGCGCGGCCCCTTCATCGCCTCGCCATGGCCGATGAGACGCACCAGCGGCTTCTTCAGACTCCTGGCGATCTCCGGCGTGGTCACGATCAGCGCGCCGCCGCCGTCGGTGACGACGCAGCAATCCATGCGGTGCAGCGGATCGGAGATCATCGGCGAGTTGATCACGTCCTCGACCGTGACGACCTCCTTCAGCATCGCATGCGGATTGTACTGCGCATGATGCGAGGCCGCGACCTTGATCCAGGCGAGCTGCTCCGACGTGGTGCCGTAATCGTGCATGTGGCGCATCGCGCACATGCCATAGGCGTTGTGGGTGGTGGCGCCATAGGCCATCTCGAAATCGGCCTCGGCGCCAGCGGCACGCGGCGGCATCGGCCCGGTGCGCGGCTTGCCGGCCAAGGTGATCAGCGCGATCGAGCATTTACCGGCGGCGATGGCCTCGGCGGCATGGCCAACATGGATGAGATAGGAGCAGCCGCCGGTCTCGGTGGAGTCGATGTGCCGGACCTTCAGCCCGAGATAGTCGACCATCGGCCACGCGCCGCCCGGCGCGTCGCCGGCGCAGAAATAGCCGTCGACATCCTTCGCGCTGAGACCCGCATCCTCGAGCGCGCCCTTGGCGACCTCGGCATGCAGCTGCGCGGTGGATTTGTCGGGTGCATGCCGGGTCGGATGCTCATAGATCCCGGCAATGTAGGCCTTGCCCTTGATGGTCAACTCCGTCTCCGCTTCCTGTCGTTTCGTCCCGGGTGGTTGGAGATTTTTTGGACCGTTGGATAGAGCTTGGCAAGCGTGGAAAATATTCCGCAGGGTGGAGATGGTCGCACCCGAGCGACATATTTCGATGTTGCACGCGACAGCGCCCACGCGGTCATCGTCCGGCTGACCGGACGTCCAGTCGTCCAGGGATCGCAACGATTGAATCGAGACGCCGCGGCGTACTCGATCGCCCGTTCAAGCCGGGCGTTGACAGCGGAGTGCGTGGTGGGATTCTCGCACAAGCCACACCATCGCATTCCCGCGACAGACACTGCCCGGGTCATGCTCATCTCGTTCACCCTCATCAAGTCGGAGGGCGCAGGGAAGGCCAGGCGTCGGCTGACGCCTGCGGCCCGCCTGCGAGAAAAAATGCAGGCGGCAGGTACCACAGGTGCAGCCGAGAACGCTCGGCCTTCCCTGCGCGATGGTCTTCACGCTTATACGCAGTCTGCCTGGTGCGCCGGGCTTGTTGGCCACCATTGCCCGCGCGACGCGCAAGCGCCGTCGCGAACGTAGCACCAGCGTCGGGGTGCCAGCACGCTGCGACTTCGCGTCCGCGGCCTCGCCGTTCGTCCGCGCATCCAGGGACACGCTGCGGCAAAACCACGGCCATCGCTCCCCGCCCCGCGTGTCGTGACGATCGCGCGCTACGCCCCTCCGTACCGAGGCGGGATGCGCACAATAGAGCACGATTTCTGATATTCGTAAAGAGAAATCTTTGGGCTGGAATGGTGCTTGCTGAACCGCTCCAACGAAGCAGCCGAGATATTCCAAACCGCTCTGCGGTCGCTACCGGACGACAACAAGGGCGGCGCCGGAGAATAGCGTTTCAGAGATCAGCGGCAACACGGCTCGAGCTGCACGCCTGCTGCCTACAGGTTGTTCGCCCCCGACGGCCCGTGCTATCAACACCGTCAAGCGCCGATTTGACCATCAGCTTGCGGGCGCGTCTCAAAATGCAGCTAAAGCGAACGGGTCCCGCATGGAAAATCCCTGCCGGCCGTTCTCTGAACGGAGGCTCCCATGCGGTTTGCGGCCATTGCCGACATTCACGGAAATTCCGACGCGCTGGCCGCGGTCCTGAAGGACATTGCGGCGCTCGGCATCGATGAGGTCGTCAATCTCGGTGATCATCTCAGCGGCCCGCTCGAACCGGTTCGAACGGCGGAGATGCTGATGGCGCGCGACTTTCCGTCGATCCGGGGCGATCAGGACCGGCACATGATCGATCTCTATCGTGCGGGAGACACGGGGCGCAGCGACGTCCGCGCCCTCGATCAGGTGCATGTCGGCTGGTTGGCGGCGCAGCCGGCGACGCTGATCTATCACGACGACGTCTTCCTGTGCCATGCCGCGCCGGACGACGACGCCGTGTTCTGGCTCGATGAGGTCACCGCCTATGGCACGCTGCGTCAGAGCCCCCTTGCGCGTATCGAAGCACGGGCCGCCGGCATCGATGCCTCGCTGATCCTGTGCGGACACAGCCACATTCCGCGCATTGTCCGGCTCAGCGATGGCCGGCTCGTCGTCAATCCCGGCAGCGTCGGGCTACCCGGCTATCGCGGCCGCCCTCCGCACGGCTACCACGTCGAGACCGGGACGCCCGATGCCTGCTATGCGATCGCGGAGCAACGGCTTGGACGGTGGTCGCTGACAATCCGCTATGTGCCGTACGATCCCGCGCCGATGGCGGCACTCGCACGACGCAAGGGCATGCACGACTGGGCGAATGCCATCGCGACCGGCTGGGTCGGGTGACGGCCGTCGCCGGCCCTCATCGCAGGGCGTGTCGGCGCCGGCGCGATTCAGCCGGCCGGGGGTCAGACAACAAGCAGCACACCGGACAGCAGCAGAATGCTCAGGATGAGCCTCCTGAACAAGGTGTCGTTGACCCTGCGGAAGGCGAAGATGCCGAGCGCCGTGCCGGCGAGCAGAGCCGGAATGCTCAGCGCGAGATCGACGATCACCCTCGACGACAGGTCCTGCCGGGCCAGCATCATCCCCAGCGAGGCGATCTGCATCACGGCAATGAAGGGCTGCACCAGGCCGCGCTGGTCGGTTTTCGGCAGGCCGTGCATCTCGCACCAAATGGTCGGCAGTGCTCCGGGCATCGCGGTCAGGCCACCGATCAGACCACCGCCGAATCCGACGATCGCCGTGCGATGTCTGCTCATGCGTCGAACGCTGCCGAGGCCGGGCTTGAACAGCATGGTGGCGGCGTAGACCGCGATCGTCAGTCCGAACATCTGTTGGAACAGCCGGGCGTCGGCGTTGCGCAGCAGCCAGAGCGCCAAGGGCACGCCGAGCAGCCCGCCCAGGATCAGGACCAGGCTTTCCTTCCATCGGATGCTGTTGCGCAACGCCCACAGATTCGTCGCCTGCACGCCGACGCTGCACGCCATCATCAGCGGCACCGCCTCCAACGGCTGCAGACTATGCAGCAGGATCGCGCCGGCCACGGCTGAGAAGGCAAATCCGGCCAATCCGGACACGAAGGCGCCAGAGAACACAGCGGCGCTGAGCAGCAAGAAAGAGGCAAGCCCGGGCATGAATATCTCCGGCTGATGAGGGCTGACATGAGCGAGCTTCAATCGTGGGATGGGAGCGTCGTAACCGGCTTCGCCTGCGCGCCGTCCCGCATGGCAGCACCTCGCAGGATCGCACCGGCGACAACGTGCAGGAGCAGGAAGATGGCAAGGACGCTCGCCGCCAGCGCCGCCTGCGGCGTGATCGGCAGCTTGCGCTGCGGCGGGGTCTCGTTGGCCTGCATCTCCGTCACCTCCAGCTACTGCTATCAGGCTGGTAGCACCGCGACGTCCCCTGGCCGTCCCTTGTGGCCGTGATCCCCGAGTTCGTCACGAAGGCGTGTTCGGCGGCGGAGTCTCGTTTGCTCGCCGTGCGGCTGCTGTCGCGCACGACGCGATCGGTCGCTCCCACCGAGGCCGGCGAGCGTCTGCTGCACCGGATCGGGCCGCGGTCCGAGACGATCGAAAGCGAGCTCGTCGGGCAGAGCACGCCCGCCTTCGCGGTTATGTGCGAGGCGCTACGCCATCGCGCCTGACCGGCGAAGGATTCCGCTTGACCAACCCATAACCAACCGGTTATGCGTTTATCCATAACCAACGAATTATGGATCGAATGCCGCGCTCTCCCGACATGCTGTTCCGAACGCTTGCCGACCCGACGCGGCGCGCCATCTTCGAAGGCCTGTGCCGGCATGGCGAGCAGACCGTCGGGGCGCTGACGGCCAAGGCCGGCGTATCGCAGCCGGCGGTGTCGAAGCATCTCGGCCTGCTCAAGCAGGCGGGCCTCGTGCGGGAGCGTCACGAAGGCCGCCAGACGCATTACCGCGCGCAACCCAAGGCGCTGGCGCCGCTGCTCGACTGGACGAGCCGGATGGCTGCGTTCTGGGAGAGCCGGTTCGACCAGCTCGACACTCTGCTCAACAGGATGGATCAATGAGCTCACCCGCGCCAGAAACCCGCACCGTCGTCGTCGAGCGCGAATTCGCGCATCCGCCCGAAAAACTCTGGCGCGCGCTGACGCAGCCGCATCTGATCGCGGAGTGGCTGATGACCAACGACTTTGCGCCGTCGGTCGATCATCGCTTCAAGCTGAAGGCCGACTGGGGCGTCGTCGACTGCCAGGTCGTGACCATCGAGCCGCACAAGACGTTGTCCTACACCTGGGCGGCGGCCGGCCTCGACAGCGTCGTGACCTGGACGCTGACGCCGACCGCCTTGGGCACGCACCTGCGCATGGAGCAGACCGGCTTCGCAGCCGACCAGACCCGCGCCTATCAGGGCGCACGCTACGGCTGGCCGAAATTCTTCGATGCGCTCGAACAGAGCGTCGCGCGCCTCGGCTGAGGCGTGCGCATCACGACGTCATCAGGGGAGAAGCACTTGAACTGGAACAACACCGTCCGGCAGGTCCATCGCTGGGTATCGATCGCCTTCACGGTCGCCGTCATCATCAACATCGCCGCGATGACGCAGACGCAAGCCCCACTGTGGGTCGGCCTGCTGGCGCTGATTCCGCTCATCGTGCTGCTCGGCACGGGGCTGTATCTGTTCGCGCTGCCCTACGTCGCGACGAAGTTGACCGCCTCGCGGGTGGAGCGCTGAACGGGCAATCGCGCCCAGCGGCGTTTTCCGGGAGGGAGTCAAGCCTCTTGGCGATCCGGCAGGTCGAGCGTGCGTCAGCGAAGACGATCGCTGGCCGCCTCCAAGGACCGTCTTGCGTTCGCGGCCGAACCGCGCCCTACTGGCGCGTCTTCCGCCAACGAGGCTATTCTGACGTGAACGCTCTTACGCTCTTCAGCTTCGCCATCGTCGCCTTCATCGGGATCGCGACCCCCGGTCCGACGGTGCTGCTGGCCCTCACCAACGGCTCGCGTGTCGGTGTACGCCGCGCCTGGGCCGGCATCGCCGGCGCGGTGGCTTCGGACTTCATCCTCATCGGCGCCGTCGCGGTCGGCCTGGGCGCGCTGCTGGCCGCTTCCGAATTCTGGTTCTCGGTCGTGAAGTGGACCGGCGTGGCCTACCTCGCCTATCTCGGGCTGATGCTGCTGCGGTCCAGCGGGTCGATCGACCTTGCGGCGTCCGCAGACGGCAAGGACGGGTCACGACAGCCGCACGCGCTGTTTCTGAAAAGCTTCCTCGTCGCGATCACCAATCCAAAGGGCTATCTGTTCTTCTCGGCATTCCTGCCGCAGTTCGTGGTGCCGTCCGCGCCGCAGCTGCCGCAATATCTCACGCTGGCCCTCACCTTCGCGATGCTCGATGTCCTGATCATGCTCGCCTACGCGAGCGCGGGCTCGCAAGCGATGCGTTTCCTCAAGCGCTCCGGTGCCCTCTGGCTCGATCGCATCTGCGGCGGCGCGCTGCTGAGCCTTGCCGGCGCCCTTGCGCTTTACCGGCGAGCCGGCCCCTGACCCGGCCGCGCGTCGCGGTCGTCCACCTACTCCGCCGACCGCCGCATGTGGCGCTCGGTCACCGTGCGCATCGTCACCAGCTCCTCCGCGGCCGAGGGATGCCTGGCGCCAACCTCAATCGCACGAGCTTATACGTCCGTCGCGGGAAGAGAAAAGCACGGCATCACGAAGGCCGGTCTCGTGAAGCCCTGCCGCCGGTTCAAGGCCGCAGCAACCAGCAGAATGCCTCGCGCAGGATCTCAGTGCCGTTCGTCCGGTGCCAGGCGCCATGGGCGATCACGATCCGCTCGGGGTGCCACGCCAGCATGGTCTCGACCGCGGCCCGCAACTCGGGTCGGTGCCGCCAGGTAAATGTCAGCCGGAGATCGCGCGGCAGGCCGCCATGCGGCGGACCGACGCCCCCGATCCAACTCAGGTAGCGCGCCAAGCCGGCACCGATCTTGGCCGGCTCGAAATTCTCCATCAGATCGGTCAGGATCAGCGTGCGCGAAGGGCGATGGAAGAACACGACCTCCGTCATATAGCTGCCGAGGACGGGCAAGGTCGCGATCTCATCATCCCAGGGATAGCCACCGCTGTGATCCAGTGGCCTGCCCTGGAATTCGATGCGGCCCTTCGCCTGCGCGCGAATGCCCGGCGCCAGATAGATTGCCGCGTGGGGAAAGGCCGCCTGCCAGTCGGGGATCCACCAATAGTGGATGCGATTCGGACCAATGATGTCGCGGACGCGGCCTTCCCGGTCGATCTCGGCCCGCAGCGCCGGCGTCAACGGCGTGGGCGAGTGGATGAACAGATCGCCGGAGGCGCATCGCACCACGGTCATGCGGGTGGGAAACGGAAATTTCAGCCCGGGAATGCCGAAGCGGATCACGGGCCCGTCGACGATCCAGATGTTCTCGGCAACGGGCTTCAGGGTGTTCAGCGGCGGATAGGTCGCAAGGCAATCATCGTGGGACATGCTGGTCGCTCTCCAACCGCTGAACGGTTCCAACGGCAGCAAGTCCGATCGGCCACGGTGTGGACCGTCGTCACCGTGAGCACTGGCCCACCGCAATCGCTACGGACGCCGGCCGGGCACGAGCCCCAAAAGCGGTTGACGCCCTACTCCGCCGCCGGCCGCACGTGGCGCTCGGTCACCGTGCGCATCGTCACCAGCTCCTCGGCGGCGGAGGGATGCAGCGCGATGGTGGCGTCGAAATCGGCCTTGGTCGCCTTCATCTTGATGGCGATCGCCACCGCTTGCGTGATCTCGGCGGCCATGTCGCCGACGATGTGGCAGCCGAGCACGCGGTCGGTCGCGCCATCGACGACGAGCTTCATCAGAACGCGGGTGTCGCGGCCGGACATCGTCGCCTTGATCGGGCGGAAATTCGTCTTGTAGATGTCGACGCGGTCGTACAGCTCGCGCGCCTGCGTCTCGGTGAGACCGACCGTGCCCACTTCAGGCTGGCAGAACACGGCCGTCGGAATGTCCGCGTGGTCGACGCGCACGGTCTTGCCGCCGAACACGGTGTCGGCAAAAGCGTGGCCCTCGCGGATCGCGACCGGCGTCAGGTTGAAGCGATGGGTGACGTCGCCGATCGCGTAGATGCTCGGCACCGAGCTCTGCGAGAACGCGTCCACCGCGATGCCGCCGTTCCTTGGATTGATGGCGACCCCGGCCTTCTCCAGGCCGAGATTGGCCACCGCCGGATGGCGGCCGATCGCGAACATCACCTTGTCGGAGGCGATGCTGGAGCCGTTCGACAGATGCGTGGTGTAGTCCTGGCCGTGCCTGTCGACGCTGGTGACCGTGCAGCCGGTCAGGATGGTGATGCCTTCCTTCTCCATCTCGGAGCGGACATGTTTGCGGACGTCCTCGTCGAAACCGCGCAGGATGTTGTCGCCGCGATAGACGACGGTCACGTCGGAGCCGAAATTGGCGAAGATGCAGGCGAATTCGAGCGCGATGTAGCCGCCGCCCTGGATCACGATGCGGCGCGGCAGCTCGTCGAGATGAAACGCCTCGTTGGAGGAGATGACGTGCTCGATGCCGGGAATCGGCGTGCCGTGGTTGGGCGCGCCGCCGGTCGCGATGAGAATGTATTTGGCGCAGACGGTCTCGCCGGTCATCAGCCGCACGGTGTGGGCGTCCTCGAGCACCGCGCGGGTCTTGACGATCCTGGCGCCAGACTTCTCGACGTTGCTGGTGTAGGCCGCCTCGAGCCGGGCGATCTCCTTGTCCTTGTTCCTGATCAGCGTCGGCCAGTCGAAGGTCGCGGTCGGGATGGTCCAGCCGAAGCCGGCGGCATCGGCGATCTCCTGACGGACATGCGAGCCGATCACGAACAGCTTCTTAGGGACACAGCCGCGGATCACGCAGGTGCCGCCCATGCGATATTCCTCGGCGACCATCACGCGGGCGCCATAGCCGCTCGCGATGCGGGCGGCGCGCACGCCGCCCGAGCCGCCACCGATCACGAACAGGTCGACGTCGAATTCAGCCATCTCTCCCCCGACCTGGCCTTTCGGCCGCAAGCCTCAGATCGGCTTGTTGCGTTTGCGCATCTCGGCGCGGAACTGCGCGGTGACAGTGTCGGAAAATTCCGCCGCCCACAGGTTCATCGCCTGCATGCTCATCTGGATCGCCTTCGGCTCCGCCGCAAGCAGCTTCTGGCCGATGGCAGACTTGTAGAAGGCGACGAGGTTGGCGATCTCCTGGTCGGAGAACTCGTTGCAGTAGATCTGCGCCATCTTCTCGCCGATCTCCTTCTCCTTGCCGGCGTAGGTCTGCGCGACCACCACGGCGACCTCGTCGAGGTCCTTCTGGTAGTTGAGATTGGACTGCAGCAGCGCCTGCTTGGTCTGCTGCACGATGCCGGGGACGGCATTGGCGTACATCGCAGCCGCGTTCTTCATCCCCAGAATCTCGCGCGCGCCGGCCATGCAGGCGGGCGAGGCCGGCTTCAGCGCAGGTGCCTGGCCCTGCGCCGCAACCGGGCTTGCCGAGGCCAAGGCCAGCACGATTCCGGCGGCCGGCAAGATTCTGAACACGCTCTTCATTCCAAGTCTCCTGTGAGTTGCCGCCATGAGCGCAGCCTCGTGCCGCGCTCAGGGCCGCTGGATAACGCGAATTCCCTGTGCGCCTGCCAGGATCGCCGTGCTGCCGAGGCCGATGAACAGCCCATGCTCGACCACGCCCGGAATTGCGCTCAAAAGACCCGCCAGGCGCGGGGGATCCATGATCTCCCCAAGGCGGACGTCGATAATCCAGTGGCCGCCATCGGTGACGAAAACGTGGCCGTCTGCGGACTTGCGCAGGCTCATCGGCCCGGACACGCCGGCCGTGGCGAAGGCGTCACTCATCTCGCGCTGAGTCGCGGCGAGGCCGAACGGAACCACCTCGACCGGCAGCGGGTAGCGGCCGAGCTGCGCCACCCATTTACTGTCGTCGGCGATCACGATCATGCGATCCGAAGCGCTGGCGACGATCTTCTCGCGCAGCAGCGCGCCGCCGCCGCCCTTGATCAGGTCGAGCGCCGGATTGATCTCGTCTGCGCCGTCGATGGTGATGTCGAGCCGGTCGATCTCATTGAGCGTGGTCAGCGGCACGCCGCACGCTTGCGCCTGCGCCCTTGTCGCCTCCGAGGTCGGCACGCCCACGATCTTGAGGCCGGCGCGCACCTTTTCTCCGAGCAGATCGACGAAATGCTTGGCAGTCGATCCGGTGCCGAGACCGAGCTTCATGCCGCTCTCGACCTCCTCCAGCGCACGCGCCGCTGCCTGCCGCTTCAATGCATCCATGTCGACCAAGGAACCCGCCCTTCGCACCCAGGGCCCCCACGGGCGGGGGCCGAAAGCCGGCGCATATCTAGCGATGTTTTGACGCGGGGCCTAGCTCTCGCCGGCCACGAAATCGGACAAAATGCCATTGCGGGCCTCTTGCAAGGACATGAGCCGGCCGCTAGCGGATACCGATGCCCATCTCCAGCACCATCGTCTTCGATCTCGACGGCACCCTGGTCGACACGGCGCCGGATCTCATCAGCGCGCTCAATCACGTCCTGCAGCGCGAGGGTCTGCGGCCGGTGCCGCTGGCCTCGGCCCGCAAGATGATCGGCCACGGCGCCCGCAAGCTGATCGAGCGCGGTCTGGAGGCGGAGGGTCGCTTCGCCAGCACCGATGACATCGGCCGCCTCACCACCGATTTCATCGATTTCTACGCTGAGAACATCGCCATCGAATCGCGCCCCTTCGAGGGGCTGGAGGCGGCGCTCGACGAGCTTGCCGGCCGCGGCTGCCAGTTCGCGGTGTGCACCAACAAGCTGGAATGGCTGTCGAAGCGGCTGCTCGACCAGCTCGGCCTGTCCTCCCGCTTCGCCGCGATCTGCGGTGCCGACACGTTCGGGGTCGCCAAGCCGGATCCGGCGATCCTGCGCCAGACCATCGCGCAGGCCGGCGGCGAGGTCGGGGCCGCGATCATGGTCGGCGATGCCGGCACCGACGTCGGCGCCGCCCGCCGCGCCGGCGTGCCGGTGATCGGCTGCACCTTCGGCTATACCGACGTACCGATCGCGGAGCTCAATCCGGACCACCTGATCGACCACATGCGCGAGCTGCCAGCCGCCGTTGCCGCCCTCAGCCCATCGCTCAGGATCGCCTGAGCCAACTTGCGATTCCACTGCCGCATCGCACCCTAACCCACTGCCCTGTCGACCTGAATCCGCACCTTGCGGTGCGTTAACGTTCTGTTGAGAATAGGGTTGACCGCAGTTGCGCCGCTGTTCTGACGCTCCTATGGTCGCCCTGGGATTGCGGCCGATGGCCGCAGGGTTGTGGGGCGGACATCATGATGCGGCGTGTCATCGCAATTGCGGTTGCGGGAGCCGGCTTGGCCGGTTGCTCGTCCTTCTCCATGGACAGCTTCAAGATGGCAGCGCCCGAGGTTCCGGTGCAGCTCGACTCCGTGCCGCCGGGCGCCGACGCCAAGACCTCGCTCGGACCGGGCTGCAAGACGCCGTGCACCGTCTCGGTGCCGGCGCCCGATGCGGGCTTCAGCGTCACCTTCACGATGGACAAGTACCAGCCCGCGACCATCCCGGTGCAGGTGATCCGCAACTCCGGCGATTTCAACACCTCGCCGCCGGTGGTGATGGACCCGAGCCCGGTCGTCGCCGAGCTGCAGCCGATGCCCGGCGCGCCGCCGAAGGCCGTCAAGCGCATGCGGCCGAAGAAGCCGAAGCCGCAGAAGTCCGCCGCTGCGCCGGACGCACCGGCGGCCACCGGGTCCGCCTTCCCCGCCCCCGCGCCGGGACGCCAATAGCGGACCGTCGTCCCGCGCGTCCCCTTGCCAAGGCGAAGCTGCATTGCAGCATCGACGGATCCACGTCGATGATTGTGGGGCGCGGCGATCATGATTAGATTGTCGTGAGACCGACATCCGGCCGCGCTTGCGCGGCCGCCGCGTGGCATCGCCGCCACCTGGGCCGCCACCAGCCAAGGCTTTCCATGACCGCAGAGACGTTGAGTGACACCGCCCTGACGCGCCCGATGACCGACCCGTTCGGTCGCCGCATCAGCTATCTGCGCGTCTCGGTGACCGACCGCTGCGACTTGCGCTGCTTCTATTGCATGTCCGAGGACATGACCTTCCTGCCGAAGGCCGACCTGCTGACGCTCGAAGAGCTCGACCGGCTGTGCTCGGCGTTCATCCACAAGGGCGTCAAGAAGCTCAGGCTCACCGGCGGGGAGCCGCTGGTCCGGCGCAACGTGATGGGCCTGGTCCGCTCGCTGTCGCGACATCTGAAGAGCGGCGCGCTCAACGAGCTGACGATGACGACCAACGCGACGCAGCTCGCCAAATATGCCGCCGAGCTCGCCGATTGCGGCGTCCGTCGCATCAACGTCTCGCTCGACACGCTCGACCCGGACAAGTTCCGCGCCATCACCCGCTGGGGCGATCTCGAGCGCGTGCTGGCCGGCATCGAGGCGGCGCGCGCCGCAGGTCTCGCCGTGAAGATCAACGCCGTCGCGCTGAAGAACATGAACGAGGACGAGATCCCCTCGCTGATCGACTGGGCGCACGGCAAGGGCATGGCGTTGACCTTGATCGAGGTGATGCCGATGGGCGAGATCGGCGAGGGCCGCATCGACCAGTATCTGCCGTTGTCGCTGCTGCGCGCGCGTCTGGCGCAGACCTACACCATGACCGACCTCGACGAGACCACCGGCGGCCCGGCCCGCTACGTCCGCGTCGCCGAGACCGGCGGCACGATCGGCTTCATCACGCCGATGACGCATAATTTCTGCGAGAGCTGCAATCGCGTCCGCGTCACCTGCACCGGCACCCTGCACACCTGCCTCGGCCACGAGGACGCCTCCGACCTGCGCAAGCCGCTGCGTGCCTCTGCGAGCGACGAGGAGCTCAGCGCCGCGATCGACCGCGCCATCGGCCTCAAGCCGAAGGGCCACGACTTCATCATCGACCGCCGCCACAACCGTCCGAGCGTCAGCCGGCACATGAGCGTGACGGGCGGGTAGTCGGAGTCCATAACCATCGGGCCCTGCGATCAATCGCAATCGGAGCCGGCCTGTTGGCCGGCCATTCAGCCGACGATCACGCATACCGTATGAGCGGATCGGCCCGAGGCGCAGTCACGACGCGGAGACTGATCATTTATCGGCTTGCGGCACGTCCCCATGCGGCGTAGCTTTCAGCTGCAGATCGCGCATTCGAAAGCAATTTGTCGGTTCGGCCTAGCGGGAGACAGCGATGGCAGACCCAGTCGCATGGCACCTGTCCGGTGACTATTTCGAGAATTGCAGCTGCAGCCTGCTGTGTCCGTGCCTCATGTCGGCCGCCCCTCCCCTGACCGCGCAACCGACCGAGGGGTTCTGCAACGTACCATTGCTGTTCCACATCGAAACCGGCCGCTATGGCGATGTCGCGCTCGATGGCCTCAACGCGGCGGTGATGCTGCATGCGCCCGGCGTGATGGGGGATGGAGACTGGTCGATCGCCGCCTATGTCGATCAGCGCGCCGACGATCCGCAGACGGAGGCGATGGCCGCGATCTTCACCGGGGTTGCCGGCGGCCCGATGGCTGCGTTCACGCCGCTGATCAGCACCAATCTCGGCGTGCGCAAAGTCGCCATCACCTTCCGGATCGATGGCAAGACGCGATCCGCCGACATCACCGACATTCTGCACATGTCCGTCGAGCCGCTGCCGACCATGCACCCGAGCGGAGAGATGTGGGTGAACATCGGCCATCCCGTCAGCCCGGACAGGATGGCGCTCGCCGTCGGCGCGGCGGGCAACACCTACAACGATCACGGCATGCGTTGGGACAATTCCGGCAAGAACGGCCTGTACGCGTCGATCAGTTGGTCCAACCAGGCCTAATTCGACGTGGCGCAAGGCCGGCAACCCGCCTTGCAGATGACCGGCAGCGCCCTGGAAGCCGTGCTGCGGCGCGATCGCTGGATCGTCGGCGGCGCGATCGCGGTCATGGTCGCCCTGTCGTGGGCTTATGTTCTCTGGCTTGCCAACGACATGGACATGGGCGGCATGGACATGACCGGCTTCCGCATGATCCCGGCCGGCATCGGAATCATGTTGCCGGCCAGCGAGCCGTGGCGCGCGATCGAGTTCGCCTATGTGTTCCTGATGTGGGCGGCGATGATGGTCGGGATGATGGCGCCTTCGGCGGCGCCCATGATCCTGATGTACGCCCGTGTGGGTCGACACGGCCGCGCGCAGGGCCAGCCGTTCGCGGCGACCGGCTGGTTTGCGGCCGGCTATCTGCTCGCCTGGAGCGGCTTTTCGCTCGTGGCGACCGGCCTGCAATGGGGTGTGGAGCGGACCGCGCTGCTGGATTCGCGGATGGCGATCGACAACCATCTGCTCGGCGCCATCGTGCTGATCGCGGCAGGCATCTATCAGTGGACGCCGCTGAAGAGCGCCTGCCTTGCCCAATGCCAGTCGCCGCTTCTGTTCCTGATGCGTCACGGCGGCTTTCGCGGCGACCTGCAGGGCTGCGTGCTGCTGGGGCTTCGACACGGCGGCTATTGCATGGGCTGCTGCTGGGCTCTGATGGCGCTGCTGTTCGTCGGCGGGGTGATGAGCGTGATGTGGATTGCCATTCTGACCCTGCTCGTGCTGTTTGAGAAACTGACTCCGGTCGGACGATGGATCGCGCGCGCGGCCGGCATTGCTTGCAGTGCCGCGGGCGCCTGGATGCTGGTGTCCCCACCGCAATGACGCGCAACGACGCGATGCAGGTCGTCGCGAGAGTGGCGACTGCCCCTTGGCATGGGATGCGGGCAACATGGTAAGCAGGCTCCAGCGTGGCGACTCTGTCGCCTGGAATGCCGCAACCGAACTGACGCGAGACGCCCGTGATTCCCTGGAAGCTGATCGACACCGCAGACGTGCCCGGCGGCGGTGAGCCGCTGCGGCTGATGCAGCGCGGCAAGGAGTTCTCGATCAAGCTCGGTTCGAACGAGCTGATGAACAGCCGGCTGCACGGATCCGAGGAGGCCCTGGCAACCCTGAGCTGCGCCCGCATCAAGGCCGAGCCGGCTCCGCGGCTGCTGATCGGCGGCCTCGGCATGGGCTTCACCTTGCGGGCGGCACTGAAGGTGCTTGGTCCGCAGGCCCGTATCACCGTCGCCGAGCTGGTGCCGGCGGTGATCGCCTGGGCGCGCGGGCCGATGGCCGAATTGTCCGGCGCAAGCCTTTCCGATCCGCGCGTCGACATCCGCGAGGGCGACGTCGTGAAGCTGATCGCCGCAGGGCGCGGCACCTATGATGCGATCCTGCTCGATGTCGATAACGGTCCGCAGGGACTGACGCGGCAATCCAACGACGCGCTGTATGACCCCTCGGGTTTGGGCAACGCCTTCACCGCCCTGCGCCCCGGCGGCGTTCTGGCGGTGTGGTCGTCCCACCCCGACGATCGCTTTGCCCCGCGCCTGCGCAAGGCCGGCTTCGCCGCCGAGGAGATCAACATCCGCGCCACCGGCCGCGGCGGCGGCGCCCGTCACGTGATCTGGATCGCGACGCGGCCGGCGTGATTGCGCCTCGTCGCGCGCGGAGCTCTCTGTCCTGAGAACTTTCTCCACCGGCTGTACTACCAGCGCTGATATTCTCCACGCCCGTTTGGATCAGCGTAGTGACGCGTCGGACATCGGCCTATGATGCGTCGGCGGCGACGAGGGATGCTCCATTCTCCGGCTTGTAGACCGCAGTGGCCAGGGGCACGCTATGCAATGAGGGCGCGCCCCTGAATGGGAGAATTGCCATGGATGACAGAGCGAAGCGCGCTGCCTTGCAGCACCATTGGGATGCATCGGACGTGAATGATTTCGAAGCCGAGCACGACATCTATCGCGACGATGCCGTGCTGGATTATCCGCAATCGGGCGAACGCATCCACGGCCGGCGCAACATTCAGGAGAGCCGCTTCGTGCAGCCCAGCAGGAAGCGCTTCGCAGTGCGCCGAATCATCGGGAGCGGCGATCTGTGGGTAACCGAACTGGTCCTGACCTATGATGGCCTGCCGTCTTACGTGGTGAGCGTCATGGAATTCCGGGACGGCGGAGTAGCGCACGAGACCCAATATTTCGGCGATCGCTTCGACCCGGCGCCCTCGCGCGCGCATCTCGTCGAGCGCATCAACTCGGCCTGAAGGGCGACGAACGGCCACGGCAACCGCATTTCGGTGACGGCGGCATTTCGGTAGCAGGGCAGTGCATTTCTCGTCCTCGGGTCGCCGCGTCGCTGCAGCGGCGCCCTCCGCATCATCCGGCCACGCCGCCGAAAGCCTCACACCATCTCAGGTTGATTTCTCTCTCCTTCAGTTTACCCTTCCGCTCCTCGGCTCTCAATGTCGAGCGGGGTCCTTTGCATGGCGAGTCCCAAGATCATCATCCTGTCCGACGGGACCGGCAACGCCGCCTCGAGCGTGTGGCGAACCAACGTCTGGCGCATGTTCCAGGCGCTCGACCTGCAGGGCAACGCCCAGGCGGCCAAGTATGACGACGGCGTCGGCACATCGTCGTTCGTTCCGCTCGCCCTGCTCGGCGGCGCGTTCGGCTTCGGCCTCAAGCGCAACATCCTGGATGCCTATAAGTTCGTCTGCCGCAACTACGACCACGCGAACGGCTCGAAGATCTATCTGTTCGGCTTCAGCCGCGGCGCGTTCACCGTGCGGGTGCTCGCCGCGCTGATGCTCGATCAGGGGCTGATCGTTGCCGACACCGAGGTTGAGCTGCACGACGGCGCCGTGAAGGCCTATCGCGCCTATCGCGCCAAGGGGTACCATTCGATCTGGCGGATCGAAGTGCCGCTCCGCTGGATTCGCGATCATGTGCTGGTGCCGGTGATCGACCGCATCATGGGCCGTAAATCTCTCGACCTCATCGAGCGAAAAAGCCTCCCGGCGATCGAGTTCATCGGGCTGTGGGACACCGTCGCAGCCTATGGGCTACCGATCGACGAGATGACGCGGGGCATCTCCAACTGGGTGTGGCCGCTCGAGCTTCCCAATCGCGTGCTCAGTCCGCGGGTGACATGCGCGCGCCACGCGCTCGCGCTCGACGACGAGAGGACGACCTTCCATCCGGTGCTCTGGACCGAGGCGGGCGAGACCAAGCCACAGGATGCCAAGACGATCGATGACGAAAGACTGGTGCAGGTCTGGTTCGTCGGCATGCACGCCAATGTCGGCGGCGGCTATCCGGACGATTCCGTCTCCTATGTTCCCCTGACCTGGCTCGTGGGCGAGGCCGTCAAGCGCGGCTTGATCTTCAAGACCGCGCCCGAGGCCGATCCGGATGCGATCAAGTCGATCGTCACGTCGCAGGACAAGGACGGACGCCTCTACAACTCGCGCTCCGGGCTCGGGTCCTACTATCGATACGGTCCGCGCAAGGTGTCGGAGCTCTGCAACGACCAGGCGGCGGGCGTCCAGGTATCGATGCCGAAGATCCACGAAAGCGTCTTCGACCGCATCGACAGCGGCTGCAATGCCTATGCGCCCATCGGGCTGCCCGACAACTACATGATCGTCCGCTACGACGGCACGCTGACGCCGCTCGGGCCGACCACGTTCGAAACGCCGGCCGGCGCGGCCGCCCGGTTCGCGGCCCAGGAGAAGCTGTGGAATCTGGTGTGGTTCAGGCGCCTCGCCTATTTCGCAACCCTGGCGGCCTCGCTGCACCTCGCGGCCTTCTGGCTGTTCCACGACCTCGATCGCACGCACGAATACGACTCGCGCATCAGGATGGTCTCCGAAGCAGTCAGGCTGATCGAATCGTTCCTGCCGACATCGCTGCACTGGTGGACGGACTGGTACGCCGCCAACCCCGAATGGTTCGCCGGCGGGATCATCATCCTTGTCATGCTGACCGCGCTCGGGACATTCCTCAGCGACCGCATCGGCGACCGGATGCGCGTGATCTGGCGCGAACGGGCATCGCCCCCGATGCCGTCCGGCCCGCTGCATCGGGCCATCTACGCGCTCCGGACCAATCGCGCCTATCAGTTTGCCATCAGGAACGGCAAGCGGCATGTCGGCCCGTTCTTGCTCGCTATCGGCACCGTCTGGCTCGCAGCCACGCTGATCAGCCATTTCCTGTTCAACGCCGCAGATTCGATGGGCGCCTTTTGCCATGGCACCCCTGCCCGCGAGCTCGTCGCAGTCGACAAAGGCATTCCGCAGGATGCCAGGGATTTCTCGACCGATGCGGTTTGCGCTCCCACCGGGTTGAGAGTCCGTCCCGGCTTCTCCTACGAGATCGTCGTCACCATGACCGACCCGTGGGAGGATGCCGGGCGTCCGGTCACCCCCGCGGGCTATCGCACCTCGACGGTCCGGGGCTACGCCCGCTGGACGTTCCGCGCAGGCATCCTGCTGCGCCGCGTTCTCTTCCGTCCCTGGTATCGGCTGATCGCCAGGGTCGGCGAGACCGGCGTCGACGAATATTTCCTCGACCCCGTTCCCGCCCCCAACACGACACCTCAAGCCTACAAAGCGCGCTTCAAGGCCGAGCGCGGCGGTGAGCTGTTCCTCTATGTCAATGACGCGGTGATCGGGCTGCCCTGGGTGTACGATGCATTCTATCCGAACAACACCGGCAAGGCGAAGGTGACCGTCAGGCTGCTCTGAACCGCCGACGCCACCAGGCGGAGACGAGGTCATGATCGACGGTTCGCCTGCCAACCGCGGCGCGACCGCTTGGGGCAGTGGCAAGCGCGCCACCGCGCGCGTGTCGCTGCGCCCTGACGAGATCTCGCGTCCATCGCTGCCGACACTGCACCGCGTCAATACAGGCTCCGCTTGAACCGCCGGAACTGCGACCAGCCGGCCGAGTTGCAAACACGGAGCATCGAACGACGAGGCAGAAAACTCCTCATCAATCCCGCTCCCCTTTTGGCTGTTCTTGAAAAGAGAGGCGACGATGAAAGCACCCCTTCTTCTTGCCGGCGCAGTGATCATCGGATCGGTCGCGCCAGTGCTCGCTGACGAATACTACATCGTGCAGGGACCGAGCCATCGCTGCACCATCACCACCACACGCCCCGCCGACCGCGAGGTCGTCACGCAAATCGGACCGATGGCGTTCACCAGCCGCGTGGAAGCCGAGGACCGCATCCGCCAGACCAAGGTCTGTGAGGACGAAGGCACGGTCGGCAGCTCGACCAGCACCACCACGGTCATCAAAGAGAAGTAGTCGGCGGCGTCATTGCGATCGGCGCTTGCCGCGACACGGTCGCGCCCATGTCCGTGGGCGCGACTTTCTGTTGTCCACAGATCAGTTTTCGATCGGGGCCACGCCGCCGATAGACGCAGTCGCGGCGGCCACAGAAAACCGGGGTTATCAGTCCCTTCCCGACACCGAACCGCGTCCACCCTGGTTGCGTTCCGCCGCAGCGTTGGGTACCCCAGCGCGGGATCGGATCAGGACATCATGGCCTCGCAATCGCTCAAGCTCGCCATCGGCAGCCTCGTGGTCGGAACGATCGTGCTCGGCCTGAAGTATCTCGCCTATTGGATCACCGGCTCGGTCGCGCTCTACTCCGATGCCGTCGAGAGCATCGTCAACGTCGTCACCGCCGTGGTCGCGCTCGTCGCGGTGCGCATCGCCGCCAAGCCCGCGGATGCCAACCATCCGTTCGGCCACCACAAGGTCGAGTACTTCAGCGCGGTGATCGAGGGCGTCATGATCGTCGTGGCGGCGCTGCTCATCATCCACGAGGCCTACGGGAATTTCTTCGATCCGCGAGCGTTTTCCGCACCCGCCGAGGGGCTCGCGGTGAATGCGCTGGCGAGCGCGATCAATGCGGTCTGGTGCTGGCTGTTGATCACGCGAGGCAAGCGGTTGCGGTCGCCGGCGCTGGTGGCAGACGGCCGGCACCTGCTGACGGACGTCGTGTCCTCGGGCGGCGTCGTGGTCGGCCTCGGCCTCGCGGTGATGTTGCAGCTGCCGATCCTGGATCCGGCACTGGCCGTGCTGGTCGCCGTGAACATCCTGTGGTCGGGATGGCAGGTGCTGAAGGAATCCACCAGCGGGCTGATGGATGAAGCGGTCCCGGACGCCACGCTGGCGCGCATTCGCCTGATCATCAGTCAGCATGCCGGCGGCGCGCTGGAGGCGCATGATGTCCGGACCCGGCATGCCGGCAAGCTGACCTTCATCGAGTTCCACCTCGTGGTGCCCGGCGAGATGTCGGTCAACCAGGCGCACGAAATCTGCGACCGGATCGAGGCGGCCTTGCGCGAAGACGACGAGCACAGCTGGATCACCATCCACGTCGAACCGGAAAACAAGGCCAAGCATTCCGGCGTGGTGGTGCTGTAGCGCCGCACATCAGACGGCGCGGCCGGCTTTTTGATTTTTGAGGGGGCTCGCCGCGTCAGGTCAGGCCTTTGGCATCCCCAGGTGCCTGCGGGTTCGACGGTGTCGGAGTGCCCGCCGCCAGCGGTCACGAAGTCATTTCACTCCTCCTGGAGCGCGTACTGCTTCGACAGATGGTCTCCAATCTGGACCAACATGGCGACGCATTCGGGATAGCCGGGCCTGCCGATCGTCTCCTGATCGGCACTGGCGCGAAACTCCCAGGAACTTCCGTCCCGCACGACCGCGATGCGAATGCCCTCAGCGTACCCGGTATGAGCCTTCAGCTCGGCCACCGCCATCGCGATCAGTTCGGCTTCGGTCTTGCTCGGCTTGCTCATCCGGTTGGTCCCCGCATCAAACGTCCACGACGACGCTTTTATCCAGCTTGTGGCCCCACGCCAACATTCCCTTCCCGGGGATCAGACGCCTCGCCGGATCGGCACACCACATTCTGATCCCGCGCTCCGCCCCAGACAGCCCACGCGACCATCCTCCACGGCCGCCTCCATCGGAGCGATGGACGGCCGGCAGCGAACTGCCCACTCTTTCGGCAGGCCGGACGCCGCGCTCGCCGCCGCCCCCCGGACCCGGGTTTAGCCAACGCCGCCAGACTGTTGCCGGCGCGTCAATGTGTCCATTTTCCGATTGACGGCAGGACGGCGCGCTGAAATGGTGCCCCCGCTTTCAGGCCCAGCGCGGCCGATGGGCGCTCGCCCTTCATACAAGCGCCGAACAAGAGCTGAAGGCATCGAGGGGGAGGACGTTTCGTTGCATTCGCTTCAAGCGCGCCGTCATGACGACATGCACGTTCTGCGTGATCGCGAAGCCGTGCCTCCCGAGAGCTCAGGCGCGCTCGTCTGACAGCGCCCGCAGCGGAGACAATGATGCGCCCCTTGTTGGCAATCAGTAACGCCATCGATCAGCTGAACGAAAAGATCGGTTACGTCTGCAATCTGCTCGTGCTGCTGGCCTGCCTGGTCAGTGCGATCAATGCGATGATCCGCTACGCCTTCAGCTATTCTTCGAATGGCTGGCTCGAGCTGCAGTGGTACATGTTCGCGCTGCTGGTGATGTTCGGCGCCTCCTACACCTTCCGGCGCAACGAGCACGTCCGGGTCGAGCTGCTCTATCTGTACCTGTCCGAGCGCGGCCAGCTGTGGCTCGACCTGATCGGTACGCTGTTCTTCCTGATCCCGACCTGCCTGCTGCTGGCCTATCTGTCGTGGCCGTTCTTCATGCAGTCCTATTCGGTGAACGAGATGTCGGCCAATGCCGGCGGCCTGCTGCGCTGGCCGGTGAAGTTCGCCATCCCCGCGGGCTTCGTGATGCTGGCCCTGCAGGGCCTCTCCGAGGTGATCAAGCGCGCGGCGGCGCTGCAGGGTTACGTGACGATCGACGCGAAATACGAGAGGCCGACGCAATGATTACGCTGGAGATGATGCCGCCGCTGATGTTCGGCGGCCTGGTCCTGGCGATGCTCATCGGCTTTCCGGTGGCGTTCACGCTCGCTGCCGTCGGCCTGTCGTTCGGCTTCCTCGCGATCGACTTAGGGTTCTTCGACCTCAACTTCCTGCAGGCGATTCCGGGTCGCATCTTCGGCAGCGTGCTCGCCAACGACCTGCTGCTCGCGATCCCGTTCTTCACCTTCATGGGTGCGATCCTGGAGAGATGCGGGCTCGCCGAGGACATGCTGGATTCGATGGGCCAGCTATTCGGGCCGATCCGCGGCGGCCTCGGCTATTCCGTCATCATCGTCGGCTTCATCCTCGGCGCCATCACCGGGACGGTGGCGGCACAGGTGATCGCGATGGCGATGATCTCGATGCCCGTGATGATGCGCTACGGCTACAACATGCGCTACATCACCGGCGTGCTCGCGGCGTCCGGCACCATCACCCAGCTGGTGCCGCCGTCGCTGGTGCTGATCGTGCTGGCCGACCAGCTCGGCAAGTCGGTCGGCGACATGTATCTCGGCGCCTGGGGCCCCTCGATCTTCCAGGTCGTGCTGTTCGCCGGCTACACCTTCGTGCTCGGCCTGGTCAAGCCGGGCCACCTGCCGCCGGTGCCGAAGGAGGCGCGTACGCTGACCGGCTGGGCGCTGTGGAAGAAGTGCCTGATGGGCATCATTCCCTCGGCGGTGCTGATCTTCGTCGTGCTCGGCACCATGATGATGGGCCTAGCCACGCCGACGGAAGCCGGCGCCATGGGCGCGGTCGGCGCGATCGTGCTGGCGGTGATCCACCACAAGGAGTTCACCAAGAGCGATCGCAGCATCCTGATCGTTGGCGTCGTCGCCGCCGGCATCGGCACCATCATCGCGATGCTGTTCACCGAGAACCTCGCGTTCAAGCTCTCTTTCGCGGTCACCTATCTCGCGGTTGCCTGGCTCTGCATCCGCGCCGTCGCCCTCCCCGACCTGCGCGACCTGATCAAGCAGGGCTACGAGACAACCATGCGCATCACCTGCATGGTCACTTTCATCCTGATCGGCTCGACCTGCTTCTCGGTGGTGTTCCAGGGCGTCTCCGGCGGCGAATGGCTGGAGCACCTGCTCACCTCCCTGCCCGGCGGCGTCTGGGGCTTCCTGATCTTCATCAACATCTTCATCTTCTTCCTGGCCTTCTTCCTCGACTTCTTCGAGATCGCCTTCATCATCCTGCCGATGATCGCGCCGATCGCGCAGAAGATCCTGGCGCCGGTGGTCGGCCCCGAAGCGGCGCTGATCTGGTTCGGCGTCATGCTGTGCGTGAACATGCAGACCTCGTTCCTGCATCCGCCGTTCGGCTTCGCGCTGTTCTACCTGCGCGGCGTCGCGCCGAAGGAAGTCAAGAGCTCGGACATCTATTGGGGCGCGATGCCATGGATCGGCCTGCAGGCGATCATGGTGCTGCTCGTAATCGCGTTCCCGGTCACGGTGACCGGCCTGCTCGACAAGCCGGTCCAGGTCGACCTCGACAAGGTCAAGATCGAGGTGCCGCAGATCGATCTGCCGCCGCTCGATTTCGGCGCGCCGAAGCAGTAGACGGCGGCTCCGACCGAATGAAGAAAACCCCGGAAGCTCCGCTTCCGGGGTTTTTGTTTGGGGCCGCCTCTTTTGTTTGGGACCGTCTCTATCAGCGCGTCATTGCGAGGCGCCCTTGCGCCGAAGCAATCCAGGGGCACGCGCGCAGCCCTGGATTGCCTCGCTGCGCTCGCAACGACGGAATCTCGCTCAGCTCTGCGACCGCCGGGCCATGAAGTTGTCGTAGCCGACCTCGGCGACCTGGAACCAGGAATAGCCCGCCCCCGAATAGGCCGTGAGCGAGTCCAGCGCCTTCTTGAAGTTTGGATTGCCGGCGGCGACCTCGGCATGCAGCTCCTTGGCGGCCTTGAACGAGGCTTCCATGACCGGGGCCGGGAACGGATGCAGCTTGGCGCCGCCGGCGATCAGCTTGCGCAGCGCCAGCGGGTTGGCGGAATCGTACTTGGCCATCATCCAGTTGTTGGCGTAGTGGCCGGCCTGCTCCAGCATCTTCTGATAATGCTTGGGCAGCGCATTCCACTTGTCGAGGTTGACCATCGCGAGCAGCATCGGCCCGCCCTCCCACCAGCCCGGGAAGTAGTAGTGCGGCGCGACCTTGAACAGGCCGAGCTTCTCGTCGTCATAGGGACCGACCCACTCCGCCGCGTCGATCGTGCCCTTCTCCAGCGCTGGATAGATGTCGCCGCCGGCGAGCTGCTGCGGCACGCAGCCGAGCTTCTGCATGACCCGGCCGGCAAAGCCGCCGATGCGGAATTTCAGGCCGTTGAGATCATCGACGGAGTTGATCTCCTTGCGGAACCAGCCGCCCATCTGGCAGCCGGTGTTGCCGGCGAGCAGCGAGGTGACGTTGTAGCTCTTGTAGAACTCGTTGAGGATCTCCTTGCCTCCGCCCATCAGGTACCAGGCCTGGTTGATGCGCATGTTCGGGCCGAACGGGACCGAGGAGCCGAAGGTGAAGGTCGGGTCCTTGCCGAAATAGTAGTAGGACGCGGTGTGGCCCATTTCGACGGTGGCGTTCTGCACGGCGTCGAGCACCTGCAGGCCGGGCACGATCTCGCCGGCCGCGAAGGTCTGGATCTGGAATTTGTTGTCGGTGGCTTCGCCGACGATCTTGGCCATCATCTCGGCGCCGCCATGCAGCGTATCGAGCGATTTCGGCCAGCTCGTGGTCATGCGCCATTTGATCTCGGGCATCGATTGCGCGATCGCGGGCGATGCGATCGCGGCGGCGCCGGCAGCGCCGAGCCCCGTGACCTTGATGAAGTCTCTCCGCTTCATGGTCCTTCCCTCCCGTGTGGTGATATGTGCGTTCCCAAGGCGGCCTTCTTGCGAGGCCTCGGTTCCAGTGTGGATCAAACCGCGCGGGAGTGCCATTGCAAAACGATGTCGCAACGCAAAAGCCCGGCCTCTCGCGAGGCCGGGCTCAATGTCTATCCGCCGATCGAAACGCTGAAGATCAGCCGCGGGTGCGCGAGCGGATCATGAAGCTGTCGTAGGTGTATTCGGCGACCTGCCACCACAGATATTCGTCCGAGCGGTAGGCCTGCATCGCATCGATGACCTTCTTGAAGTCGGGATTCTTCGCCGAGATCTCGCCCCACAGCTCGTTGGTCGCCTTGAGACAGGCTTCGAGCACCTCGTTCGTGAAAGGACGCAACTGGGTGCCGCCGGCGACCAGGCGCTTCAAGGCCGACGGGTTCTGCATGTCATAGCGCGCCGCCATCCAAGTGTTCGCGGCCATGGTCGCGTTGGTCAGGATC
Organism: Bradyrhizobium sp. SZCCHNR1017; assembly: GCF_032381375.1. NCBI lineage: Bacteria > Pseudomonadati > Pseudomonadota > Alphaproteobacteria > Hyphomicrobiales > Nitrobacteraceae > Bradyrhizobium > Bradyrhizobium sp. SZCCHNR1017. Next base: position 189,715 of record NZ_JAUHIR010000011.1, on the reverse strand, counting down.
GCCTGGTAGCTCTTGGGCAACGAATTCCACTTGTCCAGGTTGGAGTAGGCATGGACGGTGGGACCGCCTTCCCACCAACCCGGATAGTAGTAGTACTTGGCCACCTTCTGGAAACCGAGCTTCTCGTCGTCATAGGGGCCGACCCACTCGGCCGCGTCGATGGTGCCCTTCTCCAGCGCCGGGTAGATGTCGCCACCCGCGAGCTGCTGCGGCACGACGCCGAGCTTCTGCAGCACCTGGCCGGCGATACCGCCGATGCGGAATTTCAGGCCCGAGAGGTCGGCGACGGTCTTGATCTCCTTGCGGAACCAACCTCCCATCTGGGTGCCGGTGTTGCCGCAGGGGAAGCCGATCACGCCGAACTTCTTGTAGAACTCGTTGGCGAGCTCGTTGCCGCCGCCCTGATACAGCCAGGAGTTCTGCTGCCGGGCATTGAGGCCGAACGGCACCGAAGCGAAGATCGCGAAGGTCGGGTCCTTGCCGACGTAGTAATACGACACCGTGTGGCACATCTCGACGGTGCCGTTGGCGGTCGCGTCCAGCGCCTGCAGGCCGGGAACGATTTCGCCGGCCGCGAACACCTGGATCTGGAACTTGTTGTCGGTCATCTCGGCGACGTACTTCGCCAGCTCGGTGGCCCCGCCATAGATCGTGTCGAGCGACTTCGGGAAGCTGGAGGTCAACCGCCACTTGATCTCAGGCATCGACTGCGCAATCGCGGGCGAGGCCACGGCGGCCGACGCCGCGGCACCCGCAGCCGAAACCTTCAGAAAATCACGACGCTTCATATTAAGGCATCTCCTTGTTAGGGGCGTTTCCCGTTGAAAAAGCATTTATCCGCCGATGCGATTGGCCGCACACGGTCGAAGACGATCCGGGCCGGGCTTTAGCACGGAACCGGTTAAGCGAAAACGCGACGTTGGAATGACAAACGGTCCAATAGTCGCACACGCTTCGCTGCGGTGCATCAAGCGGCGGCGATGGCGTCCTTGAGCTGATCCCGCACCGACGCGGCGATGGTCCGGTAGATCGCGGCATGCGGACCCTTCGGCTCGCTCTCGACCACCGGGTTGCCGGCGTCCGACGTCGAGCGGATGTCCATGTGCAGCGGGATTTCGCCAAGGAACGGCACGCCGAGCCGCTCGGCCTCGTGGCGCGCGCCGCCATGACCGAAGATGTCGGAGCGGGTGCCGCATTCCGGGCACTGGAAGTAGCTCATGTTCTCGATGATGCCGAGCACGGGCACGTTGACCTTGCGGAACATCGCAAGCCCGCGGCGGGCGTCGATCAGCGACAGGTCCTGCGGCGTCGACACGATCACGGCGCCCTTCAGCGGCACGTTCTGCGCCAGGGTCAGCTGGGCGTCGCCGGTGCCCGGCGGCATGTCGACGACGAGCACGTCGAGCGTGCCCCACGCGACGTCGCGCAGCATCTGGTTGATCGCCGACATCACCATCGGGCCGCGCCAGATCATCGGGCTGTCCTCGTCGACGAGAAAGCCGATGGACATGATCGACAGGCCGAACCGCGACAGCGGAATCATCTTCTTGTCGTCGGTGAGCTTGGGCTTTTCCTGCAGCCCGGTCAGCCGCGGCACCGACGGGCCGTAGATGTCGGCGTCGAGCAGCCCGACCTTGAGGCCGAGATCGCGCAAGCCCAGCGCGAGATTGATCGCGGTGGTCGACTTGCCGACACCGCCCTTGCCCGAGGCCACCGCGATGACGGCCGCGATACCCGGGATCGCGGCTTGCCGGGACATCGGCGAGTCCGCCGGATGCTGGTGCTGATGCGGACGATGCGCCGCGACCGGCTGCACGCCGCCCTGTCGCGGCGGCGGGGCGGCAGCGCCCGCCTTGCGCTCCGCGGTCAGCGCGATCATCGCCATGGTCACGCCGGGTATGGCGCGCACGGCGGCTTCGGCTTTCGCGCGGGTGTCTTCCCAGGCGCGGGCCTCGCTGGCCTCGACGTTGATCGAGAAGAACACCTTGCCGTCATTGGCCGTGATCGGCGACAGCACGCCGGCGTCCGGCAGCGCCACACCACGTGGCGAGCGGACCCGCTTGAGTGCCTCGATAACCTGCTGCTGCGTCACGCTCACGGCGCGTCTCCTGAAGAAGTTCAGAACGCGCCACATCGTCGCGCCCTATCCCGTTGGCCGGACATGGTCTTCCGTCGTCTGCGACGGCACCGCTCCGGCCCTGCGTTGCGCTGCTTCATAAGGCCGACCGGCTCAAAACGCCACCATGGTTCCGATGTCGGAGGCGGTCTCGACCGGCGCATCCTCGGCCTGCTCCTTCGCTGCCTCGTAATTGAGCTCGATCATCACGCCGTTGGGGTCGCGCACGAAGATCTGCCACAGCTCCCCGCCCGGCACCTGCCGCGCCTCGAACGGCATGCCCTTGGCGGCGAGCCGCGCCTTCATGCCGGCGAAGCCGCGGCTGACGAAGGCGACGTGGTGGACGACGCCGGAGTCCGGCTTCTGTGCCTCTGAGGTCGGCGAGATGTCGACGAGGTGCACCACCGGGCGGCCCTCGCTGTACATCCAGGCGCCAGGAAAGGCGAAGTTCGGCCGGGCGCCGTTCTCCAGCCCGAGCACGTCTTCATAGAAGCGGACCGTCTCGGCGAGGTTGCGGGTCCGGATGTTGAAATGATCGAGCACGCCGACGCTGACGCCCATGCGAGACACTCCCCTGGCTGGTTCGTTGGTTGACTGGATTTCGTTGCGCGATGACGGCTTTGCAAGCCGTCATGATGATGCCTCTTTAGCACGCGGCGCCGCTTTCGCATCCGTCACGAAGCCGTTGCCCCCGCCTCTCAAGCCGTTATGGTGCGGCGTCCAGCACCGCCGCGACCCGCGCCGGATGCTGATGTGTTCCTTTCAAGAACAGCCCGGCCCTCTCAAGGCTGTCGGCAGAACCCCAAGGTCAAGGTAGCTCATATGGCTAAAGTCGCTTTCATCGGTCTCGGCGTCATGGGTTTCCCCATGGCAGGACATCTCGTGAAGAAGGGCGGTCACGAGGTCACGGTCTACAACCGTACCGCGGCCAAGGCGAAGGAATGGGCCGACAAGTTCGGCGGCAAGGCAGCCCCCACGCCGAAGCAGGCCGCGGAAGGCCAGGACTTCGTGATGTGCTGCGTCGGCAACGACAACGACCTGCGCGCGGTCACGATCGGCCCGGACGGCGCATTTGCCGGCATGGCGAAGGGCGCGACCTTCGTCGACCACACCACCGCCTCGGCTGAAGTGGCACGTGAACTCGACGCCGCAGCCACCAAGGCCGGCTTCAAATTCATCGACGCGCCAGTGTCCGGCGGCCAGGCCGGCGCCGAGAACGGCGTGCTGACGGTGATGTGCGGCGGCACCGCCGACGCCTATGCCGGCGCCGAGCCGGTGATCGCGGCCTATGCCCGGATGTGCAAGCTGCTGGGACCGGCCGGCAGCGGCCAGCTGACCAAGATGGTCAACCAGATCTGCATCGCCGGCCTCGTGCAGGGCCTGTCCGAGGGTATCCATTTCGCGAAGAAGTCCGGCCTCGACGTTCCCGCTGTCATCGAGACCATCTCCAAGGGCGCCGCCCAGTCCTGGCAGATGGAGAACCGCTACAAGACCATGAACGACGGCAAATACGACTTTGGTTTTGCGGTGGAATGGATGCGCAAGGACCTGTCGATCTGCCTCAGCGAAGCGCGCCGCAACGGCGCCCATCTGCCGGTGACCGCGCTGGTCGACCAGTTCTATTCCGAGGTCGAGAAGCTCGGCGGCAAGCGCTGGGACACGTCGAGCCTGCTGGCCCGGCTGGAGAAGTGATCCCGCCGCTCTCCGACTGATCAATCTGCCGCTGCGCGTGTGCTGCGGCGGCAGATTTCCGATCCGGGACCTTGGCAGGCCCCGGCTCATCTGCCTTCCCCCATGTATTGCCGCAGACACGCGGCGGGATACGTCCGCCGCGGACGGGCGCCATTGCGCCATCTGCGACTCGCTGATACCCCTTGCAATCGCCAATCGTTCGCATGTGTTGCCCGATCGAGACACCTACTCAGAGAAGAATCGATGTGTAATGTTATAACATTACATATCCATTGGGCTGGGCTAACTCTCGTCGTGGTGATCATGAACGTTGGCTGGGGGCGCAGATGGCCGGGAAGCCGGCTGCTGCGATGGGGGGCGGAATGAGCGTGCGCGACGTCTGGGGTTCGATATCGCTGGCGGGGCTGCTGGTGGCAGGCTGGTCGGCGGTGCCGGCGGCTTATGCTCAACAGACCTCCCCTCCGGACGGGAGGCAGGCCGCCGCAGACACCCTGCTGCCGGACGTGACGGTCGATTCGCCGCGGCAGCGCCCGGCGGCCGGCCGCGCGCCCTCCTCAACCCAAGCCGCCCGTCGGACCACACCTCCGGCGTCCCGGCGCATGGCCGCGCCCACGCCCGCAGCAGCGCCGACGCGGCCTTCGTCCAACACGGCGGCCACCACGCCGCTCAACAGCAATGCGACGCCCGCGAGCGGGAGCCGGCTCGGCCTCACCGTAGGCGAGCTGCCGGCATCGATCGAGGTGGTCGGCGCCGAGACGCTGCGTGAGCAGGGCTACCACACGACCGTCGACGCGGTGAAAGGCGCCACCGGCGTCAGCGCGGGTGATGCCCCGAACGATGTCGGCTTCGCGATGCGCGGCTTCCAGGGCAACCAGGTCAACGTGCTCTACAACGGCATCAACATCGGCCCGACCGGCTTCACCGCGCTGACGATGGAGACGTTCAACCTCGACCGCATCGAGTTTCTCAAGGGCCCCTCCTCGCTGATCTCGGGCCAGGGCGCGGTCGGCGGCACCGTCAATTTCGTGACCAAGGCCCCGCACACCGGCCCGATCGAGAGCGAAGCCTTCGTCGGCTTCGACCAGCGCGGCACGTTCCGCAGCGGCTTCGGCTCGGGCGGCAGCACGACCGTCAAGGGCCTGGACTATCGCTTCGACATCAGCCGGACCAGGGAGGTCGGCTTCATCGACGACACCGAGTTCAAGAATATCCATGTCTCAGGCCAGCTCGACTACCGGCTGTCCGACAGCTTCAAGACCTTCTTTGCCGCCGAGTTCAAGGACTACAAGGCCAAGCCCTATGAGGGCACGCCGCTGGTGCCGGTCACCTTTAGCGTCGCCAACGCGACCAGCGGCATCGTCTCAGGCACCAAGGTGTCGGCCTACAACGGCACCGATCTCGGCGCCGTCACGATCGACGGCCGCACGCTGTCGACCAACTACAACGTGGTCGACGGCCACAAGACGATCAAGGAATCGTGGGTCCGCAGCGGGTTCGAATGGGACCTGAGCAACGACGTCAGGCTGCGGAGCCAAGTCTACAACTACAACGCCAGCCGCGACTGGTACAACAACGAGGTCTCGGCGTTCAACGCGACCACCAACACCGTCGATCGCGAGCGGTTCTTCGTCCACCACAACCACAACATGGTCGGCAACACCACCGACCTCACCTGGAATGCCAACCTGTTCGGTCTGGCCAACCGGCTCGTGACAGCGGTGGAAAGCTCGCATACCGACTTCACGCGGCCTGGCGCGGCGATCTTCCCGGGTGACAGCGTTCCGCTGACCGGCTTCGACCGAGGCGTCTACGGCCCGCTCGGAACGCAGTTGCAGACCGCCACCATCGACAGCGTGGCACTCAATCTCGAAGACCGGCTGAAGCTCACCAACAATTTCGCGCTGGTCGGCGGCCTGCGCTACAACCCGTTCTCGCTCGACCGCAACTCGATCGACAAGAACGGCGTCGTGAAGAGCGGCTTCCCCTATTCCAAGAGCTGGCAGCCGGTCACCGGCCGCATCGGCTACACCTGGGAAGCGCTGCCGGGCACCACCTTCTACAGCCAATATGCGACCGCCACCGACATCTCCGCCGACAGCATCTTCCTGCTGAGTCCGACCCAGAACCTTACGCTCTCGGACTCCCGCAGCTATGAGACCGGCGTCAAGCAGCTCGCGTGGAACGGCCGTGCGGAGTGGACCTTCTCCGCCTTCGATATCGAACGCAACAACGTCTACAGCGCCCAGGCCGGCCAGCAGCTCAACCTGGCCGGCAAGGTGAAATCTCAGGGCATCGAGGTCGCAGCCGCCGTGCGGCCGACACCCGAGAGCAGGCTCTGGGGCAACGTCGCCTATGTCCGCGCCCGCTATGCCGATTATGATCTCGCCGGCGGCGGCTCGTTCTCGGGCAACACGCCGCCCAACATTCCCGCCGTCATCGTCAATGGCGGCGGCTCCTACCGCTTCCTCAATCCCGGCTGGTGGCCGGTCGAGCTTGGTTTCTCCGTGCGCCACGTGGGCGATCGCTGGAGCACCGATGCCAACACGGTGAAACTGCTCGCCTACACCACCGCCGATCTGTTCGCGTTCGTCGACCTGCCGAGGGTGCCGCTGTTCGCCACCGCGACCAGCACGCGGCTCGCCTTCCGCGTCCGCAACGTTGCCGAGAAACGTTATGCGGCTTGGAGCGATCCGTTCTATCCCGACCAGATCTTCCTCGGCGCGCCCCGCACCTACGAGGTCGAAGCCTCGTTCAAGTTCTGATGGCCGCATGATCCGGGCGCTGATCCTCACGCACCGCTGGCTGAGCATCCCGCTGGGTCCGCTGTTCGTGCTGTGGTTCGCGACCGGGATCGTGATGCACTACGTGCCGTTCCCGGCGCAGACCGAGAGCGAGCGCTTCGCCGCGCTGCCCGTGCTCGACACCGCCCTGTCGCTGCACGGTCCCGCGGAGGCCCTCGTCGCAGGTGGCATCGATCATCCCGACCGCATCCGGCTGATGCAGCGCGTGGATGGTCCGGTCTATGTCATCTCGGCCGCCGGCCGCAGCGCGGCCATTCGTGCAGACACGCTGGCCGCGGCCGATGTGAGCGCCCCCGACCTCGTGCTGTCGATCGCGCGCACGGCAGCCCGGCGGCGCGGGCTCGAGGCCGATGGCGCCACCATCGCCTCACTGGAGCACTACGACCAATGGACGGTGCCGAACCGTTTCGACGTGCATCGTCCGCTGCACCGGATCGCGCTCAACGATCCCAATGGCACCGAACTCTACGTGTCCTCGATCACCGGCGAGGTCGTGCTCGACACGACACGGTCCGAACGCGCCTGGAACTACGTCGGCAGCGTCGTCCATTGGATCTATCCGACCGTCCTGCGCAAGGACTGGGCGGCCTGGAACGCCGTCGTGTGGTGGCTGTCGCTCGCGGCGGTCATCGCCGCCGTGAGCGGCGCGCTGCTCGGCCCGATGCGGCTGAGATATCGGAAGGCGCGGCTGTGCTCGCGCTACCACGGCTGGCACCTCTGGCATCATTGGGCCGGCCTGATCTGCATGCAGTTCGTGCTGACCTGGATGGTCAGCGGCTGGCTGTCGATGGACCATGGCAGGCTATTTGCGACCGGCCATCTGACGCCGTCCGAGCAAGCCATTCTCGTCGGCGCACCGGATTGGACCGGCCTGACGACGACGGCGCTCGCGGCGGTGCATGGCGAGGTCCGCGAGATCGAGTGGTTCGCCTTCGGCGGCCGCCTCTATCAGCGCATCCGGCGCGCGCCGAGCCAGCAGCAGATTTCGGTGCTGGACGGCGCATCGGCACGCATCGTCGGCCGTTTCCTGCAGCCGGCCGACGTCAATACCGCGGTGTCGCGCCTGCGCGGCGATTGCGCGCGCTCGACCGAAGTCGAGCCGGGCGACGACTATCCGTTCGTCTCCGATGTGCCGGGCGCACCGGTCCATCGCGTGATCTGCGGCGACACCTGGTATCATGTCGACGCCGCCTCCGGCGCGGTGCTCGAGAAGCTCGATCCGTCCCGACGCGCCTATCGGTGGCTCTATCAGGCGCTGCACACGCTCGACTTTCCGGCCCTGCTCGCCCATGCGGCGCTGCGCACGGTTCTCATCGTCGGCCTCTGCGCGATCGGCCTCGTCTTCAGCATCACGGGCGTGGTGATCGGCTGGCGCCGCCTGCGAATGCAGCTCCGCTGAGCCTCCCCACAATCGTTAATTTAACGCGCGGTTAACGCAAATTTTTCGTTGTCTATAATCCGTCTTAAGGATTTGGGCCCAGTTATAGACAATGCAGAAAGCAGCCCGTACCTCGCGGGCAGGATTTGTGTTGTTTGATGAGTAAACCCGCTGAAAAGCCTGAGGTCGTCGAGCTTCCGGCAGATCCGCCGGCGCTTGCACCAGCAAGCCAGCGCCGGGCCGCGCAGCAGCGGGTGCGCGAGGCGCGCGACCGGTTAACGTCGACGTCGGGAACACGTCCGGCCTTCGATCGCGAGCTGCTGCGCCAATACGCGCAGACCCGCATCTCCGCCTCCTACATCGTCGTGCTGCTGGTGGTCGCAACCGGCCTGATGCTCAGCGTCTGGCTGCATACGATCGCGGCTGGCGCATGGACGCTCGGCGTGCTCTGCATTCATGCCGCGATCGTGCGCAACTGCTCGAACTTCCTCGCCGACCAGCCGTCGCTGGCGGCGACGCGGCGCTGGCGCACGCGCTTCGTGCTGCTCGACCTGCTCTACGGCGTTTGCTGGATGGCGATCCTGATCCATCCGGCGCTCGCGGCGGTGTCGGGCACGCTGATGATGTTCCTGATGCTGCTGGTGATCGCGGTCTCGAGCATGCTCGCCGCCAACCTGCCCGTCGCCGCCGTCGCCGTCACCGCACCGGTGACGGTCGCCATCACCCTCAGCCTCGCGCTGTCGGGCACGTTCGACAACTACCTGCTCGCAGGGTTCGCCGTCGCCGCCGAAGGCTACTTCGTGCTGCTCGCCCATCAGCTGCATGCGACGACGCTGGCCACGCTCGAAGCGCGCGCTGAGAAGGACGCCTTGATCGGCGAGCTCGAGCAGGCCAAGGCGATCTCCGACGAGGCGCGCTACCGCGCGGAGGCCGCCAACGTCGCCAAGTCGCGCTTCCTTGCGCAGATGAGCCACGAGCTGCGGACGCCGCTGAACGCCATCCTCGGCTTTTCCGAGGTGATGAAGAGCGAGATCTTCGGTGTCCATGCGGTGCCGGTCTACAAGGAATATTCGGCCGACATCCACAATTCGGGCGTCCACCTGCTCAACCTCATCAACGAGATCCTCGATCTCTCGCGCATCGAGGCCGGCCGCTACGAGCTGAACGAGGAAGCCGTGGCGCTGGTGCACGTGATCGCCGACTGCCACCATCTGCTGAAGCTGCGCGCAACGAGCCGCGGCATCACCATTCACGAGGTGTTTGAGCAGAAGATGCCGCGGCTGTGGGCCGACGAGCGCGCGATCCGCCAGGTCGTGCTCAACCTGCTCTCCAACGCCATCAAGTTCACGCCGCAGGGCGGCGACATCTGGCTGAAGGCTGGCTGGACGGCCTCGGGCGGACAATATCTCAGCGTTAAGGACACCGGCTCGGGCATCCCCGAGAACGAGATTCCGATCGTGCTCGCGTCGTTCGGCCAGGGCTCCAACTCGATCAAGTCGGCCGAACAGGGCGCGGGACTAGGCTTGCCTATCGCCAAGAATCTGATCGAGATGCATGGTGGCACGTTCACGCTGAAATCGAAGGTCCGCATCGGCACCGAGGTGATCGTCACCTTCCCGCCGGAGCGGGTGATGTCGGCGCTCGCTCCGCTGTCGGACGAGGCACCGCCATTGCAGCCGGAGCATGCGATCGCCCCCGCTCAGGAGAAGCGCCGGGTGCGCAAGCCGATCATGAATGCCGGAACGGGACTGTGAGATGATTGCACTTGCACGACAGTGGCAGAACCTTTCAAACTCGCGCCATGAGCCAGGATACGCCCTGCATCGCCGTCTGCATGATCGACCCCAAGACGAAACTCTGCTTCGGCTGCGGACGCACGCTGCCGGAGATCGCCCGCTGGGGCCGCATGTCGACCGACGAGCGGCTGGCGCTGATGGACGGGCTGCCGTCCCGCATGCACGACGCCGGCCTGCCCGCGCTCGCGCGTCGGCGCGACTGAGCGCCTCCGTGCCGACGGGAGGCGCGGCATGAACAAGGTCGTGCTCGTTTTCGTCACCATGGTGCTCACCGCGGGCGCCGTGATCGTCTACAAGGATCCCGAGCAGGCGGCGCTCGCGAGCGACACAGTGTCGGAGGTTCTGCGCAGCCGCGCGCTCAGGGCCAAGGCGAGTCCTCCGACCAACGCGGTCGAGATCGAGCGCACCAGAGGCGGCGAGTTCGCGTTGCGCGCCAAGATCAACGGCGTCACCGCGCCGATGGTGGTCGACACCGGCGCCACATCGGTGGTTCTGACCTACGAGACCGCCAAGGCCGCAGGCCTGCCGCTCGAACTGCTCGCCTACGACGTCGACGTCGAGACCGCTGGCGGCCACACCAAGGCGGCGCGATTGACTTTGGACCGGCTCGCGATCGGCAAACTGGTGGAACGCTCGGTTCCGGCGCTGGTGGTGCCGCACGGCCAGATGAAGACCAACTTGCTCGGCATGAGCTTCCTCGACCGGCTGGAGCGCTGGGAAGTGCGCTCCGACCGGCTGATGCTGCACGGCTTTCCCGATCGCAGCTGAGGGGCTGAGCCTCGTGGCAGCCTGCAATCCGGTCGCGCGACAGGCCGTGGTCGAACTGCCGCCGCTGGCCTGAGCCCCTCAGGCCAGCGCAGCAACCGCAGGGCGCTCCTCGACCATCGCGACCGCCTCGCGCAGCACCTCGATGCCGGCGCCCGGCTTGACGCCGCGCTCGGCGAGATGGCGGCGGAACGCGCGTGCGCCGGGCACCGCGTGATAGGCGCCGACGAGATGCCGCGTGATCGCGTGCAGCCGCGTGCCCTGCCCGAGCTGGCGCGCGATGTACGGCTCGAACGCCGCCAATGCGTCCTTCATGGTTCGATGCGGCGCGACGTCGCCGAACAGGACGGTATCGACATCGAGCAGCCGCCATGGCTCCTGATAGGCCGCTCGCCCGAGCATCACGCCATCGACATGCGCGAGATGACCTTGCGCAGCTTCGATGCTGCCGATGCCACCATTGATGATGACGGGCACGTGCGGCAGCCTCGCCTTCAGCCGGTACACCCTGTCGTAGTCGAGCGGCGGGACGTCACGGTTCTCCTTCGGCGACAAGCCGTCCAGCCACGCCTTGCGCGCGTGCACGATCAGCGCGTCTGCGCCGCTGTCGACGACCGCGTCCGCCAGCATATCGAGTGCGATTTCCGGATCCTGATCGTCGATGCCGATGCGGCACTTCACCGTGACGGGAATGCGAACGGCGTGCTTCATCGCGGCGACGCAGGCGGCGACGAGCGCAGGCTCGGCCATCAAACAGGCCCCGAAGCGGCCGTCCTTCACCCGGTCCGACGGGCAGCCGACATTGAGATTGAGCTCATCGTAGCCGAACTCCTCGCCGATCTTGGCTGACGTCGCGAGATCGCCGGGATCGGAGCCGCCGAGCTGCAGCGCCACCGGATGCTCGCTTCGATCGAAGCCGAGCAGCCGCTGGCGGTCGCCATGTATCACGGCACCGGTCGTGACCATCTCGGTATAAAGCAGCGCCCGGCGCGACAGCAGCCGATGGAACACCCGGCAATGCCGGTCGGTCCAATCCATCATAGGCGCCACGGCAAATCTATGTAATTGATTTATTTGCATTTTTCGATTAAATTCAATCCGTTAGGTCGCGTCGTGTGCACTCTATTCTACGCCATAGTGCGACGTTTTTTCCGGCTTTTCGACGCCTCAGTGCACACGGAGCGCACACGCGTGGCAACTATCACCAGACTGAAATCCGGCTCTTGGAGAGCCCAAGTCCGACGAAAGGGGAAATATGTCAACGAGACGTTTCTCCGCCGAAAGGACGCCGAAGAATGGGGCATCGATATCGAGCGACGGATCGATCGCCAAGAATCGGTAACGACGCACAAATCCCGCGATGTCCAGCTCTTCGGCGACCTCATCACACTCCATCGTCAAGACTTGGAAGGGGTCGGGAAGGACATCGGTCGCTCCAAAACTGCCAGCCTCAACTTCCTGGACGAAAGACTTGGGCATCTTCGTCTTCCAGAGCTTGATCGAGAGCGGCTCATCAAATTCGGAAAAGAGCGCGCGCTGGAGGGAGCGGGCCCCGTGACGGTCGGGATCGACCTTGGATATATAAAGACGATTCTGTCTCACGCCGCCGCGGTACACGGTATTGTTGCGTCAACTGAACCAATCGATCTCGCCCGGATCGCTTTGGGACGTCTCGGGCTCGTTGGAAAAGGCAATGAGCGCAATCGCCGTCCCACGCAAGACGAACTCGATCGTATTATCTCTGCGTTGGAGTCAAACGATCGGCAACAGATCCCAGTTGGTCGTGTCATCCGATTTGCGGTCGCGACGGCTATGCGGCAAGATGAAATTGCAAGAGTCGAATGGCGCGACTTCGACGCCGGCAGCCGAATGCTCCTCATTCGCAATCGGAAAGATCCCCGAAAGAAGAAGGGCAACGATCAGCGAATTCCCCTGCTGGATGTAACAGGCTATGACGCATGCAAGATCATTGAGGAGCAAGGTCGGTTCTTGAATACTCGCGAAGGTCGGATTTTTCCTTACAACGGACGATCCGTTGGAACAGCATTTCGTCGCCAGTGTCGGCAATTGAAGATCGATGACCTTCATTTTCACGATTTGCGTCACGAAGGCACGAGTCGCCTTTTCGAAGCTGGATTTTCCATAGAACAGGTCGCACTTGTCACCGGGCACAAGGATTGGAAAATGCTGCGCCGCTACACACACCTAAAGCCAGAAACACTCCACTCCATCCGTTCAGTGCGGGTTGCCTGACAGGAGCCGAGAACATTGGACAAGTGAAGAGCTCAAACTGGAGTGGGAAGAGAATCGAACCCTCGTATTCAGCTTGGAAGGGTTTCGACAGTTGAATACTTTCAAGGGGTGTTCGGACAAGAGTTAGCTCCAGGCGCGATTGAACTGTAGTAGCTTTTCTGGATTGTCCGAATTATAGCGGCCCGAAGATCGCTTCTCACCCGCAGGCTGGAGATAGTCACTCTGCTGAAAGCATGCTGCAGGTCGGCGCACCTGCGACCCAACAGTTAGGAGCCGCGATCTTGGGCTATTTGACGTGTGCCAAAAGTCGCCGGTTCTGAACTTCAACAGGTTAGAGCACGATTCAGAACGAAGCAGCCGAAGTCGTCAGCCGTCTAAATTCAGGCTTGGCTTCAGAGGCAGCCCTTCATGGCGCGGCAATCGTCCTGAGCTGTAAGTGAGTGCCAACGCGTGAAGCAGCCTGTCATCGCACCAAACGAACTCCAGGATGATCGCCGTCGATGAAATGAACGCCCGCGGCCTCCAGAGCGCGCCTGACGGCCGCCAAATTGTTGATTGACGGAATCCGGCGGCCTTTTTCGAAATCACGAATTGTACTCTCGCTCAAATTGGACCGAGCAGCCAATTCAGCCTGAGACCAGTCGAGCAAACCACGAGCCGCCCGAGATTGATCGGGAGTCATTCAACCGCCATTTCATGGGAACACGTTTTTCGTTTAACAGCCACGAAAAGCGTTGACATCCGCGAATATAAACGCTAACCGTGTAAAATTGTCGGTTTCCGTGTACCGAGCTGAAAAAATGCGTGATCATGTCGAAGGCACCAGCCTAGAGGAAGCGATCGGAGACCTAGACGCTCCTTTGGTCGCCTTCGAAAACCAGTTCTTGGCGTTGATAGCTGAACTCGATCGTGACGGTGAAAACCGCAAGCAGTCCGACGAGTACTTGACGGCGCGGGATGAGGCCCTCCTGGCCCGCCTCGATCCCGTTGAACGAGCCATCATGGGGACCCCCGCCTATACGATGACGGGCTTGAGTGTGAAGGCCCGTCACTTGGCCTACGTTCTGTCGGAGTACTGGGAAGCCCCAATCGATCAAATAGGTTGGGAAGGACGAGCGGTGCGTCTGCTCGTTGAAGCGATATGCAACGTCGCAAGCACGCCCTTAAGCATCCGAGAGCCATAAGTCGGAAAACAGCAGACGGAAGGTGGCCATAGAGACCCCAACGGGTGAGCGTGGCGAGAGCGGCTCCTCAGTCGGGGGTTCAATGCGCTGGAACGCTACCGCCTTTCCCCACACCAGCCAAGTCTACGATATATCATCCACTCCTACGCATGAAGCAATCGACGAGGCCGAGGAAAGTCAACTGTTACGCTCCAAGATGAAACCAGCGCGACGATGGCCCTGCCGGGCTGGCAATCGCCGCTCATGAAGCTATTATGCGCGGCCGGTTAGGCGGCGCGTAACCTCTGCACCTTCGGATAGTGCAGTCAATCTTCCGGGCCGCGACCGACGCTGTGGGCCCTCAGTGAATTCTCCTGTTCGCGTCTAGCGCGAAACGAGCGACGCCACTGATTCTTCGCTATCCGATGTGCAAATGCGGCACCAAAACCCAAATTCGCTTCGAACCTTCGCTCCACAAAATCGATCAATGCAAGATATCTCCATTCGTCATAGCGAGTGACGACGTCGTCGAGATTCTGCAGGGCCTGGTGACGCTTTTCGGCGTGCTGCTTGATCGCGGCAAGGCGTTTCGCTCAAAAACATTTCGCCTACGCTCGTATGCGTCTTGATGAAGTTAGTCGCATTGAATCTTCGGCTGTCGTCACCTGAGAAGTTCGTTAGTCCCTTGACGACCTCGACTGCCTTAGCAACCGCTTCGATGTAGACCGGGGACTTCTTTCTCTGCTCCAAGCCGTTGATACGCATGAGCTCAGAGATGCCAAACGTCTGGATCAAGTTGATGGAGGGTTTACGACGGTTACCTTTCGCAAGGTGTTCAGGTTGGAGGCGCGGATCCAATCGAGGTACGGCACGATCAGGAGATCATAACGGACGCGGACGAATTGATTATCGACCACCAGCTCATCCTGCCAATGGGCATCCGTCTTGCTCCTCGCGAGATAGTACCGTCCGAGAGCCATTGCCAATCCTTCGCTGTCGAAACGGGCGAACGTAATGCCATGGGTAGTTTCTTGCCGGCGATCCGCCTCGAGCTGCCCGTTGACCTTGCCCCCAAGTTTTATCCAGACCTGAGTTCGTTCAAGCGGCTGGATATGCCCATATGGGCGGTGGTAGCGGCGGGAGCAGGCGCGGAACTCTCGACATAGCGCAGCGCCAGATCCCGACGCGGATTGCAGGTGGCCGCGAACTCGGATGGCGTCTTCCACCCGAGCTGCGAGTGTGGCCGAGCGTCGTTATAGTCGGCGCGCCAGCATCGGAGCGCGACGCGGGCCTGGGCTAGCGAGTAGAAGAGCGTCTCGTTCAGCAGTTCATCCCGCAGGCGCCCGTTGAAGCTCTCGATGAAGGCGTTTTGCTTGGGCTTGCCCGGCGCGTTGTAGTGCCAGGCGATGCGGCTCTGATCGGCCCATGTCAGGATGGCGTTGCTGGTGAGCTCACTGCCGTTGTCACTCACCACCATCCCGGGCTTGCCGCGCTCCGCGACCAACCGAGCCAGCTCCCGAGCGACCCGGGCGCCCGAGAGTGAGCTGTCGGCCACCAGCGTCAGGTACTCACGGGTGCAGTCATCGACCACGGTCAGGATGCGGAAGCGCCGGCCATCAGTCATCTGATCCGACACGAAGGCGAGCGACCAGCGATCATTCGCGAGCAGCGGCACCGTCATCGGCGCTCGGGTGCCGAGGGCTCGCTTACGGCCATCTCTGCGGCGCACCGTGAGCCGTTGCTCCCCGTACAGCCGGAACAGCTTCTTGTGATTGACCAGGTAGCCCTCTCGCCTGAGCAGGACGTGCAAACGCCGATAGCCGAAGCGGCGGCGCTCCTGGGCGATCGCCCTCATACGCTGCCGCAGCCAGGCATCATCGGCCCGGCTCGCCTGATATCTGACCGTCATGCGGCAACAGCCGATGGCTTTACACGCCCGCCGTTCGCTCATCCCATGAACGCCCACGAGATGCGCGACAGCTTTCCGCTTGACCGCGCGTCACCACTTCTTTCCCAGGAGATCCTTCAGCGCGGCATTGTCCAGCATGGCGTCCGCCAGCAGCCGCTTGAGCCGCGTGTTCTCGTCCTCCAGCGTCTTCAGCCGCTTGGCCTCCGAGACGTCCATGCCGCCGAGTTTGGCCTTCCATTTGTAAATGCTGGCGTCGCTCACGCCATGCATGCGGCACAAATCGGCGACCGGCGCGCTAGCCTCGTGCTCCTTCAAGATCCCGATGATCTGCTCTTCCGAAAAGCGGCTACGCTTCATGCTCTGGTGCTCGTTGGGGCCAGAACGAACTTCAAACTGGATTATGCTCGTGGGGCAAGGTCAGCCAGGCTCGATCCGACTCACAAGATACTGCTCGAAGACGGACGGCCCCCGACGCGTCCGCCCCCGGCCGCTCCACGGCGTACTCGCCTGTGAGTACGCCGCGGTGGACATCCTTTATCTAAGGCGTTATGCTGCTAGTCACAATCGCCTAAGCAACAGCCGCAAGCTGTAGCGCTTGCGGCTCCGGTTGCCGAGCAACAACGTTGGCGTCCGCGGCAGCAGCCGATTGGCCAGCATCGTAACTCGCCATCGCCTGGACAAAGCCTAGCAGTTGGCTGTTCACCATTGCGCTGGTGCCTGAAGTCGCAGCCCCTCCCACATCTGGATACCCTATGTCAGGTACCCAATTAAGTCCTGGCAGAGGCACCGCCGGGGATCCCGCCCCCTCGACGGGCGCGCCGGGCGAGGGAAGGCTGACAATCGTCGTACTTCGCACGAGAGCATCGAGCGCACTATTGAATGAGTTCCACGAGTTAACAATATCGTCAGTCTCTGGCAGCGATGAAGTGAGAGGCATATCGGCGTCTACAAACGTAAGACCAAGCTGACCATTCTGAAAGCCATCTACTTCGATTGAAAAGTCACCGTAAGACGACGTCACAGAAATTGATAGATGGGACTCCAATCGATACCAGTCATACTCAACTTCAACGAATCCGAGATCCGGACGGATAGCATCCAGCACGGTGGATCGAAGCGTCGAAAAATCACCTTGACTCACGATCTCGTCTGGACGCACCAAAATTGATGAGTATTTTGCAACCAGCAGATCTGGATCATTATAATTGGGCGAGACGGCATGAACGCCTCCATTGAGCACAATGCCCGCCGTCAAATTCCCTAACCCAACAGGAGAACGCGCGTCGCTTAGCCGAAGAACAAGACGATCATCATCTCCGGCGTTCGATATTGAATAACTACCCCACAGCCGGTAAGCGGCGGCGATACCATTGCCAATAACAAATGTATCGGCTCCAGCACCTCCCGTGTACTGATTTTGGCCCGCCGAACCGTCAAGAACATCCCCATATTGCCCGGCAACAAAATTATCGTCAGCAGCACTTCCGATCAAGGTAATCGATCCATTGTCGTCAGTTGTCTTGATCAACAACACATTGCCGTCCGAATCCGATTGCGTAAACTTCTTCGACCAGGAATATTTTTCAAAGCTATCCAACACTGACGTCAGCACGTCGCCTGTGTCAGAGACGATCGACGCACTAACGAGGCCAGTCTCCAAATCGAAGCTGACAGTGAGCGATCCCGTGTCGCTCGAGGAGACCTTTTCACAAGCCTCATTGTCGTTTGCCCACCCCTGAATTGCGTTCGCGGCATTTAAGATTGAGGCAGCATTAGCGTCGATAAAGTCCTGTGAGTACCCGGCGTCTTTGAATGTCTGCTGCAACAACTGGTTTGTCCAAACCAACATTGCCTCTCTCACCTGGTCCGCAGGTCCGCCTTGAGACGTATCGTTCAATATGCCGCATGGCTGTATGCTTATTCCTGGATTTCCAATGATTGTCCCACCCGTGTTATCTTGGTTCCGCGCATCCGGATCGGAGTATGCCGTATAGGTCGCCTCCATCGTTTGAGCATTTCCGTTCTTATCTACGTAAGAGAATGCTCGAGTATCCGTTGTAATCTTTTTCGACATCTCTACTCTCCTTCTTGAGTTGATACTTGCGACTTTGCCGTACTTGTTGCCTCCACAATCTGGCTAGTCCGGCCATTGACCTACTGACAAATTTCGCACCGGCGCATCGACTTGGCACGTCATAGACGGAATGACCCGCGCTACTTTATCGATTGGACACCATCTACCCTGCTCTTTCACCCACGCTACGCCACGACTAAATGGCATAGCTGCATCATATTTTGCGTCTATCACAATGCTCCCGATCGCATCCGCGAAACCCCATCGGCCCGAAACGCTGACAGGAACGAGCCCGGCATCACGATTCGCATCAATAGTCTTAAAGATAGTCTCCGCAATCCATCCACCATCAGGACCGATTAATCCTCGTATACCTCCTCGAACTACAACTGCGGCGCCAGCGTAGAACGAAGACGCCTCTTCAAACTGAAACCCCGTTACAAGGCGTCCATCAGATCGCAAGTAGCCATATTTCCCGCCCTTTTTTACAACAGCAAACCCGTTGCGAAACTGCTGAGCCTCCTCAAACTGAGGCTCCACAACCCAGCTACCCTTGTCGTCTATGTAGCCGAAACTATCCCCCACTCTCACCGCCGCACGATGCTCTGAGAACAGCAGAGCTGCGTCAAATTCATCAGAAAGCCACTCCAATCTCCGGCTTAAGAAGGCGACTTTCGGTCCCCGCTTCGTCATAAACGGGTCTTCGCAATTAGTGGCAGCTAACTCGATGTCTCCGGATCTATCCAAGGGCTTACGCTCATCCCTGACAATTCGTTGTCTTCTTTCTGAAAACCCCATAACCCAACCATCGTCGCAAATCGTTGGCGCCTGGTCGAACTGCGGGAGTACAATCCACTCTCGTTTTGAAAGCTCAAACGCGCCAGTTTTTCGTCCCTGATCTTCAACCAACACAGTACTATTTCTGCTGCGAAGAATTCGCGCCCAGGAAGGCTCTAGGACCCATTGCCCGCCCCGATCAATGATCCCCCACTTATTGGCAAAGGAGACTATTGCGAATCCGTCGTCGCCAAACCGTTCAGCACCATCATAGTAGCGATCAAGAATTTTAGTTCCCGAGCCATCGATGTAGGTCCATCCTGCCGTTGACCTTACTGCCGCTATCCCGCTCGTTGAAAAGGATCGTGCTTCTAGAAATTGTGGACGTATTACGGGATCGCCGTCCCTATCGACATAGCCCCACCGTTCGCCATCGTTTACCACTGCGAAGCCGTTATTGATCTCTTCGACGCTTCGATATCGCGCAGCGGTCTGCCAGTGACCATCTGACCTCAGCAACCCCCAACCACCCTCAACTAGCGCCCACATCACACTCGTATTATTCTTATCAAAATATTTGATCGATACGATGCCTTCAGGTCCGTTGATTTCCCCACTCTTCCTTATGAGATTCCAGCCTCCATCGATGAACACATCAGTAAAAAGAAAGCTTCCGCGGTTTATCACGAGCGCGTCATCGCCGTAAGCGTTGCTTTTCTTCTGGCTTCCTACCTTTACCCACGAGACCTCGTGATCAAAGGGCATGCTCCGAGCAAATGGCACCTCCAACGCTAGTTGGCCTTCGCGATCTATTAGTGCCGAGTTTCCACCCACACTAACCTCAGCGTATCCCTTCCAAAAATCTCCAGCTCGGCTGAATTGCGCCCCACTAACTATTTTTCCCTGAGCGTCGACGTAGCCATAACGGCCATTGAGCCGAAAGGCCGCAACTCCCTCATGGAAGTTTCCAATCCAATCAAACGCAGGCTTGATGATCTGGTCGCCCTCTTTTGTCACAGCACCGCACAAACCTCCGCTAAAATAGCAAGATGGGAAGGCAGGGGAGTTCATTTGGACCGAATCTTGATTTGCTAATCGTTGCAAGGCAGATTGCCTCAATCTCGCCATGAGTTCCGCCGAGCCATTGGGCATGGTAGTGCTGGAGCGAGCACCCGCATTTGACGGCGATTGCAACTGAGATACGAAGTTAGTTCGCTCCTGAGCCCGACCGGAGCTCGCCCATATCGCAGACGCAACTAAAAGGAGGACATTCACAAATTTTGCGCCCGAAGGTCGAGCTGTAGCGGCGCTTTTCATACGTACTCCCGTCCGACACCAATGGAGATAAAATACCGGATCACATACCAGCAGATCGGGCTATCTCTCCCTTAGACTTTCTTGCCTGTACCGCAACAACGGCGACATCACGTATTCGATGATTCGTCGCGTCCCTGTCTTGATCTCCACAGTCACAGCCATGCCCGGTGCCAGCGCGACCATCTTGTCCTCGACCTGCATCTGCTTCTCGTCGAGCGACACCCGCGCCGAATAGATGAACTCCTGCCCCGCCGGCTCGCTGGTCTCGGCGAGCGCACCTGCCCCCTTGCCACCGTTCTGCTTGTCGGCCGGCTTCTCTCGCACGATCGAGTCCCGCGAGACGCTCAGCACTTTGCCGTGGCCGAGGCCGTAGCGGGTGAAGTTGAAGGTGTCGATCTTGATCTCGGCGGGTTGGCCGACATTGACGAATCCGATGTCACGGTTGGAGATCATGGCTTCGGCCTCGAGCTGGCTGTCGGCGGGCACGATGAGCATCAGTTGTTGCGCCGGTGTGACGACGCCGCCGACGGTGTGAAGTGCGAGCTGCTGCACCGTGCCGTCAATCGGGGCGCGCAGCACCTGCTCGGCGATCTTGCGCTCGGCCTTGACGAGGTCCTGCGTCAGCTCCTCCGCCTTCTTCTCGGCATCGGCGAGATCCGACAGCACCTGGCGCTCGAAACCGGAGCGGGTCTGCGCCAGTTGCTGCTCCAGTGCCAGCCGCGCGGCCTCGATCTCGACCAGGCGACGGGTCTGCACGATGCGCTCGTTCTGCTGGTCGATCAGCCGCGACTGCGCATCGATAAAGGCAATCTGGTTGCCATACTGGATCTCCTTGGCATTGCGGCGGATCTCGGCGGTCTCCTGCAGGAACGGCAGGGTGGCGTCGATCTTCGCAATCGCAGCCTCGATGGACTGCGCCTCAGCACGCTTCTGCGCGATCTGCTGCAGGTTGAAGGCGAGCTTCGACTGCTGCTCGGCGGCCTGGGCCTGCAATGCGGCGCGGGTACGTGCGACGTCGGTGGGCGCGGCGCCTTGCGGCACCTCCAGCGGCCGCAGCGCGGCGAGATCGGCAAAGCTGTCCCTGAGCACGCTCAGCCTGGCGACATCGAGCCGCGCCTGCATCAGACCCTGCGCAACGCGGCGGCGCTCGGCCTCGGTAACGGTGCGGTCGAGCTCGACCAGCACGTCGCCGGTATGGACCTTGTCGCCGTCCTGAATATGGATTGCGGCGACGACGCCGGCCTCCAGCGGCTGGATCGTCTTGGTGCGCCCGGTCGGCACGATCTTGCCCTGCGCCGAGGCGATGATGTCGACGTGGCCCATGATCGACCAGGCGATCGCGATTGCGAAGAACAGCATGATGCTGCCGGCAATCGCGCGGCCCGCAGGCGAGGCCGGCGTCTCGACGATCTCCAACGCGGCGGGAAGAAATTCCCGAGCATCATTGCGGCGCTTGCGGTGCGCATCCAGCGAGATCGGCGCGTTGTCCTGCTTGTGCGCCTCAGCCGACGACATGGAGGCCCGCCTGGATCTGGTGCAGGGTCGCGTAGCGGCCGGCGCGCTTGATCAGCTCGTCATGGGTGCCGTCCTCGACCAGGCGGCCACTCTCGATGGTGATGATGCGGTCGGCGTTGCGCACCGCCGACAGCCGGTGCGCGATAATGAAGACAGTGCGCCCGGCGCAGATCTTGCGCATGTTGCGCTGGATGATGTTCTCGCTCTCATAGTCGAGCGCCGAGGTCGCCTCGTCGAAGATCAGAATGCGCGGATTGGTGACCAGCGCACGTGCGATCGCGATCCGCTGGCGCTGGCCGCCGGACAGGCTGGCGCCGCGCTCGCCGACCACAGTGTCATAGCCGTCGGGCAGGCCGAGGATGAACTCATGGGCGCCAGCGAGTTCGGCAGCCTGGATCACCCGCTCCATCGCCATGCCGGGATCGGCCAGCGCGATGTTGTCGCGGATCGTGCGGTTGAACAGCACGTTCTCCTGCAGCACCGCGCCGATCTGCCGCCGCAGCCAGGTGACGTCGGCAACCGTGAGGTCGACGCCGTCGATCAGGATGCGGCCGCTCTCCGGCACGTAGAGCCGCTGGATCAGCTTGGTCAGCGTCGACTTGCCGGAGCCGGAGGGACCGACGATGCCGACCACCTGCCCGACCGGCACCTTCAGGCTGACGTCGTGCAGCGCCTGCGGACCATCGACGCGGTAGCGGAAATGGACGTGATCGAACACCACCTCGCCACGAACTGGCGGCAGCGCCGCGCGGCCGGGATTGAAAGCCGGCTCCGGCGTGGTGTTGAGGATGTCGCCGAGCCGCGCCACCGACAGCCGCGCCTGATGGAAATCCTGCCACAGCTGCGCCAGACGCAGCACCGGCTGTGCAACGCGGCCAGCCAGCATGTTGAAGGCAATGAGCTCGCCGACGCTCAAGCTCCCCTCGATCACCAGATGCGCGCCGAAATACAAGGTCAGCGCGGTGACGATCTTGCTGATGAACTGCACCGACTGGCTGGCCCAATTGCCGAGCGACAGCACGTCGAAGCTGGCGCCGACATAGCCTGCGAGCTGCTCCTCCCAGCGTCGCTGCATCTGCGGCTCGATCGCCATCGCCTTCAGCGTCTGGATCGCGGTGACGGTCTCGACCAGGAACGCCTGATTCTCGGCGCCGCGATTGAACTTGACATCGAGACGCTTGCGGAACAGCGGCGTCACACCGGCCGACAGCGCGATGTAGAACGGGAACGAGCCGACCACGATCCAGGAGAGGAACGGCGAGTAGTAGAACATCACCCCTAAGAAGACGAAGGTGAAGGCGAGATCGATCACCAGCGTGAGCGCCGAGCTGGTGATGAAGTTCCTGATATTCTCGAGCTCGCGTACCCGCGCCACCGAATCGCCGGCGCGCCGCGCTTCGAAATAGGCGATCGGGAGCGCCACCAGATGCCGGAACAGCCGCGCGCCGAGCTCGACGTCGATGCGATTGGTGGTGTGGGAGAACACGTAGGTGCGCAAGCCGCCGAGCACGGTCTCGAAGATCGTCACCGTGATGAGCCCGAACACCAGCACGTCGAGCGTGGTGTAGCCGCGATGGGTCAGCACCTTGTCGGTGACGACCTGGAAGAACAGCGGCATGACGAGCCCGAACAGCTGCAGGAAAAACGAGGCCAGCAGCACCTCGCCGAGCAGCCGGCGATATTTGTGCATCGCCTGCAGGAACCAGGTGATGTCGAAGCGCCGCGCGAGATCGGTGAGCGAAGCGCGGCGCGCCATCAGCACCACCGTGCCGGTCCAGTTGGCTTCGAACTCGGCGCGTTTGAGGCTCTGCGGGCGATTGACAAGGGGATCCTGGATCAGAGCCGCGTCGGCCGTGACTTGGCCGAGGATGACAAACGAGCCGTCCGGCCGCGACGCGATCGCCGGCAGCGGCAGCTTGGCCAAGCCGCCCCAATTCTCCCTGACCGCCCGTGCTTTCAGCTTCAGCTGCCTCGCGCAGCGAAGCATCTGGGTCACACCGACTGGCTCTCCCGCGAGTTGATGCGCGATCTGCGCCGGATCAACAGCAACTTGATGGAAACGCAGTAGCAATATCAGGCAGTCAAGCCCCGTATCCCTCTGCCCCGCGTGCATTGCCCCACCACCACCTTAAGTCGCGGATGCATATTGTACCACCGGGAACAATTCGACAATATCGGACATCGCTTTCGCCAACATATTTTTCCTTCGGCGTACTCCTGGCTCTCGTGTCGGTTGTACACCCCGCGAAGCGATCACGACGAACGTGCAGCGAGAGTGAGCCGATCATCGATAGATCAGCGCCGGCCGGACGAATGTCCTAGAGCGCTCACTCACCAAACATGAGTCCGAATTCAACGCCCCCCCTGCGTTCTCTAATTTGGCGATGACCTGGACGAGCCGTGATGCCGGCCGGACGTCAGCCAACGCGCAGCGGGGCGGCTCGCGGTGGCGGAAGACCTGCCTTCAGCTCGTACACACCGCGTCTTCATAAGGTCGGAGCCGCTCGCTTGTTTGGGGACCCCGATTGGCCAAAATGCATTGTTGGGCGGGAAACATCTGGAGACCCATCCGCAGCGTCTGCTGATCGCTTCTGCTCGCTTCAAATCGACATTCCATAGCTCCGCGCCATTCCAGCCGATGAGCAGCAGAAGCAAGTACTCCCGAAAT
The DNA here is from genome assembly GCF_032381375.1 of Bradyrhizobium sp. SZCCHNR1017. Taxonomy (NCBI): domain Bacteria; kingdom Pseudomonadati; phylum Pseudomonadota; class Alphaproteobacteria; order Hyphomicrobiales; family Nitrobacteraceae; genus Bradyrhizobium; species Bradyrhizobium sp. SZCCHNR1017. Next base: position 165,491 of record NZ_JAUHIR010000011.1, on the reverse strand, counting down.
CTGCAAACCTGGCGCAACTGTTCGCTAGCCTACGATTAGTTCCGCTCGGCATGTTGATCTTTGTGCTCTTTTTGCATTGGATGGCCCCAAACGATCTTGCACAGTGGCCCCTCTTCCTCACGTGATCGTTCAATCCAGTCAACTGCTCCGGTCATTGCACTCCAACCACCAATGATTTGCAACTAACATGCAGCGGCTCGCACGTCAGCATGGGCGCCCAGCGCCACCAGGCTGGGGGGCAGCGACGCCGTTGATGAGCACTTTTCGCCTTCTGGCTTGCACCGCCGGTGGGTAGGGTGTGAGAAAACCCTAATTTCGTTCTTCTTGCCTTCGGTATACGTTGCGCGGAAGAAGGTTTGCTGCTCACCGATTTGGTCAAGACTCGTATCGCACGAAGAGCTTGCTCCGAGACGAAGCGGCAACGGTCAGAATGAACCCGCGCGCCTAGCGTGAACTCCGGCAGCGAGCAACAGCGCCACTGCCATCGGATCAAGGACGGCGACGAGCGCCAGCGTGAGCAGCCGGACCGCTCGCTCGAAGTCAGTGGCGGGTATACCAATCAGCTCGGCGAGATATCGTATCGGTCCGACCTCAGCCTCGGCACGCCTGCGTTGCGCGTCAATCTTGGCTTTTTCGATCTGTAGATTGGTGAGAGCCCGAGACTCACGCTGGCGTTCCGCAGCGATGTCGGCACGTTCGCGGCGCCTCTGGTCAGCAATCGTCATCGCTCCGACCGGCCGGCCAAGGTGCGTCGCCTCGTCGATGGCCGCGTCGATCTGGGCAATACGCCGGTCAATGTCGATGACCACTCGGCTCTGCATCCCGAGGCGGGCCTCGACGTCTGCGGTTCTGTCGGCAAGGGCGAGATCTATAGATGCCATATGGTCAATGTGAGCGCGGGTCAGGAAGCCGAATACGCCAACGGCGTTCAGGCCCATCAACACGCCAATCATCATGACAAGGACGAGCCTCAGGAGGGACGGCGCAGACGTCCAATGCTCAGTCAGCCAGGCCGCCGCCACGAGCTTTCCGGCCTCCAGTACGGCTCCCATGATGATGACAGGCCAGAAGGCCCCGGCAAAGATCGCGGTCAGGCCGTCGATGGAAAAGGCAGCCGATACACAAGCCAGCGCCAGAGCCACCATCAAAGCAGCGAGCTCGACGCGTGTCGGGGAACGGTGAGCTTTCTCCGCTCCGGACATCCCCGTGACGCCGGCGGCGTCCGTAACGACGGCGGTACCATCTGTAACAGTCGACGTCACGGTCCCCGTTACAATGATCGCTTCAGCGTTACGACTGATCAGGCCCGCGCGCTCCCAGGCTTTCAGGCGACGACTGGTCCGCATCCTATTCCAGCCCCATTGGCGTCCGAGCTCAGCGGCGCTGAACGTCACGTGTCCCTTGGGCTGGGAGCGCAGCCAGGCCAGCGCCTCCATGTCATCGAATGGATGGGGCGGAACGGACTCGGTCATGATCAGATGCTGCTCCTTGCGTCTCGGCCCGCTAGATCGGAGGCGCGCGAAAAGCCGGCTGCTCCAAAACGATGAGGCTGACCTCAGTGGCCGGAACGGGGAGCCGCCTGCCCAGACCGGGACCGGTCATCTCTCCTGCTCGCCCCGTGGGGAGAATACGGAGAGGCTTGGGCGTAGTGGTGCCGGATGGCGGACGATTCTGCCCGCCGCTTGGCGAAAGCGGATCAAGCCTCGCGAGCCCCGCCCTGTGCGCAGGCGTCCCGCAAAGGTGGCACGTCCGAAGCCAGAGCGGAACGGCCGAATTGCGCGACGCCGCACGCTACAGCCCTCCCCTTAACGGCCACGATGCACGCCGTTGCTGCCGACCTGCTGCGATCGACGCTCGGTCTCAGCCATCCAGATCAGCGATTTGCGTGCGGCTTAAACACCAGTTCTCCTCGATGCAGGACCGGTCCGTGTTGAATCGACGCTAGCGGGCGGTCCGACATTCCATCTCGGATCTGCGTTCGAATAGCATCGCCGATGCAGTTCGACCGCTCTGGCTTCTGTCGATAGATCGCCAAGAACCTGCGACGGGATGCCAATGGTCCGACCGAAGCCGCAGCAAAGATTCTGCCCGAGACTCATTACTCGTGTAGCTACCGCGCGGTGTCTGAGCGCAGTTCAGCCTGGGATTGGAGAGGAGCGAGCGGATGGCGGGTTCGACGGCAAGATAAAAGCGCCTCTCCGCGGCGAAGAATCGGCGGTCGTATGTCTTTGCGTTCACTCAGAGCAGTATGGCACCAAAGCAGACCTCGTAGAGTTGCTCGACGATGAAAAGCGAGGAAAATCAGCGTCCCGAACGGCACCGTTCGTAGCCTGGCGAACTGGTTCGCAGATTGGGACAGTCCTAGCCATGAGCGCTCGGAAGGCCGCTGCCGGACCAACGGAGCTCCGTCCAGGCTCGCGCTGCGCGCGGCCCTCGGAGCCGGCTCACGGCCTTGACTGGGCTTCTGTGGCCCGGCTCTTGGCCTCCATGCGCTTATTGATTCTTGTGAGCACAGGCGCTCGACTGACGAAGAGGTGGAGCCCCCTTGGAGTCAGCTTTCTAGTTGATGACCGGAAATGATCCGAGGTACCGAACGTAACGCGAGTGCCCCATTGCGAACCGTCGCGATCATGTGACCGACGTCCGCAATCAGCCCATTACGGACGTGGAGGGCTGCTGGTATTCACGATCGAACCGGGCTGGATCACTATGTCCGGGTTACCTCCGGTCGCGACCGTCAGCGCGGACATCGAAGGTCGGCAGCCATGGGCCACAAGCCGACATGCCTATGATATGAATGAGGCCGCCAACTGAGGCGGCCTAACGGGGACGGCAATGGCTTGGAAGAAAATCGTTCAGCGTCTTGGATCATCTCACCCTTGCTGCCCGAAATGCTGCAACTTGCAGATCAAGTATCTGGAAACAATCGATGAGGTGTCGCAGGTCGAGTGCCCCCAGTGCGGTTGGACGGGCGTCTTCCGCGAGTTGCACGGCGTACCGGTGCGAGAAGCAGACTAACATGACTGAGAAAAGCAAGACCAATTTGGAGCCTTTCAAGAACTACCACAGTAAAGCTTACGTCTGCATTCACGTAGCTTCATGTCAAAGACCAATACTGCTGGTGGATCATACAAACGGAGCTTGGCAGTTCTTGTGTGGATCATCTTCCCACGAGCCGTCTGACTGCCGCGTTGTTGGTGTTGGGCACCTCTTCGACTCTGATTCGTCACTACTTGAGTTGTTGGACCTACCAGAAGGCACAGAGGCAAGTCGCGTTGATGCGAACTCCGCATGGCTTCGCAGACCAAGTCAGTAACACGCCTCAGAAAGCGTATCTCTCGACGAGTAAGGGTCAAAAGGCGATAAGACCGCTCCGGGTCAAAGACTGAAATTCTCATGTCGAGTAGATCTCTTCTGCACAACCTCGAATAACCGACGTGGCATGGCCCTGACGGCTTTTCTCTGCCGAGCCATGGGCTATCCTCCGAAATGGGGTGGCGCTATGGCCGGTGTACTCCAGATAACAGGCGACTTGCCGCAGCGCCGCAAGTCGGCAGCCATGGGCCAATGAGGGACATCAGCCATGCGGCATCGTCGCATTCATCCCTGCGCCACCCTCTTCAGCGTCTCATCGAACCCTGACGCCGCGAGCCCGTCGGTGAAAGCGTTGAGAGACATCTGGCCGAAGGCATAGGCCGTCTCGACGCTGCCGGATGCCAACCTTCCTTCCGCCACTGCCTTGCGGAAAGCTGTGGGCGACGATGCCGCGATGCCGATTTCTGGAGACGATCGAAGCCGGCCGACAAGACTGTCGAGCACGACGCAGCCGTAGAACAGCCGCGTCAGCAGCCTGATCACGTGGAGCCGGGCGCGCAGGTGAGCGTCCGGCGTCACACCGAACGCCGCTTGCAGCAGCGTGTCTTCCAGCTCCGGCGTGTCCGCCTGCTCGGTGGTCAGGATTGCAGCATCAACCAGCGGATCGTTGCGGAACGCCAATTCCCAATCCACCAGCCACAGCCGTTCGCCGTCGAACAGTATGTTGCGCGGATTGGGATCGTTGTGACAGGAGACCAGCGCGGATGCATCCCATGGCAGAGCGGCCCAGACGCGCGCAAACCCTTCCATATGCGGCCGCAACTGTCCGGGCGCGAAGAAGCACGACGTGTTCAGGTGCGCGAGCAGCGGACCAATCACCTCAGAGTACCCAAGGGTCGCGGGAAACGGTGGCGTCGTTTGCACGTTGGCTATTAACACACCAAGTGCGCGCACTGCGCCGACAGCACCGCCTGGATGGTGCGACAACGGCCGGGCGGCTACGAAATCCATGATCGCGATGCCGGCTGCAGGATCGCAAAAGTGGACGGCCGGAGCGACGCCCGCGTTAGCCGCGGCTACCATACAGGCGTAGCCACGCTCGCGATCATGCAGCGCGACGCGCTCCGGCTCGATCCGCAGCACGTAGCTTCGCTCGAACACCTCGAAGCGCAAAATGAGTGCACCGGACACACCGCCCCTGATGGGCTGGAAATCGCCCGCCACATCAGCGCCGAACGTGGCTCGTAATGCTGCGCGCACGGCGTCGCGCCGCGGCTCTGGAATAATCTCCGGGATTTGCATAGGCCGTCCAAATAGCTGCGAAAACCCGCGCGAAATCGCGCAGTCCAATGAAATAGGTCAGCGGGCACAAGCCCGAAACCGCGCTCTATTCAGAACGAGATTTTCACTGGCCACGGCCTCCCATGCAGGGGAAGAGCTTATGTGACCGGCGGCAAATCGGTCAAGGCCGCGCGCACCTTCGCTGTCGATCGATAAGCGCGCTTCCGATACGGCTGCCTTGGCAGCATGTCGGGTAGGGGTCTTGGCTGTGTGAAAACGCGAAGACGCTCAATAATGATAGCAGAAGTTATTCGTCCAAGACCGCTTTAGTCGTTCAACGGGCAAGCGCATTCAACTTAGAAATCGAATTGAAGAATATCATTCTTCGTCGCGTTTCGATTTTTGAGTTCTTACACAGCCAGGGTCACGAGCTGCCGTCCCGAACGAGCCAGCGTTACGGCCGGTGTACCTCGGATAGTTACCGACTTGATGCCGCGCCGCAAGTCGGCAGGCTCCAGGCCATTCACGGCCCGGTCGCGCGGCCCTGTCACGTCCGCAATTCGCCCATACCGGACCTTCCCGGTCGGGTGCATCGACGGCAGCTTACGGCCGGTCCCTGACAACACGACTCGTCGGACCGAGTGTCACTGTCGGATGCATAGCCGACGTCACCGGCGCCTACCTAATGGACGCCTATTCGCCGCCGTTCACCGTCCCTCGCACTACCTATGGTTCATCCAGGTTCTATGTCTGACCGGGATCATAAATGCTCGATCGGGCCCATTGTGATCTGGAGTGACAGCATGGGAGATCGAAAGTATCTGACTGCGGAGGAAGTCTCGGAACGCTATCGCGGAGCAGTGAGCGTAGGGACGCTGCGGAATTGGCGAGCGATGCGTGTCGGGCCGGCCTTCGTCAAAATCGGCAAAGCGGTCCTCTATCCGATTGATCAACTCGACGCCTGGGACAAGCGAAACATGGTGGCGTGTCGTGGGTCTAGACGACTGATCGTGACCGAGTCTGATCAAGGATGATGATCAGGTTTCGTCACGCGCTACCGTCCCCACTCCCCGTCCCCACCATGTCGACGATTTTCGAAAATCTACACTACATCAACTAGATAGCTGCGGCGCTACGTTTATGCACAACAACCCCTCCGGCGACCCTCGCCGTCGCAAACGGATGTGCAAGACGGACAAGGCGTTCGTCCACACCGCCAACCACTCGGCATTCCCGTAACACCATGACGGCCAAGAGCAGCATCCCGACAAAGCTTCAATGCAGGACGGGACAGTTTTCGGCGAGCGTCGGCGGCAATGTCGTGAGAACGAAAGCGAAAGAATAGTAGAACATGCGTGCACAGGATTTGCACACGCCCTCCACTTAACTATTTGATTTCAAAAAGCTCTCTGTCCAATCCATCATCGGGGCGACGGAGAAGCGCCAAGATGTTGATTCCACTGTTTTATTCGAGACATCAGCCATTGGAAGTGTACCAGAGCCACCCGATCACCGCGCATTTACACTGGTTTCCACCGATTTCGACCCGTTTTTCGTGCGCAGCACAACAATGCCGGATCGGAGAGGATCGATGGTTTACCGAATTCAACCACAACGTTCCGCAGATCGCGGCTGCGTCTGGTCATCGCTCCCTGACGGGCCTCATGCGATACAACCATCTGCGCCGAACGGCTGCTCCCGCCTTCTGTCAAACCACCGTCACGAAACACGAACACAAGGAAACGATCTCGACCTTGGCGGCCCATGCAGCCGAGCTTGATCCAGCGCTCGGAGCAGTATCCCGCACGGCGCGCTGCATCCGAAGACCGATCACGGGAATTGCAGGTACCAAATCTTGACCGAGGCACGCCACGCAGACCCGCGCGACAATGATCTGGTCGCGGAGAAGCAAGGCGTCCGGTCTTCCGGCGTCGATCTCGTCGCCCGCCAGAGCATGGCTCAGCTGAGAACGCTGAAGCTGCTGATTGCAGCATCCGGCCTCGCCGGGCTGGGCTATGAGATCGTCTGGACGCGCCAGCTCGCCCTCGCCTTGGGCACGGAGATGATGGCCGTGCTCGGCGCCATCGCAGGATTCTTCGCCGGGCTGGCGGTGGGCGCCTTCGTCCTCGATGGCCGGATCCGCCGCGCCGCCAATCCGCACCGGGTGTATGCCGTCCTCGAAACGGTCATCGGCCTGTGGGGGCTGTGTGCGGTCTGGCTGCTTCCCGCGTGCGCGCGCGCCCTCGCGCCGCTGCTCGGCACGGCGCCTTCCCCCGTCTTGTTGTGGAGCGCGAGCTTCCTGCTGCCGACGCTGGTGCTGTTGCCGGCGACGGTGGCGATGGGCGGCACGCTGACCGCGCTGGAACGCATGATGTCCGCGGCGCATGGCACGCGGCCCGTCAGCGCCGGCGTCTACGCCGCGAACACCGCCGGCGCCGTCGCCGGCACGCTGCTGTCCACCTTCGTGCTGATCCCCGCGCTCGGATTTTTGGCGACGCTGCTTTGCCTGGCAGCCGTCAACGCGGCCTGCGCGCTCGCAGCGCTCCGCCTCGACCAAGCCCCGCAGGTCGACGTTCGCGCGCGCGACGATCGCGGGCGTGCTGTCGCCGGCCTCCGCCTGACAGGAACCCTGTTCGTCACCGGCCTGCTCGGCATCGCGTTCGAAGTGCTGGTCGTCCGCCTGGCCGCGCAGATGATGCAGGACACGGTCTACAGCTTCGCCTGTCTGCTGGCGGCCTACCTGCTGGGCACCGCGATGGGCGGCATGATCTGGCAGCGCGTCGGGCCGAGGGTTGCGCTCGGCAGAACCGCATTGATCAGCGGCACCGCGCTCGTCTGCCTTGGCACGGCGCTCGTGACGCCCTTGCTTGGCGACGTCGCTGACAGCGCGGCGAGCCTCGGTGTCGCCGGCGAGCTCGGACTCGCGCTGACGCTGTTCCTGTTACCCGCGATGGCGATGGGCGCCTTGTTCGGCCAGCTCATGCAGGATGTCCGCGACGTCAGAGGATCGGTCGGCTGGGCCGTCGGCATCAACAGCCTCGGCGCAGCCATTGCGCCGCTGGTCGCGGCACAGCTGCTGATTCCCGCTTTCGGCACTTGGAGAGCATTGGTCCTCGTTGCCGTCGGATATCTTCTGCTGCTGCAGCCCCGGCGCGCTGCGCTGCGCTGGGCGGCGGCGCCCGCTCTGCTTGCACTCGCGCTGCTGTGGCTTCCCGCCCCGCTGCTCATCAGGGTCCCGCCGGGCGGCAAGCTTCTGGCCGTGCGCGAGGGACCGATGGCGACCGCGAGCGTCGTCGACGACGCCTCAGGAGCACGCTATCTCGAGGTGAACGGCCACTTTCGCATGGGCGGCACCAGTTCGGTGCGATCCGATTTCCGCCAGGCCATGCTGCCGTTGCTCTTGCACCCAGCGCCGCGCAAGGCCCTCTTCCTCGGTGTCGGCACCGGCGCGACCGTGCTCGGCGCCGCGCAGATGCCGGATCTCGACGTGCGCGCGGTCGAACTCTCTTCCGAAGTCGTCGCGCTGCTGCCCTGGTTCGACAACCCCGGGGCCGAGAAGGAAAGGCCGCCGATCTCCGTTGCCGATGCCCGCCGCTTCATCATCGCCGATGACGGACGCTACGACGTGATCGTGGCCGACCTGTTCCACCCGGCGCTCGATGGCAGCGGCGCGCTGTACACGGTCGAACATTTCGCGGCCGTCAAGCGGCGACTGGCGACCGAGGGCGTGTTCTGCCAGTGGCTGCCGCTCTATCAGCTCGATGCGCCGTCGCTGCGTGCGATCGTCAGGAGCTTTCTCGCAGTCTTTCCACAAGGGTCCGCCTGGCTGAACCATTACAGCGTGCGCACGCCGATGCTGGCTCTGATCGGATCAGGCACCCCGAGCCCGATCGACCCCGAACTCGTCGCCGCACGGTTCTCCGACCGGAAGCTTCACCCGGTCATTCAACCTCTCGGCTTCGATCAGCCGATCGATCTTCTGGGCCAGTATATCGCCGGCGCGAAAGCGCTCACGAGCTTCGCCGGTCCGGGACCGCGCAACACCGACGATTTCCCGTTCGTCACGTTCGACGCGCGCAGCAACGTCCACGCTCTCTCGGCGGCCCCATGGCAATTGCTGCTGACGGTCCTGAGCCAGACAAAGACCGACGCGGCCGATTTGCTGGAAGACTCGAAACGCGGAATGTGGGAGCAACGGCTCGGCGCCTATTGGCGGGCCCGCAACCAATTCATCCAGGTCGGCGCGGCGCTGACCGGCGAACCGCGCGGGCCGGCGCTCATCGCAGCCGCCGCACCCGGTCTCCTCGATTCCATTCGCGCCAGCGCCGAGTTCGAGCCGGCCTATGCGCCGCTGATGAGCATGGCAAAAGCGCTGCTTGCATCGGATCGCGCGGCTGCTGAACGCCTGCTTCGGGCAATCGACTCCGCCGCGCCGTCGCGACGCGAAGCGCGCGACCTGCTGTCGCGCGAGTTCGAACGATAGAGCGTCAGGACGCGAAGCTGACGCGGTAGCCCCAGCAATCCAGATGATCAGGAATCGCGTTGAAAGCGATCGTGATACGTTGGTCGCCCTGATTGCGCGGCACCTCGTGGTAGAGATAGCTTGGGAACAGCACGAGATCGCCGGGCTCCGCCTCGGGCAGCACGTATTTGCCGGCATTGAACGGGCCGACCGCGGCGCTGCGCGTATGATGACGGAACGAGAAGTCGCTGCCGCCGGGCGGCCGAACGAACACGGTGCGGCTGCCGGGGTGAGACGGCGTCAGATAGAAGATGCCGGAGATGAAGCTGTTGGCATGGGCGTGCAGGGTCTGGTTGCCGCCGGTCTCCAGCATGTTCGTCCACATCTCCTTGACCGTCCAGCGCAGCTTCTCGCCGAACAGCAGCTCGCCGAAATCGATCAGCTTGGGCACGGCGAGCTCGGCGATGGTCTGAAACAGATTATTGGCGCGGGGATCGGCGACCTCGGTGTGGAACAGTTGTCCGGACCGCAGGTTGTTCTCGATCTTCGAATTGCGGATGGCTGCCACCGCCGCGTCCTTGAGCTCGGCACTCAGCAGCCTGGGCGAACGCAACAACGGTATCGGAAAAAGAGCTTCGATCTGGTCCATGTCTCAAGGCCTTGCACGCGCCGCAACGGGACCGACAATTTGCCGACTTGCATGACAACCGGATGACGAGAGTGGAGACGCGGCGCGCGCCCGTCAGCGCGTCGGCATTTCGTCGGCACTGAGAATGTTGAGCCGCTCGCCGGGCTTCAGGCTGTGGGGCCGGTCGCGCACTTCCAGCACGGCCCTCTCGGCCTTCTCGACACAATCATCGAACTCGCCATTGCCGGCCTCGGCCAGCGCCTGCTGAATGTCCCGCTCGGCGAAATAGCGCGACACGTCGTCCGCCGGCAGGGTCGCCGCCTGTGCGCGGGCCTCCGCCACTGCGGCGTCGCAGATCTCCTGCGTCGGCTCCTCGTCATGCGCCGATGCGACTGCGATCGTGAGGACTAGAACCGCGAGACTCACGGCGGACAAACGCGACATCACCTCGACGAACCCCAGGGAAAAGCAGGTGTCAAAGACGAAGCGCCGGTTCGCAAACTGGCGCTCGGAGTGAGCAGGATCCGACGGGACGATATGTCCCGCCGGATTGGTGCCGATCAATCAATCGCGGTTGAACGCCCAGCGACCCCAGTGGCCCCAGTGACCCCAGTGGTCCCAATCGTGCCAGTGGTGATGCTCGTGAGCCAGCTTGCGGGCCAGCTCCTGATTCTTTTCGACCAGCAGCTTGGGCGTGCTGTAGGTTCGGACGAAGATCGGGTTCGCGTAGAACCAGACGTTCGACCAGGCCTGCACGTCGTTGGTCACCTTCTTGACGCCGCCGACCGTGCCGAGGTGCGAGGGACATGCCGGATCTGTGCAACTGACGGTGGCGTTGTTGGCATCGAGCAGCGGATTGCCGGCGCTGTCGGACACGTTCGGAGTCGCCGGCGGGATGTTGGTGCCGCGGGCGCGGATGTAGAACGGTGTCTGGCCGGCGATGAAGGTGGTCGTGAAGCTGAGGCGGGTCGAACCGTCGCGCAGCTTGTGGCTCCGCATCTTGGTCGCCTGGATCTGCTTCGCGATCTTGGCCGACGGGTTGTAGACGATGGCCGCACCATCGACACCCTTGGCATTGGCCACCGCATAGCCAGGGGCGCCCGGCGCGATCGGACCGGTGATGTCGCCGGTAATCAGATCGACGTGGTCGAGATAGGGCTTGTTCAACGGCTGCTTGATGCCGACCGGCAGCAGCAGCGGGTTGTTGAAGCCGTACGGGCTGTTGTTGGAGGCCGGAACGGTCATCTCCATCTCGAGCGTGACCTTCTCGCCCGGGCGCACGACGAGCGTCTCGCCCATCGTCTTCCAGTCGTCGTCCCACTCACCCTTCGCACGGAACTCCATGTCGGAGCCGATGATGTCGGCGTTGACCGAGTAGGAATTACCCGAGCGCATGCCGTCGATGATCGACTGCTGGGAGAAGCGCCGCTCGTTCGGCACGTACAGCCTGGTGTACTCGCCGGGGATGAAGTCCGCCGTCGTGCCGGGATCGCGCGCGCCATAGACGCCGCGGCTGTGCCAGTCCGAACTCTGGAACAGGAAGAAGTTGCGGCCTTCGCCGAGCAGACCGTCCCACAGCCCGCCGACCTTGGCGGTGTAGACGCCCTGCATGCCGTAGGTGCCGCCGCCGACTGCGCCCGAGCCATAGGAGCCCGAGCCGCCGTTCACGCCGCCCTCGGCCATATGACCCGGGGCTTCGATGCCGAACGCGACCGTCGGGCCGGCGTTGTTGAAGTCACGGAAGTGCTCGATGTTGTAGCCGGCCGAGCCGTTCGGATTGAACGGTCCCTGCCGCTCGGTATGGGTCGGCACAGCATAGGATTGCAGCGGGTGGTTCGCCTGCAGCCAGGCGATGCCGGCGACGGCCTTCTGGTGACCGGCCGTGCCGGAATTGTTGACATTGTCCTTGCCGGCCCAGACCGGGTTGTTGCTGGCATCGACCGGACCGATGGCGTCGGTGTCGGCGCGGTCGAAGCGATATTCGAACTCGGCCATCTTGTCGGCATTGCCGTAACCGCGCGGGTTCTGGCCGGCGATCACGGCGACGTCGCCATGCTCGTGACCGGGCAGGATCCACTCCAGGCCCTCGACCAGCACCTTGTTGTAGGTCGCGGTGCGATTGACGATGGTTGGGTACTCGATCTCCTTGATCGACTGCCAGCGCCACATCTTGGCGCCGGTATCGGTGCCGTTCGGCGTGCCCTTCAGACTGGTGATCGTAATGCCGTCGATGGTCTTCCCGAGCGTCTGGCTCCAATACGTCGTCGTATTGTCGCCCGGGATGTTGGCGCTCGCATCGCTGAAGCGGCAATCGCGGTTGCCCGAACCGCCGTGGTTGCCGAGCGTGAACCAGTCGAGATCGAAATTGTTGCCGCCAGCCGCCGCGGTGCCCTTGCCGACCGAGCGGTCGATCGCATAGCCGGCAGCAACCGAACCGTCGGTGCAGGTGTTGTGGTTGTGCATGTCGCCCGCGACATACGGATTGTTCTTGGTCGTTTCCCCCCAACGCTCCCCAGCGTCGGCGCTCTGTGACAGGGCCAGCGAGACCGAGGCCGCTGTCAGCAGGATTGTCTTGGTAGATGGAACCATTATCGTCGCCCCTAAAGAATTCGATCGATCTCCAAACCGAGATGACAACGCGACCGATGCGCCGTCGTCATTCGCGGCGCGACCAAACCAAAACTCGGAGACAGTTTGTTGAAGGATTTATTTTTGCTGGCGTCTTCCCCACGAACATCGCGGTCGGCCGTCGTTGCGAAATTTTTGTGACACTGACGTTTGCCCGGTGACAACGGCAAGTGTGCCGTTGCATATACGCGCCGCGCAACGAGCGCGGTCCGAGTTGTAAAGAACGTATGTCAGCCCCTGCCATGTCGAATGCGGCGCAGACCTTCGAGAGCGCCTCTGCACGCTCCAATCAGCAAGATGGCAACAGCTCTTCCCCTGCGCGATCATCATCCGTGACCGCCCTGCGCGGGCTCAGCAGGGAGCCACTCCTGCACTTCCTCGTTCTCGGTGGCCTGATCTTCGCGGCCGATGCCATCATCCACCCGCCGGCGAAGGACGAGAAGGTCATCACCGTGACCAAGGCCCTGCGCCAGTCCTTCATCGACACGTTCGACGAGGACAAGCAGCGGACCCCGAGCGAGGCCGAGCTGCAGAAGATGGTCGAGGCCTGGGTCGCCAGCGAAATCCTCTATCGGGAAGGCAAGACGCTCGGCGTCGACCGCGGCGACGAGATGATCCGCGACCGTGTCGCGTTCAAGCTGCAATATCTGATCTTCGATCAGGTGCGCGTGCCACAGCCGAGCGAGGAGCAGTTGCGCGCCTGGTTCGCCGACAATCATGCCCGGTTCGACGAGCCCGAGCGTGTCAGCTTCTTCATGACGCCACCCAGCGACGAAGCGACGGCGCGGCGCTATCTGGACGACATTCGCGAGCAGCGCGAATCCGAGGAGCTGCGCGATCAGACGCGCGCGATTCTCGACCGACCGGTGCCGAGCCTGGCCGCCGGCTTCGGCGACGGCTTCAGCGACGGCCTGCTCAAGGCGCCCCTCCAGGAATGGACCTTGCTGCAGTCGAAGGACGGGTGGCACGTGGTTCGTCTCGACGCCCGGAAGCCGGGCGCTCCGGCGAAGCTCGAGGACGTCAGCGCCGAGGCGGCCAAGATCTGGCACACCGAAGAGACACGGAAACGGGCCTGGGAGGCGGTGAGCCGGCTCAAGGCCAACTACACGATCAGGTACGAGCCGTGACCTGCGCACGTGCCCTCCTCGCCATCGCGCTGGCGCTCGCCGGACTGCTGCTTGGGCGGCCGGCGGTCGCGCATCAGGCGACGATCGCCGTGCTCGAGTTTCGCGAGATGCGTCCCGGCGCCTATATCGGGCGATGGACGACCTTGCCGAAGGATGGCGTCAACCGCATCGATCTCAAGATGCCCCCGCATTGCTACCTGCGCCTGCCGGAGCTCAATTGCGGCGACAAGGGCCTCGTCGGGCAGATGACGATCGCCAATCTCGGCGAGGACATGTCGGCTGCCATCATCCGCGTGACGTCGCTCGCTGGAGAGACGCGCAGCTATACGATCTCTGCGGCCAATCCGGTCGTGACCGTGCTGGGCACCGATGCGCCGACGCTCGACACCTGGCTCGAGCTGGCCAAGACATACGTCAATCTCGGCATTGACCACATCCTGCTCGGCGCCGACCACCTGCTGTTCGTGCTCGGGCTGATCTGGATCGTCCAGGGCGGCTGGCGCCTGCTCAAGACGATCACGGCTTTCACGATCGGCCATAGCGCCTCGCTGGCCGCAACAGCGTTCGGATGGATCGGTGTCGCCGAAGGGCCGCTCAACGCCTGCATCGCGCTCAGCATCGTGTTTGTCGGCGTCGAGATCGTCAAACAGCAGCGCGGCGAGATCGGGCTGACCGCCCGCTACCCATGGGCCGTCGCTTTCAGCTTCGGTCTGGTGCACGGCATCGGCTTCGCCAGTGCGCTCGCAGGCCTCGGGCTCGAACGACGGATCCTGCCTGCGGCATTGCTCTTCTTCAATGTCGGCGTCGAGATCGGACAGGTCCTGTTCGTGCTGCTGGTGCTGGCGCTGATCTGGGCACATCGCCGCCTCGGCGCGGCGCTGCCGCGCTGGGGCGCCGAGCTGCCGGCCTATGCAATCGGCTCGGTATCGATGTTCTGGTTCCTGGGCCGCCTGGTGCGGGTTCTGGCGGCCGCATGATGACGAATGGGACGAACATGATCGCGCGCAAACTCCTGCACGCCGTGTTGGGTGCGGCGCTGCTCTCGCTGCTGACAGCGAATCCGAGCCTTGCCCACGAGCAGACGGGCGTCGGCGGCGGGCTGGCCAGCGGCCTGCTGCATCCCTTGACGGGGCTGGATCATCTGGTCGCGATGGTTGCAGTCGGCATCTGGGGCGCGCAGCTCGGCGGCGCGGCGATCTGGATCCTGCCGGTCGTCTTCCCGCTGGTGATGGCGTTCGGGGCCATCCTGGGAATCCTCAAGGTCGGATTGCCCGTCCCGGAGCTCATCATCGCGCTGTCGGCGCTGGTGCTCGGGCTCGCGGTCGCGATCCGCATCCGTGTCCCGTTTGCAGTTGCGGCCATCATCGTTGCGATCTTCGCCATCTTTCACGGCCACGCGCACGGCGTCGAGCTTCCGACGGCGGCAAATCCCCTGGCCTATGGCTGCGGCTTCGTGGTCGCGACCGGTCTTCTCCACGCCTGCGGCATCACCATCGGCGCGCTCGCGCGCTGGCCCGGCGGCGAGCGCATCATCCAAGGCGTCGGAGCAGCCATCGCCGCGCTCGGCGGCTACTTCCTGGTCGCGAGCCTCGGAGTCGCGGCATGAGCACGTACCGCCGGACCGCCCTGCTCGCATCGGCGCTGCTGCTGACGCAAGCGCAGCTCGCTGATGCCCATATCGTGTCGGCCCGGCTCGGCGACTTCTACGCCGGCGCCCTGCACCCGCTGCTCGCGCTGCAGGACGTCGTGGTCTGGGTCGCCCTCGGGTTGCTGGCCGGCTCGCTCGGTACGGCGAGCGGACGCTGGCTCGTCGTGGTGTTCCCGCTCAGCTTGTGCACGGGGCTTGCACTCGCCGCCGGCTCTGGCGCAACGGCGGTGTCTCCACTCGGCGATGCCGCGACCATTCTGATTCTCGGGCTGCTGCTGGCGGCGGCCTTGCGCATTCCCGTGGTCCTGCTGAGCATGATTGCATTCGTGCTCGGCGTGATGCGCGGCGCCGCCAATGCCGGCGAGCTCGTGCCGCAGACCGACCGCCTCCTCTACGCCGCCGGTCTCGCCAGTGCGGGCTACGTCACCATCACCCTCGTGATGGCGCTGGCGGTCACCTTCAGGCGTCCTGAGACCGAGCCGGTATCGAGCTGGCGCGGGATCGCGGTGCGCGCAGTCGGTGGCTGGGTCGCCGCAATCGGCCTGATGATGGCGGGACTATCGCTCGCAGCCTGAGCTGGCCTATGCTCGGGCGATCCGACCCCGCGAATTCCAGGGCTGCGTGACCGACGCCATCAACATCGTTACGATCGTCGCGCTGCTCCTGACCTGCGCCGGACTGATCTGGACAGATCTGCGCAGCGGGCTGCTGCCGGACTGGATGAATGCGCTGGTCGCCGCCAGCGGCTTCGCAAGACTGGCGACGCTTGTCGATCTCCCCGAGGCACTGTGGAATTGCGCCGCAGCCCTCGCCCTCGGCTCGGCGCTGCTGCTGCTGCGGCTGCTCTACGCAATGGCCCGCGGCCGCCAAGGATTGGGCCTCGGCGACGTCAAGTTTCTGATGGCTGCGACGCTTTGGGCCGGCCTGCCAAATATGCCGATCCTGCTGCTCATCGCCGCGACGACGGCACTCGCCGCAGCGCTCGTCCTCTTCATCATGGGCCGCCGGCTGACAGGCCAAACGGCGCTGCCGTTCGGCCCGTTCCTCGTCCTCGGCCTGCTTGCCGTACTCGCTCTGCAGGCCACCGCGAGCGAATTGCTCGTGACCTTCTGAATGCGGTAAGCCGTGACCTCAACGCGCCCGCCGCGCCATCCGCTCGCGTCCGCCCGGCGGCGCAGGCGGGGTCATCGGTCCCGCCTGCACGTCGCCGCTGCCGGCTGTGCCGAGCTGCGGCATTTGCAGCGTGACGGTCTCCGGCGCCTTCAGCAGCGAGGCCTCACGCGGTCGCAGCGACTGCAGCACCCATCCCTCATGCGAGGCGCCGACCCGCAAGCGCAGCGACGCCTGCGACGAGGCATCGACGAAGATGCCGAAGCTCTCCTCGTCGCCGATCACCGTGCCGACGAGCTGCAGGTTTGGTCGTTCCGGCTCTTGCTGCGGCGGAGGCGGCGGCGCTCGCATGACCATGACGGGTGCGGCAACCGGTGGCGGCCGGCGCGAGGCCGAGAAGATCGGACGGTCGCGCGTCGCCGAGAGAGCACTGATCGGAACATCCCACAGCGGGTTGGCACTCCTGCGCCCCGGGACTTGCGCGCTGGGCGCCTCGGAAACGGCCGGCGGGTCGGAGGCGCCGGGCGCGGCCTGCGCGGGCGCAGCGGGCTCGAGACCATCCGCCGTCTCACCCCAGGCACGGCCGAGCGAAGCTGCAAGCACGCATACGGTCGCAACGGTGACGAGACCTGAACCGACGAACGATCGCATCACATTTTTCCCTGCCATTGGCCCGACACGGTGACCAGCACCGTCAGCCGCCCCACACCGCCGGCCGCGGCCGCCAGCGGTTGCTGCACGTGCAGCTGATCGACGAAGAGAAACGGCAATCCCGCTTCGAGATCATAGAGCAACTGCTGCAGCGCCGGCTGTTCGAGCTCGCAGCTGGCGACGACGCTGATCAGGTTCTCGTTGCCGCGCGCCGCCGGTAGCTCGACCTGGGTCGACAGCACGCTGCCGCCGGCCTTGCTGATCGCCTCCGTGAGGCGCTGCACCAGCGCCGCGCCCGCGATGGTGACCGTTCGTCCCTCGACGAACACCGATCCGCCCGGAGCCGTCGCGCTGTCCGAGGAGGAACTGCTGGCCGGCCGTTTGCGTCCCGAAAACTGCGCCAGTTGCGCGTTGGTGTCATTGAGCTGGTCGCGCTTGGCGACGAGATCGGCGACCGCTGCAGCACCAAGCCAGAGCAGCGCGACGATGGTCGTCGCATAGAGGATCGCAGAAGCGGCCGGCGAGTTCACGAAGATCCGGCGCAGCGATGTCGACCAGTTCATGCCCGGTCCCCGAAATAGGCGTTGATGCGCGCCTCGATATGGAAACGCTCGCCCGCTTCCCCGGCGGTGCGCGTCGTCGGCGCATAGAAGGTGGCGCGGCTGAACTGCGGCGACTGCTCGATCAGCCGGATCAGCGCGGGGGCGTCCTGGGTCAGGCCGGAGATCTGCAGCCGATCGTTCTCGACATGCATCTCGACGACATACGTCCCGTCGGGCAGAATCTTCGACAGCGTGTCGAGCACGATGACGCTGGCGGGACTGGTCTGCTTGCGCTTGGCGAGCAGCCCGTCGGCGGCGGTGGCGCCCATCGCGGGCCGCAGCGCCGCGCGCAGCCGCGTGACCTGCGCCTGCGCATCTTCGAGCTCGCCATCGAGATATCCGCCGATCAATGTCGTCGCGATCAGCAGCACGGCCGTGGTCGCAGCAACCGACAGCCAGCCGAGCTTGAGCACGCGCCCGAGATCGCGCCCGCCGGCAAGCGACGAGCGCAGCGACGTCTTGAAGATCTGGATCTGGCCGCCATCGGCTGAGCCGACATCGGCGGTGATGACGAGCCTGGCGGCGCCGACCTGATCGGCCAAGGCAAGCAAGGGCTGGACCAGAGCGCGCGGCGTCGCCGCGAGCGTCAGCGCGATCCGATCCCCGACTGCGCGCGGGGCGCTGCAACCGTAGAGGACCTGATCGAGATTCCACGGCGTCAACCTGCCGATCTGCGTCCGGATCATGCCGTCGAGAAACGGCTCGGCCTGCTTCGGAAAGTCGAGCGGGCGGACCAGGACGCTCTCGGCGGCCAGATGGATTTCCAGCGCGGCGCCGCGCAACGTTCGCAGCCACTCCGGCGAGAGCCCGGCCTGCGCAGCGCCGGCCGCCGGATTCACCCTTGCCGGCGCCGGCATCGGCTTCGCCTTCGGTCGCGCCTGAATCGTCAAGACGACGCTTTCTGTTCGGTCATGGCGGACCTGGACCTGCGGACGTCTGAGCTGCCGATCGGCCACGGCTTCGATCGCTGTCGCGACGCTGGCCGTCCATGCCGTCAGTCCGCGCTCGATCGCTTCGGTCAGCTTCATGGCATCCTCCGCGCCTGAAGCGCTCCCCTCGGTTGCGGCCCCTCGTCCTGGCGCGCCAGCAGCCGATAAGGCTCCTCGCCTTCGCCGGGAACGATCACCGCCGTCGCCGCATGACGAAGCCCGCCCGCCGGACTGACGACGATGCGCAGCCGATAGGCCTTGCTCTTGCCCTTGGCGGCATCCTTCGCAACAGGACCGAGCGTCTGGGCCAGCGTATCGGCATCCTGTGACAGCGACGCCCTTGCGTTGAGGAAATCCTTCAAGATCAGCGGCGTCATTCCCGGCAACGCTGCAACGACCTCCGGCGCAGCGATCGTCGGATCGATTCCGGGAGAGCCGTTGAAGACGGTCACCAGCGGAAGGACCCGATCGACGAGCGATGCGGGAATGCCGAGGACGAGCGACAGCTCGCCGACATGTGCGAACGGCGCCAGGCGCGGGACACGCTTGAGACCGGCCGCCGCATAGCGCGCCTCCTCCGCCTGGGCCCTGGCTGCATCGGACGGCTTGGAGCGCCACGCGACCACCCGCTCGGCATGATCCTTGGCAGCATCCCGGTCGACGCCCAGCGTGACGAAGAGGTTTTCGAGCATGTCCTTCGAGGCCGTGTTGAGATCGATCCGCGCCGCTTCGTTGACGAACGAGACTGCGATGTCGTTGCCTGCAAGGGCCAGGCGGAAACCGCCCTGCCGCGGCCGCTCCTCATCCTTGGACAGCAGCAAACGATAGGCCGACAGTTCGATGGCCGCCGAGATCAGCGCATCGGCCTCGACCGCCTCGTCTTCGAGCCGCAGCAACCGCGCCGAGCTGCCCAGCTGCTGCGAGACGACCACGACGAGGGCCGCCAGCGCCGCGAGCATCCACAGCGCAGCGATCAGGATGAAGCCATCCTGCGCGCCGCGCCGGTCGGCAGAGCCATTGCTGAAGAAGCGAACGGGCATCAGTCGACCGGCTCGCTCTTGTTCGGTTGGGCCGGCTCGGCCACGGCTGGCTGGTTCGCGGTGCCGCCCGCTCCCGTATCGGCAAAACCGCCCCCCGGCGCATCGACCTGAATACGGACTGCGCTGACCAGTACGGCCGCGCCGCCACGGCTGTCGTCGTAGATCGTCATGCGGACGGCGGACGGCAGCTTGGTCGCATCGCGCCATTCCGTCGTCCAGGCCATCGTCCTGTCGGCATAGGCGAACGACATCCGGAACGGCGCCGACAGCAGCACCACGGGATCGACGAATTTGAAATGCTCGGTCACGGGCTGGCCGACCGACACGGGCTCGAACGCGGCACGCGATCGCCGCAGAGCGCGCTCGCCCCTGCCCCCTTCCTCGCCGATGCGCACGATATCGAGGCCATGTCCCGCATTCGGACCAAACTCGGCGCGCACGAACATCGCCGAGACCTCGTCGCCCACGAACAGCGGTCCCTTCTGCTCGCGATTGGCCGAAACAAACTGCACGGCAGCGAAATCATCGCCGACCCGCCGCAGCGCGGCGGCCACCATCTCGGCGCGCTGCACGCGATCCAGTCCGCGCTTCCATGCCGGCAGCCATTGCGACGTCACCGCAGCCAGCGCCGACAACACGATTCCGGCAATCGCGAGCGCGCCCAGCGCCTCGATCAGCGCAAAGCCCTGCTGTTTCGGTCGATCGGGTGGGACGCGCATCAGCGCGCTCCTCGCGCGAGGCGAACCGTCTGCACATCGGCGACGGCGCCCGAGCCGGTCTTCACACGCAAGGTCACTGCCTCCGGAATCCACCCGGTCTGCCCGGCCGGCTCATTCCAATCACCACCGAGCGGCCTGACTTGCAGCACCACCGCCCCAGAGCCGGAGCGCTGATCGATCCTGCCCGGCTGCAGCCGGCTGCGATCAGCCAGCACCGTTGCCAATGCCAGCCTCATGTCGGTGACCAGGGTGACATGCTGTTCGAGCTTGCGAACACTGGCCGCGTTGCGCGACACCACGGCGCCGATGGCGATGATCGACACGCTGACGATGGCAAGCGCGACGAGCACCTCGATCAGCGTGAAGCCTGCGTCACTCCGGTCGCCTATATCAACCATTGGCAAGCGCGCGCGAGACAATGTCGATCCTCCCCGTCAGCCAGTTCACCCTGATCTCCAGGCTCAGATCGGCGCGCGACAAGGTAATCGCGCCGCCGCAGGACAGGCCATCAGGAAAGAAGCTGATCGTCGCCAGCACCGGCCGATGCTGGCAGCTGCGCGGCAACGTCGCCAGGAACGCGACGTCGTCGGGCAGCTTCAACGCAGCCGCGCCGCTACCGGAGCGGATCAAGCGGCGCGACGTGTCGATCTCAGTGTCGACGCGCGTACCTGTCCGCATCGACGAGGCACGATCCGACTTCAACAGCGTCGCCGCCTGCAGCGCATAGGCCTGCAGCCGCGGTCGCGACGTCTGTCGCGGCAGATAAGGCAGCGCGACGGACGCCAGCAGCGCGACGATCGCGAGCACGCAGACCATCTCGAGCAGCGTGAAGCCGCGCTGGCCGTCGTCACTCACTGCGCGCGCTCGTCTGCGTCGGCGTTCCCAGGACGATGTCCGCCGCCGTTCCGCTGCCGCCCTCCTGGCCATCGGCACCGTAGGACAGGATGTCATACGGGCCGTGGTCGCCCGGCGCGCGGTAGACATAGGCCGTATTCCACGGATCCTTCGGCACGGCACCGCCCTTGAGATAGGGGCCGTTCCAGGCGCTCAGTCCGGCCGGCCGTTGCGCCAGCGCACCGAGACCTTCCGAGGTCGAGGGGTAGCGGCCGGCATCGAGATAGAACAGATCGAGCGCCGCCGAGAAGCTCTGCAGTTGGATCCGCGCCGCCTTGGTCTTGGATTCACTGAGATAGTTCAGAACGCGCGGACCGATCAGCCCCATGATCAGTCCGATGATCGTGATCACGACCAGCATCTCGACCAGCGTGAAGCCGCGCTCCTGCTCGCGCCCGGCCCTCGTGGCCGGCTCGATCTGCGTATCTGATCTCATATCGTTCTCCTTGATGTCGGTCAGCCGACCAGTTGCGTCACCGAAAGCAGGGCCGTCATGATCGAGACGATCAGGCCACCGACGACCACGCTGATCAGCAGAATGGCGGCGGGACCGACGATGCCGACGACACGGTCGAGTCCCCGCTGCAGCTTGGCTTCGTAGAATTCGGCGATCCGGGTCGACAGCGTCGGCAACTGGCCGGTCTCCTCGCCGAGCCGCAGCATGCGCAGCGCCATCGGCGGCAGCATGTTGTCGGCCGACAGCGCCTGGGACAGCTTGCCACCGTGACGGACGCGATCCGCCGCCGCCGACCATGGCGCGCGCGACGACGTCACCGCCATCACGTCAACGAGGATGCGCAGGGCCGCGCTCAGATTGACGCCGCAGCCGAGCAGCAGGCCGAGATTGCGACAGAACAGGCTGGTCCGATAGAACAGCAGGAGGCTGCCGATGCCGGGCGTCACCGCCAGCACACTGGTCAGGCCGGCGCGAACCGCGGGCTGACGCAACAGCCACCAGCCTGCCGCAAGCAGCGCCGCACAGCCGAGCGTGATCGCAACTGCATTGGCGCGCAGCAGATCCGACATCGTCATGAAGAAGCCGAGCGCGGTATCGGCACGGCCGCCGAAGTCGCGCAGCACGGCAGAGAAGTTCGGCAGCACGGCCACGAGAAAGAACAGCATCACGCCGATCGCCGCGAGGAAGACGAAGGCGGGGTATTGCATCGCGTCGGTCAGTTTGCGTCGCGTCGCCTCGGAACGCTCGCGTTCGCCGGCCAGCGCAGTCAGCACGTGGTCGAGCGTTCCCGACGCTTCGCCGACGCGCATCAGCGCGACATACATCGGCGAGAACAGCCGCGGCTGGGCAGCCGCCGCGTCCGCGAAGCTTTCGCCGGCCATGATCGCCGCGCGCAGCCGCGCCACCACGGGACGGAGGCGGCCGACGTCGGAGTCGCCGGACAGCAGGTCGAGCGCGTCGTCGAGCCGCGCGCCGGCCTTGAGCAGCAGGGCCAGGTCGCGCGTGAACGTGGTCACTTCAGCCGCGGACGGAGCGCCGAACGAGAGCCCGGACGCAGCCCCCGTCCGCTCCTTCTCCTCCACGGTTTCGATCGGCAGCAGTTGCAGATAGGAGATGCGCCGCTCGACCTCGCCGCGCGACGGCGCGACGAGGGAGCCGACGACGATCTCACCGGACTGCGTCAGGGCGCGATAGCGGTAGCTCGGCACGATCCACCTCACCGCGCCACGAGGACACGAAGCAGCTCGGAGGCCGAGGTGACGCCGGCGCGGCACTTGGCAACGCCGTCGTCCAGCATCGTCGTCATGCCTTCCTGGATGGCCAGCCGATCGATCGCGAGCCCGTCGGCACGATCCGCGATCAGCTCGCGCAGACCACTGGTCAGCTCGAGCAGTTCGAACACACCAACCCGGCCTCGATAGCCGCTCTGGCCGCATCGCTCGCATCCCCTCGGGTGCCAGGTGATGTCGCCGGGGACGAGGCCAAGATGACCGAGGCGTGGGTCCTGGCGACACGCCTCGTCATCGAGCGGCTTCGGCGTCTTGCAGTGATCGCAGAGCTGGCGCACCAACCGCTGCGCGATCACCGCGCGCAGGGTCGACCGCAACAAGAAGCCTTCGACGCCGAGGTCGAGCAGGCGCGGCACCGCCGCCGCGGCGGTTTCCGTGTGCAGCGTCGTCAGCACCAGATGGCCGGTCAGCGCAGCATGGACGGCGACATGCGCCGTCTCGCTGTCTCGGATTTCGCCGACCATGATGACGTCGGGATCCTGACGCACGAAGGAGCGCAGCGCGCTCGCAAATGTCAGCCCGATCGCCGGCTTGATCTGTGACTGATTGATGCCGGGGATCTCATATTCCACCGGATCCTCGACAGTGAGGATCTTGCGCTCCGGCGTGTTGAGCATGGACAGGATCGTCGCCAGGGTCGTGGTCTTGCCGCTGCCGGTGGGCCCCGTGATCACGATCATGCCGTGCGGCAGCGTGATCAGGCGCCGGAGTGCAGCGTCGTCGCGGGTCGCGAGGCCGAGGCGGCTCGCAACCAGCTGCGAGCGATCCTTCGGCAGGATGCGCAGCACCGCCGATTCCCCGTGCTGGGTCGGCATGACCGCGACGCGGACGTCGATCTCGGCCCGGCCGGCGCGAATGCGCGCCGCGCCGTCCTGCGGCAGGCGCCGCTCGGCGATGTTCAGACCGGCGACGATCTTGATGCGCGAGATCACTGCCTGCGGCAGCACGCCTGAGGGCGCCGCGATCGGACGCAACAGGCCGTCGACACGCAGCCTGACCACGAGGCCGGTCGAGAACGGCTCGATGTGGATGTCGCTGGCGCGCATCTCCACCGCCTTCTCGATCAGATCGTTCACCGCGCGGACGACCGGCGCGCCGCTGGCGAGATCGCGCAGACTTTCGATGTCGTCGTCACGGATCTCCTGTGCCGGCGAGATCTCGGCGTCGTCGGAATCGCCAAGCCGCTGGTCGAGGACGACGGCGATATCCTCATGCGAGGCGACCTTGAAGAGAGTCTGCGGGCCGAGCACCAGTTCGGCGGCCCGCCGCACCGCCTGATCGGTCGGATCGGCCATCGCGAACACGGCGGCGCCGTCAGAATCTTTGTATGGATAGCCGAGCACCTCGCGGAGGAAGCGGTCGGAGAACTCGCTCACCGCGGGCAGTGCCGCCATCAGTTCGCGCAGCGCGACGCGCTCCAGTCCGGTGAAGCCGGCGACCTCCTCCGCGAAAACGTCAGCGGTCAGGCCGAACCTGTCCCAGAGCGCGATCTGCGTTTCGCCCGCAGCTCCGCCTTCGCCCGCCAGCTGGGGATGGCGCTCGCGAAGATAGGCATGAAATTGGGTCGACAGTGTACCGCTCATGGCGTGATCCGGGTGGCGCCCGTGCCGGGCCCAACGTCTCGGCACGCCGCTACTGGTGACCCACGTTATTGATCGCGAACATGACGGCTGTACGAATGCCGGAGGCGCCGACATTTCCGACACACATGCGGCGCAAAGGTCGGGCGGCAGCCGCCAATTATACATAAGTGTCATATTGGACCGCTATGCAGGCTGCGCGGTCTAAACGAGGCGCTGCTGCGTTTCGGCCGGTCAACACGAGTAGATCGGTAAGTCCATGTTTCGTATCGGCAATCGAAGCCAGTCCGCTGCGGTTGTCAGACCTGCCTCGCTGCTGGCGATTGCGGTGCTGCTCGCCTCCTGCAACATGGCAACGCTCAATTCCCAGGCCAGCGCGCCGGCCGATGTCGACGTCATCGACAAGGTGCGCTCGCTCGATATCCTGCCGCGCGACAGTGGACCGGTCGCATCGATCCAGGGACGCCCCGAGGTCGAGCGCGCGAGCGCGCGGACATATCAGGGGACCACGGTTCAGGAGGTCGCCGAGGTCAGGCCGCTTCCGGCGGCCGATGGCAAGGGCTATGACCTCAATTTCGAGAACACGCCGATCGCAGTGGTTGCGAAGGTCGTGATCGGCGACATCCTCGGCGCGGGCTACTCGATCGATCCCCGCGTGCAGGGCAGCGTCAGCCTGGTGTCGGCGCGGCCGGTGCCGAAATCCGACATCCTGTTCGTGCTGGAGAGCGCGCTGCGCCTGTCCGGCGTCGTGCTAGTCCGCGAAGGCGGCGGCTACAAGCTGACCCCGCTCGGCGACGCCATCGGCGCCGGACGCGTCGACGGCGAGGCCGGCCGCGCCGAGCCCGGCTACGGCGTCTCCGTCGTGCCGCTGCAATATGTCGGTGCGCAGACGATCCTCAAGCTGATGGACAGCTTCGCGACTCGCGCCGGCAGCGTGCGCGCCGACACTACCCGGAACTTGCTTCTGATCCAGGGCACAGGAGCCGAGCGACGCTCCGCGATCGAAACGGTGATGAGCTTCGACGTCGACTGGATGCGCGGCCAGTCCGTCGGCATCTTCCCGGTCAGCAATTCGGCGCCAGAGCCTTTGATGGCGGAGCTGGAGAAGATCATGGACTCCGGTGAGAACGGATTGAGCCAGAATCTCGTCAAGCTGCAGGTCGTCAATCGCCTGAACGCGATCATGGTCGTGACGCGCAAGCCAGCGCTGCTGCAGAGCGCGGCAACCTGGATCCGCCGGCTCGATCAGGCCGACTCCGGGCGCACCAGCGTCCACGTCTACCGGGTCCGCTACGGCGACGCGCGCCAGCTCGCCAAGGTGCTCACCGACATGTTCGGCGGCGCCGGCT
The DNA here is from genome assembly GCF_032381375.1 of Bradyrhizobium sp. SZCCHNR1017. NCBI lineage: Bacteria > Pseudomonadati > Pseudomonadota > Alphaproteobacteria > Hyphomicrobiales > Nitrobacteraceae > Bradyrhizobium > Bradyrhizobium sp. SZCCHNR1017. The sequence continues at coordinate 139,782 of NZ_JAUHIR010000011.1, read as the reverse complement.
CGTCCTCCACCGACGGCGCCGACGGCCAGACCGCGCCGGGGTCCGACGGCACGACGACATCGGTCGCCGATCGGCTCTCCTTCAACACAAATGCAGCGGGATCATCGGGTTCGAGCGCCAATCCGACGAGCCGGTCCCAAGCCGGTGGTCTCTCGAGCATGTCATCTTCGAGCACATCGTCCTCCAGCAGTACGCCGTCCTCGACCGGGCTGGAGCCACGCAGCAGTGGTGCTGGCGGAGGCCAGGCCATCATGCCGAATGTCCGGATCACCCCGGACACGGTGAACAACTCGCTGCTCATCTATGCCGACCGCGAGAACTACCGCATCATCTCCAGCACGCTGCAGCAGCTCGACCAGCCGGTGCTGCAGGTCGGGATCGACGCCACGATTGCCGAAGTGACGCTCACCAACGAGCTGTCCTACGGCGTGCAGGCCTATCTTTCGAGCAAGGTGCTCGGCCTCGGGACCGACAAAGGATCGATCACCAATACGCAAGCCACGTCGGTCGCCACAGCGACGACATCCGCGGCGACGACGGCCTTGATCAACCGCGCTCTGCCCGGCTTCAACTTCCTGATCGGACACGAAGCCTCGCCCAACATGATCCTCGACGCACTCCATACTGTCACCAGCGTCAAGGTGCTCTCCAATCCCTCGCTGGTCGTGATCAACAACCAGACCGCCACCCTGCAGGTCGGCGACGTCGTGCCGGTATCGACCGGCAGCGCGACCGTACTGTCGTCGAGCAATACTGTCGTCAACACCATCGACTATCGCAACACCGGCATCATCCTGCGCGTCGTGCCGCGCATCGCCGCCAACGGCAATGTGCGGCTCGAGGTCGAGCAGGAGATCAGCAACGTCGCGGCCCAGACCGCCACGAGTCTCACGCCGACGGTGTCGCAGCGCAAGGTCAAGAGCGCCATCTCGGTCGCCAACGGCCAGACCGTGCTGCTGGCGGGCCTGATCAGCGAGCAGCAGACCGGCAATCGCAACGGCATTCCGGGCTTCGACGAGATTCCGGTTCTTGGCGATGCGTTCTCGCATCAGGGCAAGAAGGGCACACGCACCGAGCTCATCATCTTCATCCGGCCGCAGATCATTCGCGACGGCAGCGATGCGCATCAGGTGGCAGAAGAACTCCGTTCCAAGCTCCGCGGATCAGTCGGAGCGAGCATCACGGATGATTTGCGTGTCCGCACCACCCGTTGACCCCAGCCACGTGATCCGGCCGACGATGGGGCGCCTCACCATCGCCTGCACCGCAGCCATCCTGCTGCTGGGAGCACTCGCCTCGCCCGTTCGCGCCGATTCGGTTAGCACCGCACGCATCGCCTATGCGCGCGGCGACTTCGTCCGCGCCGTGCGCGTGCTGACCCCGCCTGCCTTGCGCGGCGATCCACGCGCTCAGGCGATGCTCGGCTTCATGTATGAAAACGGCTTTGGAACCCCGCAGGCCTACGAGGTCGCGAGCGATCTCTATTGCCAGGCCGCCGCAGCCGGCAATCCGTTCGGCCAAGCGATGCTCGGCCTGATGTACGACAAGGGTCATGGCGTTCCACAGGACGTCGTGCTCGCCTACAAATGGCTGAACCTTGCTGCCGGACATGCCAAGTCGACCCAGCGCAGCTACTTCCTGCGGCTTCGCAACGCCGTCGCATCCAAGATGTCGGCCAGCCAGATCGCGCAAGGCCAAGCCCTCGCGCTGAGCTGGGTGCCCGGCCAGCTCTGACCAGTATCACCGGTCCATAGCCCGGCGAGCGCTGGCTCCCGACAGCAATGGAGTCAAGCCCCCGGCGGCACACGCGCTGCCAAGCTGGTGCTGTGACGTGCGTGTCCAGTATCCGCGCTGCTCGGCGCATTTCACAAAACCGAAGCAAGACCGACACCACGTTGCAATTTGTTGCCGCGATAGATCGTCGCAGGCAAGCGGCCATCAGCATGCGCGCGCCACCACCCTCCTCCGTCCGGAGATCTCATGACCAGAACAGTCACACGGTCCAAGGCGCTCGCCCTTGCGACCACCGCCGTCTTCACCGCGACCAGCGTCGCGCCAGCCTTCGCCGAACCGGCGACGAGTACGCCGATCGAGCATGTCATCATCATCGTCGGCGAGAACCACACCTTCGACAATCTGTTCGGCACCTACAAGCCGAAGGCGGGTCAGACGATCGACAATCTGCTCAGCAAGGGCATCGTCAACGAAGACGGCACGCCGGGCCGGCATTTCAAGAAGGCGGAGCAGCGGATCGGCCGCGACGAGGTTCGCTACACTGCCGAGACCGCGTCCACCGGCGCCTATGCGACACTACCGCAGCCCTACACCACCTACGGGATCGGCCTGCCGCAGAACGTCCTCGACACCCGCTTCCCGGCCAATCTTCCCAACGGCCCGTACCAGATTTCGAAATACGTCTCCTATGCGGCCTACACCGGAGATCCAGTGCACCGCTTCTTCCAGATGTGGCAGGACATCGACGGCGGCAAGCACGACAAATTCGTATGGGTCGAGCAGACCATCGGCACCGGCTCGAACGGTCAGCCCTATCCGGCCGGCGGGTTCAACCCGATGGAAGGCGCCATCTCGATGGGCTTCTACAATATGAACCCGTTCACCGACGCCGCCGGCAAGGCCCAGCCCGGTGACGCAGCGTTCTTCAAGCAGCTCGCCGACGAGTATGCGATCAGCGACAACTATCATCAGGCGATCATGGGCGGCACCGGAGCCAACTTCCAGGCGCTCGTGACCGGCCACGCCGCGTTCTTCACCAATCCCGAGACGCTGAACGGCGCCCCCGCCGTGCCCTACGCCAACCAGATCGAGAATCCGGATCCGGTTCCCGGCACCAACAACTACTACAAGCAGGACGGTTACAGCGGCGGCTCCTACGTCAATTGCTCGGACCCCAGCGCGCCCGGCGTCGCCGCCGTCAACGAGCAGCTTTTCAAGAACGGCGTCTATAGCAACAACTGCGCGCCGAACCACTATTATCTCGTCAACAACTACAGCATGTTCTGGAACCAGACCAGCGCCAAGCCGAATGCCCTCGGCTCGGACAAATTCGTGCTGCCGCCGCAGAGCGCGCCGACCATCGCCGACGTGATGACCGCAAAAGGCGTGTCCTGGAAATACTACAGCGCCGACCGCGGTGACGATGCCACCACCTTCGCCAAGAGCGTCGACGGCGTGCCGCTGCTGTTCCACTCCTATTGCGGCATCTGCGACCCGCTCACCGGCTTCAACAACATCATGAAGAACCCCGCCGAGGAAGCCAAGCTGCAGAACTACGGCGCCTTCGTGAAGGACGTGCAGAACAACACGCTGCCCGCAGTGTCATTCGTGCGTCCGTTCGAGGCGCTCGCCGGGCATCCCGCCGATTCGACCACCGACCTCTACGAAAAATTCCTCGAGGCCCTGATCAATCGCGTCAAGGCCAACCCGCAGCTCTGGGCCAAGACCGCGATCTTCATCACGACGGACGAGGGCGGTGGCTACTATGACTCCGGCTATGTCCAGCCGGTGGACTTCCTCGGCGACGGCACCCGCATTCCCTTCATCCTGGTCTCGCCGCTGGCCAAGAAGGGTCATGTCGACCACACCTATTACGATCACGTCTCGCTGCTGAAATTCATCGAGCGCAACTGGCGGCTGCCCACGATCTCCGCCGTCAGCCGCGACCGACTCCCCAATCCGATCCATGACCGGGACGGCAACCGCTATGTGCCGAAGAACCGTCCTGCGATCGGCGACCTGATGAATCTGTTCGCCTTCGGCGATAACGATGGCGATCACGATCACGACGGCGGCTGGCATCATCACGACCACGGTGAGCACGGATACGGCGACGACCGCTGATCGACCGGGAGTCTGCCGCTGTCAAGAACAGCCCGCCGCACACGTTGCGGCGGGCCATCTGCGCATTGTGCGCGGCGACGAGATTGATGGTGTACCGATTTGCAACATCGTGACGCCGTCAGCGGATTGTCAGCCGATCGTCACGCCCCCGTTATCGAGCCTCCGCATCGTCCCGCCGCCGCTTGAACGAAGCGGCGCGTTGCAACCGAGGTCTTGGGGGATCTTGCAGAATGTCACTTCGATCATCGTTCAAATCTGCCTTTCATGAATTGCTCACATTGTCCGTCACGGTGTCTTTGCTGGCGTTTTCCTCTGCCGCGCCGAGCCTTGCGCACGACCATGGCTTCGACGACGATGACGACAGCTACGCCATCGGCCTGTGGGGCGACCTGCCCTACTCCACGCTGCAGGCCACCGTCGGCGTCCCCAACCTGATCGCCGACATGAACGCCCATCGGCTGAAATTCACGGCGCACGATGGCGACCTGAAGCAGGGCTCCAATTCCGCCTGCGACGCCGGCCTCTACGCCCAGGCGCTCGCCTTCTTCAACAGCCTCGAGGCGCCCGCGATGTTCACCCCGGGCGACAATGACTGGGTCGATTGCGATCGCCCCTCGAATGGCGGCTTCAACTCGCGCGACCGGCTCGATTACGAGCGCAAGGTGTTCTTCTCGACGCCGTTTTCGCTCGGCCAGCGCAAGCTGCGCCAGGAGGTGCAGACCGATCCGCTGTGTCTGAGCGCCAACGGCACCAAGGTCGGCTGCGTCGAGAATCGCCGCTGGACCGTTGGCCGGGTCACCTACGCGACCCTCAACATCCAGGGATCCTGCAACAATCTCTGCGACACAAATCCCGATCCGGACGAATACAACGCGCGCAACGCGGCCGTGATTCTGTGGATGCAACAGACCTTCGCGGAAGCCAAGAGGCGCAACTCCGCCGCGGTGATGTTCATCACCCAGGGCAACCCGGGCTGGGACCAGGCCGATCCGACGCGCGCGCCGCTGCGCGATCCCAGGACGCTCGCCGAAGCCGACGGGCAGCCCGATGGCTTCGTCAGCTTTCTGACCGCCTTGCGCACCGAAGTCGAGGCGTTCCGCAAGCCGGTCGCCTACGTCCACGGCGATTCCCATTACTTCCGGATCGACCAGCCCTTCCTCAACAGTGCCGGCCAGCGGCTTGAGAACTTCGTTCGCGTCGAAACGTTCGGCGACAATCAGGGCAACGGCAACAACGACGTGCGCTGGCTCAAGGTGACCGTCGATCCGCGCAGTCGCGACGTGTTCTCCTTCCAGCCCGTCACGGTGCCAGCGAACCGCACCGCCGTGCCGGCGCCGACCCGCAACTGAGCCTCATGATGATCGGGTCGTCCAGCTTGGCTGGGCGACCCTTGTCTTTCGCCTCTTTCGCGGAGTTCTGGAGTCGGACTCAACCGAGCGACCGCAGCCAGGCCAGCCGGGCGATCGCCTGCGACGCCAGCCGCTGCATCAGATCGAGCCGGTCCGGTTCGGTCGCTCGCTCCGCATGCTCCAGATACGCGTCCGCGAGCGCCTCCGCCAGCACGGCCGCATCGGCTTGCGCGAGCCCAGCCGGCAGGCGCAACAGGTCCGCAACCTCCGATGCCATTGCCGCGGCTTCCTGCGCAAGCTCGCGCACGCGATCCGCCGGGCGGCCAGCGGCGCGCACAGCCATCGCGTCGAGCAACTCGGCGAGTCGACGCTCCAGCCGGCCGGCGTCGATCGTGCCGGCGTCCGACGCCACCGACGCCGCGCGCCTGGCGTCGGTCTCAAGATGATAGGCACGGCGCCGCTCCTTGCGCAGCGTCGCGACATGACCGAGTTCCTCTCGCGCCATCGCCTCGGACGCCCTCTTGACCTCGGGATCATCGGCAAATGCCGCAAGATAGGACCAGAACGCAAAGGCCCGCTCCTCGTTGCGCACCGCCATCGACAGCGCGCGGTACGGCGTCATCAGCCGCGAGTCCTGGATTTCGCGTGCCACGCCGGGCTCAAAGGTCTCCGGTGGTTGCCAGCGCACCAGCGACGCATCGGGGGCACGCCCCGTTCGCGCTTGCGACCATTGCGCGACACTGTCGACATGCTCGCGCTCGGCCGCGGCCAGCCTCGCGAAGACAGCGGCCAGATCGAGCCGGCCTTGACGCTGCATCTCTCCGGACAGCTCGTCGTAGCGATCGGCCGCCTCCTGCTCCATCGCATTGGCGAGCGCGAACAGCTCGTCGATCGAATGCAGGTTCCCGGCCGGTTCCGACTTGAGCGAGAGCGTGCGTGTCAACAACATATGATGGTCCGCCTGATTGTCCTGGCTTGTTTGATCCAGCGCAACGTCCGTCGGATTGCGACCCACTAGACAACCGGCACGATAAGGAGTCAATTTAACCCGACTCTATTTGCTCAGGGATTGTCAATGGCGACGATCCTTCCTTCCCCGAAACAGTCCTGACTGGAATACGGCCCCTTCGCGGGCCGTCCGTTCCGCTTGAGGTGATCATGGTTGCGAGTGATGTCGCCACCAATCGGTGGCGCATGCCTGCTATCCTGGTAGCAATCCTCATCGGGTTCTGCGCGATCGCGGCCCCGCGCGCAGCACATGCGGCCGGCGATCTCGCAACCTACCTCTCGAAGATCACGCCGGGTGAGCTGTTCCCGGATGCGGATCGTTTCGGCGAGCCGCAAGGCGAGCCGCCGATCATGCCGGTGTATCGCGGCGATCAGCTCAAGGGTTACGTCTATCTCAACTCCGATTTCGCCAATTCCGTCGGCTATTCGGGCAAGCCGATCCACATCCTCGTCGGCATCGATCCCAAGGGCGTCATCACCGGGCTGAAGCTGGTCGATCACAAAGAGCCCATCGTGCTGATCGGCATTCCCCAGCCACGCATCGTTGCCGCACTCAACGGCCTGCTCGGCAAGGACATGATGCCGATTGCGCAAGGCGCGGAACATGCGCCGCAGGCCGACATCGTCTCAGGTGCCACGGTCACCGTGCTGGTGATGCACGACAGCATCGTGCGCGCCGCCACGCGCCTGATCCGCAGCGGCCGCATCGGCGCCGGCTCAGCGGCGACCGCCGCCGCAGCGCAGCCCGGCGTGACCAAGACGGTCGATCCCGACAAGAGCGAGATCCGCGACTGGAGCAGTCTGCTCGGCGACGGCTCGGTGCGGCGCCTGCATCTCAGCATCGGCGACGTCAACGACGCGTTCGCCAAGTCGGGCAATGCGGCGGCCGCGCAGAATCCGGAGCCCGGCGATGCCGGCGACACCTTCATCGATCTCTATGTGGCCATGGCCAGCGTGCCCACGATCGGCCGCAGCCTGCTCGGCGACGAGGGCTATCAGCGACTCAAGCAGCGATTGCAGCCCGGACAGCAGGCGATCGTCGTCGCCGGCGACGGCGTCTACTCGTTCAAGGGCTCCGCTTATGTCCGAGGCGGCATCTTCGACCGTATCGAGGTGCTGCAGGAGGGCGGAAGCACACGGTTCCGCGACAAGAACCACATGCGACTCGGTGCGCTGACCGCCGCCGGCGCCCCTGCCCTGCGCGAGATCGGACTGTTCATCACGCCGCCCGAATTCACGTTCGACCCGACCGAGCCATGGCAGCTCCAGCTCCTGGTGCAACGAAGCACAGGCAGCCACGACAAGGCGTTCCTGACATTCGATGTCGACTACACGGTGCCCGACGCCTACTTGAAGCAGCAGACGCGCCCCGCTGTGTCGGCAGCGAAGGCGACGTCCGCGCGTCCCGCCCCGACCACGGCGCAACCGGTCGCCGACGACACCGAGGAGCCGTTATGGATGCGCATCTGGCGCTCGCAGACGGTCTCCATCGGCATCACCGCGCTGGCGCTGGCCGCGCTCACAGGGATCTTCTTCTTCCAGAACGTTCTGGTGCGCCGTCCCCGGCTCTACACCTGGGTGCGCCGCACCTATCTGCTGTTCGTGCTGGTCTGGCTCGGCTGGTACGCCAACGCCCAGCTCTCGGTCGTCAACGTCGTCACCTTCGTCAACGCGCTGCTGACCGGCTTCCATTGGGAGTTCTTCCTCGCGGCGCCCTTGATCTTCATCCTGTGGGCGGCAACGGCGGCTGGACTGCTGTTCTGGGGCCGCGGGCCGTTCTGCGGCTGGCTCTGTCCGTTCGGCGCGCTGCAGGAGCTGACCAACACAGTGGCAAAATGGCTCAAGGTGCCGCAGATCACGGTGCCCTGGGGGCTGCATGAGCGGCTGTGGCCGATCAAATACATCATCTTCCTCGGCCTGTTCGGGCTGTCGCTGTATTCGGTCGCGCTCGCCGAGCAGGTCGCGGAGGTCGAGCCGTTCAAGACCGCGATCATCCTGAAATTCTCGCGCAGCTGGCCGTTCGTGCTGTATGCCGCGGCGCTGCTCGGCATCGGCCTGTTCATCGAACGCTTCTTCTGCCGCTATCTCTGCCCGCTGGGCGCCGCGCTGGCGATTCCCGGACGCATCCGCACCTTCGAATGGCTGCGTCGCTGGAAGGAGTGCGGCTCGCCCTGCCAGCGCTGCGCCAAGGAATGTCCGGTGCAGTCGATCCATCCCGAGGGACACATCAATGTCAATGAATGCATCTACTGCATGCATTGCCAGGAGCTCTACTACGACGATCAGCGCTGTCCGCACATGATCCAGGTCCGGCTCAAGCGCGAGAAGTTCGAGGCGATGTCATCGCCGTCGATGCGCGCCGCCAAATCCGGTCCAAAGACCGTGATCACCCATGCCGGTCGGCCGACGACGGCGCCGGCTCAATCCAACGATCTCACTCATCCATCATAAGGAGACGACGATGGCGCACGACGACGACCAGACGAAACTCAGCCGCCGACAAATCGTCGGCACCGCCGCGCTCGGCGCGGCCGGCGTTGCCGGCAGCATCGGCCTCGGCAAGAGCGTCGAGACCACGCCGGCCGCCGCACAGTCGCGACCGGCGCAAGGCGCCGGCAAGGCGGAGGTCGCGCCCGGCCAGCTCGACGAGTACTATGTATTCTTCTCCAGCGGCCAGACCGGCGAGTTGCGGATCGTTGGCATGCCCTCGATGCGCGAGCTGATGCGCATTCCGGTCTTCAACCGGTGCAGCGCCACCGGCTGGGGCCAGACCAACGAGAGCCGCAAGATCATGACCGAGGGGCTGCTGCCCGAGACGCGCGAACGGCTCAAGGACCGGCTCGGCATCTGGATGAACGGCGACTGCCACCATCCGCACATGTCGTTCACCAACGGCACATATGACGGCCGCTACATCTTCATCAACGACAAGGCCAACACCCGGCTCGCCCGCATTCGCACCGACGTGATGAAATGCGACAAGATCATCGAGCTGCCGAACCAGTACACCATCCACGGCATGCGTCCGCAGAAGTTCCCGCGCACCGGTTACGTTTTCTGCAACGGCGAATATGAGGTGCCGCTGCCGAACGACGGCAAGGTGCTCGACGACAAGTCGAAATACTGGTCGATGTTCTCGGCCGTCGACGGCGACACCATGAAGGTCGCCTGGCAGGTGATCGTCGACGGCAATCTCGACAACACCGACTGCGACTACCAGGGCAAATATGCGTTCTCGACCTGCTACAACTCGGAGAAGGGCGTCACCCTGGCCGAGATGACGGCAAGCGAACAGGACTGGGTCACGATCTTCAACATCAAGCGCATCGAGGAGGCCGTCAAGAAGGGCGACTTCAAGGAGATGAACGGCGTTCCCGTGATCGACGGCCGCAAAGGATCGCCTTACACGCGCTACGTGCCGGTCTCCAACAGTCCGCATGGCCTCAACACGGCCCCCGATGGCATCCACGTCGTCGCCAATGGCAAGCTGGCGCCGACGGTCACGGTGATCGACGTCCGCCTGATCGACAACCTGTTCGACGACAAGATCAAGCCGCGCGACGTCGTCGTGGCCGAGCCGGAGCTCGGCCTCGGGCCGCTGCACACCGCCTTCGACGGCCGGGGCAACGCCTACACCACGCTGTTCCTTGACAGCCAGGTCTGCAAATGGAGCCTCGATCTCGCCAAGCGCGCCTTCAAGGGCGAGAAGGTCAACCCCATCATCCAGAAGCTCGACGTCCACTATCAGCCGGGCCACAACCACGCCTCGATGGGCGAGACCAAGGAAGCCGACGGCAAATGGCTGCTGTCGCTGAACAAGTTCTCCAAGGATCGCTTCCTGAATGTCGGCCCGCTCAAGCCGGAGAACGACCAGCTGATCGACATCTCCGGCGACAAGATGGAGCTGGTGCATGACGGCCCGAGCTTCGCTGAGCCGCATGACGCCGTGATCGTGCACCGCTCCAAGCTCGAGGGCCGCGTGACCTCGATCTGGAAACGCGACGACCCGTTCTTCGCCGACGCCCGCAAGCAGGCCGCAGCCGACGGCGTCACGCTGGAGAGCGACGCCAAGGTGATCCGCGACGGCAACAAGGTGCGCGTCTACATGTGGTCCAGCGCGCCCGCCTACGCGCTCGAAAAGTTCGAGGTCAAGCAGGGCGACGAGGTGACGGTCTATGTCACCAACATCGACGACGTCGAGGATCTGGTGCACGGCTTCTGCATCGTCAACTACGGCGTCAACATGGAGATCGATCCGCAGCAGACCTCGTCGGTGACGTTCATCGCCGACAAGCCCGGCGTGTACTGGTATTTCTGCACATGGTTCTGCCACGCCATGCACATGGAAATGCGCGGACGCATGCTGGTCTCGCCGCGGAACGCGTGAGCGATGCGGCGCATGCGCCATATCAAGACTCTGGGGCTGGCGGCGCTCGTCGTCGCCAGCCTGCCCTTCCGCGCAACAGCGGCGACACGAGCGGTCGCGGCCGACATTGCCGACTTGCAGGACGTGCTCGATCGCGCGGCCGAGGGCGATGAGATCGCGCTGGCCGCAGGCACCTATCACGGGCCGCTGCGGATCACCCGTCGCCTGACACTGACCGGCGCGCATGGCGCCGTGATCACCGGCGACGGCCGTGGGAGCGTCATCACCGTCATGGCACCGGGTACCGTCATTCGAGGTTTCGTCATCAAAGGCTCCGGCCGCTCGCTTGAGCAGATGGATTCCGGCATCTTCGTCGACCAGGGCGCGCACGACACGCTGATCGAGAACAACCAGATGGAGGGCAATCTGTTCGGCGTCTATCTGCACGGATCAGCCAACGCCATGGTCCGTCACAACAGCATCATCGGCCTGCGCGCGACGCGCGGCGGCGTCACCGGCAACGGCGTCTCCGTCTGGAACGCGCCGGGCGCCAAGGTGATCGACAACCAATTCCGGTACGGCCGCGATGGCGTGTTCGCCATCACCAGCCGCAACAACGTCTTCAGCGGCAATCGCTTCAGCGACCTGCGCTTCGCGGTCCACTTCATGTACACCAACGACAGCGAAATCTCCGGCAACGTCTCGACCCGCAACATCATCGGCTATGCGATGATGTTCTCCAAGGCGCTCGTCGTGAGGGATAACGTCTCGGATCACGACCGCGACCGCGGCTTGCTGTTCAACGCGGCCAACGGCTCGCAGATCGCCGGCAACAGCGTGATCGGTGGGCTGCAGCCGGCAGAGCGCTGGGCCACCGCGGAGAACCGCGGCACCGACGAAGGCGTGCCGCAGGCCGATGCGAGCACGGCCACGCCGACCGCCGGCGCCCGTCCCGGTCCCGAGAAATGCGTGTTCATCTACAACACCAACAACAACCATATCACTGACAACTGGTTCGAAGGGTGCGAGATCGGCGTTCACTTTACCGCCGGCTCCGAGGGCAACGACATCAGGGGCAATGCCTTCGTCAACAATGCCAGCCAGATCAAGTATGTCGGCACCCGCCATCTCGACTGGTCGAAAGACGGCCGCGGCAATTATTGGAGCGACAACCCGGGCTTCGACCTCAACGGCGACGGCGTTGCCGACACCGCCTACCGGCCGAATGATCTGATCGACCGCGTGCTGTGGACCGCGCCGGCCGCCAAGGTCCTGATCAACAGTCCGGCCGTGCAGGTGATCCGCTGGGCACAGGCGCAGTTCCCGGCGATCCTGCCCGGCGGCGTGGTCGACAGCCATCCGCTGATGTCGCCACCGCCGGCGCGCCGCACTGCCGCTAGGAGCAGCGCCCGATGAGCGCGACCGTCCATATCGCCGACGTGATCAAGCACTACGGCAAGGTCGAAGCCGTCAAGGGCGTGTCGTTCGATCTCGCGGCCGGGGAGATGGTGGCCCTGATCGGCCACAACGGCGCCGGCAAGACCACGCTGATGAAGATGATGCTCGGCCTGATCCGACCGACCAAGGGCGCGATCGCGCTGCTCGGCGAAAACCCGGCCGCGGGCGAGTTCTCCTCGCGGCGTCGGCTCGGCTATCTGCCGGAGAACGTCGCCTTCGATGCAGCGCTCACCGGCCGCGAGACGCAGAGCTTCTACGCCCGCCTCAAGCGCGAGCCTGTGAAGGGCGCGCTGGCGCTGCTCGATGTCGTCGGGCTGGGCGACGCTGCCGGACGCCGCGTCAATACCTACTCGAAGGGCATGCGCCAGCGCCTCGGCTTGGCACAGGCGCTGATCGGCCGGCCACGCGTGCTGCTGCTGGACGAGCCGACCACCGGTCTCGATCCCGAGCTGCGCCAGACGTTCTACGAGGTGATCCAGAAGCTCGCCGCCGAGGGCACGACGGTGCTGCTGTCATCGCATGCGCTGACCGAGCTGGAGGAGCGGGCCGGCCGTGTCATCATCATGAACAAGGGACTCAAGGTCGCCGACGGCACGCTCGACGAGTTGCGCCGCCTCGCGCGACTGCCGACCCGGATCCGGGTAAAGGTCGCTGAGCTGCCGCCATCCGGCCGGCCCTCCTGGCTGCCGGAGGCGACCTCCTATCGTCGGGTCAATGGCCACATCGTCGAGATCGACGCAGCGCAGGACGAGAAGATCGCTCTGCTGCGCCGTGCGACGGCCGACGGCACCGCCGTGCAGGATCTCGAGCTCATCCCGCCCAATCTCGACGAGCTCTACGCGCATTTCCTGCGCCACGCGGAGCGTTCGCAATGAATGCCGTGATCACCATCGCCGCGAAGGAAATCCAGCAGGCGATCCGCAATCGCTGGGTGCTGGCGTCGACCCTGCTGCTGGCGGGGCTCGCGCTGTCGCTGACCTTTCTCGGCAGCGCACCGACCGGCACCGTGGGCGCGCGCGCGCTCGACGTCGTCATCGTCAGCCTGTCGAGCCTGACCATCTTCCTGATCCCGCTGATCGCGCTTCTGATCTCGCACGACGCCATCGTCGGAGACATGGAGCGCGGCACCATGCTGCTGCTGCTCAGCTATCCCGTGGCGCGCTGGCAGGTGCTGCTCGGCAAGTTCCTCGGTCATCTCGCGGTGCTCGCCTTCGCGACCTGCCTCGGCTATGGCGCCGCTGCCGTAGCGCTGCTGATCGCCGGCAGTCACTTCGACAGTGACGGGCTCGCGGCCTTCGCCGCGATGATCGGCTCCTCCGTTCTGCTTGGCGCGGTGTTCGTCGCGATCGGCTATCTCGTCAGTGCAGTGGTGCGCGACCGCGGCACCGCAGCGGGGGTCAGCATCGGCCTGTGGCTCGTGCTCGTCCTGATCTACGACATGGCGCTGCTCGGCCTTCTCGTGATCGATCAGGGCCGCAACGTTTCCGGCGGCGTGCTCAGCGCGCTGCTGCTGCTCAACCCGACCGACGCCTACCGGCTGTTCAACCTGACCGGCTTCGCCAATGTCAGCCTGTTCTCCGGCATGGCCGGGCTCGCCGGCAGCAGCACGCTGTCGGTGCAGGTGTTGCTCACAGCGCTGGTGCTTTGGACGTTGGTGCCGCTCGCCGGCGCCGCGCTGGCCTTCTCCCGGAGGGAGCTATGAAACGCCTCGCTTTCGCCGGCTTGCTCATCGCCGCCTTTGCGCTTGCCGCCTGCAACGACAGGCAGGCGGCCGCGCCGCCGCCGCCGATCAAGCTGACGGCGGAGGCGATCGGGCATTATTGCGGCATGAATCTGCTCGAGCATTCTGGCCCCAAGGGACAGATCTTCGCCGCCAGCCTGATCGAACCGGTCTGGTTCTCCTCCGCGCGTGACGCCATCGCCTTCACGATGCTGCCCGACGAGCCCAAGGACATCCAGGCGATCTACGTCTCCGACATGGGCAAAGCCGCGAGCTGGGACAATCCGGGCGCCGACAATTGGGTCGAGGCGCGCAAGGCGGTGTTCGTGATCGGCAGCCGGGTCAGGAGCGGCATGGGCAGCGACGAGGCGGTGCCGTTCTCGGATCGGACCGCGGCCGAGCGGTTCGCTGCCGAGCACGGCGGCCGCATCGTCGGCTTCACCGAGGTGCCCCGCGACTACGTGCTGAGCTCCGCCGACGACAACGCCGGTCTGGCCGAGCCGGGTTCGAAGCAAACCACGGGAGTCCAGCGATGACACTTTACCTCTCGCGCCGGCGCTTCATCCGCATCAGCGCCGCATTGGCGGGTCTCGCGGTTGCTCCTTCCTGGGCGCAGGCGGCCGACAGCACAAGCGGATCGGTCGAATGGCGCGGCACGCTGCTCGGCGCCGTCGCCACGATCAAGCTTCATCACCGCGACCGGCAGGAAGCCGAACGGCTGATCACGGTGTCGATCGGCGAAGCCCGGCGGCTCGAGCGCCTGTTCAGCCTGTATCTGGAGCAATCGGCGCTGGTGACGCTGAACCGCACCGGTGTGCTGGTGGACCCCGCGCCCGAGCTGGTCGACATCCTCACACGCTCGCAGCGCTACGCCGCGATGACCGACGGCCGCTTCGACCCGACGGTGCAACCGCTGTGGACGCTCTATGCCGATCATTTTTCGCGCCCGCATGCCAATCCCGACGGGCCGCCGCAAGCGGCCGTGCAAGAGGCGCTGGCGCGGGTCGGCCATCAGCGGCTCAGCGTCAGCCGCGATCGCATCGTCATGCCGCGCGGCATGGCGCTCACCCTCAATGGCATCGCGCAGGGCTATGTCACGGACCGGATCGTCGAGCTCCTGCGCAGCGAGGGCGTGCAGCACAGCCTGGTCGACATGGGCGAAGCCCGCGCCATCGGCGCACGGCCGGATGCACGGCCCTGGGAGATCGCAATCGCCGATCCGGACATTCCCGACCGGACCGCTGCACTGCTTCCGATCATCGATCGCGCCGTATCGACATCGGGCGCCTATGGCTTCCGCTTCGATCCGCGAGGCCGCTTCAATCATCTGTTCGATCCGCACGACGGCGGCTGTGCGCAGCGCTATCGCAGCGTGACCACGGTCGCCGGCAATGCAACGGCGGCAGACGCGCTCTCGACCGCCTTCAGCCTGATGTCGGAGCCTGAGATTCGTGCCCTGCTGCCCCGCACCGAGGTCGAACGTGTTCACCTGATCGACGCGACCGGAGCGACAGTCGAGCTTGTCGCTTGAATTCGCGGCCGAATCAGTCGAGAGCGCGGCTAGAGGACGACGGTCGCCGGTCGAAGGCCGCACCGCTTGCTGCTAGGACCTGATGCGCGCCGCGCGGCTGCCTCGTCAAAATCGCGCGGCCATCTCGACGAGCCGCCTGTGCGCCCGCTCACGCGCCACGCCGGTGTGCGCCGCCGGCCCGCTGGTCGGCCCGATCGCCACGAAGTGCAGGTCGCGAAGGCCCATGAAGCGCAGCGCCTCGCGCAAATAGGGCGTCGCGAGGTCAGTACGCCCCCGGCTGATGCCGGTGGTGAAGTCGCCGCCGCTGGCGAGGATCACCAGCGTCGGACGATCCTTCAGAAGCGGCAGGTAGCCACGCGACGGATCGAAGCGAAAGGTGAGGCCCGGCTGATTGATGATGTCGAGCCAGTGCTTGAGTTTGTAGGGAACGCCGAAATTCCACATCGGCGTCGAGATCACGACGCGCTCGGCCAGATCGAGCCGCACCGCCATGCGCTCGGCCACAGCGAACGCCCGGCGCTGGCCGTCGGTGAAGGCGCGGCCGCCCATGCGGGCATATTTCGCCTGCAGGATCTCGCCGTCGAACTCGGGCAGACTCTCGCGCCACAGATTCATCTCGTCGACGTCCCAACCCGGCCGCGCCTGCCTGAAGCGGTCCAGGAAGGCGCGCGCGCCGGCGCTGGATTCCGAATCTGCCCGCGGCGAGGCGACGAGATGCAGCAGCTTTGGCATGCCTCACCCCAGCGCCCTGATCACCGCGTCGGCCGTGGTCACGACAGCAACATTCTGCATGGCGAAGTTGATCGACGCATTGTGCCAGTCCGCGTTCATGGTCGAGCAGCAATCCTCCGGCACCACGATGAAATAGCCCTTGTCGGCCCCGGTGCGCGCGGTGTGCTCCACCGACATGTTCGTCCAGGCGCCGGTATTGATGAGGACGTCGCGCCCGGTGGCCTTGAGAATCGTCTCGAGCCGCGTGCCTTCCCACGCGCTCATGCGCATCTTCTCGACCACGAAGTCGCCGCTGCGCGGCTCCAGGCCGGCGACAGGCGCCGCGCCCCAGCTGCCGCGCACCATCGCCTTGCTGTCGACCAGCCCCTCGAACAGCGGTGCGTTCAAGGTCACGCCGGGCGCGCCCGGCTCGACCACGAACCAGACATGAATGATGACGACGCCGCGCGCACGCGCGACCTCGGCGAGCCGCCGGACATTGTCGACCACGCGCTGCTGCTTGGCATGACCGGGCGCGCCGGAATCCGCGAAGGCGCCACCGTCCATGATGACGTCGTTCTGCAGATCCTGGATGATCATCGCGCAGCGGCGCGGATCGAGCTGCATGTCACCAGATGCCAGCTGCGGCGCCGATGGCGCGGACGTCGCGCTGGACATCGCCAGACCTGCCGTTGACGCCCCTCGACTTCGCGCGCTCATATACGGCTCGTGGCGCGGACCGACCTTGGTCGCGATCGCATAGACCGAATGGGTCGCGGTGAGATAGAGCGTGCGAAACTCGGGACCGCCCCAGGCGAGATTGGCGACGAGCTCCGGCACGCGCACCTTGCCGAGCAGTTCGCCCGTAGGCGCATAGACCCAGACGCCACCGGGTGCGGTGACCCAGACATTGCCGCGCTGGTCGCATTTCATGCCGTCGGGCACGCCTGGCTCGAGCTCGGAGCGGATGCCGCTGGCAAAGACGCGCCCGTTCGCCAGCGCACCATCGCCGCCGACGTCGAACACGCGGATCACCGCCTGCACCGTATCGTTGACGTAAAGCAGCTTCTCGTCCGGGGAAAAGCACAGCCCGTTGGGCTGGTCGAACAGATGGCGGTCAACCAGCAGCCGCGGCGGACCGCCGCCCGGCGGCACCCGGTACACGCCCTGGAAGCCGAGCTGGCGCGGCCGCTCCACGCCGTAGACCGGCATGCGGCCATACCACGGGTCGGAGAAGTAGATCGTCCCGCTGGAATGGACGCACACGTCGTTGGGGCTGTTCAGCTCCTGGTTCTCGAAATGCGATGCCAGGATCTCGCGGCGGCCGTCGGGACGCTCGCGCACCAGCGACGACGTCGCGTGTTCGCAGACGATCAGATTGAGCTCGGCATCATAGGTCATGCCGTTGCACTTGTTCGACGGCCGCCGCATCTCCACCACGCCGCGCTTCGCGTCCCAGCGGCGGCGGACATCAGCCGGCATGTCGGAGAACAGCAGGAACTGCTCGACGGGATGCCAGATCGGCCCCTCGGTGAACTCGAAGCCGGTCGCGACCTGCGCCACCGGCGCATACGGATCGATCAGAGTTTCGAACTCACTGCGCAACGTCACGTGGGTCATGGGGGCACCTTGTGCTGCTCACGCCGGAAACCAGTGCCGCTGCGGCAGCGACTGCACCAGCGGCCCCGGCACTTGGTCGTGCAGCCGTCCCACCACCACACCGCCTTCGATCTTGGCGGGACGATCGTGCACCGGCAGCAGATAGCGCGAACTTGACAGCAGCTTCTTGATCGCTGCCTTCTCGGCGCGTTTTGTCGTGCCGTGATTGCCGGTGGTGCGCGGCTCGCCATCCTGGATCTCGTTGAACGGCGTCACGATCTGGTCGTTGAAGTCGTAGATGACGTCGCCGCAGATGGTAGCGATGCCATCGGCAGTGTGGACGTGGATGTTCATCGAGCCTTCGGTATGGGCATTCGCAGCGTCGCAATAGACGCCCGGCATCAGCTCGACCGGGCCGGTGAGCTCGAGGTCGAGGAAACGCAGCGCACTCTTGGTGTGCAGCCGGTCGATCAGATGCTTGATGTCGGGCGCCGGATATTGCGGATGCATCAGCCCGGAAACCGAGTATTCGAGCTCGCGGCGGTTGAGCACGACCGTCGTGTTCATCGGGAACAGATCGTCCTTCCCGGCGTGATCGATGTGCAGATGGGTGTGGCAGACGTAGCGGACATCGCCCATGCGCACGCCGTGCCGCGCCAATTGGTTCTCGATCATGTTCTCATGGTACTGCAGCCCGCGCATGCCCAGCGTCTCCATGATCTGGTTGGAGCGGTAGCCGGTATCGACCACGACCGGATACGGCCCGCCCAGGATCAGGAAGCCGAGCGTCAGCACCCGGCGGGTGCGGCCGCAATCACGGCCGAGCACAAGGAAGCTCGATTCCAATTCGATATCACCATAGTCGAGAACCTTGATTTCCAGCGCCATGAGCGTTCCCTGTTGCTTTTGTTGTCGTTGCAGGCGGTATCATCCCAGCCGATAGACGCGCTGCGCCGTCCCTCCCATGACCTGCGCGCGCGCATGCTCGTCGAGGTCCCGGATGGCAGCCTCATAGGCCCCCACCAGTACGCGGTAGTCGGTCCAGAGCTTCTCGATCGGAAAGTTCGAGCCGAACAGGCAGCGCTCGGGGCCGAACATTCCGACCGTCTCCCGCACCACGTCGGCGACATGCGCCGGATCGTTGCGGCGAATGAAGGTGCCGAGGCCCGAGAGCTTGCTGACGACATTGCTGCAGCTCGCCAGCCGCTGCATGCCGGCTCGCCATCGATCGCGACCGCGCGTGGACAGATCCTCCAGCATGCCGGCATGCTGGAGGATGAAGGTCACGGACGGACAGCTCTCGGCGAGCGCTGCGGCGCCCGCCATCTGCGGCCCGAAGACCTGCAGGTCGAAGGACCAGCCGTAGTCGGCGAGCCGCGCGATGTTGGCGCGGATATGGGTATCTCTGCAAAGGTCTGGGGACGAAGCGAAACGATAGAGCGGGTTCTCATGCCAGTGCAGCTGCATCCGGACCCCGCGCAGCAGGGGATAGCGCGCCAGCCGGTTGAACTGCGGCCGCGCATCTTCGACGCTCAGATCGGCATAGGCGACGATCCCGTGCGGAAAGCCGTGCTGCTCAGAAGTTCGCTGCACCCAGGCGGCTTCGTCCTCGAAGCCGTCCTTGGCCCAGTTGGTCTGGACGTAGACCGATTGCGTGACGCCGCTGCCGGCGATGTCGTCGAGATACTCCTCGATCGTGTAGTCGCGCCTGATCGGCTCATAGGGGCCGAAAATCCGCGGCTGCATCGGCCCGACCAGCCAGGGCAGATCGGCCTGACGCCAGATGTGGTGATGCGCATCGACATAACCGGTCATGCCGCCCTCCTCTGTGCCAGCGACAGAACATGCGCGACGATGGTCTCGTCCGACCCGCCGGCTGCGATGTCGTCGACGAATGGCGCGATCGCCTGCAACGCCTCGGTCTGCGGCTTGAAGCCGGGCCCCGTCGCGAGCGGCGTCAGCCAGCTCAGGCGCCAGGCGCGCAGCGACAGCCTCCACACGGCGTCACGGAGCACATGATGGTCACCACGCTCGAGCCCATCCGAGATGACCAGCACGACGGCGCCCCGCGCGTAGGTCGAGAACCGCGGCACCGCGAGGAAGGCCTGCAGCGCCTCGCCGATGCGCGTGCCACCGTCCCAGTCGCTGACGAGATGCGAGGCAGCGAGCAGCGCCTGTTCGCGCCGCTTCAGCCGCAAGGGCCGCGTCACGCGTGTCAGCCGTGTGCCAAGCGTGAACACCTCGGCCTGGGGTACGGCCTGCACCAGCACGTGGGCGAGCCGCATGTTATCCTCGGTCCGCGCCTTCATCGAGCCGGAGACGTCGATCAGCAGCAGCAATCGTCGCAATCGAGGTCGCCGCTTCAGCCGCCGCAGCGACAGCACCTCACCGTCGCGCCTTATGCTCTCGCGCAGGGTCCGGCGCAGGTCCACGAAGCTGCCGCGCCGCGCGCGCATGCGCCGGTGGCCACGCCGTTTCGGCAGTTTTGCACGCGCCTGACGCGCGAGGCGCTGCAGGGCATGGCCGCCCGTCGTCGCAGCCAAGCGGCGGGCGACCAGCGCTTCAACGCGCGTCGCAGCCAGACCTGACTCGTTCTGCTCCTCGGCGAGATCGGGACCGACAGCGCCGTCCCCTTCCTCCTGGAGACGCACGACATCGTCCTGCCTGTCGCTCTCGCTGAAGGCCGTTGCCTCGGCGACACCAAAATGGACGTCGAACAGCAGATTGTAGGTCGCGAGCCGCTCCGGAGGCGGCGCGAGGGTCGCCGTCCCGGCACGACGGATATCCTCGATGCTGACAGGCCCCAGCAGTTCGATCGCAGCGAGGAAGGCGGTGGTCTGCTCCGGCGCAATTGCGAAGCCGTTTCGCCGCAACAGCGCAGCGAATGTCACGAAGATCTCGGTCGCCTGCGGCAGGCGGGGCTCGCTCATGTCATCGCCTCCGCGAGCAGCGCGTCGAGCCGCGGCGCGATGAAGGACAGATCCTCCTCATCCTTCAGCGCGACGCCAATCGCGCGCTTGAACGCATCGGGCCAGCGCGCGCCGGTCTGGTTGAGCAGCGTCGCCGCCTCCGCCCAATCGACCGCCTCGGCAATCCCGGGCGCCTTGCTCAGCGGCTCGCGCCGCAGCTTCGCCACTGCAGCCACCACGGCCCGCGCGGTCGCTTCGGCAACACTGGAGGCCCGCATCATCACGATGCGCGCCTCGCGCTCCGCATCGGGATAGTCGATCCAATGATAGACACAGCGTCGGCGCAGCGCTTCGTGCAGGTCACGGGTCCGATTCGAGGTCAGCACCACGATCGGCCGCTCCGCGGCGCGCACCGTGCCGCGCTCGGGGATCGATATCTGGAAATCGGAGAGAAATTCGAGCAGGAACGCCTCGAACTCCTGGTCGGCCCGATCGATCTCGTCGATCAGCAGCACGGTCGCATCGGGCGCGCGCAGGCAGGCCAGCATCGGCCGCTCGATCAGAAAGCTCTCGCCATAGATGTCGATGCTCTCCTCGCCGGCTTGGCGGATCGCGAGCATCTGGCGCGGATAGTTCCACTCGTAGAGCGCCGCAGCAGCGTCGATACCTTCGTAGCATTGCAGGCGGATCAGCTTGCGGCCGAGCACCGCGGCGATTGCCTTCGCCGCCTCGGTTTTTCCGACGCCGGGCGCGCCTTCCAAGAGCAATGGCTTGCCCAGCGCGAGCGCGAGATAGGCCGCGGTGGAGAGCCCGTCATCGGCGAGATAGTACGCCGCGCGCAGTGCCTTTTCCAGCGCCTGCGGCGAGTCGATGCCGACGATGTTGCTGCGGACCACCATGCTGCGTCACCGCCGCGTCTGCGGCCGGGCGCCGCCCTGGGCCTTGATCGCGCGCAGCACTTTCTCTGGCGTGATCGGCAGTTCGTCGAGGCGCACGCCGACGGCGTTGAAAATCGCATTCGCGATGGCAGGAAGCACAGGATTGGCGCACATCTCGCCAGGGCCCTTGCCGCCGAACGGTCCGTCGGGCGCCGGCCGCTCCAGCACGGCGATGTCGTGCGGACAGATGTCGCCAGGTCCCGGCATCAGGTATTCCACGAAGTCGCGCGGTCCTTGCTTCGGGTCCGGGTAGTACGGCTCCGTCGTCTCGTAGAGCGCGTGGCTCATGCCCATCCAGGCGCCGCCGACCAGCTGCTGCTCGACGAGGCGGGGATTGAGCGCGCGTCCCAGCTCATAGGCGCTGTCCATCCTGACCACGCCGACCTCGCCGGTCTCGTCATCGACCTCGACCTCGGCGACGAGACAGGCATGCGCGTAGCAGGTCGCCGGGGACATTTCGCCAGTCTCGGGATCCACCTCCGACAGCGGCACCAGGAAGATGCCACGGCCGGAGATGGTCTTGCCCTGGCGGAACTGCGCGGCGATGGCGACGTCCTTCACCGAGATCGAGCGATGCGGCGCGCCCTTGACGTGGATGTTGCCGCGACCATCCGTTTCGAGATCGCTGGCGTTGACCTCGAGCTCCTCGGCCGCGGCCTCCATCATGACGCCACGCGCCTCCTTGGCCGCCGCCATCACGGCATTGCCGACGCGATGGGTGCCGCGCGAAGCGAACGAGCCCATGCAATGCGGGCCGGTGTCGGAATCGGCGGTGTCGACATAGACGTCCTCGACCGGCACGCCGAGCGTCTCGGCACAGATCTGCCGCGTCACCGACTTCATGCCCTGCCCGAGATCGATCGACGACAGCGCCACCGTGAACTTGCCGCTGGGGTTGGAATGCACCAGCGCCTGGCTCGGATCGCCGCCGAGATTCATGCCGATGGGATAGTTGATCGCCGCCATGCCGCGGCCGCGGTGCCTCGTCATGTCAGCGCCTCCTCGTGCCGAACACCGACGAGAACCGCGTCGCGCCGTGCCCCGGCGAAGGCGCCGGGCTCGTTGGCGGAGGTGGTGGCGGCTCGGGTTGTGGCGGCGCCGAGAGACCACGATCGTAGCTGGTGCGTTGCTGCGCCGGCGCAGGCCGCGCGCTCACCGGCTCTCGTGGCGTGGAGGGAACAGCCGCCCGCGCCCCGCCGCCATCCTTGCGCGAGGACATGCGCCGGAACTCCTCGCGGATCGGCCATTTGGCCTTCTCGGCCGCGACCTGGACGCATTCGATCAGCGCGGTGTTCTTGGCCTCGCGGCGATGCGCCTTCATGTCGCCGTCGCGATAGGCGTTGAGGATACGAAACTCCATCGGGTCCATGCCGATCAGATGCGCGAGCTTGTCCATCTGGCATTCGAGCGCGAAGTCCATGCCGGTGATGCCGAAGCCGCGCATCGCGGTGGCCGGCGTGCGGTTGGTGAAGATGCAGTAGATGTCGCCATGGACGTTCGGGATCGTGTAGGGCCCCGGCAGGTGCGCGGCGCATTTGACCACCGCGTAGCTCGACAGCCGCGTATAAGCGCCAGAGTCGAAATAGCCGCGGATCTGGCGCGCCACGATGCGGCCGTCACGCATGACTCCGTCCTTGATGTAGATGCGCTCGGCACCGCGGGGCGGCCCGAACTGCATCTCCTCCTCTCGTCCGAGCACGTAGCGCACCGGGCGCCCCGTCAACATCGCAGCGAGAATGGCGAGCGGCTCGGTCAGCGTGTCGACCTTGCCGCCGAAGCCGCCGCCGACCGTGCCGCCGATGAAGTGGAATGTGTTCGACGGCAGATCGAGGATCTTGGCGCAGGTGTCGAGCGAGAAGAACAGCGCCTGGGTCGAGGTATAGACCACGTAGCGGCCGTTGGTGTCGGGCGCGGCGATCGAGCCGTTGGTTTCGACCGGCGCGTGCTCGATCGGCGACATCTGGTAGCGCTGTTCCAAGACATGATCGGCGCCGGCAAAGCCGCGCTCGACGTCGCCAAAGCGCAACTTCTGGTGGTCGTAGCGGTCGTGATAGGTGAACGTATTCTTCGGATAGGTCTCGTTGACGGTGGGCGCGCCCGGCTTCAGCGCCTCCTCGACGTCGAACACCGCCGGCAAGATCTCATAGTCGACGCGTACCCTGGCCGCCGCCTCGGCCGCCGCGCGCGGCGTCTCGGCGACGACGGCGACGATCGGCTCGCCGCGGTAGCGTACCTTGTCGACGGCAAGCGTCGGCTCATCGTCCTTGCCAAAATTGATCAGGCTGAGCAGCGTGTTGAGATTGCGCGGCACGTCGCTGCCGCGGATGATCCGCCGCACGCCCTCGCTCCGTTCGGCCTCGCTGGTCTCGATGCGGCGCAGCCGGGCATGCGGCTGCGTCGACCTCACGACCTTCAGATGCAGCATGCCCTGCAGCTTGTGATCGTTGAAATAGGTCGAGGTCCCCGTGACATGGCCGAGCATGTCCTGGCGTTGGGTGCCCTTGCCGACCTCGTTGAGATTGTCGTCGCGCTCGTCGGCGAAGATGTCCTTGCGCAGTTCCAGCATGGCGATCTCTCCTCACGCACTCGCGCGCAGCGACGCGGCCGCCGCCAGCACCGCATTGATGATCGGCTCGTAGCCGGTACACCGGCAGATGTTGCCCGAAATCGCCTCTACCACCTGCTCGCGGCTTGGCTGCGGGATCTTGTCGAGCAGCGCCTTCGCCGCCATCAGCATGCCCGGCGTGCAATAGCCGCATTGCGCGGCAAAACCCTCGGCGAAGGCGCGCTGCAGCGGATGCAAATTCGGACCGCTCTTGATGCCGTCGAGCGTCTCGACCGCGCGGCCCTCGACGGCTTCGGCGAGCGTCAGACAAGACAGGTGCGCGTCGCCATCGATGAGGACCGTGCACGCGCCGCAGCCGCCCTGGCCGCAACCGAATTTCGGCGTGAGGTCGCCGATCATCTCGCGCAGCACGACCAGCAGATTGGTGCCGCCGTCGACGAACAGCGCGACATCGCGACCATTGTGCCGGAACTGAAGTGGGGTCTTGGCCATGCTCTAGCTCTCCTGTCCCGACAACAGCCGCCGCAGATGGACGCCGACCACTTCGCGGCGATACCACGCGCTGGCCAGCGAATTGTCGGTGGGTGCCGTTCCCTCGGCCGCCGCAGCAGCGGCGGCACTGATCGCGCCGGCGTCGAACGGCCGCCCTTCGAGCGCGCGCTCGGCCGCCTTGGCGCGGATGGCGGTCGGGGCCATCGATCCCAGCGCGATCCGCGCGCCGGTCACGCGGCCGCCACTCTGTGGAAGATGCGCCGCAAGCGTGATCACCGATCCGCCCTTCGGCTTGATCCGGGCGATCTTGCGATAGCGGAACGCATCCGCCGACGCAGGACGGATGCACGACACGCCGACCACCAGCGCACCGGCCTGGCGGTCGCGCGATTGCAGGAACTCCTCGATCGGCATGTCCCTGACGCCGAAGCTGCCCTGCAGCGAGACGATGCCGTCGAGCGCCAGCAGCGCCACCGTGAAGTCGCCGAACGGCGCCGGAGCGAACAGATTGCCACCGACGGTCCCCATGTTGCGCACCGCCGGGCCGCCGATCGAGCGCGCCGCCGGATGCAGGAAGGCGAGATCGCGCTCGGCCAGCACGCGGGCGAAGGTGACGCCGGCGCCGATCCTGATGCGCGCGCCTGCCGCATCGATGCCCTGCAAGGTCCGGTCGGTGGCGCGGATGACCGTCGCAATCGAGACGTCGCCCTCATTGAGATCGCGCATGACCAGCGTGCCGCCGCCCAGGTAGCGCGCCGCGCGGTCCGACGACAGCGCAGACGCAGCTTCGCTCGCGGCCTGAAACGTCTTCACCGTGACTGGCATCGATTCACCTCGTCCTCATGCCGCCTGCTTCAGATGCGATCGGATCGCCTCAAAGCCGGCCTGGTAGATGTCTTCTGCCACCATGCGCGACAGCGCCTCGGCCAGCTCGGGCCGCGTCGTGAAGCGGCTCTCCCAGTGCCAGAAGGTGCGATCACCATCGGTGACCGGCAGCAGCCGGACATGGGCGACGTAGTTGAACAGCTGGACCGGCGTATCGAGCAGACAGTAGCTGAAGCTCTGCTCGAGATCGGACAGCGCCAGCAACTGCTCGCGCAGCTCGGAGCCGTCCTTCAGACGAAAGCGCCTGACACAACCGATCTTGTCGGACGTCTGCGAACGCTCGATCGCAGAGGTCGCCACCGCCGGGTGCCAGCGATCATGACCGTTGAAGTCGCGCAGCACCTCCCACACGGCCTCGGTCGGCGCATCGATGATGGTGCTCTTGACCACGTGCGGCACGGCGTCAGCCCCCAAACGCGCGCTTGAGCGCATCGAAGCCGCCCTGGAACACGCCGCCGCCGATCGAAGCCACCAGATCAGCCTCGCGCTCCGGCGCGCAGTCGAACTCGGCGGTCCACTCCAGAAACGTCTTGTCGCCGTCCGTGACCGGTGTCAGCCTGAGGGTCGCGACGTAGTTCGATACGCCCATCGGCGATTCCAGGATCGAGTAGGTGCAGAACATGTCGTAGTCCGACAGGCCGAGCAGCTTCTCGCGAATGCGGTCGCCGTTGCGAAGCCGGAAATCCCTGACGCAGCCGATCTTGTCGGCGGGCTCGCCGCCCTCGATCCGGCTTTCGGCGATCGCCGGATGCCAGTTCGGCAGGCCGTTGAAGTCGCGGACGCGCGCCCACACCCGATCGTTGCGGGCACTCACGACGGTGGAGACGTAAACCCTCGCCATCTCGCATCAACCCTTCTTGCGCGGACCGCGATCGGTCGGCGGCTCGGACGGGCTGCCCTCGCCCGATCCGGCGCCGCCGCCTGTCTCCTTGCGCGCCGAGGTTTCTTTCCGGATTCCCTGCATGTCCCTGGCCTCGCGGATCAGGCCCGGCATCTTGGCAAGGCTGCCGCCCTCGACGCCGATATCGGAGAGAATGGAGTCGATCAGCGGCGCCTGGACGCGGTAGCGCAGCGCGGAGTCGATCACCTCGTCGGTCGCGCTGCGGCCGCCATTGCCGTTGCCGCCATTTCCGTTCAAGCCGTCGACCTGCAGGATGCGGATGCCCTCGATCTTCTCCATCGGCTTGACGCTCTCGCGCACGATGCCCTCGATGCGGTCGAGCAGCTTGCGCCGGAACAGCGAGTAGCGTGCCTGGTCGGTCAGGACGTTCTCGGCCTCGTTGAGCAGCTTCTGCGCCTCCGCTTCGACCGCGGCACGAACCCGCTCGGCCTCTGCGGCGATCCGCGTCTCCTCGGCCTGCTTCTCGGCCAGCAGCACCTCGACCGTCTTACGGCGGCGGGCAATCTCGCTCTCGCGCGCCGTGACGACTTTCTCCGCCGCTTCCGTTGCACGCGAGCGCGCCTCTTCGGCCGCGACCTTGGCCGCGGATTCCTCCAGCGATTTTTGATACAGCGCGATGGCCTTCTCCATCAGCGCAGTCTCGACGTCCTTCTCGCGGTTCACTTCGAGCTTACGCAGCTCGCGCTCGCGGCCGATGCGGGCCTCGTCGAGACCACGATCCGAGGCGATGCGGGCGCGTTCGACCTCCTCACGGGCCGCGATCTCGGCCTCCTGCAGCGACTGGACGCGCGCGACCTCGAGCTGCTCGATCGCCCGGCGACGCTCCAACCGGACGGCCTCCAGCGCCTGCTCGCGCGAGACATCGGCGGTCTCGACCTGCCTGCGCGCGACGATCTCGGCTTCCTTGACCTGACGATCCGCATCGATGCGCTCGGCTCGCTTGGCGGCGAGCTCGATGACGCGGGTTTCGTCGGCGAGCTCGATCGCCTTCTTGTGGTCGATGTTGAGCACCTCGCGCGTCCGCGACGAAGCAATGCGCTCGGCCTCCAGCGCCAGCTCGACCTCGATGCGGCGCCGCTCGACCGCCTCCCGACGCTTCAGATCGGCGGCCTCGACGGCCTCCGTGCGCTCGATCTCCAGGCTACGCGTCTCCTTCTCCGACTGGATCCGCTTGGCTGCTACAGCCAGCTCCTGGGCGATGCGGGCCGCTTCGATCGCCTCGCGCGAGGCGATATCGGCCTCCTCGATGGTCCTGACGCGCGCGATCTCCAGTGCACGCACGCGTTCCTCCTGGGCGATGCGGCTGGCCTCGGTGGCCTCGCGCGCGGCGATGCCGGCGATCTCGATGCCCTGGTTGCGCTCAATCTCCAGCCTGCGCGTGGCGTGCTCGGCGGCGATCCGTTCCGCCGACAATGCCTGCTCGCGCGCGATCCGGGCGGCCTCGACCGCTTTCTGCGCCTCGATCTCAGCCTCCTGGATGTTGCGCACTTGGGCAATCTCGGTGGCGCGGGTGCGCTCGTCGGAGCTGATGCGCTCCAGATTGACGATCATGGTCTGCGCGATGCGCGCCTTCTCTGTCGCCTCGCGCGCGGCGATCTCCGCCTGCTCGATCGCGCGGGTGCGTTCGATCTCGCGGCGGCGTGTCTCCTCGTCATTGGCGATGCGCGCATCGGAGACGACGCGGTCCTGCTGAATCCTGGCCTTCTCCACCGCCTCGCGCGCGGCGATCTCGGCTTCCTCGATGGTGCGGGTCCGCTCGATATCGCGTTGGCGCACCTCGCGCTCAGATTCGATGCGCGCGGCGTCGATCGCGCGCTGGTTGGCGATCCGCGCCTTCTCGATGTCCTCGCGCGCCAGCAGCTCCCTCTCTTCGACGGCACGCGTCCGCTCGATCTCGCGCTGCCGCGTGTCGCGCTCGGCAGCGATTCGGGCCTCGGCAATCGTCAGTTCGTTCGCGATCCGCGCCTTCTCGATCGCCTCGCGCGCCATGATCTGTGCCTGCTCGGCCTCGGTCTCGCGCAGCGCCCGCTCGCGCGCCACCTCCGTCCGCTGCAGGGCGCGGCGCATCTCGATGTCGCGCTCCTGCTCCAGCCGCGCCGTCTCGCTCTCGCGCTCGATATCGAGCGCCTCGCGCTCGGCTTCGAGGTTGCGGGTCCGAATCTTGATCATCGAGTCCTGCTCGATATCGTTGCGCAGCTTGCGCTTGCTCTCGATGTCCTCCATCAGCCGCGTCAGGCCCTCGGCATCGAACCGGTTCGAGGGGTTGAAAAATTCGAGATCTGTCTGGTCCAAATCGGTGATCGCCACCGATTCCAGCTCCAGGCCGTTCTGGGCCAGCGCCTCGGCCGCGGCCGCCTTGAGACGGGACACGTAGTCACCGCGCTGCTCGTGCATCTGCTCCATGGTCATTTCAGCGGCAACCGAGCGCATGGCCGAGATGAACTTGCCGGACAGCAGCGCATGCAGCCGCTCCGGCTCGAGGGTGCGACGGCCGAGCGTCGCCGCCGCGATCGACACCGCCTCGCGCGTCGGCTGGACACGAACGTAGAAGTCGGCCTCGACGTCGACCCGCATGCGGTCGCGCGTGATGACGGCGTCCTGCCGCGCGCGCGTGATACCCATCGGCAGCACGTTCATGTTCACCGGCGTATAGTCGTGAATGAAGGGCAGCACGAAGGCGCCGCCATTGATCACGACGCGCTCCCCGAGGAAGCCCGTGCGGACGAAGGACACCTCCTTCGAGGAGCGGTGATACAGCCAGTTGACGATGTAGACCGCGACCACGATGACGATGATCGCAATGATCAGCCAAAGAATCAGCTCACCGATCAGAGCCCCGGACATCTCATTTCTCCCTCAGTCTCTCGTCCGGCGAATGCGGCGCCTCAGCGCCGCTGCTGCCGGATCTCGTGTTGTCGCCTCAGACGCGGCGTGGCCGCGCGCTGATTGCCTTGAAATGTCGTACCTGCTCCGTCAGTGCGCGCTCCACCGGTAGCCGCTCCATCGAGGAGGCGCCGTAGAAGCCATGGCAGTTCTTGGTGTGCTTCATGATGAAGTCGGCGTCGGACGGCTCCGCGATCGGGCCGCCATGCGCCAGAACTAGAATCTCGGGGTTGACACTGAGCGCGGCCGAGGCCCAGCTGTCGATCAGGCCGGGACAGTCTTCGAGCTTGGGCGCGGTCTGCGCGCCGATCGAGCCGCCGGTTGTCAGACCGAGATGGCAGACGATGATGTCCGCACCCGCGATCGCCATGCCCGCGGCCTGGGCTTCATTGAAGACGTAAGGCGTCGTCAGCAGGTCCTTGTCATGCGCGCGCCCGATCATGTCGATCTCCAGCGCGTAGGAAATGCCCGTCTCCTCGAGATTGGCGCGGAAAGTGCCGTCGATCAGGCCGACGGTCGGGAAGTTCTGCACACCGGAGAAGCCGAGCGCCTTCAGCTCATCGAGGAACACATCCATGTCGCGGAACGGGTCGGTGCCGTTGACGCCCGCGAGCACCGGGGTCGACTTCACCACCGGCAGCACCTCGCTGGCCATCTCGACCACGATGGCATTGGCGTCGCCATAGGCCATCAGTCCGGCGAGCGAGCCGCGGCCGGCCATGCGATAACGGCCGGAATTGTAGATCACGATCAGGTCGATGCCGCCGGCCTCCTCGCATTTGGCCGACAGGCCGGTGCCGGCGCCGCCGCCGATGATCGGCACGCCACGGCGCACCATGTCGCGAAACTTCTTCAGCAGCGGTGCGCGCTCATATCTCGGCATGACCATCACCTCGCCTGTCTGCGCCGCGCCGGCAGCCGCCCAAGCATCGGCCGGATGGCGCCGACGACCACTGCTGCGAACTCATTGTCGTTGATGTGATGCGGCACGCGGATCAGGCGCCGGCTCGAGGTCTGCCGTACGGTCTGCTCGAGACTGCGGAACAGCGCCTCATCCGCCTCGCGATCGAAGAACGGCTGCCCGGGCGCATCGAGCGCGGAGACGCCCTTTTCCGGCAGGAGAAACCGGACCGATCCATCCATGCGATTGAGCCGCTCGCCGATCCAGCGCCCCATCTGCGCGTTCTCCGCGGCCGTCGTCCGCATCAGCGTGACCTGCGGATTGTGCACGTGGAATTTGCGGCCGCGGTAGCGCTCGGGAATGGTCTCGGGCGCGCCGAAATTCACCATGTCGAGCGCGCCGACCGAGCCGACATAGGGCACGCGGCTGCGGATGATCGCGCCGAAGCGATCCTCGGTTGCCGGAAACACACCGCCCATCAGCAGGTCGCAGACCTCGGTCGTGGTGAGATCGATCACGCCGGCGAGCATGCCGGAATCGACCAGCTTCTCCATCGAGCGGCCGCCGACGCCGGTGGCGTGGAAGACGAGGCACTCGTAGTCGTCGCGCAGCTCGGCCGTGAGCTTCTGCACCGCCGGCGTGGTCACGCCGAACATGGTGATGCCGATCGCGGGACGTTGCGGTCGGGTGCTGTCAGCGATAGCGGGCTTCCGCTGGCGGGCCATCACCATGCCGGCAAGCGCATGCGCGCCATTGCTCAGCACCGCGCGCGAAATCGAATTGAGTCCTTGGACGTCGGTGACCGAGTACATCATCGCGATGTCGGCCGGCCCGACATAGGCGCCGACGTCGCCGGATGCGACAGAGGAGATGATCAGCTTGGGCACGCCGACGGGGAGCTCGCGCATGCCCGGCGCGACCAGCGACGTTCCGCCGGAGCCGCCCGCCGAGATGATACCTGCGACATTGTCCTGCCGGCGCAGCCAGCGCCCGAACGCCTCCGCCATCGCGGTGACGGATGCGCCGCGATCGGCACCGAACACGGCGGGACCGCCGCGCGGATGATTGAGCGCGATCTCCTGGGCCGAGACGTCGCAGCTCGTATGGCGTCCGCTGGTGGAGAGGTCGACCAGCCGGGTGCGCAGCCCGTGGCTCGCGACGAGATCGCGGATGAAGCGCAGTTCGTCACCCTTGGTGTCGAGCGTGCCGGCGACGATCACCGCGGGCGGACCTGACGTGATCGGCGCGGCGCGCTCGCGGCCCTGGCGCGCGGCCTCGTCAAGTCGGCTGACGCTGGTGGAGAGCGTGCGCGCCTTGGCCTCGATCTGCGCGATCGGCACCGGCTGCGACCAGCGCGTCGGCAGCACGGGATTAGAGACGTAAACCTTGACGGGCGCAGCTTTCGGCGTCGTTGACACCGCCGCACGTGCGGCGGGCCTCTCCTGAACTTCGCCCGTCCCGAGATCGGTCTCGTCGCCGGCATGCTGGCCGACACCGAGCAGGCGCTGCTGCAGTTCGCGGTCGGCGGCGAGCCGGGCCGAGTCGATGATACGGTTGATGCGGCCATTGACCATGATCGCGACGCGGGACGAGATCGCGGTCGCAACGCCGATGTTCTGCTCGATCACGAGCACCGCCATGTCGCCGTCCTGGCTGAGCCGGATCAGCATCTCCTCGACCTGGGCGACGATGACCGGCGCCAAGCCCTCTGTCGGCTCATCCATGATCAGGAGCTGCGGATTGGTCAGCAGCGCGCGCGAGATCGCCAGCATCTGCTGCTCGCCGCCCGACAACTGGCCGCCGCCATTGTTGCGGCGCTCGGCGAGCCGCGGAAATGTTTCGTAGACGCGCTCGACGGTCCAGGCGCCGCGGCGCAGGCCGGCGGCGAGTCGCAGATGCTCGTCGACGCTGAGCGAGCGCCACAGACGCCGCCCCTGCGGCACATAGCCGACGCCGAGCCGCGCGATGCGCGCCGGATTGAGCCCGGTGATATCATTGCCGCGCAGACGCACCGTGCCGGCGGACGGCCGCAGCAGGCCCATGATGGCCTTGCACAGCGTCGTCTTGCCCATGCCGTTGCGGCCGACCAGCGAGAAGACGCCGCTGTCGAGCCGGAGATCGACGCCCTGCAGCGCATGCGAATGGCCGTAGTACACGTCGAGGCCGCGGACCTCGAGCGCAGGCGCGGAGCGGCGGACGTCATTCATGGCCGCCTCCGAGATAGAGCTCCTGCACCTCCGGATCGGATTCGATCTCCTGCGGTGCGCCTTCCTTGAAGATGCGGCCGTTGTGCATCATCGTCACGCTCTCGACGACGCGCAGCGCCACGTCCATGTCGTGCTCGATGATGATGTAACCGATGTGCGGCGGCAGCGACGTCAGGATCTCGACCAGCTCGCGCCGCTCGGTCGGCGACAGACCCGCCGCCGGCTCGTCGAACAGGATGAATCGGGGCGCGCCGGCCAGCGCCAGCGCGATCTCGAGCTGCCGCTGCTGGCCATGGGCGAGCTCCGAAACCAGTTGATCACGCACGGACGTCAGATGCACGGCCTCGATCAGGCGCTCGGCCGCCTGCATCAGGGCGTCATTGGCGCTGGGACGCAGCATCGAGAAGCGCGCTCGCGAGACGCCACGGCATGCCAGATAGACATTGTCGCGCACCGACAGGCCGAGGAACAGCGCCGAGATCTGGTAGGTGCGGCGCAGCCCGCGGCGGATCCGCTCGTAGGGCGGAAAGGCGGTGATGTCCTCGCCGAAGAAGCGGATCGTGCCTGAGGTCGGCAGGAAGTCGCCGGTCACGCAGTTGAACAGGGTGGTCTTGCCGGCGCCGTTCGAGCCGAGCACCGCGCGCCGCTCGCCGGGCCGCACCGTGATCGTGATGTCGGTCAGCGCGGCGAGCGCACCGAACATCCGCGTGACACCGCGCAATTCGAGGGCTGCAGTCGAGCCGAGCGCCGAGAGCCGGTCAGCGACCCTATCCATGGCCGTGACCTCCGGGGCGCGACCGCGGCTCCGAAGCCTCGCTGCGACGGCGCCACCGCTCATAGAGGCCGATGACTCCGTCGGAGGACCAGAACACGATAGCGAGAAAGCCGAGCCCGATCAGCAGCCGGAACCGGTTGCCGTCGAGCCCGACCTTCACCAGGAAGTCGAGCGCGAAAGTGCGCAGGATGACGAAGATGAAGGCGCCGATATAGGGCCCAACCGGCCGGGTGATGCCGCCGACGACGGCGACGATGAGAATGTCGATGCAGCGCTCGACCGCGACAGATCCGGGCGAGATCTGCCGATAGTTCCAGACCTGGAGCACACCGCCCATGCCGGCGATCAGGGCCGCGAACGCATAGGCGGCGATGCGATGTGCATTGACGTTGAAGCCGAGCGCGGCCATGCGCCTGGGATTGTCGCGCACGCCCTGCAGCGCCAGGCCGAACGGCGCGCGCGACAGATAGAGCACAGCGAAATAGCACAGTGCGGCCACCGCCAGCGTCAGGTAATAGAACGCGACGTCCATGCGCCAATCGACGCCGAGAAAATGTGGCGTGGCGATCGTGTTGATGCCGGTGTGGCCGTTGAATATCGCCCAGTTCTGATTGGTGAAATAATAGAACGCCGCGCCGATCGCGAGCGTGATCATGATGGTGTAGATGCCCTCGGTGCGTACCGCCAGCGCGCCGCCCAGCGTGCCGAACAGCACCGCGAGCACCAGGGCCATCGGCGGCGCCAACCACCACGGCCATCCGAGGCTGATATTGGCGTTGCCGCTGACGCCGAACACGGCGACCATGTAGCCGGCAAAGCCCGCGATCGTCAGCTGCATCAGGCTGACCATGCCGCCATAGCCGGCGAGGAACATCAGGCTCAACGCGATGGTTCCGAGGATCAGGGTCGTGCCGAAGATCTCGATCAGGAAGAAGCCGTTGGCGATCAGCGGCATGATCAGCAGCAGCGCGGAGACCGCCCAGGCCCAGGGCTGCTCGGTGGCCGACCATGCGGCCGGCTGCCGTGCGGCGCCGCCTGCCAGCATGCTCTCCCGCGCACGTGCCTCCTGGATCAGCGACATCTCATCGCCTCGCCAGGAGGCCCTGGGGCCGCAGCGCGAGCACCAGCACCATGATCAGGAAGGTCACGACGATCGCATAGGTCGGGATGTAGACCGAGCCGAGCTGCTCGGCAAGCCCAATGATCAGCGCGCCGAGCGCGGCTCCCGGGATCGATCCCATGCCGCCGACGATGACGACGACCAGCGAGGCCAGCAAAAAGCGCGTGTCCTCGCCGGGTGAGATCGACTGGAAGGTTCCGCCGACCACGCCGGCAATGCCGGCCAGCCCCGCGCCCAGTGCGAACACCAGCACGAAGACGAGCTGAATCTGCACACCGGTCGCCGCCAGGATCTCGCGATCATCCACGCCGGCGCGCACGATCATGCCGACGCGGGTGCGGTTGAGCGCGAGCCACATCGCGACGCCGATCACGACGGAGCCGCAGAAGATCACCAGCCGCACCAGCGGATACTGCAGGAACACAGCCTCGCCCGACGATTTCATCGCCGTCATCAGCGGCAGCTGTACCGGCCCGATCAGCCAGGCTGGCGTCTGGATCTGATAGAAGTCGCCGCCGAACGCCCACAGCATCAGATCGGCGAACACGATCGAGAGGCCGATCGTCACCATGGTCTGGCGCAGGTCCTGGCCCTCCATGCGGCGAAAGACGAGCAGCTGCAGGAGAACGCCGATGGCCGCGACGACAATGAAGGCGGCGACGAAGGCGAGGATCCATGACCCGGTCGCGGCGGACACGCCGTAGCCCACATAGCCGCCGAGCAGATAGAGCGAGCCGTGCGCAAGGTTGACGTTTCGCATCAGGCCGAAGATCAACGTGAACCCGCTCGCGACCAGGAAATACAGTCCGCCCAGCGTGATGCCATTGAACACCGCACTCAGGAACACCTTCTTGCGGCCGATCGCCTCCTCGAGCCCCGGCGGCCAGATGGCGAAGATCAGCCACGCCAGCAGCGCCAAGGCGAGAAGAAGAATGAGGGACCAGATCGGGTGACGCTCGACGAAGCGGCTCATCAGCCCGCCCTCACGACAAGAGGGACGGATCCGTCATCACAGCGGAAAGGCGCATTCAGCCGAAGATCGCCGGGTCTGCCGGCCATCGCTCGTCCTCCCTCGTCGGATCCTTTTGCGGATCACGTTGCCCAGAGTGTAGCGGCAGACGAGAGTGCGCACTTGATCGACAGTCTCTTTTCGCGCGACGCGCAGCAGCACGTCAGGCGCGCAGCACCTTTGCAGCGCGGCGATAGTCGGTCGGAGCCATGCCGACATTGCCGGCGAAGAAGCGCGTGAAGCCGCTCTGGGAGGTGAATCCAAGATCGAAGCCGATGTCGGCGATCGGCGACTCCGTCGCCACCACCGCATCGAGCGCCCGCTCCATCAGCAGCGTATTCAGATAGAGATTGGGCGTCACTCCGGTCTGGCTGCGGAACAGCCGATAGAAATGAGGCCGCGACAGTCCGGATTCGCGGGCGATGTGATCGAGCTCGATCTCGGCGCACGGACTGTCGGACATCAGCTTGATGCACTTGCGAACACGAAAATCCGTCACTTCCGCGCATGGCCGTTCGGGCATCTGCTCCGAAACGCGCCAGCTTTCCTCGTAGCAACTGTCGATCAGCTGCCGCAGCTCGCCGTCGAGGCAACCGAGCGATGGCGCGCCACATACCAACGCTGCGGCGCGGCGAATGCAGCGGTCGAGCGCGGCGGTCCGCCGGAAGCAGGTACGACCAAACCGCAGGCCCTGCTCGCGCGCGGCCGACGGCGTGAACCACTCCGCATTGACGTAGAGCACGAAGAAGATGGCGCCGTTGCCGACATCGTTCGGCAGGAAGTTGTGCGGTTCCCACGGATTGACCGCGACGATCCAGTTCTCGCCGATCTGATAATGCTGATCGCAGACGTCAATATCGGCCGGCGTGCCGCCAACGTGAAAGATCAGATGTCCCTCTCGATGGGCATGCACATTGAATGGCCGATTGAGCTGATAAACCGTCGCACGGCCGAAGCGAGCATGAAAGACGGCGAGCGCCCTACTCATCACTTCCTCACCGAAATGGTTCTTATTGTTCGTCAGCGTCGATCATTGCTTGGCAGAACGCAAGGGACGCGACGACGCGGCCCGAGCCCGCTCGAGCCGCGTCGCCCTCTGCAGAAAGGTCAGTACTTCTTACATTCAGGCACGGTGCGGCTCGGCAGGCCGATCTTGGCGAAGGTGGCGGCATCATATCCCAGCGTCTGGTTGACGTCGGGAATCACCTTCACCACCTTGCTGAACAGCGCGCCCTTGCCGTCGTCGACGACCTCGGTGACGAAGTTGGTGCCGATGGCTTGGCGGTTGGCGTCGAGCTTGATCTTGCCGTTGGGGGCATCGATCTCGATCTTCGCCAGCGCCGCCTTGAGCTTGGCCTGGTTGTTCGACAGATCGCCATCGACCTCGCGCAGCGCCAGGATCAACGCCATGGTCGAGCCATAGTAGTTGGTGGCGAGCAGCGACGGGCTCGGGAAGCGCTTCTCCGGCGGGAACGAGTCCTGATAGGCCTTCACGAACTTCTGCCAGCGCGGATCCTCCCAGGTATCGGCCTGACCCGACGCCGCAATCGTACCGATCAGGGCGTTCTTGGCATTTCCCTTGGACGACAGGATGGTCTGGTCGATCATGATCGAGCCGCCCATCAGGTGCGCCTTGCCGCCGGCCTGCTGATACTGGTTGAGGAAGTTGACGGCATCGGCGCCGCCGAGACCGAGATAGATCGCATCGACATCATCGGGCAGCGCCGCAATCACCGACGCGAAATCCTTGGTGCCGAGCGGGACCCATTGCCGGCTGGTGATCTTGCCGCCCAGGCCGCAGAACTCCAGCGCCAGGCCGAACACCTGGGTGTAGATGAAGGAATAGTCTTCGCCGACGGTCGCGATCTTGCGATAGCCCTTGGTCTCGTAGGCATATTTGCCGAGGCCGACCTGCCATTGGGCGCCGTCCATGTTGAAGCGGAAGAAGTTCGGCGCGGGATCGACATAGGTCGTCTCCTGTGCGCCGGACGCGGCGTTCACGAAGGTCAGCTCAGGGTGCGTCTTGGCGAAGTTCTTGACGGCGATGCCCTCGTCGCCCGACAGCGGCGACAGCAGGATCTGTACCTTGTCCTGCTCGATCAGCTTGCGCACGGCACGGACGGCCGAGTCCGGCGTGGCGTCGGTCGACGCGACGACGAACTCCAGCTCCTTGTCGCCGACCTTCTTGCCGAGCACGTTCAGCGCGGTGACATGTCCGCGCATCCCGTCCTCACCGAGCACGGTATAGGTGCCCTCCAGCGTCGCCGTGACGCCGACCTTGATCTTTTCCTGCGCGAATGCCGTGCCGGACAGCAAAAGCGCCGTGAACACGGCGATACCTACACTTCGCATGTGCATCGAACTCCTCCCTTGTCGCCCATTGCGGGGGCACACGAGCGTGTGCCGGCCACTGTTTTTCTGGCCATGTTGGCAGCGGACCCTCCCGGCGCCTCGCGTCATTTCTGACGAGCGACGGTCAGTCCCCATCGACCGCGGAGGCTACCGGATGAGCCGAGCGCGCGTGCAACACGCCTGGCCTCGACCTTGACGACGAGTCTCATTTTCCATGATGCGACGCGATAAGGGCGTGATGCATTCCGCGTGCGTCGCGGTCCCGTCAGTCCCCGGCAGGCGCGGTCGGCGACCTCGCCGCGCTGCAGAGCCCGAGCAACTCAACTGCCTCGGCCCGGCTCCCTCGGGATCGTCTTGGCGTTCAGTCGTCGCGATCGTACCGTCACCCGGGAGCGACGGATGCGACGCTTCCGGAATTCCAACCCGCACATCACGATATCGATGCTTTCATTCGGGCGCCGCACGCGGCGCCCGTGGAACGCGAGCCATTTCTCGACCTGCCGCACGACCACGCGGCCGAGGTCCAGCCGCCGCACCAGCTCTTCACGCGTATGCAGCGAGGCGATGTCGACGACGTAGTCGAGCCGCTCCGACATGGTCCGGCCGACGAGCCGCGCGTATTCACTCGATACCAGCAAGGTTACGACCCGCTCAGGCAGATGCGGCTCACCCATCTCCAATCCTGCACTCCACCGTGCCCGCCGGCCGACCCGGAAGGTCGGCAATCCGACGAATGCAGGCACGGCGCCCCCCGATGACAATTCGACCGTGACACGCCAGGGGCGGCCCGGTCCGCGCGACGATATCCTTTCGCCTCATTCCACGACGCCGCGCGCGGCGCGCTCATCGTGGCTCTGCACTCGACTTTCCATCACGAGTACACGCGCTCCGCCCGGTCGTGAGACGGCGCTGCATCCTGGTCTCTCGCCGTTGTCGACACGAGCGACTTCGTGATCTCCTGAGCCCGCATCGGCAGCACCGAGAGCAGCGTGTCGCTCAGGCCGTGCGAGGTTTCGGCGCAGCCTTGGACATAGACTTGTGGACAAAACGCCGGGCTTGTCTGCAGACGATAGTCGCGATCGAGCGACGCCGACTCGATGTAGCGGCTGATCGGATCGAGACACGCCGGGACCGGAGATCGCTCGTAGCCGGTGGCGAGCACGACGGCATCGTACACTGCCCGGCGGCGGACCTCCTCGTCCTTGTTGACGAACTCGAGCTCCATCCCCCCCGGGACGGCATGAGCTGCGACGATCTCGCTGCGCGGATGGAGCGTCAGCCTCCGAGCCCCGGCGACACGCTGTTGGTACGTCACCCGGTAGAGCTGATCGAGCAGGTCAGGGTCGACCACCGCATAATTGGTATTTCGGAAGCTGCGGACGATCTTCTCGCGCTGCCTGTCGGACCGCGAATGGAAATAATCGGTGTAGTCCGGGTTGAAGATCTCGTTCACGAACGGGCTGCTATCGGCCGGCTTGAGAGCGTGCCCGCGGAAGACCAGATCGATGTGGGCGTCGGGAACCCGTTCGCTGAGATCGAGCGTGACTTCAGCCGCACTTTGCCCGCCGCCGACGACCGCCACCCGCGGCGACCGGCCGTTCGATCCTGCCGCGAGCGACGAGCCGAGATAGCCGCTGGTGTGCACGACGCGCGGATCCATCGCGACCGCTCGGAATACCGACGGGATGTGCGGCACGCCGCCGACGGCGGCCACGAGGTGCCGCGTGACGCGTGACCGTTCTTTCCCGTCAGCCATGCGCGTGAGCACGCGAAGCGCGGTGACGGACTGGCCGGCGTGCACGGGCTCGACAGCCTCGACCGTCTCTCCATACGCAACCATGGCGCTGAACTGACCGGCGACCCAACGGAGGTAGTCGTTGAACTCGATCCGGCTCGGATAGAACGTCTTGCAGTTGGTGAAGTCGAGCAGCCGCCCGGACTTGTGCAGGTAGTTGACGAAGGTGAACGGACTGGTCGGATCGCGAAGCGATACGAGGTCCTTGAGGAAGGAGATCTGCATGTTGCTGCCGGGCAGCAGCATGCCGCCATGCCACTTGAAGTCCTGCTGCTTCTCCAGGAACAGGGACCGGCATTTCAAGCGCTGCTGTCTCGCGCAATCGTCGATCGCGATCGCCAGTGCGAGGTTCGATGGCCCGAAGCCAATGCCGACGACATCATAGTCAGGGGCAGGATGATACGACATGGTGATGCTCCGTCCGCGCTAGGCTTCTGTGGGTGCTTCCTTGGTCGCCGGCTGCCACAGCCGGTCGCCGAAGAAGCGCTCGCGCAGCAACATGACCAGGGTTGCCCGCTTGTGTGGGAAATCGAAGTTCTTGAGCCGGGCAAACCCAGCCAGATCCAGGTTGCGCAGCTGCTGCGAATGCGCCGCCGCCGGCTCGCCGACGATGCGCTCGGTGCGGCAATCGTCGAGGAACATGTAGTGCATGAGCGAGGGAAGCCAGGCCGTGATGAAGCGGCGGCCCCGGAAGCCGTCCTCGCCAACGATCACGTGCCAGCCGCGATCATAGTCCGCCGCATCGTAGAACGGCGCGATGCGATTTTCCTTCGCCCAATAGAGCTCAAAATATCCGAACGGCTGATCACCGAAGGAGCCGATTAGCGGCACCATGTGCGGGTCCGACATGATCCGCGACAGATACTGTTGGTGCTTGTCGATGTCCCCCGCTTCGTTCCAGAACGAGTCCACCCGCGGATCGTTGAGCCAGCGGTGGACCAGCAGGAGATCGTGAGCGATGTCGACGACGCGAAAACTGACGACGTCGGACAGCCAGGGAATGAAGCGGGCGTAGACGGTGCCGACCGGCTTGGGCGGCCGCCGCGGATGGCGCCTGCCGTCGGTCATCGCGTAGGTCAGCGGAAACGCCGGGCGCGCGGCGTCCGTCAGCCAGTTCTCGCGAAGCTGCATCACCATGTCCGGATACAGCGTCAGCCTGCCGTCGGTCGCGACCGCAACGCCGTCTTTCGCCAACGCCGATGCTGCTGCCGGGTTGTCGTCAGGCGTGATGACGAGCCTCTCGAGCGACGGCGCCCAGCCGAAGACCGCTTCGGCCATTGCCGCCACTCCGCGTGACACCCGGCGCCAATCATCGATCCCGTCGTGCACGATCAGACGCGTCAGTTCGCCATCCGGCCGAAGCGACAGCAATGGCGCGCCGTCCGCGATCACCCGGAGCCCGTCATCGTCGCGAACGACCGACATTGTCGCATCGGTTGCAACAGGGAATGTCCGGACACTACCCCTAGCGCTCGCAGTCGCGCTCATGCGAACTCCTTCCCTCTCATTGATCTGCACGGGCGCCATCTCTGTCCACTCCCGCTCAGGATGTAGATCGGCCGGCATGACGAAGACAACAAAGCCTGTAGCGCTGCCTTTAGATTAACTACAAAGATGCGGCTCACGGATTCGATGCTCCAAGCGACGGAGCGGGCTCCTGCATAACGGTCGTGAGCGTGCGTTGCCTTTGTGCCGGCTCGCGGCGTTCAGCGGCGTCGCTGGCGTCAATCCGACCGTCGCGCAGGCGCACGATCCGATCGGCGCAGTGGAAGTAGCGATCGTCGTGTGAGATCACGACGATCGTCTTGCCCAGACGTTTGAGGTCGGCGAGCAGCTCGGTGTAGAAGATTTGACGGAACGCCGGGTCCTGGTCGGCCGCCCATTCGTCGAACACCAGCACCGGCCGTCCCTCGATCCAGGCATTGATCAGGGCGAGCCGCTTGCGCTGGCCCGTCGACAGGTCGGTGGTGGAGAATGCGCCGCCATCGATCGAGACCTTGTGGGCGAGCTCGAGACGGTCGAGATAGCGCTGCGCGAGCTCCGGCCGCTGACTGCTCTGCTGCGCCAAGGTGTCGAACAGGAAATAGTCCGAGAATATTGTGGTGAAGAGCTGCCGATAATCGTCGCGGGTCTCGTTGACGACCGGGCTGCCGTCGCGCAGC
Source organism: Bradyrhizobium sp. SZCCHNR1017 (assembly GCF_032381375.1). Taxonomy (NCBI): domain Bacteria; kingdom Pseudomonadati; phylum Pseudomonadota; class Alphaproteobacteria; order Hyphomicrobiales; family Nitrobacteraceae; genus Bradyrhizobium; species Bradyrhizobium sp. SZCCHNR1017. The sequence goes on along the minus strand of NZ_JAUHIR010000011.1, from coordinate 98,287 downwards.
AGCACACCGCGGTCGGGCACATAGAGTCCGAGCAGCAGCTTGATCAGCGTCGTCTTGCCGCTGCCGTTTTCACCGACGATGAAGACGATCTCGCCGCGGCGAATGCGAAGGTCGATCGGTCCGATGGTGAAGGGGCGTTCGGACGACGACGCCGGGAAGGCGTAGGAGACGCCGCGCAGTTCGATCGATTCGATCTGGTCGGCGGTTCGATCCTGCGGATCATCGAGCAGTTCCGCCTCTGCGGCGGTGAAACGGTCCGACAGCTCGGCGATCCGGCGCATCGCGACCTGCGCGCGGCCGAGCGACGGCAGCATGCCAATCAACTGGTCGATCGGTCCGCGCATGAACAGCAGCACCAGAACGAAGCCGCTGGACACCGAGGCCGGGCTGTCGGGCCACAGCAGTGGACGCAGCACCAGAGCGGTCCCGATCACCAGGAACAGGAGAACCGTCCCGAGCGCACGCGCCGTCACGAGCAGATTGATGGCCTTGATCTGCACGTTGCCGATCCGGTCGACCGTCCGCCCGATCAGATCGACATGGACGTGGCGCCGGCGCGGGCGATGCAGGCGCAACTCCTTGGCGCCTTCGGAGATCGCGCGGTAATGCTTCTGCAGGTCGTCTTCGTATTGGCGCGCGAGAGTGAAGCCCATCATTCCGCGCTTGCGGGCGAGATAATGGACGAACGACCCGAGCGCGATCAAGGCTGCCGTGACCAGGAACAGCGGCCACGATAGCACCGCCAAGTAGATCAGGCAGCCGGCGACGATGACGCCCGACACCAGGAAGGCCGGAAAGAAGAACGCGAAATCGCTGATGGCGTCGACATCCTTGGTCAGGACCGGGATGAGGCGGTGCGACCGATAGGATTCGAGCTGGTCGATCGGCGCCATCAGGATCTTGGCGGCCAGTGACTTGCGCAACGAGGCCACGATCCGCTGGCCGACGACATTCGCGCTGATGTCGGAGCCGACCGACCCGATCACGATCAGAATGCAGAGACCCGCGAACGAGGCGACGAGGCCACCGACGTCGCCTGCCCCTGCGTAGAGGCCGCGGTTCACCACGGCGAGCAGGCCCGCAACGCTGGCGCCGCCGAGGAGACCGAGCAGAATGGCTGCGGCGAGCAGCAGCCAATAGGGCCGCAGCAGGCTTCCGACGCTGGCAACGCCTGGATTGGATGACGTCATCATGGATTGCCGGCTCCCATTCGCGTGGCGAAGACAGCGGCGAGCTTGGCGCCGATGTCGGCGCGGGCGTGCAAAGCGTCCGGAACGACGTTGCCCATGCGCAGGAACTCGTGGATCATGCCGGGATAGACCTTCAGATCCACGGCGGCGCCGGCCGCGCGCAAGCGTGCGGCATAGGCCCTTCCCTCGTCCGCCAGCGGATCGAACTCGGGGAGCACGATCAGCGCGGGCGCGACGCGCGTGAGATCGGACGCGGCCAGCGGCGCAAATCGCCAGTCGTGGCGATCGGCGTCATGGCGGAGATAGTGGTCGAAGAACCAGTCCACGGTCTCGCGCTCGAGCAGATAACCCGAACCGTATTTCTCGTAGGAGTCCGAGACCTGCTGCGGGCTGAGCCCGGGATAGGCGAGGACCTGAAGGACGGGCTGCGGTAAGGCCCGGTCGTCGCGCGCGGCGATCGCCAGCGCCGCGGCCAGCGTGCCCCCCGCACTGTCGCCGCCGATCGCGACCCGCCGCGGGTCGAGGCCAAGTGCAGGCCCCTCGCGCCCGATCCAGGCGAGGGCATCGACGCAGTCCTCGAATGCCGTCGGAAACCGGTGCTCCGGCGCCAGCCGGTAGGCGATCGACAGCACTGCCGCGCCGCTGTCATCGGCAAGGCCCCGGCACAACGGCTGGTGCGAGTCGAGGCTGCCGACGACGAAGCCGCCGCCATGCATGTAGAGCAGCACGGGCATCGGATCGGCGACGTCCAACGGCCGCGCTGCATAGAGGCGCCCGGCGATCTCCGTCGCGTCGCGCATCGGCAGCGCAAGCTGCCTCTCGAAGGCGAGCGGCGGCGGATCGACATCCAGCAGCGGCGAGGAGGCGTCGAAATCGGCACGCGCCTGCGCTGGCGTCAGTTGCGGAAACGGAATGCGCGCGCCCGATTCCGTTCCGAACTGGATCATCTCGAGCAGTGCCGCGATATCAGGATGAAGGCCCATGGTCACCTCATTCAGCCGGTTCCGGCTGCAGAGCCGGTGATGTCTGCGCCGCCTGGTCCGGCTCCAGCCACGCGCCGAGCGCCGCCAGGAAGGATTCGTTGCTGAGGATCGAGAAATGGTCGTCGCCGACCACGCCCAAATCTGCCGCCCGCGGCAGTCCCGCCGTGAGCCGATCGCGCTGTCGAAGCCGGCCCGAGGTCCACCAGCAGCCGGGCGCTGCAACGAGATCGGCCGGCCATTCGGCCGCCCGAGCCAGTTGCGCGAGGTGGCGCCCGACTCTGAAGGCTGAGACGATGTCGTCGACGCCGAGAAGACCGTCGCGCGGCTGCAGCGGCGCCGTGCCGATTGCATCGGCGACTAGGCGCCGGATCACCTCGTCCGTCACCGGCGCATCGCCGGAACGAATCGCCGTCACCTGCGACGCGATGGCTGAAGGCTGCACGCCCGACGCCGCGACCGACAGCAGCGCCAGCAAGTCGTCGGTCCAATGCCGCCCGGGCGACGGCTGCTCGTCACCATGCGGAACGAAGCTGTCGATCAGCGCCAAGCGCTCGACCCGCTCGCCGCGCCGCTCGAGTTCGGCAGCAACCAGGCACGCGACCAGTCCGCCGAGCGACCAGCCAATCAGATGATAGGGTCCCTTGCTTTGCTTCCGCGCGATCTCATCGACATAGTCCACGGCCATTGCCGTCAGCGACTCGTCGGTGAAGGACGGTTCGATCAGCGTCCGGCACTGCAGTCCGATCAGTTGCCTCCGTCCCTCCAGACGCCGAGCCAGCGGCGCGTAGTCGAACACCGTGCCGAAGCCGCCGTGAAGACAGAACACCGGCGGCGTGCCATCGATCGGCGAACTCAGGGGCAGCAGCGCCGACGGCCGCATGGATGATGCTGCGGGCGTGCCGAGCAAGGCGCGAATGGTCGGCTTCTGGAGAAGATCCCGCAGCTTGATCTCGCCATCGAGGATCGGGGCACGGCGAAGGCGCGCGATCACATTGAGGCTCAGGATCGAGTTGCCGCCGAGCTCGAAGAAGTTGTCGGTGACGCCGACTTGCGCAACACCGAGGATCTCCGCCCACAGCTTCGCCATCGCGACCTCGGCGGGACTTTCCGGGGCGATGAACGCGCGCCCGGCTGCGATATCAGGCGCGGGCAACGCCTTGCGATCGACCTTGCCGCTCGACAGCGTCGGCAGGCGCTCGAGCACGATGATGCGGGATGGAATCATGTAGGCCGGCAAAGTCCGGCGCAGCGTGGCAGTCAGCGTCGCAGACAGCCGCTCGGCCGCAGCCGCGGCGGCGTCGCCTGGCGCCCGTGGCGCCACATAGGCCACGAGCTGATTTCCTCCCGCACCCACCACGGCGAGCACGGCGGCCTGCGCGACTGCCGGGTCGCTCAGCAGAGCCGATTGGATTTCGCCAAGCTCGATCCGGAAGCCGCTGACCTTGACCTGATCGTCGCTGCGTCCGAGATATTCGATCGTGCCGCTCGCATCCCATCGCGCAAGGTCGCCAGTGCGGTAGAGACGTGCGCCCTCGTCCGCCGAAAATGGATCCGGCACGAAGCGTTCCGCCGTCATGCCTGGCTTGGCGTGGTACCCGCGCGCGAGCCCGAACCCGCCGATGTAGAGCTCGCCGGCTGCGCCTGCCGGAACGAGATTCAGCGAGCCATCGAGGATGTAGGCGGTGCGGCGGCCAACGGGAATGCCGATCGGCGCATAGGCCTTGTCGCACGCCGTGTTGCCGTCGACCTTCCACACGAGCGGTGTCACGACGGTCTCGGTCGGACCATAGCCGTTGATCAGGATCTGCGGCTTCAACGTCCGCCTGACCTTGTCGAAGCCGGCCTTGGGCATCGCCTCGCCGCCGAACGAATACAGCCTGACGGGCGGCGGATTGCCGGCCTGCTCCACCCACTCTGCGACCTGCTGCAGATAGGCCGGCGGCAGGCCGATATGCGTGATCCGCTGCGCATGAAGTTCGGCGACGGTCCGTTCGGGCGTCCACAGCTCCGCATCGCGCATGACCAGCCGAGCGCCCTGCGACAGCACCGTGAGCCACCGCTCATGCGCGCCGTCGAAGGCCAGCGACAGGAAATGCAGCTCGCTTGCGTGCTCGTCGAGCTCGTAGAGCGCAGCGGTCGCTCGGCAATGCATCGCCAGCGGTCCATGCGCGACGGCGACGCCTTTCGGCCGCCCGGTCGAACCGGACGTGTAGATCACATAAGCGAGACTCTCCGGATGCAGGCGTGGATCCGGCGCATGGTTCGGACCGCTGGCGAAATCGAACGAGGCCAGATCGATCGCCTGGACGCCTTCGATAACGGAGATGTCACACGCGCCGGACAGCAGCATCCTCATCCCGGAATCGCGCATCACATGAGCGATGCGGTCCGGCGGCAGCTCGGGATCGAGCGGGACATAGGCTCCTCCGGCCTTCAGCACGGCAAGCAACGCGGCCATCGTCGCTTCGTTGCGCTCGACGACGACGCCGACGCGCTGGTCGGGCTCGAGCCCGGCCTCGACGAGGTGGTGCGCGATCCGGTTGGCGCGACGATCGAGCTCACCGTAGGACACGTTCCGGCCGCCGATCGTCAGGGCGACACGTTCCGGATCGCGCTGTGCATGATCGCGGATCATCTCGTGGACGAGTGGACGCATCGCGGCAGACGCCGCCCGGCCATTGCAGGCGTCTGCGCGCTGCACATCCTGAGCGGTGGACGCATCGATCGCGCCAAGCCTGGCTTCCGGACCTCGTAGCATGGCCGCGAGCAGATGTTCGAATTGCGCCCTCACCTGCTCCGCCTGTTCCGGCGTGAAGTGGCTCGGCATATAGGTGAATTCGACCTGTAGCGTATCCTCGACCATGACGGACAGGTCCATCGGATAGTTCGTGACGTCGACGTTGCGCAGCTCGCCGAATTGAAGCGAGCCGTCGCCCTGCAGCAGGCCTCGGTCGACGGGATAGTTCTCGAACACGATGATGCTGTCGAACATGGTCTCGCCGGCACGCCCGGCCCAGCTCTGGATGTCGTAGAGCGGCGTCTGCTCGAAGTTGCGCATCGCCGCGTTGCGGTCCTGCATGGCGCGCAGCCAGTCACCGATCGTTGCGGCCGGCGAAGGCGTCTCGATCACGGGCAGCGTATTGATGAACAGGCCGATCATCTGCTCGGCCCCGTCGAGACCAGCCGGACGGCCGGCGACGGTGACTCCAAATGTAACGGTCTGCTGGCCGGTGTAGCGTTGCAGCAGCAGCGCCCAGACGCCCTGGATGAGCGTGTTCAGGGTGATGCGCTCGTGCCGGGCGAACGCCTTCAATGCCGCGGTCGCATCCTTGTCGAGCCGGGTGTAGCAGCGCCGGTGTCCGTGCGCGTCGTAGCGTCGCGCGCCGAAGGCATCGGCCAGTTGCGTCGGCTGGTCGAAGGCCGTGAGTTGTCCTCGCCAGAAGCGCTCGGCGGCCTGCGCGTCCTGGGCCAGCAGCCAGGCAACATAATCGCGATAGTGCGCCGATTGAGAGACGAGCGCACGCCCGGCATAGCGCTGCAGGATTTCACCGATGAAGCGGGCCGAGCTCCAGCCATCCATCAGGATATGATGGTAGGTCCAGATCAGGCGATGACGATCGTGGTCGAGCTGCAACAAGCGGACACGCTGCAGTGGCGGCACCGCGAGATCGAACTCGGCGCCGCGCTCCGCGGCCAGCGCCGACGACAGCCGCGCCTCATCGACGGCCTGCCCACGCCAGTCTTCCGTTGCGAACGGCACACTCGCCGCGCGATGGACGGCCTGCAGCGGTGCGCCGGACAGCTCGCGCCACAGAAATCCAGTACGCAGCATCGGATGACAGGCAGAGACCTCCTGCCACGCGGTGCGCAGCCGCTCGACGTCCAGCCAGCGGATCTCGACGCTGACTTGGTTGACATAGACGCCACTTCCGGCATCGCGCAGGCTATGGAACAGCATGCCCTGCTGCATCGGCGAGAGCGGGTAGACGTCCTCGATGCGGTCCCAGTCGACACCGAGCTGCGCGAGCTCCTCGCTCGTCAGCCCCGACAATGCGCCGCGCGCGCGAGTGATTGCGGGCTGGTCGTTCCGCGCCGCCACGCAGGCCGGCGCGAGCAGCTCGACCGTCTGCAGCCGGAACACGTCTCTCGGCTCCAGCTCGAGACCAGCCCGGCGTGCGCGACTGACCATCTGCAGCGAGATGATCGAGTCGCCGCCGAGCTCGAAGAAATTGTCGGTGACGCCGACGTCCGGCTGGTGCAGCAGCTCGGCCCAGATCGCAGCGAGTGCGGCCTCGGTCGGATTGCGTGGCACGACGCGCTGTCCCTGCCCAAGCCGCGTATCGGGCAACGGCAACGCCTTGCGATCGATCTTGCCGTTCGGTGTCAGCGGCAGCCGCGGCAGCACCATCACGCGCGACGGCACCATGTAGTCCGGCAACGCTGACGCGAGAGTCGCGCGCAGCTCGGCTCCGTCGAGCGCATCGTCGCCGCTGACATAGCCGACGAGCTGCCGGCCGCCGCCGAGCTCTTGCGCCACCACGACGCTGTCGCGCACGCCGGGCTGCGTGCGCAGCCGCGCCTCGATCTCGCCGAGCTCGATGCGGTGGCCGCGGATCTTCACCTGATGGTCGGCACGGCCGACATAGTCGAGCAAACCGTCGGCGCGCCACCGCGCCAGATCGCCGGTGCGGTACAGCCGCGCACCGGGATCGCCGAATGGATCGGGAATGAAGCGCTCGGCGCTGAGCGCCGCTCGGCGCCAATAGCCGCGGGCCAGGCCCTCGCCGCCGATGAAGAGCTCGCCTGTCACGCCGACGGGGGCGGGGTTGAGATCGCCGTCGAGCACATGCAGCGTGGTGCTGCCGATCGGGCCGCCGAGGACCGGTGCGGGATCGCGTGCGTCGAGCCGATGGCGCGCCGACCACACCGTGGTTTCGGTCGGCCCGAACAGGTTCCAGGCCTCGCCTCCGAGCGCGAGCAGCCGAAGGGCCAGGTCGGGCGCCAGCGCCTCGCCGCCGCTCAGCAAGCGGCAGCCTTGAGGCAGCCAGCCGCGCGCACCATCGTCATGATCGAGCAGCATGCGCCAGCTCGACGGCGTGGCCTGGATCATGGTCACGCCATGACGGGCGACGATCGCCTTCAACCTCGCCGGATCATGGGCCGAGGCGCGATCCGCCAGCACGATCCGCGCGCCATGAACGAGCGGCAGCCAGAGCTCGAGCACCGCGATGTCGAATGACAGCGAGGTCAAAGCGAGCACGCGGTCATCGCGCGCGATGCCCGGTTGCTCAGCCATCGTCGCCAGGAAATTCGTCACGGCGCCATGGCGCACCATCACGCCCTTGGGCAGGCCGGTCGAACCGGAGGTGTAGATGACGTAAGCCAGGTTGTCAGGATGGACGGCAACGCCGGGATTGCCGACGTCGACCGAATCTTCTCCAGCCGCCTCGTCCAGCAGCCAGGCCTGGGCGTGGCCGTCCGCCAGCACTGGCGCGAGCTGGTCGTGGAGCGTCGCCTGCGTCAGCAGCAGCTTCGCGCCGCTGTCGGACAGCATGTGCGCGAGACGCTCGGCCGGATAGTCGGGATCGAGCGGCAGATAGGCTCCGCCCGCCTTGAGCACCGCGAGCAGCGCCACCATCATCGTGACACTGCGCTCCAGCGCCAGTCCCACCACCACATCGGGACCGACGCCGTGCTCCCTGAGCCTATGGCCCAGCCGGTTCGCGCGCGCATTCAGCGCGCCGTAACTGATCGTCTCCTCATTGTGCACGAGCGCAATCGCATCGGGCGCGCGCCCTGCCTGGGCCTCGAACTGAGCGACGACATCCGGCGCTATCACGGCCCCGGCCGTTGCGTTGACCCGCGCCAGCAGCGCGATGTCCGCGGGATCATCAGCCGCAAGACAGCCGACCGCCTGCTCGGCATCGCCAGTGATGGCCGCGAGCAGTTGCACGAACGCCCTCTGCAGCCGCCGAATCTGGGCTTCGTCGAAATGTTGCTGCTGGAAATTGAATACCAGCCGCAGCTCTGCTTCGAGGCCGACGCTCACGAACAGCGGGTAGTTGCTCGTTTCGAGGATCCTCGTCCGGCTGACGCTCACGCGGCCGTCTCGGGTCTTCAAGGCCTCGTCCGCCGGATAGTTCTCGAACACCAGGATGCTGTCGAACAGCGGACGCCCTGCCTGGCCCGCGATCCGCTGAATCTCGGCCAGCGGCATCCAGCCATGATTCCGCAAGGCGAGATTGCGATCCTGCAGGTCGCGCAGCCACGCACCAACCCGCCGCTGCGGATCCTCGGCATCGACCACGGGCAAGGTGTTGATGAACAGGCCGACCATCTCCTCGGCGCCGGCGAGCCCAGCGGGCCGGTCCGAGACCGTCACGCCGAAGCAGACCGTATCCTGGCCGGTGAACCGACGCAGCAATTGCGCCCATGCCGCCTGCACCACCGTATTCAGCGTTACCCGTTCGCGGGTCGCGAAGCGTTGCAGCCGCTCGCTGAGATCGGCGTCCACCGCCATGGTGAGCGAGCCATGGCCGACGCGAGCGTCGACCGCAGGCCGCGACAGCAGGCTCGGCTCGTCGAGGCGGGCCAACGCCGCTCGCCAGAACTCGGCCGCAGCACCGTGGTCCTGCGCCTGCAGCCATGCGATGTAGTCGCGGTAGCGCGGCGGCTGTCCTTGCAGCGCCCCCTGCCCCTCGTGCTGCATCACCTCGGCGATGAATCGGGCCGAGCTCCAGCCGTCCATCAGAATGTGATGATGAGTCCAGATCAGCCAATGCCGGTCGTCGGCGATCCGGATCAGCCTTACGCGCTGCAGCGGCGGCCGCGAGAGATCGAAGCCGTCGGCGCGCTCGCGGTCTGCCGCCGCCATGAGCGCAGCATCCAAAGCGGCCGGAGCGAGCTGCGCCGCACGTTCCCGCCAATCTTCCGCGACGAAGGGAACGTCGGCACTGCGATGGACGACCTGCTGCGGTGGTCCCGGCAATTCACGCCACAGGAAACCGGTGCGAAGCACGGTATGGCGATTGCTGACCGCCTGCCACGCGGCTTGCAGCTTGCCGGCGTCGAGACCGCGGGTCTCGGCGGCAACCTGGTTGACGTAGACCCCGGTGCCGTCGTCGTGCAACGCGTGGAACAGCATGCCCTGCTGCATCGGCGACAGCGGATAGATGTCCTCGACCTCGCGCCAATCCAGCGCCAGCGCATCGAGCTCGGCCTGGCTCAGCTTCGACAACGGCACATCGGACGGCGTCACGCCATGGACGCCGCTCGTGCAGTGATCGACCAGCTCACGCAGCGCCGCCTCAAAACAGTCCGCCAGGCGCGCAATCGTTTCGCGGCGTTGACGCTTCCCGCTGAAGCCGAACGACAGCTCCAGACGACCGTCGAGCACCCTCGCATTGATCGCGATATGGTGGCGCAACGGGCTCGATGCGGCGCGCGACGGGCCGGCGCTCTCGGGCGCGATCGAGAACAGCGCCGTCTCGTCCGCGCTGCCATCGACCTGTCCGAGATAATTGAACCCGATGCGCGGCTGCACGCCCGTCGTCAGCGCCGCGCGCTGGGCATCAGAACCCAGGTAGCGCAGGACACCGTAGCCAAGTCCCCGGCTGGGGACGGACCGCAGCATCTCCTTGGTCGCCTTGATCAGCACCGCGGGCGGCTGCGATCCAGCCGCCAGTCGTACCGGGAACGCGGTCGTGAACCAGCCGATGGTTCGCGACAGGTCGAGCCCGCCGCCGAGATCCTCGCGGCCGTGACCCTCGAGTTCGATCGCCATGATCTCCCGGCCCGACCACAGCCACAGCGCACGCGCGAGCGCCGACAGCAGCAGATCATTGACCTGGGTTCTGTACGCCCCGTGCGCCGTGCCCAGCAGACGCGCGGTCAGCTCAGCGTCGATCGCGAGCGGCACGTCGTCGGCGTCTGCAATCGTATCCCGATCCGCATGATCGAAATCGCACGGCACGTCCTCCGTCTGCCGGAGACCGGACCAATGATCCCACTCTGCAGCCGGCACATCCGAGGCCGCGTGCGCGCGCAGCGCTGCGCCCCATTGGGCATAGGCGTGCGTCTTGGGCGGCAGCGTCGCCTCTTGTCTACGCATGAGCTGCTCATAGGCAGCCGCGAGATCCTCCAGCAGCACACGCCACGACACGCCGTCGGTCACGAGGTGATGAATCACGATCAGGAGGCGCTGCCCGCCCTCCGGCAGATCGATGCCGACCAGCCGCACCAGACGTCCCTCCGCGAGCGAAAGGCTCGCCTGGACCTCAGCGGCGAGCGCGGTGACCGCCTCGCCATCGGCCAGCTCGCACGACCGAAACAGGTCGGAGACCGCCGGCGCCGGCCCGTGCTCGGCGCGCCAGATGCCGTCGATGCGTTCGAAGCGCAGTCTCAGCGCATCGTGATGAGTGACGACGGCCACTGCCGCGCGCTGCAGCACGTCCCAGTCGAGCCGCTGCTGCGGCCGCAGCAGCAAGGCCTGGTTCCAGTGATCGGGCGCCTCCAGCTCCTGCTCGAAGAAACGGAGCTGAATCGGCAGCAACGGGAGTGGCCCGGAGACGAGACCCTGCTCCGCCGTCGTCTCCAACCGGACGACCTGCCGCGCGTCGCGCGCCAGGGCTTCCAGCGTCTGATGCTTGAAGACGTCTCGTGGCTCGATCAGAAGGCCGGCCCGCCGCGCACGACTGACCATCTGCAGCGAGATGATCGAATCGCCGCCGAGCTCGAAGAAATTGTCGGTCATGCCGACATCGGGCTGATGCAGCAGCTCGGCCCAGATGGTTGCCAACGCAGCCTCGGCCGTCGTCCGCGGCGCAATCCGCATCGTTGCAGCGGGCGCCTCCGGCGCGGGCAGCGCGTTGCGATCGACCTTGCCATTCACCATCAGCGGCAGGCGGTCGAGGACCACGATCCGCGCCGGCACCATGTAGTCCGGCAACGTCGCGGACAACGCGTCGCGCAGCACCTCGCCATCGAGCGTGCCGTCACCGCAGACATAGCCGACCAGTTGCCGGCCAGCCCCGAACTCCCTCGCGATGACGACGGCCGCAGTGACCGATGGCTGCTGCAGCAGCCGCGCCTCGATCTCGCCGAGCTCGATGCGGAAGCCGCGAACCTTCACCTGGTGATCGGCCCGGCCGACATAGTCGATGGCGCCGTCGCTGCGCCAGCGCGCCAGATCGCCGCTTCGATAGAGCCGCGCGCCGGGAGGTCCGAAAGGATCGGGAATGAAGCGCTCGGCCGTCAGCGCCGCGCGCCCGAGATAGCCGCGCGCCAGCCCGTCTCCGCCGATATGGAGCTCGCCCGTCGTGCCCTCGGCGACCGGATTGAGGTCGGTGTCGAGAATGCGCAGGATCGTGCCTGGAATCGGAAAGCCGATCGGCACGCGCGCCCCGCTCGCCGCGCGGCAGTTCCAGAAGCTGGCATTGATCAGCGCTTCGGTGGGCCCATAGCGGTTGTCGAACCGGATTGCTGGGAATACCGCGTAGACTTGGTCCTTCAGCGGGACCGGCAGGGCCTCGCCACCGGAGAACAGCCGCTTCAAGCTCACGCATCGGCGAGCCTCCGGCTCAGCCACGAATTGCGCGAGCATCTGCGGCACGAAATGCAGCGTGGTCACACCATGCGCAGTGACCGCATCGACCAGCCGCTTCGGCTCGCGATGGGCCCCCGGCGCCGCGATCGCAAGCCGCGCACCGACCGTCAACGGCCACAGGATTTCCCACACCGCGACGTCGAAGCTGAACGGCGTCTTCTGCAACAGGGTTTCGCCGGGATCGAGCCCGTACTCCCGCTGCATCCAGGCGAGCCGCGCTGCCAGCGCGCCACGCGTGCAGGCCACGCCCTTCGGCACGCCGGTCGAGCCGGACGTGTAGATCACAAAGGCGAGGCTCTCGGCGTGGGTCGGACTCTGGAGATCCGAGCTGCCGGTGTCCGTGTCCTGCGAGGCGCGTCTGTCGCCGACGGCGATCAACTCGGCGCCCGCCCCTGCCGTGATCTCCATCAGCCGATCACGCAACTGCGGCTGCGTCAGCACCAGCCGCGCGCCGCTGTCGCCCAGCATCGCCGCGAGCCGCTGGCTGGGATAATCCGGATCGAGCGGCAGGTAGCCGGCCCCGGCCTTCAGAACGGCCAACACAGCCACGACCAGGTCGGCGCTGCGCTCGAATGCCAAGCCGACCGGAGCATCCAGAGCGACGCCGGCCTGCATGATCTGTCGCGCCAGGCGGTTCGCCTGCGCATTCAGTTCCGCGTAGCTGATCCCCTCCTGATCGGAGATCACGGCCATGGCCGCAGGCGCCCGTGCGACCTGCTGTTCGATCTGCGTCACGACGTCGACGAAGCCGTCTTTCACCGTCGGCGCGGTGGGTCCCGAGCTCCAGCCGAGCACCCGTTGCAAAGCGGCGGCGTCCAAGCCATGCAGCTCCGCGACCGGGCGGCTGCTGTCGTCGGCGATGCGCCCGAGCAGACAGGCGAACGCCGCCTGTATCCGCTCGATCTGCACCTGGTCGAACCGGCTGCGATCGTAACGGAAGCCGAGCCGGATGCCGGCGTCGGTCACGAACACCGCGACCGTCAGCGCATAGTTGGTGATCGAGATCTGCTCGGCGCGGCTGGCGCGCGGCCCCCCGCCGGCCTGATCGCGCAGCGCCGCGTCGACCGGATAGTTCTCGAACACGAAGATGGTGTCGAACAGCGGCCGGCCGGCGCGGCCGGCAAGGCGCTGGATCTCGTGGAGCGGCATCCAGCCCTGCTCGCGCAGGTCGACGTTGCGATCCTGCAGGCTGCGCAGCCACTCGCCGACCGGCGTTTGAGGTCTCGCGTCCTCGAGCGCGGGCACGGTGTTGATGAACAGGCCGACCGCCTCTTCCACGCCTGCGATCTCGGGCGGCCGGCCGGAGATCGTGGCGCCGAAGCAGACGACATCCTGGCCGGTCAGGCGTCGCAGCAGCTGGCCCCACGCCCCCTGCAGAAGCGTGTTCAACGTCACCCGCTCGCGCCGTGCCACGACCTGCAGCCGCTCGGTCTTCACCGCATCGATCACGAGATCGATCGCGGCATGGCCGTCGGCAGGTGCGGCCGGCCCGCCCAGCGCATCGGCCAGCAGGCTCGGCTCGCCGACCGTCGAGAGCGAGCGCGACCAGAACATGCTCGACGCCTCTCGATCCTGCCGCTGCAGCCAGGCAATGTAATCGCGATAGCGGCCGCGCGGTGCGCCCAGCGATGCGCCGCCGACATGCTGCATGATCTCGCCGATGAGCCTTGCTGCGCTCCAGCCGTCGAGCAGGATGTGATGATGGGTCCAGATCAGGCGGAAAACGCCGCCGTCGAGATCGATGAGACGGACCCGCTGCAGCGGCAGCCGTGACAGGTCGAAACCGGCGCGCCATTCGGCTGCCGCCACCTCGGCCAGCGCCGCGTCACGCGCGGCCTGATCCATCGAGTCCACACGGTCGCGCCAATCCTCTTCGACGAAGGGGACAGGAGCCTGCCGATGGACGATCTGCTGCGGTGCGCCCGATAATTCTTTCCACACGAACGCGGTCCGCAGCACCGCGTGTCTAGCCGTCACCGCCTGCCACGCCGCGCGCAAGCGCGCCGCATCGGCGCCGCTGACGTCGACGGCGATCTGACTGACATAGTTGCCGCTGTCGCCGTCGCGCAGCGCGTGGAACAGCATGCCCTGCTGCATCGGTGACAGCGGATAGATATCCTCGATATCGCGCCAATCGCGCGAGGCTCCGAGCAGGTCGAGCTCCGGCTGGCTGAGGCCTGACAGCGGAACGTCCGACGGCGTGAGGCCGTATACGCCGCTCGTGCAATGCGCGAGGAGTTCGCGCAGCGCCGCGGAATAGCACGCGGCCAGCCGCTCGATCGTCGCGCGGCGATAGCGTCGGCGGCCGAAGCTGAATGTCAGCCTCAGCTGGCCGTCGAGCACCTGGCCGTTGATGCTGAGCCAGCGGCCAAGCGGTGCGCCGGCGCTGCGTGACGGACCCGCGCCTTCCGGCGCGAGCGCGAAGGCAGGGTCAGGGCCGGCGCCGAACTGGCCGAGATAGTTGAACACGATCCGCGGCTCGGCGCCGCCCGCCAGGGCGGCGCGCTGCTCAGGGCTGCCGCAGTAGCGCAGCACGCCATAGCCGAGCCCACGCGCCGGGATGGCCCTTAGTTCCTCCTTGATCGACTTGATGAGCGTGGCATCGTCGCTCGCGCCACCGGAGAGGCGAAGCGGAAATGCGGTCGTGAACCAGCCGACCGTGCGCGACAGGTCGATGCCTTCGAACAGATCCTCACGGCCATGGCCTTCGAGCTCGACCAGGCATTCATCGAGTCCGCACCAGCGGTTGACGGCGCGGGCCAGCGCCGCCAACAGCAGATCATTGACCTGGGTCCTGTAGGCAGCGGGTGCCTGCTTGAGCAGCTGCCCGGTCATGTCGGCATCGAACGACACGGCGACGTCTTCGCCATCGGCGACGCGGTCGGTCTCATCGTGATCGTCGTCGCATGGCAGGCCGCCGGCGGCACTGCGCTGTCTCCAATAGTCGAGCTGATCGGCCAGCTCCTCGCTCGCCGCGTAGTCTTCAAGCCTCCTGCTCCACGACGCCATGGACTGGCTCTTGGGGGGCAACGCAATCGCAACCGCGCCCTGCGCCGCCTGTCGATGCGCCGACATGATGTCTTCGAGCAGCACACGCCAGGATACGCCGTCGACGACGAGGTGATGCACGACGATGAGAAGCCTCTGGCTGCCGTCCGCGACGTCCATGCCGACGAAGCGCAGCAACGGCCCCTGCAGGGACAGGCTTGCCTGCGCGGCGGCGGCAACCGAGGTGATCTCCGCCGCATCCTGAACAGCGCGGGTCCAGAGCAGATCGGCGCTCGCCGGCATCGCGCCATATCTCGCGTGCCACGCGCCGTCGCTCTGGAGGAATTGCAGTCGCAGGGACTCGTGATGCGCCACCACGGCCTCGACCGCCGGCGCCAACACCCGCCAGTCGAGCCGTGCCGACGGCACCAGCATCAACGCCTGATTCCAGTGATGCCGTTCGCCGGCGTCCTCGGCAAAGAAGCGGCGCTGGATCGGCAACAGCGGCACCGGATCGCCATCGCGCGCGAGCGGCTCGGCGGAGACGACCGCCGCCCGATCGCGGCGCGCGACCCGCGCCAGCCCTTGCAGCGTCTGATGCCGGAACAGGTCGCGCGGCTCGATGGCAAGCCCGCGCTGGCGCGCACGTCCGACCACCTGCAATGAAATGATGGAATCGCCGCCGAGCTCGAAGAAGTTGTCGGTCAGCCCGACCCGCGAATGGCCGAGCAATTCAGCCCAGATCGCCGCCAGCTCCAGTTCAGCCGGGGATTGCGGTGCGACGTAGTCGGCCTCAGCAGACAACTGCTCGGGCGCCGGCAAGGCGTCGCGATCGACCTTGCCATGCGCCGTGAGCGGCATCCGCGACATCAGTACGATGCGCGCCGGAACCATGTAGTCCGGCAGTTCCTCGGACAACGCCGCGCGCAGCCCGGTCTCGTCGAGGCCATCCTCGCCGCAGGCGTAGCCGATGAGCTGCTGGCGTCCGCCGATCTCGCGTGCCACCACCACCGCCGACTGAACACCCGCCTGCCGCGTCAGCCGCGCCTCGACCTCGCCCGGCTCGATGCGGAAGCCGCGGATCTTGAGCTGGTGGTCGGACCGGCCGACATAGTCGATGACGCCATCGGCGCGCCAGCGCGCCAGATCGCCGGTGCGATACAGCCGCGTGCCCGGTGCGCCGAACGGATCGGGGATGAAGCGCTCCGCCGTCAACGCCGGCCGATTCCAATAGCCGGCCGCGAGCCCCTCGCCGCCGATATGAAGCTCGCCGGTGACGCCGACCGGAACGATGTTGAGATCGCCGTCGAGAACATAGGCCGAGCGCCGGCCGACCGGGCGGCCGATCGGCGCATAGGCGCAGTCGATCTCGGCATCGACGTCGACCTTCCAGACCAGCGGCGTGACCACTGTCTCCGTCGGACCATAGCCGTTGATCAGCTTGCGCGGCCGCAGCGCCTGCCTGACCTTGTCGAAGCCCGATTTGGGCATGGCCTCGCCGCCGAACGAATACAACGACACGGGCGGCGGATCGCCGCGCCACGCCGCGAAGTCGGCGAGTTGCTGCAGATAGGCCGGCGGAAAGCCGGCATTGGTCACGCGCTCCGCGCCCATCACGTCGAGCGTCTTCTCCGCCGACCAGAGATCGGCGTCACGCATCACCAAGGTCGCGCCGCAGCTCAGCGCGGTCCACAACCGCTCATGCGCGCCGTCGAAGGTGAAGGAGAGGAAGTGCAGCTCGCGCGACTGCCGGTCCATCTCGTAGAGACCGGCGGTGGCGTCGCAATGCATCGCGAACGGTCCATGCGCGACCGCGACGCCCTTCGGCACGCCGGTGGAGCCGGACGTATAGATCACGTAGGCGAGGCTCGAGGGATGGACATCGACCGCCGGGTCGCTCTCCGTCGTCTCAGCCGCCATCGCGCCGAGATCGACGACCGCGATGCCCGGCATCGGCGGCCATTGCGATCGTCCCGCCGCATCGACCAGCACGACGCGCGCGCCGGCATCCCGAACGGTGGCGGCGAGCCGCGCCGGCGGATGATCGGGATCGAGCGGCAGATAGGCCGCGCCGGCCTTCAGGACGGCAACAAGACTTGCGACGAGATCGGGCGAGCGCTGCATCGAGAGCCCGACGAGCTCGCCGGGTCGCACGTCGAGCGCCAACAGATGCTGCGCGATGGCATTGGCGCGGCGATCGAGCGCCTGATAGCTGATCGTCTCGGCCCCGAACACCAGGGCTGTCACGCCCGGCCTCTCCTTTGCGTGCCGCGCGAGCATCCGGTGCACCGGCTGGAACCCCGCGAGTGCGGGCGCGCAGGCATTCCACTGCCTGACGTCGTCGCGCTGCCGGTCCGACAACAGCTCCAGCGCCGCGATCCGCTGCATGGGATCCGCGACCGTTTCCCGCAGGATCGTCAGCCAATGCCCGGCGAGCCGTGCGATGGTCGATCGGTCGAACAGCGCGGTGGCAAAGGAGAACAGCGCCGAGACGTCTCCCGACGGCGCTTCCTCGCTATCGAGCGCGAGGTCGAATTTCACCGTCTCGATCTCTGCCGCGATCGTCTCGATCTGCAGTTCGGACGCAGCCGGCGCATGTGCCGCCTCGCGCCGATGCTGATGGTTGTAGAGCACCTGGAACAGGGGCGTCTGGCTCTGGCTGCGCTGCGGCTGCAGCACGTCCAGCAGCCGCTCGAACGGAAGATCCCGGTGATCCTGGGCCTCGAGCGAGGCCTCGCGCAGGGCGTGAATGACGTCGGCGATCGTGCTCCGGCTGTCGATGCGCGTGCGCAGCACCTGGGTGTTGACCAGCAGCCCGATCAGCCGCCGCGTTTCCGACCGGTCGCGATTGGCGAGCGGAACGCCGACGCAGATGTCGCCCTGCCCACTGTAACGATAGAGCACCAGCTTCAGCGCCGCGAGCAGCACGACGAACAGCGTCGTGTGATGCTGTCGGGCGAGCCCGCGCAGACGATCGGAAAGCTCGGCGCCGAGCGACTGGCGTATGGCATCGCCGGATTGGTCGGTCTGGGCCGATCGGGGGCGATCGAACGGCAGTTGTAGCATGGCCGTGTCGTGCAGCCGGTCGGTCCAGTACCGGAGTTGCCGCTCCTCCTCGACGGCACCGAGCCGCAGTCGCTGCCAGGCGGCGAAATCGGCGTAGTCGATCTCGAGCGCCGGCAGTGAGGCGGTCTCGCCGCGGACGGCAGCGCGATAGAGCTGCCAGAACTCCTCGGTGAGAACCTGCATCGACCAGCCATCGGCGACGATGTGGTGCAGCGTGACCGAGAGGATATGCTCGTGCTCGCCGAGCCCGAGCAGCGCCGCGCGCAGCAGCGGTCCGGATTCGAGATCGAACGGCAGCGCCGCTTCCTCACGCAGCAGCCGGCGCGCCTGCTGCTCGCGATCGTCGCCCGCAATCTCGATACGGCGAAGCGCGACCGGCGCCGGCTTGCCTACGATCTGCTCCGGCTCGCCGCCGTCCTGCCGGAACGTGGTGCGGAGCGCGGCATGGCGCATGACGAGTCCGTCGAGCGCCTTGTGGAGCGCAGCGGCGTCGAGACGACCCCGCAGGCGGATCGCGACCGGCATGTTGTAGGCGGAGCCGCCCGGATCCATCCGCCACAGGAACCAGAGGCGGGCCTGCGCGAACGACAACGGCGCGCGCTGCAGATGCTGGCGCGCGATCGGCAAAATCGACAGATCGATGCCCTTGGCCGCCAACTGCGTGAGGAAGGCGCGCTGCTTCGGCGCATCGAGACGCGCCAACCGGCGCGCGATCTCGCTGAGCTGCTGGGTCTGAAGTCCCGACTGATCATTCATTGGCGAACTCGACTTCCTCAAGCAGATCGAACATGGCGGCGATGTCGTCGCTGCGCCTGCTCGTCGGCGGTTCCGCGGCGAGCGCGGACGCCATGGCCTCGACCGTGGTCAGCTCGAACAACCGCTTCAGCGGCAGCTCCCGCGCAAGATCGCGCTTGATGCGGCCGACGAGCTGGACGGCCACCAGCGAGTCGCCGCCCAGCTCGAAGAAGTTGTCGGTGACGCCGACCTCCGGCCTGTGCAGCAGCTCGGCCCAGATCGTCGCGAGCGCCGCCTCGGTCGGATTGCGCGGGCCGACTCTGTGCGCCCCCGGCGGCTTCGCGTCCGGCCGCGGCAGCGCCTTGCGGTCGATCTTGCCGTTCGGGGTCAGCGGCAGTTCCGGCAGCACGATCACGCGCGACGGCACCATGTAGTCCGGCAGCGCCGTTGCTAGCGCGGCGCGGAGGTCACTGCCATCGAGCGATGCCTCGCCGCTGACATAACCGACCAACTGACGGCCGCCGCCGAGCTCCTGCGCGACGACGACGCTGTCGCGCACGCCCGGCAGCTCCCGCAGCCGCACCTCGATCTCGCCGAGCTCGATCCGATGTCCGCGGATCTTCACCTGATGATCGGCGCGGCCGACATAGTCGAGCACACCGTCGGCTCGCCAGCGCGCGAGGTCGCCGGTCCGGTACAGCCGCGCGCCGTCGCCACCGAACGGATCCGGAATGAAGCGCTCGGCACTCAGCGCAGCGCGTTTCCAATAGCCGCGCGCGAGTCCGTCGCCGCCGATGAAGAGCTCGCCGGTGACGCCCACCGGCGCAAGGTTGAGTTCGCCGTCGAGCACGTACAGCCGGGTGTTGCCGATCGGGCTGCCGAGCAACGGCACCGGATTCGTCGCATCGAGGCGGTGACGCGCCGACCATACCGTGGTCTCGGTCGGCCCATACAGGTTCCAGACCTCGCTGCTCAGCGCGCTGAGCCGCCGCGCCAGATCCGAGGCCAGCGCCTCCCCGCCGCTCAGCAGGCGGCAGCCTTTCGGCAGCCACGGAGCGGTTTCGCTGGTATTGGCCGCATCGTGCTCGAGCAGCATGCGCCAGCTCGACGGCGTCGCCTGGATCATGGTCACGCCGTGCCGTGCGACCAGCGCCTTGAGCGCCGCCGGATCATGGGCCGCGGCGCGGTCGGCGAGCACGATCCGGGCGCCATGGGCCAGCGGCAGCCACAGCTCCAGCACGGCGATGTCGAAGGACAACGAGGTCAGCGCCAGTACGCGGTCGTCGGCCGCGATGCCCGGCTGTTCGGCCATCGTCGCCAGGAAGTTCGTCACCGCAGCGTGGCGCACCATCACGCCCTTGGGCAGCCCGGTCGAGCCGGAAGTGTAGATGACGTAGGCGAGGCTCTCCGCATGCCCATCGACGGAAAGATCATCGGTCTGGCCGAGGCCATCGCCGGCCGCCACGTCGAGCAGCCAGGCCTCGGCATCGCTCCGGGCCAGCACCGGCGCGAACCGGTCATGCAGCGTGGCCTGTGTCAGCAGCAGTTTGGCGCCGCTGTCGTTCAGCATGTGCGTGAGACGCTCGGACGGATAGTCCGGATCGAGCGGCAGATAGGCCGCGCCCGCCTTGAGCACCGCGAGCAGCGCCACCATCATCGTGACGCCGCGCTCCAGCGCCAGCCCGACCACCATATCCGGCCCGACGCCGCGATCCCGGAGCCGCCGCGCCAGCCGGTTCGCCCGCGCATTGAGCGCGCCGTAGCTGATCATCTCCTGCCCATGCACCAGTGCGACCGCATCGGGAGTTCGCGCCGCATGGGCCTCGAACTGCCGGTGCACGCAGAGCGCATTTGCATCGTTGGTCGCCATCGCGTTCCAGGCCAGCAGCAGCCGCGCGCGATCTTCGTCCGGAACGACGTCGATCCTGCGCACCGGCGTGTGCGGCGCCGCTTCCAGCGCCAGCGCCAGCTGGTCGAGCGAGTGCTGCATCATCGCGCCGACCCGCTCGGGCGCGACCGGCGCCACGGCCTGGACCGTCAGGTGAAGCCCATGGCCGTCGTCGTCTACCGCCAGCATCAGCGGATAGTTGGTGCGCTCCTCGCCACCGAGCCATTCGACGCCTTGCAGGGACTCTGCATCTGTCCGCGCATCCTGCCTCCGGCCGTGCCGATAGTTCAGGATCGCGGAGAACAGCGGCGTCGGCGGCGCGACGCCGCTGCAGCGCTGGGCCATTGTCAGCGAGGCATGCTCATGCGCCATCAGCTCCGCCAGCCGCCCATGCGCTGCGCGAACGCTGTCCTCAACCGACGTGCCGTCGAGATCGAGCCGCAACGGCAGCGTGTTGATGAACAGGCCCAGGCTGCGGCCGGTATCGTGGCCGGCCTGCATGCGGCCGAGCAGCACGGTGCCGAACACGACCTGATCACGTCCGCTGCTGCGCGCCAGCACCTGGCCCCAGGCGACATGACAGAGGCTGGCGAGGCTCGCGCCAAGGCGCCGCGCCTGCGCGCGCAGCCGCGCGTCGAGCGTAGCCGGCACGGGCAGCCTTGCCTCGCGCGCGCCGTCGCCGTTGCTGCGGACCTCCATCAATCCGAATGGTGCCGTCGGCGCATCGATGTCGGCGAGCATGCTCCGGAAGAAGCGCTGCTGCGCATCCTGCCCGCCGGCCTTGCGGATCTCGGCCACGAGGTTACGGAACGGAATCGGTGGAGGGAGAGCGCTGCGGCGGCCCGCCAGGATCAGTTGCACTTCCTCGTGCAGCGCCTGCAGAGTGGTATGGTCGCCGACCATGTGATGCAGCATGACCAGCAGCAGCAGGCGATCATTTCGTGGGTCGCGGGCGACAACGAGACGCAGCAATGGCGCCTGGGTCAGGTCGAGCCGGCAGGACCTCGGATCGAAGCGGCGCGCCAGCTCGACCTGGGCCGGCTCGTTGCCTTCGAGCTCAACTTCGGTGACGCTTAGCGGTGCCTGGCGCCAGACCACCTGCGCCGGCACCGACAGCCCATCCCAGAGGAACGACGTCCGCAGGACGTCATGCCGGTCGATCACGTCCTGAACGGCCGCAAGATAGCGATCCAGCAGATCACGGCCCGCAAACGCCATCTGCGCGACCAGCACGTAGGGGTCGCCCTCGGTCGCGAGCAGATGATGGAACAGGATTCCCTCCTGCAACGGCGACAGCGCGTATATGTCCTGGACGTTGGCGACGTCGCCCGGCACACGGCCCACCACGCGGTCGATCTCGCCCTGGCTCAGCGCGATCAGCGGCAGCATGTCCGGCGTGATGACCGGGCTCTGCGCCGTGATCGGGTTGTCAGGAATTGCGGTCTCCTCGCCTCGCCGCAGGCTGGCCGCGAGATCGCGCAGCACCGGCTTGGCGAACACCATCTGCGCATCGATCGTCAGCGCATGGCGCTTCAGCCGGTCCAGCATGCGGACGACGAGCAGCGAATGGCCGCCGAGCTCGAAGAAATGATCGTTGCGACCGACACGCTCGATGCCCAGCAGCTCGCGCCAGATAGCAGCGAGGGCCTGCTCGATTTCGCCGTGGGGCGGATCATAGGCGCCACGGCCGAACGCCTCGTCGTCCGGCGCCGGCAGTGCCTGCCGGTCGACCTTGCCGTTGGGTGTCAGCGGAAACGCATCGAGGCGAACGATCGCCGAGGGAACCATGTAGTCCGGAAGACACGCCTGCAAATGCGTGCGCAGGCGCGCAGCCCATGCGCTGGGATCACCTGCATCGTCCGCCGGCACCACATAGGCGACGAGCGTGAGATCGCCCTGCGCATCGCGCCGCGCCAGCACCGCCGAGTCCCGCACTCCGGCCTGCGCATTCAGCCGATGCTCGATCTCGCCGAGCTCGATGCGGAAGCCGCGGATCTTCACCTGATGGTCGTTGCGGCCCAGGAACTCGATGTTGCCGTCGGCGAGATGGCGGCCGAGGTCACCGGTTCGATACATCCGCGCGTCGGACGACAGCCCGAACGGATCCACGGCAAAACGCTGCGCCGACAAATCGGGACGGTTGAGATAGCCGCGGGCAACCCCTGCCCCGCCGATCCAGATCTCGCCGACGGCACCGCGCGGCACCGGCATGCCCTGGGCGTCGAGCAGATAGATCCGCGCGTTGGCGATCGGGCGACCGATTGGGACGACACCGCCGGCGAAGCCGGGCGGACGGCGCCATGCGGTGGCGCAGACGGTTGTTTCCGTCGGGCCGTAGGCGTTGAAGACCGCGATCTCCGACGGCAGGGCCTCGAACAGCTCCGGCTTTGGCAACTCGCCAGCGAGAACGAGCACGTCGAGCCCGGAGAGCCGCGCGAGGTCCGAGCGGCCCTGCAGCATCGCCGGCGGCAACGTGGCATGGGTGATGCGATGTTCGACGAGATAGTTCACCAGCTCCGCCGCATCGCGGTGCTCGCGGCTTCCGAGCAGATGCAGTTCGGCGCCGGCGCAAAGCGCCATGACGATGTCCCACACGCTCGCGTCGAAGCTGAAGGAGGCGAATTGCGCGATCCGGCTGTGCGGACCGGTGTCGAACAGCCCGATCTGGGCCTGCGCGAGATTGACCAGGCCGTGGTGCTCGATCATCACGCCCTTCGGCTGTCCGGTCGAGCCCGAGGTATAGATGACATAGGCGAGGCTGCGCGGCGTCAGGCCACGGGCAACAACATCCGGTGCGCCCTCCGGCAGCCCGCTCCAGGCCGGCGCATCGCTCTTCACATCCACGACCGGACATGCCACGCTGCCGAGCGTACTGGCGCTCGCGCCGTCACAGAGCAGCAGCGTCGGCCGGGCATCGGTCACGGTCTCGCGCAGCCGCTGCGGCGGATAGGTGGGGTCCAGCGGCAGATAGGCCGCTCCCGCTTTGAGGACCGCGAGCACGCTGACGATCGCATCGATGCCGCGCTGCTGGCAGATCGCGATCAGCCGGTCCGGACCAGCGCCCAGCGCGACGAGATGATGCGCGAGGCGATTAGCGCGCAACTCGAGCTGGCGATAGGTCAGGTTGACCTCGTCGTGGACCAACGCCACCGCCGGGGGCCGGCGGCGCGCCTGCTCGGCAACGAGATCCTGAATGCAGCAGTCAGGCGGCGTGAACGAGCGCGTGCGGTTCCAGACATCCAGCAGCAGCGCACGTTCCTCGGCTGGCAGCAGCTCGATGCGATCGACCGGCTGGCTGGTGTCGGCGACCATGGCGCGCAGCGCAGCCAGCAGATAGGTGCGATAGCGTTGCACGGTCTCGGCGTCGAACAGCGCCGTCGCGTAGTTGATCTTGCCGGAGATGCGTCCACCGCTCTCACTGAGATCGAGCTCGAGATCGAACTTGATCTTGTGCTGCTCGGTCGCAAGGCGCTCGACCGCCAGGCCGGGCAGCGCCAATGAGCCGATATCATTGCTCTGCCATGCGAACACCACCTGGAACACGGGCGTGTATTCCGGATGCCGCGGGGGTTGGAGCGCCTCGACAAGATGCTCGAACGGCAGGTCCTGATGATCCTGCGCCGCAAGAACGGCCGTCTTCACCCGCTCGATCAGCTCCGCCACAGCAGGACCGCGCGAGAGGTCGAGCCGCAGCGCCAGCATGTTGACGAAGAAGCCGGCCAGGCCTTCGAGCTCCGAACGCATCCGATTTGCCGTCGGCGTGCCGATGACGAGATCCTGCTGGCCGGCCAGCCGCGACAGCACGAGGGCCCAGGCGGCCAGCACGATGACGAACGGGGTGGCGCCGAGCGCGATGCTCAATTGCCTGATATCGGCCGAAAGACCGTCGTCGATCTCGACGGGCACCGCGGCGCCGGCGTTGGATCGCGGTGCAGATCGCGCCCGGTCCGTCGGCAGTGCCAGCAAGGATGGCGCGTCGCGCAGCACGGCGGTCCAATGATCGAGCTGCCGCCGCAGCCGATCTGCCGTCAGCGAATGGCGCTGCCATGCAGCATAGTCCGGATACTGAATTGCCAGCGGCGGCAACGGATCATTGCCGCCTGCGACGAAGGCGGCATACAGCGCCGACAGCTCGCGGACGATGACGCCCATCGACCATCCGTCGGAGATGATGTGATGCTGGCTGAGCAGAAGGACATGATCATCATCGCCCAGGTCGATCAAATGGCTGCGGATCAATGGACCCCGAGCAAGATCGAACGGCGCGCGCGTACACTCATTCAGCAGATCGGCCAGCCGCCTCTCGCGGTCCGGCCGGCCGCGAAGATCGTGCACCTCCAGTGGCAGGCTGGTGTCCGGCGGCAACAGCGCGACCCGCGGCTCGCCCTGCTCGGCGACGAAGACCGTCCGCAGCGCCTCGTGGCGGGAGAACAGCCGGTCGAGGCTGCGGCGCCATGCGCCGATGTCGAGCCGGCCGCGCAGCCGCAGCGCCACATCGATGTGATAGTTGGTACTTCCATTCTCGAGCTGGGCCAGCAGCCAGAGCTGCTGCTGCGCGAAGGAGAGCGGCAGCGAGCCCCCGCGATCGGCGATCGGGATCGTGTTTGTATCGCGTCTGGGGACATTGCGGCCGCGCTGTCGCGCGCGCGATGCCAACCGGCGCAGAGCCTCCGGATCGAGGTTGTGCAGAAGAGGCTGTCCTGATTGTCCGCTCATGATAGCTCCGCCGTCATCAGATACTCGAGTTCACCTTCCGCGAACTGCTGCTCGATCAGGCTGATCGAGAGGACGCGCGCGAACTCCGCCAATTCCGGATGAACGAACAGCTCGGACAATCGCATCGATGTGCCGAACTCCTGCGCGACACGGCTGAGCAGCCGTACTGCCAGCAGGGAGTGGCCGCCGAGATTGAAGAAGTGATCGCCCCGCCCGACCCGGTCGAGGCCGAGCAGCTCCGCCCAGATGCCGGCCAGCGTGATCTCGATCTCGCCGACCGGAGCTTGATAGTGGGCCCCCGCGTCGCCTTGTGAGGCCAGCGGCAGCGCCTTGCGGTCGACCTTGCCGTTCGGCGTCAGCGGCAGCCGCGGCAGCACGATGACGCGCAACGGCACCATGTAGTCCGGCAGCGCCGTCGCGAGCGCCGCGCGCAGCTCGCCGCCATCGAGCGCGCTCTCACTGCCGACATAGCCGATCAGGTTGCTACCGCCACCGACATCCTGCGCGACCACGACGCTGTCGCGGACGCCGGGCAGCGCGCGCAGCCGCGCCTCGATCTCGCCGAGCTCGATGCGATGCCCGCGTATCTTGACCTGCTGATCGGCGCGGCCGACATAGTCGAGCGCGCCATCGGCACGCCAGCGCGCCAGGTCGCCGGTCCGGTACAGCCGCGCACCGGGGCCGCCGAACGGATCCGGAATGAACCGCTCCGCGCTGAGCCCGGCGCGCTTCCAATAGCCGCGCGCCAACCCCTCGCCGCCGATGAACAGCTCGCCGGCCGCGCCGGGCGGCAGCAGATTGAGATTGGCGTCGAGCACGTAGAGCGTGGTATTGCCGATCGGACCACCGAGCACCGGCATGGGATCATTGCAATCGAGCCGGTGGCGCGCAGACCACACCGTGGTCTCGGTCGGCCCATACATGTTCCAGACCTCGCCGCTCAGCGCGACGAGCCGCCGCGCCAGATCGGGAGCCAGCGCCTCGCCGCCGCTGAGCACGCGACAGCGACGAGGCAGCGCGGCGGCCCCGTCATGATCTAGCAGCATGCGCCAGCTCGACGGCGTCGCCTGGATCAACGTCACGCCGTGCCTGGCCACGATCGCCTTCAGCGCCGTCGGATCCTGCGCGGAGGCGCGGTCGGCCAGCACGATACGGGCCCCCCGGGTCAGCGGCAGCCACAGCTCCAGCACCGCGATGTCGAACGACAGCGACGTCAATGCCAGCACGCGGTCGTCCGATGCGATCCCCGGCCGCTCGGCCATCGTCGCCAGGAAGTTCGTCACTGCGCCGTGACGCACCATCACGCCCTTGGGCAGGCCGGTCGAGCCCGAGGTATAGATGACGTAGGCGAGGCTCTCCGGATGAATGGCGAGGTCGAGGTTGCCGGCGTCGCCTCCATCGTCGATGCGATCGAGCAGCCAGGCTTCGGCTCCGCTGTCGGCCAGCGCGGGCGTGAACCGATCTTGCAGCTCGGCTTGCGTGAGCAGCAGCCTTGCGCCGCTGTCGCCGAGCATGTGGGCGAGACGCTCGGCCGGATAGTCCGGATCGAGCGGCAGGTAGGCGGCGCCGGCCTTCAGCACGGCGAGCAGCGCCACGATCATCTCGGCGTCGCGCTCCAGCGCCAGTCCAACCACGACATCGGCGCCGATCGCGCGCGCGCGCAGTCGCCGCGCCAGCCGGTTTGCCCGCGCATTCAGTTCGCCGTAGCTGATCCGGCGGTCGCCGCAGACGATCGCAACCGCGTCCGGGACGGCCTTCGCCCGCGCCTCGATCTGCGCCACGAGGCCAGGCGCCGCGCCGATCGACGACGGTCGGGGTGACGTCTCGCCGATCGCAGCTCCGCTCCAGCGCAGGACGCACGCCAGCGCCTCTCCGTCGACCATGCGAAGGCTGCCGGTCGGACGGGTGGCATCCGCCGAAATCCGCGTCAGCCAGTCTCGCAACGACGCGCTCACCCGGCGAACCGCATGTTCGTCCAGTTGCGCGCGATCGTAGTTGAAGTCGAGGCGCAGGCCCTCGGGTCCATCGAACACGATGACCGCGATCGGATAGTTGGTCGGCGTCACGTGTTCGACCCGCCCGATCTGCGGCCCGGCACCGTCGCGCGCGGTGAGCGACTGATCGATCGGATAGTTCTCGAATACCATCAGGCTGTCGAACAGCGGCTGCCCGGCCCTGCCGGCCAGGCGCTGGATCTCGTGCAGCGGCAGCCACTCATAGTCGCGCGCCGCGACGCTCTGCGCCTGAAGGGCGCGCAGCCAGTCGCCGGCGGCGGTCTGCGGATGCGCGCGATCGATCAGCGGCAGCGTGTTGATGAAGAGGCCGACCATGTTCTCGGCGCCGGCAAGCTCGGCCGGACGGCCCGAGACCGTGACGCCAAAGCAGACCGCGCTTTGCCCGGTATATTGCCGCAGCAATTGGGCCCAGGTCCCCTGCAGCAGCGTATTCATCGTGATGCGCTGCTGCGTCGCG
The DNA here is from genome assembly GCF_032381375.1 of Bradyrhizobium sp. SZCCHNR1017. Lineage (NCBI taxonomy): Bacteria > Pseudomonadati > Pseudomonadota > Alphaproteobacteria > Hyphomicrobiales > Nitrobacteraceae > Bradyrhizobium > Bradyrhizobium sp. SZCCHNR1017. Next base: position 70,645 of record NZ_JAUHIR010000011.1, on the reverse strand, counting down.
AACCGCCGCAGGCGAGCCGCGAGATCACCGTCCACGCGCAGCGTCAGCCGGCCATGGCCGCTCGCAGCGTCGATCGCGCGGCTCGCACGCAAGGCGTCGGCGAGCAGCGTGGGCTCGAAATCGCGCAGCGTCTCGCGCCAGAAATCAGCGGCTGCCGCCTGGTCGCGCGTCTGCAGCCAGGCGATGTAGTCGCGGTAGCCGCCCTGCGCCGCCGACGGCGCGGCGCCGCCGATCTGCTGCAGCACGTCGGCGAGCAGCCGCGCCGAACTCCAGCCGTCGATCACGATGTGATGATGCGTCCAGATCAGCCACAGCCTGTCTTCGCCGAGCCGGATCAGCCGCAGCCGCTGCAGCGGCGGCCGGGTAATGTCGAAGCCGAGTTCGCGCTCGCGCCGTGCCGCCTCCGCAAGCGCCGCATCGATCTCCGCCGCCGCAGCCCCGCCCGTGATACGGCTGCGCCAATCCTCGTCGACGACGGGCACGTCGAGCTGCCGGTAGACGATCTGCTGGGCTGTTCCGGACAATTGCTGCCAGGCGAACCCGGTCCGCAGCACCGCATGCCGCGCACTCGCCGTCTGCCATGCCGCACGCAACCGCGCCGGCGTCACACCCCGAAGCTCGATCGAGAGCTGGTTGACATAGACGTCATCAGCGCCGTCGCGCAGCGCATGGAACAGCAAGCCCTGCTGCATCGGCGACAGCGGGTAGATGTCCTCGACGGAGCGACAGTCGATGGTCGCGCAGAGCCGGTCGAGCGCCGCCTGATCGAGCCCCGCGAGCGGAACGTCGGACGGCGTGAGACCGCCGGCGCCGCGGAGGCAATGATCGACGAGACCATGCAGCGCCGCGCGATAGAGTTCGGCGAGCCGTTCCACGGTCGCGCGCCGATACCGCCGGCTTCCATAGCGGAAGCCGAGCCGCAGCCGCCCGTCACGCACCTCGCCGTTGATGTTGAGCCAGGCCCGCAACGGCGTGTCGGCGGCCCGCATCGGTCCCGGATTCTCCGCCGCGATCCGGTACGGCGCGGCCGCACCGAGCTGGCCGTCGAAGCGGCCGAGATAGTTGAAGACGATACGCGGGTTCGGCGTCGCCGCCAGCGCGTCGCGATGCTCTTTCGCGCCGAGATAACGCAGGACGCCATAGCCGAGCCCGCGATCGGGCATGGCGCGCAGCGTTTCCTTGACGCGGGTGATGAGCGCGCGGTCGGTCTCGCTGCCGCCGTCGAGACGCACCGGGAATGCGCTCGTGAACCAGCCCACCGTCCGCGTGAGATCGACGTCCGCGAAGACATCCTCGCGGCCGTGGCCCTCCAGCTCGATCACGACGCCTTCGATCCCGCTCCAGCTCCAGAGCGCGCGTGCCAGCGCGGCCAGCAGCAGGTCGTTGACCTGCGTGCGATAGGCCGCAGGCGCGGCGTCGAGCAGCCGTTCGGTCAGCTCCGTTTCGAGGTTCAGCACGACCTCCTCGGCGTCGGCCTCGACTTCGGTGCCTCCATGATCGTCGTCACAGGGCAACTCGCTGCCGCGGGAGGACGCGAGCCAGAACGGCAGTTCGCCTGCGAGCCGATCGGAGGCCGCATGCGCGCGCAGTCGCTGCGCCCAGGAAGACGGCGCGGAGCTCGTGGGCGGCAGGCTGACGGCGGCCTCCTGCCCCGCCGCCTGTTCGTAGGCCGACGCGATGTCCTCGAGCAGGATCCGCCATGACACGCCATCGACGGCGAGATGATGGATGGCGACCAGCAGCCGCTGGCTGCCGTCGCGCATGTCGAATCCGACGGCGCGCAGCAGAGATCCCGATGCCAATGACAGGCTCGCCTGCGCCGCCGACGCGATCGCGCCGACGTCGGCCGGCTCGACTGCCGTGCGGAGCCAAAGCAGCTCAGGCGCAGCAGGCAGGTCGGACGGCAACGCCTGCCATTCACCCGCGATCCGCCGATACGTCATGCGAAGCGCATCGTGATGCCTCACGACGGCAGCGAGCGCCCGCTGCAGCACGCTCCAGTCGATCCGGTCCCGCGGGATCAGCAGCACCGCCTGGTTGAAGTGATCGCGGTTGGAGATTGCCTCGGCAAAGAAGCGCAATTGGATCGGCAGCAGCTCCGCAGCGCAGGCGTTCATTGCGTTGCGTGCTGCTGCCGGCGGCGTCATGGCCGGCGCGGAGGTGGTCGCAACCACGCCGGCCAGCGCCGCTATCGTCTGCTGCGCGAACATCTGCTTCGGCGTCAGCATGACGCCGCGCTTGCGCAGCCGTGCAATGATCTGCAGGCTGAGGATGGAGTCGCCGCCGAGCTCGAAGAAATTGTCATTGCGGCCGATCCGCTCGCGGCCCAGCACGTCCTGCCAGACAGCGGCGATGGCCTGCTCCACCGCGCCGACCGGGGCGACATACGACAGCACGGCGTCATCGTCCGGCTGCGGCAGCGCCGCGCGGTCGAGCTTGCCATTGGCGGTCAGCGGCAGCCGCTCGAGCACGACGATGCGCGACGGCACCATGTAGTCCGGCAGCATCGCCGAGAGTTGCTGCCGCAGCGCCTCCGGCTGCAACACGACGCCGGCCGCGGCGACGCAATAGGCCACGAGCTCCTGGCGTTCCTGCTCGGCGTCGACGGCGCGCGCCACGACGGCGGCATCGGCGACGCCGTTCAACGAGGAGACGGCGCGGCTGATCTCGGCCGGTTCGACGCGGTAGCCGCGCAGCTTCACCTGATCATCGCGTCGGCCCAGGAACACGATCCGGCCCGCTCGATCACAGCGCACCGAATCGCCGGTCCGGTAGAGGCGTTCGCCTGCAGGTCCGAACGGATCGGGAATGAAGCGCTCGGCCGTCTGTCCAGGCGCACCGCGATAGCCGCGCGCCAGCCCGGCGCCGCCCACATAGAGTTCACCGGCGACCCCGGCCGGGACGATATTCAACGCATCGTCGAGAACGTAGGCGCGCAGGTTCGCAAGCGGCAATCCGACCGGCAGCACACCTTTGGCTTCGGCGTCCGTCCACTCATGGGTCGTCACGCCGACCGTCGTCTCGGTCGGGCCGTAGTGATTGACGATCCGGCAGTGCGGCCGCAGCCGGCGGACCTCTTCGATCAAGCCGGGATCGCAGGCCTCGCCGCCAAGGATCAGCACGTCGCGCGGCAGAACGTCGGCCGAGCGCCGTGCCCGCAACAGGCCGCGCAGATGGCTCGGCACGATCTTGAGGACGCCGACCTCGCCGTCGCGCATCGCTTGCGCAAACGCATCCGCATCGAAGGCGGCATCGGCCGGCAGCAGATTCAAGGTCACGCCGCTCGCAAGCGCGCCGAACAGCACGGTATGGCCGAGGTCGGCGGCGACCGTCGAGACCATCGCCATGCCGGCGCCGGCGCGCGGCCGCAGGCGGGACAACAGCGCCTGAACGTAGTTGGCGAGCGCGCCGTGCGACACGGCGACGCCCTTGGGCGCGCCCGTCGAGCCCGACGTGTAGATGATGTAGGCGGTCTGCGCCGGATGCGGCCGCGGGGCATCGAACGCGCCGGAGGACGCATCGCCGCGCAGTTCACCGTCGAGCGTATGACACTCCAGCGCCCTCGCCGCAGCCAAGTGCTCGCCGGTTGCGACCAGCGTGCCGATGCCGCCGCCGCGAAGGATGCGATCGACGCGCGCCACCGGCCATGCCGGATCGAGCGGCACTGCGGAGCCGCCCGCCTTGAGGACGCCGAGCAGCGCCGCGACGAAGGCCGGCGACCGCTCGATCCACAGCGCCACCGGCGTCTCGCGCGTGATGCCGGCCGCGACGAGCATACCCGCGATGTGGTCCGACCAGCGCACGAGCTCGGCTGCGCTGACGGTGTCCCGTCCCTGGCGCAGCGCGATCCGATCATCGCGGCGCGCGAGCGCAACACCGATCAGATCGAGGATGTCGGTCGCGGGGAAGCTCGTCACCTCCGCCACGACGGTCTGCTCGACGTCGCGCGCGATCGCGAAGTCGCGCAGCGGCCGGTCGGTGGCGGCCGCGATCTGCCGCAGGAAATCGACGAGCTGGCTCCCGATCCGCTCGACCGTCGTTACGTCGAACAGATCGGTTGCGAAATTCAGGCTCGCATTCATGCCCGTCGGGCCGTCGACAATGTCGAGCGCGAGATCGAAATGCGAGCCGGCGAGATCGACGATGCGCGGCTGGGCGTGCAGGCCGTCGCCGAGCGCAAGTCCGGCAGGCGCGGCCATGTAGTTGAACTTGACCTGGAACAGCGGATTGTGGCCGCCGGAGCGGGTCGGCTTCAGCGCGTCGACGAGACGGTCGAACGGCAGATCCTGATGCGCCAGCCCGGAAATGACCTCCTCCTTCGCCCGCGCCAGCAGCTCGGCGAAGCTCATGCCGTCGGTCACGTCGGCCCGCAGCACCAGCGTATTGACGAAGCAGCCGATCAGCGACGCCAGCTCGGCCTGGCGGCGCCCGGCGACGGGCACACCGACGCGCAGGTCGGAGCGGCCGGAGTAGCGGAACAGCAGCAGCTGATAGGCGGCGAGCAGCAGCATGAACATGCTGACGCGATGCTCCCTGGCGAGCGCGCGGAGCCTCAGCACCAGGTCTGGCGCGATCTCCACGTGGATGGTGTCGCCGCGATAGCTCTGTACGGGCGGCCGCGGCCGGTCGAACGGCAATGCAAGCGGCGTATCCGCATCACCGAGCCGCTCGCGCCAGTAGGAGAGCTGCTGCGCGGCCTCGGGGCCGGAGAGCCAATCCCGCTGCCATGCGGCGTAGTCGGCATATTTGATCGCGGACGGCGGCGGCAGCGCCCCTGCCCCGCGCCGGAGCCCGTCATAGAGCGCGGCGATCTCGGCCAGCAGCACGTCGAGCGAGAGCCCGTCGGCGACGATGTGATGCGCCGACAGCAGCAGTTCGTGGCGGTCGTCCGCGAGCTGCATCAGCACGGCGCGCAGCAGCGGGCCATTGACGAGATCGAACGGCCGCGCCAGCTCCTCGCGTGTCCGCGCCGCGACGCGCGACGCGCGCTCCGCCGCCGGGCTGCGCCGCAGATCCTCGACCGCGACGGGAATGTCCGGCGACGCATGGATGACCTGCACGACGCGGCCATCCGGGGCGGAGAAGGTGGTGCGCAGCGTCTCGTGGCGGGCGACGATTTCGGTCAGCGCCTGCACCAGCCGTGCTTGATCGAGCGGGCCGTCGAAATGAACCGTGCAAGCGATGGTGTAGGCCGTGCCGGCCGGATCCATGCTCCAGAGAAACCACAGCCGCTCCTGCGCGGGTGACAGCAGCTCGCGCAGCCCCGCCGGTGCGGGCTGCAGCGGCGGGAGCACTTTCGCATCCGCGCCGGCCGCATCGATGAGCGCTGCGAGCGCGACGAGCGTCGGCGCATCGAAGAAGCCGCGCAGCGCGAGCTCGACCCCGAACTGCTCGCGCACCATCGCCGCGATCTGGGCGGCCGCGACCGAATTGCCGCCGAGCATGAAAAAGTCGTCGTCACGGTCGACGGTCGCGCGCCGCAGCACATTCCGCCAGATCAGCGCAAGACGGCGTTCGGTCGCCGTCGCAAGCTCCGGTGACGGCGAGGGGTCCGCCGCCTCACGTCGCCGTTCGAACACCATGAAGCTGTCGAGCGTGCCCTGCGCCCACCTGGCGCGACAGGCGGACCGCTGCAGCTTGCCGCTGGTGGTCAGCGGCATGCCTTGCGGGTTCAGCAGCACGACCACTGCCGGATATTCCTGCGTCTGCCGCATGACCGAATCGCCGATCGCCTTGATCAGCACGTCGGCCGGCGTTCGCCGCAGTACCGCCCTGCTGAACTCGGCAGCGACGCCGATGCCTTCGACGCCATCGATCTCGACCGGGAAGGCCGCGACACGTCCCTTCCGCACCGAGGCCACCTCGGTCTCGACGGCCCGCTCCAGATCGAACGGATAGATGTTCTGGCCGCGGACGATCAGCAGATCCTTGAGCCTGCCGGTGACGACGAGATCGCCTTCGCGGACGAAGCCGAGATCGCCCGTCCGCAGCCAGCGCGCGCCATCGCGAAGGACGAACGTCTGCTGAGTCGCCTCGGGATTGTTCCAATAGCTCTGCGCGACGCTCGGACCTGCGACCCAGATTTCGCCGACCTCGTTCATCCCGGCGTCGGCGGACGCATCGACCCTCATGATGCGCACGGCATGGCCGTCAGCCACGGCGCCGCACGCCATCAGGTCCGTGCCCTCGCCGGCCTCCGCAACGCGGCCACCCGCGAGCGCCGCGGGATCGAGCGTGTGACAAACCGCCCGGCTCGCGCGGTCGCCTGCCGTCACCAGCAAGGTCGCCTCGGCAAGGCCGTAGCACGGCGTCAGTGCGCGAGGATCGAGGCCCGCCGGCCGGAAGCGCGCGGCAAATCGATCCAGCGTCGCGCGGCGCACGAACTCCGAGCCGGAGAACGCGAACCGCCATCGGCTGAGGTCCAGGCGCGCGATCGCTTCGTCCGAGATCCGGTCCGCACAGAGCGCGAACGCGAAGTCCGGCCCGCCGCTGCAGGTGCCGCCGTGGCGATCGATGGCGTCGAGCCAGCGTCGCGGCTGCTCGAGGAAATTGCGCGGCGACATCAGCACCGCCGTGAAGCCCGTGAACAGCGGATTCAGCAATCCGCCCATCAATCCCATGTCGTGATAGAGCGGCAGCCAGCTGACGAAGACGTCGTCCCTGGTCCCGCCGAGCGCCGCTTCGATTGCGATCTCATTGGCGACCAGGTTCCGGTGAGTGACGCAGACCCCCTTCGGCTGCGACGTCGAACCCGACGTATACTGGAGGAAGGCGATCGCATCGCCGTGCAAGTCCGTCTCGCGCCAGGATGCGGCGGCATCGACCGGCACCTCGTCGACGGCAACAACATGAGCATCGGTCTCGCCGACCGAAGCGACGACGGCGTCGCGAAGCCGCGCCTGGGTGAGAATGAGTCGTGGCGCCGCATCGCGCAGGATGCCATCGAGGCGGCTGGCGTAGCGCTCCTTGCCGGTCTCCGGCGGATAGGCCGGCACGGCAATGACCCCGGCATAGAGGCAGGCGTAGAACGCAACCGCATAATCGGGCCCGTTCGGCAGCAGGATCACGGCACGCTCGCCGGCACGCGCGAGCTCCTGCAGATGCGCCGCAAGCGCGCGGATGCGCCGGTCCAGCGCAGCGAATGTCAGTTCGTCGACGACATCGTCGCCTTCGATGAAGCGCAGTGCCGGATGGCCGGCGCGCGAGGCGGCATGTTCACGGAGTTGTTCGACGAGGGTCTGTGTCGGCATCTTGCGAAGGGTCCGATAGCGGCTGCTGGTCGACTGCGCGGATTCAATTGACGCGATGGGCTTGCGCCATCGCGACGATCACCCTGCGCGGCCCCTTGAACGGCTCGCGCGCGTGCGCCGTCAGCATGTTGTCGAGCATGACGACGTCGCCGGTCTGCCAGGGAAAGACGATCTTGTGCCGGTCGAGCACGGCTCTGACCGTGGCCAGCGTCTCGTCCTCGATCGGCGCGCCGTCGCCGTAGAACGCATTGCGCGGCAGCTCGAGCGGATCGCCGACGATGTCGAGAAGACTTTCCCGAACCTCGGGCGCGAGGCTGGAGACGTGGAACAGATGCGCCTGATTGAACCACACCATGTCCCCGGTCACGGGATGCACCGCCGTCCCCTGGCAGACCTGCCGCGTCCGTAGCTCGTCGCCATCCTTCCATTCGCAGGCGATTGCATGGGAGGCGCAATAGGCCTCGACCTCGGCCTTCGACTCCGTGCCGAACACCTGTCGCCAGTCGACATCGAGTCCACTGCCGTAGTTGCGGACATACATGACGCCCCGCTCGGCGAAGCGGTTACGGATCGCGGCCGGCATGTCGCGATGGATCGACCGGCTGTCGGCGACCGGCGTCTCACCGCCCTGCTGTGCCGCCTGCTGGCAATAGAACCAGATCTTCATCGGCCAGTCGCGCGTATAGGCCTGCTCGTTGTGCAGCGGGATGCTCTGGTGCGGCGGATATTCGGTCGAGGTGTAGACGCCGGCGCTGACCTGCGATCGGGGCGTCGAGCCGAATTCATAGGACAGCAGCGGATGGCCGAAGCTCGCGGCGAAGCTCCTGAACGCCTCGGCGCCGTCGAGATGGAAGCCACGGAAGAGAATTCCGCCGCACGCATAGAGCTGGCGCTCGATCATGTCGCGGACCTCGCTCACGGCCTCCATCAGCGGCTGCTGCGTGCGGCTGGCCCGCAGAAGGAACGGCAGCGATTCCTGTTCTATTTTAGATTGCGTCGCGAACATGACTCCTCCCCCTCTTCCGTCGATTTCAGCATCGAAGTCTCTTCACCAGCCGGCTTCCCGGCTGGGTCCTGCTTTCGGCACGCCGCTCAAGGCCCCGCGCGAGCAACGGCGAGTCCCGGCCATGCCCCACGTGCCAGCAATGCGGCAACGAGCTTCAGCAGATCCGCCTGTCGGCTATGGATGAAGAAGTGGTCGCCCGGCAGCATGTCGCGACCGAACGCGCCGGAGGTCTCGGCCCGCCACGCCTCCAGTGCCTCGGCACGCGTCTCGTCGAGATCTCCGCCGAACACGTGCAGCGGACACGGCAAGGGCCGGCGCCGCCGATAGACGTAGTTTCCGCACATCAGGAAATCGGCTCGCAGGATCGGCAGCGTGCCGCGCATGATCTCCATGCTCTGCAACGCCTCCGGCGGCGTGCCGTTCAGCCTGAGAAGCTCCTCGCGCAATGCGTCGTCACCGAGCGGCTCGCGCCAGCGGCTGCCGTCGCGCACGGCCGGCGCCTCCGTTCCGGACACGAGCAGCATCTGCGGCTTTGGCGCGCCGAGCGCGAGCAGCCTGTGCGCCAGCTCGAAGGCGAGCAAGCCGCCGAGGCTGTGCCCGAACAGGACGTAAGGCTCCGCCAACGGCGTCCCGATCAGTTCGGACGCGAGCTGATCGGCCAATGCTGCCGCGTCCGTTTGCAGCGGCTCGTCCATCCGCGCGCCCCGTCCGGGCAGCTCCAGCGGCACGATTTCGATCCAGGACGGAAGAGCTCTCCTCCAGCGCGCATAGACCATGGCGCTGCCGCCGGCATATGGCAAACAGATCAGCCGCATGGCAGCCAGCCTCCTTCGCTTCAGGATTCGGCAGAGGCCTGGGCGTTCTCCTGCATGAATTTCCGCAGCGAGAGCGGCCGCATGTCGGTCCACACCTGTTCGATATGGTCCAGACACTCCTTCTTGCTCCCGGTCACGCCGACGGCCGTCCACCCGTTCGGGATGTCCTTGAACGTCGGCCAGATCGAATATTGTTCTTCGTGATTCACGACGACGGTGAAGGTGACGTCATCTCTATCGAAGACCATCATGCCCGGCTACTCCTACTAACAAACGACGTTGATGAACTACGAGTAATGCAGTTGATAATGACAGTCAAAAGGATACCGCCGATCGAAGTTTTTAATCTCTCCAAGGTGACACGTAGGTGACGATTCAACATCAGGATGCATCGGCTCCAACGAGATGATTTGCTGACCCGATCGCGTTGTCACCGCGGAGATGATCACGCCTCAACGCGATCGATGAGCTACGCAAATTTTTATCAGATTGGAATTGAACGCCGTCCGCATCGCTCAGACTAACAAGGCCGCCGCACAATGGCCGTGCGGCGGCCTCATCATCGCCAACGCGTATCGACGTCCTAAAAATTGAACGTCGTGGAAACGAGATAGGTGCGCGGCGCCCCCAGGGTGATCACACCGCTATAGGCCGACGCCCAATACGCCTTGTCGAATACATTCTCGACGCTCGCCCGCAGCACGATCGGCTTGCCGTTCCAGGGCGAGGTGAAGGTGTAGCGGGCGCCCAGGTCGACGCGTGTCCAATCCGGCAGCGAGAGTTTGTTGGCCGCGTCGACATATTGTGCACCGGTGTAGACGACCCGCCCCGTGAGCGTCAGATCCCGCACAAACGGTGTATCCCACTCGGCGCCGAGATTCACGGTGAGCTCGGGCACGCCGATCGCCCGCTTGCCGTCCGTCAGGCCGCCCGAAGTCTTCTCCTGCACGCCGTGAATATACGCCACGCCCCCCAACAGCCGCAGCGTCGGCGTGACCTCACCGAATACGTTGAACTCGGCGCCCGTATTTCGCTGCCGGCCATTCAGCTCTTGAGTCAGCACTCCCCCTGAACTCGTGGTAATCACGCTCGGGCGTGAGATATCGAATGCGCTGACCGTGGTCGTGATTCGGCCGAAGTCGACCTTGATGCCGGTCTCGACCTGCTTGGTCTGCCCTGGCGGGAAGACCGTGCCGCTGTTGGCATAGCCGGCGGCAACGACGGTCGGGGTCTGCAGGCCCTCGATGTAATTGGCATACAGCGACACAAACTCGACGGGCTTGACCACGAGCGCATAGGCTGGCGTCCACACCGAGGTGTCCTCGAACGGGCGGCTCGATGCTGGAGTAACGAGATTCGTGACTTCCGTTCCCGCCGTTTGTCTGCGCACACCGACGGTCAGTTGAATCCGCTTGTTCAGCAGCGACATCGTGTCGGAGACGCCGATGCTCCAGAGATTTGCGCCGACGGTCTGATTGGCCTGGAGCGTCGGAAAGCTTGGCAACGCGATGTTGGTCGGCTCGCTGTAAAGGCTCCAGTTGGGCATCTTGCCGGAGACCACCTGCTGGGTATAGGTGCGGTCGGTGATGGAGTAGCCGACATTGACGGCATGGTTGATCGGGCCGGTATCGGCGGTCATGCGCAGGCCAGCCTCCCCGGCGTACGTCTTGTACGTCTCGCTTCCCGTTCCAGGAGTCCCGGACAACAGGCCAGCGTTGCTCGAGAGCACCGGCGACGGATAACGGTAGTTGATGTTGCTGTCGTGATAGCCGAATCCGGCATAGGCGGTGATACGATCGTTGAGATCGACCTCGCCTTTCACCGTCGAGAAGAAATCGGTCGGCGCATAATACGCCCACGGCACCTGGAAATTGGTGCCGGACGACGGTGGCGACGGAATGCTGGTGACAGCAGTACCCACGCCGAAGAATCGCAGCGGCGGATTCAGCTTGTCCGCCTGATAGCCGACATCGGCATCGATTCGGACATTCTCGCCATGATAGTCGACGGCGAGGTGGGCGTTGCCGAACTCGTCGGTCTGCCGGTTCCAGGGGGTATCGCCGTTCGAATACTTGCTGTTCAGCCGTACGCCCCACTCCTTGTGCTCGCCATAGCGGCGGCCGACGTCGATCTGCTCGCCGAATTGCGTCTTGGACGCATAGGTCGCCGTTAGCTGCGTGATGTCGGTGTCGAGCGCGTGCTTGGTGACGAGATTGACGCTACCGCCGACCGCGCCGCCGCTTGAGGCGCCAGTGCCGCCGACCGTCATGCCGTTGAGCAGAGCCGCCGGCCCCTTCAGCAATTCGACCCGCTCGATGAAATTGGCGCCCGTCGAATAATATGGCGCGATGCCGGCGAGGCCATTCAGGGCGTAGTCGCCGCTGTCGTAGTAGAAGCCGCGGATGAACAGGCTGTCGGCGCCGCCGCCGGCGGCTTGGATCGTGCGCACCGAGGGATCATTGATCAGCACGTCGCGGATCGTGCGCGCCTGCTGGTTCTGGATCAGCTGCGAGGTGAAGCTCGTCTGGTTGAAGGGCGTGTTCATGACGCCGCGGTTGCCCAGCAGCCCGAGGCCGCCGCCGCTCGCGACCTGGCCGCCGGCATAGGGCGACGGCGGCGCGCCGACCGTTCCTGTCGACGGCGTCACATAGGCCACCGGGGCGGTCGGCGGCAGGTTGCGCGGAGCGACGCGGCGCTGCTGAGCGGTCCGCGTCGCGGTCGTCTGCGGTCTCGAGGCGGTCTGCCGGACTTTCGGCTTCGGCGCGTCGACGGTCACATCGGGGAGCTTGGTCTGCGCAAAGGCCGATTGAACGCCTCCGACATTCAGCGTGAGCGCCAATGAGCTCACAAGTCCCAACGACATCGTCAATCCAATGTCTTTATCCCAAATGCGACAGACCATCCTGACACCCCGATCATTCCAAGTTCCAACTCGGCTCGTCGGTGGTCCTAACACACAGGTATTTGAGGATGGCGTCGCGCGACGTAGAACTCGTCTAACGAGCGACAGCTTCGCCGAATCGATCAGCTCAATAGGTTGTCGCTACTACGAGATTCTTTTCCCTCCGCTTCTTTGAAGCCTTCAAAAGAAGCGCATGTCGCGGGGAAGAGCGATGCGATCGCGTCGGCTGATACAACTCACGACACCGATCGTCTCGAACTCATCGAAACAATTTCGATCAATCGTACGATGATAACTAATCACATTGCCACTTTTGAATCAATCTTTGCTTTCAAATGCGCCACATCTCCGCCGCGCCACGCGCAGATCGGAGAAGGCATCGAGACATTTGTATCTGCTTGTTTCCAGGCCGGAGCGACACCGCTCGCGTCGGCGCTCGCTGCGCGAGATCGATCGCGCGCAGCCGACGCAGCGTGCTGCCATCGCGATGACGCGTCGCGCGAGAGAAGACACGTAAGACAAGAGATGCGTGGGATCGTTGGCTGGCCGAGCGCGTCGTTGCCATCGAGCCGCGCGCATAGTCCCGCGGCGCGGATCGAGATCAATGATGCGGGCTATCTTCCGCCGGCCGGCGGCGGACGTCAGCGCTCAGAGCGGCCTATCCTGCGTCCCGGCCCGAGCGCCTTGCGCTTCGGCCTTCGCGCCGCGGCTCCGTCTCGTGCCGTAGGCGAGCGACAGCAGAATCGGAATCGACAGTCCGAGCCAGCACAGCGCGTCCCAGAGCCCGTCGCCGAACAGTCCGAAGGCGAGCCCGGCTGCGGCAACCAGACCGATCAGCAGCGGCGCACGAAACACCTGCCAGGTCGAGAGTTGCGCGGCGCGGGCAGATGGCGTCGCCGATGCGGCCGAGGAGCTCATGGCGACACCACCGCAGGCGCTGCCGATGTCACGACGCCAGACACCTTCCTGCGGAAGCCCCAGCGCTTGGCGGCCCACAGATAGAGTCCGCTGCACAGCACGATGATCGTGATGAGATCGAGAACGGCCCAGATGATCTTCAGCGGCAGTCCGCCGTAGTCACCGAAGTGCAGCGGCCGCGACACCTGCAGCGCGGTGAGATACCAGGCGAGCTCGGGCGCGACCATCTTGCTGCTGTCCCGGGCGTCGACCAGGACCGGCTTGAACATGCGCGCGGTAAACGGCGTGCGGCCCTTGGTCCAGATCATCAGATGCTGCGGGCTGCCGAACCGCGTCGTCGTCGGCAGGGTGATGGACGTCACCAGCCGATCCGGAAACGCGGTGCGGACGGCGCCAACGGCGGCCTCGATCGATTTCGCTTCCGCCAGCGGCTTGCCCTGATAGGGCGCGAGGAGTGCCGGCATGGTCTTCGCGCGCCAGAGGTCGAACAGCGGCACCGCCAGCGTGTTGATGGTGCCGGTCAAGCCGACCGCGAGCGCCCAGCTCACCGTGACGATACCGAGCAGATTGTGCAGGTCGAGCCATTTGAGCCGCGCCGAGCGATCCCGCACCGTGCCGAACTGCAGGCGACGCATGAACGGCCAGTATACGACGACGCCCGAGACGATGGACGCTGAGAACACCAGTCCCATCAGTCCGAGAAAGAGCTCGCCCGGCAGGCCGGTGAACATGTCGCGGTGGATGCGCAGGATCACGTCCATGACGTCCTGATGCGGCGCTTCCTCGCCGAGAACGACGCCGGTGCGCGCATCCACGGTGAGCCGATGAAACTGCCCAGGCACCGGAATGGCGGTCGGCGACATCGCGACCACGATCAGCGGCTCCGCCTGCTTCAGGCTCACGAACAGCGCATGCTGCTCCGGCAACTGCTGCTTGGCCGCCGCGATCAGGCGGTCGAGCGGCAACAGCGGCGTGTCGGCCGGCATCGCCGGCGCAGCGATCTCATCCTCGAAGAGATGATCGATCTCCTCATGGAAGATCAGCGGAAGCCCGGTCAGGCACAGCATCAGCAGAAAGATCATGCTGATCAGCGACGTCCACGTGTGAACCTGAACCCACAGCCGCATGCGCCCGAACCCACCCTTCGTCATCGACGTTGCACGTGATGAGCCGAACGTCCGGCAAGAGAAGGGCCGCAGCAAACTGAATCGGTCTAAAGCCGTTGGAATTTCTTTAAGGTAGCGCGCCTGTCCGCCGCAACCAGCGGAGCTGCAACGTGAATTTCGATCGCACCTCGCACCGTCGGTGCTCACGGACGGCGCGTGTCGCTGCCGTGAGGGCGCGCGCCGAAGTCGCCCTTGCGCGATGCCCGGATACATATGGAATCGCTTCCGCGTGGCCGCGCGGAATACGACCGGCTCTGGCTGCATCCGACGATGCGCCAGGGCCGGGCCGCAAACGCCGTCTCAGAATGGATAGTGCCGTTCGCCGGTCTGCACCGTGATCCAGCGCAGCTCGGTGAACTCGTCGATCGCGGCCTTGCCGCCGAAGCGGCCATAGCCCGAGGCCTTGACGCCGCCGAACGGCATCTGCGGCTCATCATGCACCGTCGGCGCGTTGACGTGGCAGATGCCGGACTCGATTCGCTTGGCGACAGCGAGCGCGCGGGCGATGTCGCGGCCGAACACCGCCGACGACAGGCCATATTCGGTGTCGTTGGCGACGCGCACGGCCTCGTCGACGCCGCTGACGCGCACGATGGTGACGACGGGACCGAAGCTCTCCTCGCCATAGATGCGCATCGCCGGCGTGACGTGATCGACGATGGTCGCGGGCATGATCGTCCCGCTGCCGCGGCCGCCGGCGGCCAACACGGCACCCTTGGCCACCGCGTCCTCGATCAGGCCGCCGACACGGTCGCAGGCGGCGGCGCTGACCAGCGAGCCCAGCACCACGTCGCCCTTGCGCGGATCTCCGTAAGGCAGGCTGTTGGCCTTGGCCGCGAACTTTGCGACGAATTCATCCGCCACCTTGTCGTCGACCACGATGCGCTCGGTCGACATGCAGATCTGGCCCTGGTTCATGAAGGCGCCGAACGCGGCGGCATTCACCGCGGCGTCGAGATCGGCATCGTCGAGAACGATCAGCGGCGCCTTGCCGCCGAGCTCGAGCAGCGCGCGCTTCAATTGCCTGGCACAGGCCATGGCGATGAGACGGCCGACGCGGGTCGAGCCGGTGAAGTTGACGCGCCGGATCGCGGGATGGGCGATCAGCGCCTCGACCACGGCCTGCGCATCCTCGGGCGCGTTGGTCACGACGTTGACGACGCCGTCACCGAGACCGCCTTCGGCCAGACACGCGCCGATCAGCCGGTGCACGCCCGGGCTCATCTCCGAGGCCTTCAGCACCACGGTGTTGCCGCAGGCGAGCGGCATCGCCACCGAGCGGACACCGAGGATGACCGGCGCATTCCACGGGGCGATGCCGAGCACGACGCCGACCGGCTGGCGATGCGCCAGCGCAATGTTGTCGGGCACGTCGGTCGGGATCACCTCGCCCGCGATCTGCGTCGTCATCGCCGCGGCCTCGCGCAGCATGCCCTCGGCGAGATGCACGTTGAAGCCGGCCCAGCCCGCCGTGGCGCCGGTCTCGGCCATCATCAGCGCGATGAACTCCGGGGCGTTGCGCGCCAGCGCATCCGCAGCCGCATTGAGCCGCTTGCGGCGCTCGCCCGGGCCGAGCCGGGACCACGCCGGAAACGCCGCCGCGGCGGCATCGGCGGCGCGCAGCGCGTCGTCGATCGACGCCGCCGCAACGATGGTTGCGATCTCGCCGCTGATCGGATTGAGCCGCTGGAAGGTGCGCTGATTGGTGGCGGACTGGTCCTTGCCGCCAATCAGGAGATTGATCGCGTTCATGGGGCGCTCCTAGGTCGATGGGGTTGTTGCGGTTGCGGAAGCCGGCGCGCGCGACTGGCCGAGATAGGCGCGCTGGATGTCGGGATTGTTCTTCATCTCGGGCGCCGGCCCCTCGCCGGCATTGCGTCCCTGCTCGATCAGGTAGACGCGGTCGGCGATGTCGAGGCTGGCGCGGGCGTTCTGCTCGACCATCAGGATGCCGACGCCGTCGCCGCGGATCGTTCTCAGCGCCCGGAACACCTCGCGGCTCAAGAGCGGCGACAGGCCGAGCGACGGCTCGTCGAGCAGCAGCAGGTCGGGCCGCGACATCAGCGCGCGGCCGATCGCGACCATCTGCTGCTCGCCGCCGCTCATGGTGCGCACCGCCTGCCCCATGCGCTCGGTGAGACGCGGAAACAGCGCGAGCACGTGCGCCAGCCGCGCGGCCTCGCCGTCGCGGGCGCGCGAAGGATAGGCGCCGAGCTGGAGGTTCTCGGCGACGGTGAGATCGCCGAACACGCCGCGGCCTTCCGGCACCAGCGCGATGCCGCGCTCGACGATCAGATGCGGCGCGAGCGAGCCGATGTCCGTCCCGCCGAGCCGGATCACGGCTCCGGGCGACGGCTGGATCAGTCCCGCGATCGCCTTCAGCAACGTCGACTTGCCGGCGCCATTGGCGCCGAGGATGGCGACGATCTCGCCGCGCGCGACCTCGAGCGCGACATCGGTGAGCGCCTGGTGCTTGCCATAGGCGTGCGACAGCCGCTTGATCTCAAGCATCGGGCTCTCCGAGATAGGCTGTGATCACCGCGGGATCGGCGAGCACCTCGTCCGGCGTGCCGCGCGCGATCACGACGCCCGCGCTCATGACCACGCAGCGGTCGCACAGCGCGCGGATCGCATCCATCACATGCTCGACCATCACGATGGTGATGCCGCGGTCGCGCAGCGAGGCGATCAGCCTGATGCCGGTCTCCAGCTCGGTCGGATTGAGCCCAGCCAGCCATTCGTCGAGCAGCACAAGACGCGGGTGCAGCGCCAGCGCGCGGGCGAGCTCCAGCCGCTTCTGGTCGATGTAAGTGAGATCGCCCGCCGGCATCTCCGCCATGCCATCGAGGCCGACCAGGGCGAGCAGCTCATGGATCGTTTCTGCGGCCGCACCGGTCTGGCGCATGCGGAACAACGCCGCCGCCGCGACATTCTCGGCAACCGTCAGGTCCGGCATCACCCGCACCAACTGGAAGGTGCGGGCAAGCCCGAGCCGCGCGATCCGGTGCGCCGCGAGGCCGCTGATGACGGTGCCGCCGAAGCGGATCGTGCCGGCCGAGGGCACGAGCGCGCCCGAGAGCATGTTGAGCAGCGTCGTCTTGCCGGAGCCGTTGGGGCCGATGACGCCGAGGATCTCGCCGGCGCGGACGTCCAGGCTGACCTTGTCGACGGCGCGCAGGCCGCCGAAGGATTTGCCGACGGTCTCGGCCGTGAGCAGGGTTCCGCCCTGCTCCGGTTTGGCGCCGACCACCTTGGACTCGCGCCGCCCGACCCGATCGACCAACCCGATCACGCCCCTCGGCAGCACCATCACGATGCCGATGAAGATGAGGCCGAGCACGATGCTGAAATGGTTGGGCAGCGCGGCTGTCAGCACCTCGAACAGCAGCACAAGCGGGATGACGCCGAGCACCGGGCCGATCAGCGAGCCGGCGCCGCCGAGCAGCGCCATGATCACGACCTGGAACGAGATCATCGGGTTGAACGCGATCGCCGGATCGATATAGGTCCAGCGCGGCGCCATGATCGCGCCGGTCACCGACATGAACACCGCGCTGAGGATGAAGACCCCGAGCTTCACCGCGGTCGCATCGATGCCGGAATGGCGCGCGGCGGTCTCGTCGGCGCCGATCGCGCGCAGCGCGAGGCCATAGCGCGAGCGCGTCAGCAGAAAGCCGGCGAGGAAGACCAGCGCCGTCAGCGCGCAGAGCTGCCAGTACAGCATCTCCTGGGTGATGTCGCTGAACAGATAGCGGCCGACCGATTTGTGGATGTTGACCTCGTACCAGATCACGAGCTGGCGGATCAGCTCGGCCAGGCCGAACGAGAAGATGATGAAGTAGATGCCGGACAGCCGCAGCGTCGACAGGCCGGTGATGGCCGCGACGACAGCGCCGACACCCGCAGCGGTCATCAGTTGCAGCGGCCAGCTCAGCGTCTCGCCCGTCACCGCCGCCGTATATGCGCCGATGCCGAAGAACGCAGCCGTCGCCAGCGAGACGTAGCGGGTCGGCCCGGAGAACATGGCCCAGGCGGTTGCCAGCACGGTGAAATAGAGAATGCTGATGCCGAGCGCGAGATAGTAGCCGTTGGCATAGAGCGGCAGCGTGACCACCGCGGCAACGCCGACGAGCCCGATGCACCAGGCGAGAATCTTGCCGGGGCTGATCACGACGCCGCCTTTCCGAACAGTCCGGTCGGCCGGATCAGCAGCACGGCGAGAAACATCGCAAACGTCGCGGCCAAGGTCAGCCCGGGATCGACCAGCCGGGCCACCGCGGTCTCGACGACGCCGAGCAGCAGCCCTGCGGCCAGCGCGCCCATGACGTTGCCGACGCCCCCCATGATCACGACCACCAGCGCCTTCATCGTGAATACGACGCCCATCGAGGCATTGAAGGTGAGGAACATGCTGACCAGCACGCCGCCGGCCGCGACCAGGCCGCCGCCGAACGCAAACGCCAGTCCTGCGAGCCAAGCGACATCGATGCCGACCAGCCGCGCGGCATTGGCATCGACCGCGACGGCGCGCACGGCCGTGCCGACCCTTGTCCGCGTCAGCGCGAGATAGACGCCGGTGCCGATCAGTGCGGCGAAACCAAGCGCGACCAGCCGGTTCACCGCGAGCGTCGAGCCGAGCACTGTGACGGGAATGGAGAGATAGCTGTAGCTGTAGTACTGCCCGCCGAAAGCGACCAGCATGATGCCCTGGATCACGAACAGCACGCCGAAGGTGACGAGGATGCTGTCGACCTCCTGGGCACCGGCGTCCTTGCCGCGGCGGATCAGGCGCTGCAGCAACAGCCTGTAGAGCAGCCAGTTCAGCAGTCCCGCGGCGGGCATCGCGAGCAGCAGCGCCAGCAGCGGACTCAGTTGCAGCCCGGAATAGAGCGACAGCGTGCCGAACGCGGCCGCGACCAGCGACTCGCCATAGGACAGGTTCATGATGCGCGCCACGCCATATTGCAGCGTCAGGCCGAGCGCGATCAGGGCATACATGCCCCCCAGCACCATACCGGGCAGCAGGATGTCGAACAGCAGCATGGGATGGTGCCTCTCGCGCGAGGCCCGCGGACGCGCGCGCCTTGACGCGCGTCCGCAAGCTCACGACCTCGTTCCGGCTATTTCCACTCGGGCTTCGGCACGACCGCGGCGCGTGCGCCGGGCAGCGAGGCCGGCGCCACGGCGTAGAACTCGCCGTTCTGCCACTGGCCGACGCTCCAGACCTCCTGCAGCAGGCCGTCCTTCAGCTTCACCTTGCCGATGATGGTGTCGAAAGAGCCCTCGCGGATCTCCTTGGCGACCGCGGTACGGTCGACCTTGCCAACCTTCTCGATCGCCTGCTGCAGCACCTGCAGACTGGCATAGGTGATCGGGCTCGCCCAGCGATCCGGCTCCTGCCCGGTCGCCGCCTTGTGGCGGGCGAGATAGTCCTTGAGCGCGGGCGAGTCGGCGTTCCAGCCGCCGATGCCCATCACGCCGTCGCTGCCCGCGCCGAACTTGCCCTTGAACAGCGGGAACGCCGTGCCGACGCCGACATAGAAGACCTTCGGATTGTACTTGAGCAGTTGCGCCTGCTCGGTCAGCCCGATCGTATCCGGCGGATAGCTGAAGGCGACGAAGGCATCGGCTTTGCTCGCGATCGCATCCTTGAGCAGCGGCTGCAGATCCTGCGAGCCCATCGGATAGGTCTTGTCGTAGGCGACGGTCAGTCCGGCCTTCTTGAAGGCCTCGCGCCCGGCGGCGGCCAGCTCGATGCCGAACTGGTCGGCCACGCTGACCATCGCGACGGTGCCGCCGATCTTGCCCTCGCTCTTCAGCTTGCCGAGCAGTTCGGCGAGCCCATTGGAGATCTGCGCCGACGTGCCGAGCCAGAAGGTGGCATTGGCCCAGCGCTTGGCGAGTTCTGGCGCCTTGTCGGTCACCGACGTCACCGCGAGATGCGGATAGCCGAGCCGGTTCAAGGTCGGACCGACCGCAAGGTTGAGACCGGTGCCCCAGGGCGGCAGGATGAAGTCGACCTTGTCCTGGTTGGCGAGGCGCTCGATCGCCTTCACCGCCTCTTCCGACGAGCTGCGGTCGTCATATTCGACGATCTCGATCGGCAGCCGCTTGTCGCCGAGCTTGATGCCGCCGGCCGCGTTCGCGTCCTTCACCCAGAGCTGATAGTTGGGCAGCGTGGTGATGCCGGCGCCGCCGGCATAGGGGCCGGTCTTCGAGATCGCATAACCGATGCGGATCTTGTCTTGCTGGGCCTGGGCGGCCGATACGGCAAAGCCGGCTGCGATCGCCGCCCCCGCGATCCGCAACACCTGACGACGGTTGGTCGAAGTCATCTCTCTGTCCTCCTCCCATGTTCACGCGCGCGGACCGCGCGGGTGAATCGGTGACGTTCCTCTGCCCCGGCGTCGTCCGCGGTTTTTTGTTTGCGGTCGTCGGGACTTGACGAGGGAAACACCGCAGGCTTGGGTGGCGCAATGGACAGTTCCGGTAAAAGAGTGCACTTTTCTGGGGCGACGACCGCGCGTAATGCCGCGCCTCGGACGCTGCCGCCGGCGGCCCGTGGCACCCCGGCAGCGCTCGGGGCCGAAGCCATCCCCTCGCATTTCGAGGCACGGCGCTGGGCCCTGCGCTCGGATGCCGCGCGGCCGTTCGTCCACCTGCTCTGCCTGACCGCCGGAACGGCCTCGGTGCGCTTCGCCGAAGACGAAATCCAGATCTGGGCCGGTGCGGCGCTGGTCTGGGTACCGGCGGGAGGGGCCGAGCATCTCGACGTCGCGGCAGGTTCCGCCGGGCATCTCCTGCGGCTGCGCTCCGGGCTCTGGCACCGTCACCTGCCCTCCTCGGCCGAGCCCGCCTATCTCGACCTCGCAGGCACCGAGGCCGTCCTGGCCTTCTCCGTCACGGCTGAGTTCGCCGCGGTCATCGCGCGCTCGATGGCGGCGATTGCAGCGGAGATCGAAAATCCCTCACGGCGCGGCGCGGCCTCGATCATGTCATCGGAGCTGACCCTGTGCGTGCTGCGCTTCTGGCGGCTGTTTGCCGACGAGAGCGCCGGCGAGGCACAAGGCTCCAGCGCCGAGATCCTGAGCCGCTTTCGCCGGCTCGTCGAGGAACGCTTTCATCAGCAGTTGCGGGTCGCCGACTACGCTGCGCTGCTCGGCGTCACGCCGGATCGCCTGCACGCGCTGTGCACCCGGGTGCTGCAGCGGTCACCGAGCGCGCTGATTCAGCAGCGCGTCATTCAGGAGGCGGCGACCCGGCTCGAAACCACCACCGCGACGATCAAGCAGATCGCCTTCGCGCTCGGCTTCAAGGACAGCGCCTATTTCAACCGCTTCTTCGTCAGGCACACCGGTCAATCACCGGGCGCCTGGCGCAAGGGTGTTTCGTCGCAGCGGACCAAAGGCCAGTCACGGACCATGCTCAACTTCGCCGACTGGCCGTGACGGCGCGGCGCGGCCAAGCGCCTCGGTCGTCCTCTTTGTCAGTCCAGGACGACGTGTCAGCGTCGGAGCAGCAAATCCCGAGTTCGGACGGGCGGCGCAACCGCTGGATGCTCAATGCGCCGGGAAACTGATTTCCGCTGCGCGATCAAGCTGATTTGGCCTGTCCAGTCCCCGCGCCGAAAATATTTCTCTTTCGTTTTTCCGGAAATCATGGTTCTATTCCCGCATCCCGTCTCGAGCTGAGGGGCGTATCGCGGTCGTCACGAGACGCGAGGCGGGGAGCGGTGGGCGTGGTGGATTGCAGCGCGGGTTGCTCGCGCCGACGAACAATTCGCCACGCACGGTCAAGTCGCGCGGTCCTGATATCCCGATGCTGATGTCAACTCACGTTGAGGCTTCGCTTCGCGTGGGGATGGTGGCCAGAAAGCCCGGCGCACCAGGGAGAACGCGAAGCAGCCGTTCAGCCATCGCGCAGGGAGGGCCGGGTTTCCGGCTGACCTGTGGTACCTGCCGCCTGCATTTTTTTCGCAGGCGGGCCACGGGCCTCAGTCGAGGTCCGGCCTTCCCTGCGCCCTCACGCTTCGCGAGGGCTTCACGATGCATCACCCGGACGGATCCGCCCGCCGCGGGATGGCGCGATCACGCGCGCCTGTCCGCAAGGGAGGCGACCTGATGTTTCACATTGATGTCAAATCGTCGCAGGCTTGAACGGTCCCGCCAGCATCGAGGACACCCGGGGGAGCCGTCCGATATCGTCCCCGCTCCCCGGAGCCATCGCGAGTATGGCGGCACCGTTGCTACCCTGCCACGAATGCGCTATGAGTTGAATATGATCAGCCGGTCCTGGTCGCACGCGAAATGCCAGTACCGCAAACCGATGCTTCGCGCTCGGCGCGCGACGTCGGTCGATACGGGCGCCGCGATCGCGCCCGCATCGCCAGCTCCGCGCTTCGCGCTCATTCGCATTCCGTAGCCGTGTCCGGGAGCCCGAACGCAGATGGATTGTGAAACCTGTGGCCGGCCCAATCCACCGGGCTCCGATGTCTGCGGCGGGTGTGGCGGGGTGTTGCGACAACCGTCATCCGATACGACGACGAGTTCGCGCCTGCTCGGCATGCATCGCGCCGAGCGGCGGCAGGTGACGGCGCTGATCTGCGATCTCGTCGGCTCCGTCTCGCTCACCGTCAGGCTCGATCCGGAAGATATGACCAGCGTCATCGACGCCTTCCTGACGACCTGCGAAAACGTCATCGGCCGCCATGGCGGCGCCATCACGCAATATGCCGGCGACGGCGTGCTCGCTTATTTCGGCTATCCGCGTGCGGGGGAAGACGATGCGGCCACCGCGATCCGCGCCGCCATCGCGCTGCGCGACGCCGTCGGCCGGCTCGATGCCCCGCAAGGCCAGCCACTGCGTCTGCGCATCGGCATTGCCACCGGCCTCGTCGTGGTCAGCGACCTCATGCCCCGCGCCGACGGCCGCCCGGTCGACATCGTCGGCGAGACGCCGAATCTCGCGGCGCGGCTGCAATCGATCGCCGCCCCCGACAGCATCGTCGTGGCCCGGACGACCGAGCGCATCGCGCGCGGCATGTTCGACTTCCGCGATCTCGGCACGTTCGCGCTGAAGGGATTCGCCGCACCGGTCGAGGCGTTCGAGGTGCTGGAAGAAGCCGCCGTCGCGAGCCGTTTTCACGCCCGCATTCGCGGCGAAAGCTCCCCCCTGGTCGGGCGCGACCAGGAGCTGGCGCGTCTGTTCGATTGCTGGGCGGCGGCGCGGTTCGGCAGCGGACAGGTGGTGCTGCTCCATGGCGAGCCGGGCATCGGCAAGTCGCGGCTGGTCGAGGAGCTGCGGCGGCGCGTGGCCGACGTCTCCCAGCTGCAGATGATCTGGCACTGCAGCCCCACCCGTTGTGACAGCGTGCTGTATCCGATCTCGGAACAGCTCGCGCTCATCGCCGGCTTCGACCGCACCGACGGCGCAGCGACGCGTCGCGACAAGCTCGATCGCTTCATGAACGCGCACGGCGTCACCGACACCACCGCGCGCGCCGTGCTCGCCGACGTCCTTGGCGTCGCGCCCGAACCGGACAATCCGCTGCAGACGATGACCGTCGAGAAGCGCTCGGAGGTCACGCGGGAGACGCTGCTCCGGCTGATCGACATGATGGTGCCGACCGGGCCCGCGCTGCTGGTGCTGGAAGACGCGCATTGGAGCGACACGACCACGCTCGAGCTGCTCGATCGGGCGATCCAGCGCGCCGCACAACGCCGCTGGCTGATCGTGGTCACGGCCCGGCTCGAATATGAGCCGCCCTGGGCCGCGAGCCCGAAGGTCACGCGGCTCCCGCTCGGGCGATTGAGTCAGGGCGACGCCGAGCGGATCTGCACCCATGTGGCCGCTTCGGCCGCGCTGCCGGCAGCGACGCTACGCCAGATCGTCAACCGTGGCGAAGGCATTCCGCTGTTCCTGGAGGAGCTGGCGAAGTACGTCGTCGAAGCCTCCGCGGCGCCCGCACGGGACGGCCATGCGAGCGTGGCCATTCCCGCCTCGCTGCAGGACTCCCTGGTTGCGCGGCTCGACCGATTGGGGCCGGCGCGCCGGATTGCCAATCTCGGTGCCGCCATCGGCCGCCGCTTCAGCTACGATCTGTTGTCGGCCATCGTGGCGGAGCCCGAAGCCAGGCTCGGCGAGAGCCTGGATCAGCTCGTCAAGTCCGGCCTCGTGGAGAGCAGCGGCGCGCCGCCCGACAGCCTCTACACGTTCAAGCACGCGTTGATCCGCGACGCCGCCTACGAGTCCCTGCTCCGGCGCGAACGCCAGACATTGCACGGCAGGATCGCCGCGGTGCTGCGCGATCGCTTTCCCGAGACGCGGGACACCGAGCCGGAGTTGCTGGCCTATCATTTCACCGAGAGTGGCGCGATCGCCGAAGCCATCCCGCTATGGGCGGACGCGGGCCGGCGCGCCGCCTCGCGCGCCGCGCATGTCGAAGCGGCGCGACATCTGCAAACGGCGCTCGACCTGCTGCGTCATCAATCCGCCGACGGCGAGCGCGCCGACTTGGAGCTCGAGCTCCTGATCGGGCTTGCCGTCAGCCTCGCCGCCTCGCGCGGCTACACCGTGCCCGAGGTCGGCAAGGCGCTGTCCGAGGCACGGGCGATTTGCGACGCACTCGGCAACACCGCCGGCCTGTTCGCCGTGCTGCGCGGCATCTGCAGTTTCCTGATCATCGCGGGCGATCTCGATGGTGCCGAGGAGATGGCGCATCTGTGCCTGGGAATCGGCGAGCAGACCGGCCTTCCCGAGCATCGCATCGAGAGTGGCGTTGCGTTGGGCTACATTCTCTTCGCCAGAGGCGACCTCCCCGCCGCGCGCCGGCTGCTGGCCGCCGCGGTGCAGCTCTATCAGGCATCGGACGGCGCGCGGCTGCCGCAACTGTCCTCTCAGGATCCGCTGGTCGCCGGCCAGGCCTCGCTGCTGCAGGTGCTGCATGCGATGGGCGACGATGCCGGCGCGGCCGCCGTCGCCAGCGATCTCATCGCGCATGCGCGCCGGCTCGGACGTCCGTTCGACCTCGCCTGGGCGCTGTCGTGGCTCGCCTTCTATCAGCTCGCACGCGGCGACTACGAGGATGTCCTCCTCGCCACCGAGGAGGCCCTGCGCATCTGCCGTGACCATGGCTATCCGCTCTATCAGCTGGTGGCGGGCAGCCTGCAGGCGCATGCCCGCGGCCATCTCGGCAGGACTCCGGACGAGGCGCTGGCGGCGGCATCTGAGGCGTTGCCGGCGTTCCAGACGCTCGGCATGATGCATTTCTCCTGCTTCTATCTCGGCGAGGTCGCCGGTCTGCAACTGATCGTCGGCAAGACGGCCGAGGCGATGCAGACGATCGACGCGGCGATCGACGCCGCGCGGCACTATGGCGACGGCTATTTCCTGTCGCCGCTGCATCGGCGGCGCGCCGAGATCCTGGCCGCCCTCCCCGACACCGCACCGGGCCAGGTGACGGCCGCGCTACGCGAGGCCGTCGCGGTCGCCGAGGCGCAGGGCGCGTCGGCGTTCCTGCGCCGCGCGGCGGCGCGGCTCGCCGCCATCGACGATGACGCGCCGAGGCGACAATCGGCGTGACGACCTGCTCAGGCCATGGGGCAGGCCCTGGCGACGGTGAAATCGATCTCGGCCCAGATGCGCGTGGTCGCGGTCAGGACGAGCTTGCCGTCGACGGGCGTGCCGAGCCCGAGATCGCGAATGAACGGCAGGCTATCGAGCGCGCTCATCTCGATCGACCAGTTGCCCGACTGCAATTGCCAGCTGCGCAGCCCCGTCAGGTCGAGCGCGCCGTTCAACAGCGTCTTGTAGCTCGCCGCGGTGAGACTGTCCGCCGACCGCGCCTGCTTGAGATAGAACACGGGGATCGGCAGGCCCCAGACGCCGCCCAGGAACGACGCCATGCCCGGCCCGGTCGTGAGCTGCTTCATTCGCTCTTGGTCGGCCCCGGCACAGAGCTGCCGGAATGCATCCGCCGGAGAGCCCGCCGCGGTGGGGGTCGATCCCGCCGTGCCTTCGATTCGGATGATGCGCTGCTGGGAGGCATGGGCCTCCGGCCCGTAGCAGGCAATCGCCAGTCCCGAGACGTCGAACGGATCGTTCGATGGCGCGCTGCCGGGCTGGGCGATCGTCGCGTGATATTTGGGAAAGCCCCAGACCTCCTGCCCCGCAACGACCGACCAGGCATTGTCGACGAACAGATAGGCCGGCACGAAGCCGATCGTTTTCGGCAGCACCGCGCCGCGCTCATAGCTGCCGACCAGGAGCCACAGCCCGACATCGGTCTCGGACATGGTGCCCTGCTCCGCGAACGGCGGCGTGGCCGCCTGGCTCTTGCGCACCTGGATGACGTTGACGAAGGCCATGTCCAGCATCACGCGGAACTGGTCGCGGCCCGCGACGCGGTTGAAGGAGCGGTCGAGGAACCGCTGGCAGGCGCCGAGGTCGGCCGGTACGGCGAAGCCGTAGAAGGTCGAGTCGTTGCAGATATACGGCGTCGGCGGAAGCGTGATCCATCCGGCGTAGTTGACGTAGGCGTTGGTGATGTAGGGTTCCGGACTGGTCGAGACGATCGGAATGTAGACGCCGGACAGCGCCGAGGCGGCGGCAAGGCCGGACATCGCCGCGACCTCCACGCATCCGGCGTTGATCTCGGGCACACGGGTCCAGTCGCCGGCGAGGAAGAGATTGTCGTAGCCGGACTTGCCGGGCTCCATGCGATGCCGCAGCGTGCCCGGCAGGCTCAGCACATAGCGCTCGCTCGGATTGATGTTGGCACGCCAGAACTGGAAGTCGAGCCGCGCCGATCCGCTGATGTCGCTCGGCGCGTGCAGGAAATCCCAGCGGAACGTGCTGCCGCTGCCGATGTTGGTCCACAGCGTATCGAGCCAGGACGTCATCCAGTCCTTGGATGCGTTCTTCACATAGTCCGCGGCAAGCTGCTCGTCGTTCGGCGCGCTGTCGTCACTCATGATGGCGCAGTAATAAGCGATCGAGCGTGGCCCCGGCGCCGGCCAGTCCTCGGCCGGCAGCAATTGCGACATGTCGGAATAGGTGTCGAGCGGCGGCTTGCAGGTGGTGACGATCGGTCCCATCGTCTCGAGCGACGGTCCAGGCGCCACATAGGGACCTCCGAGATCTCCGACCGCGCAGTCGAGCCAGAGCTGCAGCGCCATCGTGCGCACGGTGGGGAGATTGCCGACCATGTCGGCCCAGGCCGGCTTCTGCTGCATCAATGGCCGGCAGATCTCATCGAGCGCGCCGACCGAGATGCCGAGGACCACCTGGTCGAAATCCTCGCCGAGCTGCAGGCTGAGCCGGGCCGCCGGGGGCGGCTGCGGCGGGTTGGGGGGACCATAGGCGTTCTCGAAATTGTAGCCCTTCAGCGCGTAGTACTCGCCATTCTCGATCTCCTGCCATTTGGGCTCGGACGGCCAGCACCAGTAGTCCTTCACCAGGACCAGCGGATCATATCTGCCATCGACGAACTCGACCTGCTTGTCGATGTGGATGGTCGCGATGTTGCTGCCGTCCTCGGTCGGCTCGAGACTCGTGACCTTGTGAAAGAACTTGAAGTTCACGCCGCGCCGCGCCAGGAGCTGGTAGATCGGCGTGCAGATCGTATCCCCCATTCCAACGACGGATTTATAGAAGAACGCCCCCTTGTAGGTGAAGAACAGCCGCAGCAGTCCCTGAACGGCCGAGCAGGCCGACACCTGCTGCTGCGACGGCTCGCGGGAGCCGTTGCGAAAGGCGAAGATGTATTCATAGAGAGCGGTCACGATGGCGTTGTTGGCGGCCTCTTCATCCTGCTGCGCCAGAAAGCTGCGGAATTCGTATCTGTCGAGAACCTCCAGCCCGTCCGTCAGGCAGTCGTTCTCGATGATGCCGAGCAGCATGCAGATGCCAAGATTGGCGAGGATCAACAGCCGGCGCAGGCCTTCCTCGAGGCCGTCGATCGTCTGGTGCTCCTTGACGATGCCGCGGAACGCATGGAGCAGCGCCGCCATGTCGCCCTGGGCATCGCGGCGGATCGCTTCGACGTCACTGTGCAGCTTCTCGCCGACGCGGTGGGCCAGCTGCAGCAGCGGATGGCCCTTGCCATCAGGCGAGACGGCCGCCAGCCGGGCCCGCCGCTCGGCGGGCATGGCGGCGATCGCCTTCGCCAGTTCGGCATTCTGGTCGCCCGGCCAGTCCTCGAGATAGTAGTTCAGGTTGAAGATGATGCTCGCGATGGTCCGCAGCAGCAGGGTCGAGAGCGGTGGCACGATGTTGTCGGCGGGCGCCCACAGGCTATCCCTGCCGGGATAGACCGATTCATCGACATCCGGCTGAAACCAGAACGGCCAGGGCAGCCATTGGCCGTCGGTATACTCGGCGTAGAAGATCTCGTTCTGCCGCTTGAACGCATCATCGATCGTCCTGATCGGATCGCTCGGCGGTGCATCGAGTGCCTTCAGCGCGGCACGCAGGATGGTGAAGGCATTCTCGTAGAAGCCGGCCCAGATATGCAGTCCGTGCTCCTCGATGCGCTGGCCCTGCTTGGCGTTGCGTCCGCTGGCGGTCTTGCCCCCGAGACGCCAACCGAGCTGATAGAGAGTGATCTCGTAGCGCTCGCCGCGCGGATCGATCTCGCTCAAGGCGAAGGCCGCGCTCAACGCGCCGATGCCGCCGCCCAATATCGCCACGCGGGTCTTTGTTGCTGCCATGTCGATGATCCTGCCCTGACCTCGGACGTTCTCGCCCGGGCGAGCCGGAACGACGTCGTCCATCGGCGCACAGGTCCGCGGTCCGCGCGGCCCGTGCGGTTGAATGACATTCGGTACTATGGGTTTACAAAATCGGCGCCACGCCCAGTTCAATCCGCGTGGCGATGCAATGAGGATGCATCGAATACCTATCACAATCTCCACGCGATCATCAAGCGGGCGCATCATCGACATCGCGTAAGGAAGACGAGGCCGCCGCATCGTTCCCGCCGACTACGTCGTCATCTCAACCTTTACGAGAAGAATGACGGGCTGCCACCACTTAAGGACAGCGCCCCGATCGCGACGCTGCCGTCGATCACGTCAGATCGGAATGCACGTCGCCGGGCCCGTCGAGAAACAGCGGCAGCCGCACGACGATGCGGGCGCCGCGCGGCGCGTCGGTGATCGCGATGCTGCCGCGATGGGCCTCCACCAGCGTCCGCACCACCGCCAGTCCGAGCCCGGCTCCGCCGGTGCCGCGATTGCGCGACGTGTCCAGGCGCGTGAACGGCTCCAGCATGGCCTTGCGCTGGTCGCGGGGAATCCCCGGCCCTTCGTCGTCGACCGTCAGCACGGCGTGCTCCGGCTGGCGTTGCAGCGAGACATGCGCCGCCTCGCCATATTTGAGCGCGTTGTCAATGATGTTGGCGACGATACGACGCAGCGCGACGCGGTCGCCCAGCATCAGCTGCTCGCGCCCGTCGCCTGCATGGTCGAAGCGCACCCGCGCCTGATGCGCGCGGCGATCCTCGACCTCCGCGCGCACCAGTTCGTCGAAGGCAACGAGCTCCTGCGGCAGTTCGCCGGCACCCGCCCGGCTCGCAAGCAGCGCGTCGTCGAGCAGGCGGATCATGTCGGAGATATCGGTCACGGCACGCTGCCGCTCGGCGTCATCCGGGATCTGGTCGACGCGCAGCCGCAGCCGCGTGGCAAAGGTGCGAACGTCGTGAGCAATGCCGCCGACCAGCGCCATGCGCGCCTGCATCAGATCGGCGAGCCGGTCCTGCAGTCGCCCGAACGCCGTCACCACGGCGCGAACCTCGGGCGCATTGCGGCGAACGTCCGGCAGCGGCACCGCCGCCCCGCCGGGGTCGACCCGGTCGACGGCGGCCGCCAAGCGCGCCAGCGGCCGCGTCTCACGCTGCATGATCAGGAGCGCAAACAGCGCGACCAGCGTACCGAACAGACCCGCGCCGAAGCCGATCGGCAGCCCCTGCTGGGTCAGCACCAGCGACGCGCGCGAGTCCACGACGAGAACATCGCCGCCGTTCAGGCCAATGCGAAACTCCAGGGCATTCTGCGGCGTCCGCGCGAGCCTGGGCAACCACCGTCCCTCCGGCTCCGGCACGAAGGTGATGGTCAGCGGGCGCGCACCGAGCGCACCGGCATAGGCGTCGCGCAATCCGGACCGGACCGGCGCGGGCTCGGTGCGCGGAAGGCGGACCGCCGCGTCGGGTCCGACCAGCCGGACCTCGAAGCGGTCAGAGGACACGGCATCGAGGACCCTGCCCCGCTCAGTCCCGGGCGTTCGTTCGATCAGTTCGGCGAGCGCGGCCAGCCGCGTCGGCGGCGGCGTCGCGCCTTCGAGGTCCGCGGTCCGGGCGCGGTAGAATCGCGCCAGGGTGACGATCCAGATCGCGAGCAGACCAATGATGACGATGAGGCCGATACGCATCGCAAGCGTCAGCCGCATCATCACGCCACCGGCCTCACCGTCGCCGTGAACAGGTATCCGCCGTTGCGGACGGTGGTGATCAGGTTCGTTCCTGGGCTTGCGGCATCGAGCTTGCGCCGCAGCCGCGAGATCAGCATGTCGACGGTGCGGTCGAACGGCTCGGCGGAGCGGCCGCGCGTCCAGTCCAGGATCTGGTCGCGGCTCAACACCCGCCGTGGCCGCTGCACGAAGCAGGCGAGCAGGTCGAACTCCGCCGAGGTCAGCTGGATCGGCGCGGCCTGCGCCTCCACGATCTCGATGCTGCGGGCATCGACGTCGAGTACGAACCGGTCGAAACCGAAACGCCGGCTCGCGTCACGCGGTGGGCTCGCCTGGGTGCGCCGCAGCAGCGCCCGAACGCGGGCCAATAGCTCGCGCGGCCCGAACGGCTTGACCATGTAATCATCGGCGCCGAGTTCGAGCCCGACCACGCGATCGATCTCGTCGCTCTTGGCCGACAGCATCAGGATGGGAATGTCGTCGCTCTGCCGCAGCCGGCGGCAGATCGAAAGCCCGTCCTCTCCCGGCAGCATCAGGTCGAGAATGATGAGATCGGGCCGCCGCCGCCGCAGCACGGCATCCATCGCCGGCGCCGTGGCGGCGACCTCGATCTCGAACCCTTCCCGGCGCATGAAATCGCTGACGAGCCGGCTGATCTCCGGGTCGTCCTCCACCATCAAAAGCGTGGCCGCAGGCATGCTCATCGCCAGGACTGATGCCCAAAACCCGTAGCTTGGCAATGGGCCGGGAGCGACTGTTACAAGCCGTTACGCGGCAGCCAAATACCGGTATGCGGCCAACCGCGACGCCGGCATTGGCCGGCCGAGAAGCCGCCGCAAGCGCAAGGCATGTCCTGCACGCCGGCGACATTTAATTTTGCAGAGCCACTTGCTGAGCAAAATCAGATTTAATATAAATTAAATCGCGCGGCACTCCCAGATCATTTAATGGTTATAAAACAAAATCCTCGTTCTCGCAGGCAAACCGGGCGGCTCTGACGTCCGAAGCGCAACTGAAAAGCCCCACAAACATGCTGCACAATCCCAACGCGAGCACGGTTACCTACCCCTCCCCACAGGAGCAAGGTTGGGAACGTAGCGGACCCGGACCGTTCGACATGGCGCTGGGATTCCTGCGCCGGCACTATCTGGTGATTGCGATCACCACCGTGCTTTCGCTCCTGGCGAGCTTCGCCCTGCTGAAAATCCTGCCGCCCACCTACTCGGCCGACGTCAAGATCATGCTGGGCACCACCTCGAAGGCCGCAGTCGTCCAGCCGCAACCGCCCGTTCAGGACGAGCCGCCGCTCGACATGGAATCGCAGATCGAGATTCTCAAATCGAAGTCGATCGCGACAGCGGTCATCGACAAGCTCAATCTGGCGGACGATCCCGACTTCAACGGCAAAGCCAGCCCGCTGCATGGTGCGGTTGATGCGGTTCGCCGTCTCGTGGGTTCGGCGCCGCAGCCGAACGCGCCCTCGATGGACGATCTCCTCGACGAATTCCAGCGCAGAATGAACGCCTTCAGAATTGGCACGAGCACGGTCGTCGAGGTCGATTTCAGCGCCAGCGACCCCAATCGGGCGGCGATGATCGCCAACGCCATCGTCAAGGAGTATTTCGATCAGCAGTTGAAGGCGGACGCGAACGAGCACCGCACAATCACCGCCTGGCTTCACGACCGCCTGCAGGATCTCGGCAACGACGCGACCGCGACCGAACGTTCCGTGAACGA
Organism: Bradyrhizobium sp. SZCCHNR1017; assembly: GCF_032381375.1. Classification (NCBI taxonomy): domain Bacteria; kingdom Pseudomonadati; phylum Pseudomonadota; class Alphaproteobacteria; order Hyphomicrobiales; family Nitrobacteraceae; genus Bradyrhizobium; species Bradyrhizobium sp. SZCCHNR1017. The sequence goes on along the minus strand of NZ_JAUHIR010000011.1, from coordinate 38,387 downwards.
GCTGAAAAGCCGGTACAACATCGTCTCGGCCGACGGCAGGTTCATGGACCAGCAGCAGGTCACCGAGCTCACCAACCGTCTGGTGGCAGTGCGCACGCGTACCGCCTCGCTGATGACCCGGCTCAATCGGTTCGACGACATGCTCGCGACGAGCAGTGCCGATATGACGATCGACCGCGTAGCCGCGGTCTCCGACTTCTCCCCGGCAGAGCTCAGCGGCAATGTCAATCCGCCCGACGGTCTCTCCTTGAGCAATTCGAACAGCACGCTCATCATCAACAGCTTGCGTCAGCAATACCTCGATAACGCCAAGCGCGAGTACGAGTATTCCGCCAAATATGGCAAGGATCATATCGCGGTCGTCAATATTCGCGCGACGATGAAGAGCATCCGCCAGGCTATCGTCGACGAGGTGCGGCGCCTTGCCGACGTCGCCAAGCACGATTACGAGGAGTCCAAGCAGCAGCAGCAGGAGATCGAGAAGCAGCTTGCACAGGCCGTTGTCCGGTCGCAGGATACCAGGGCGGCCGAGCTCAGCCTCCGCGAGCTGGAGACCAGCGCCAAGAGCTATCGCACGCTCTACGACACCTTTCTTCAGCGCTACATGGGCTCAGTCCAGCAGGGCTCCTTCCCGATTGCGAAGGCGCGGGTGATCTCAGCGGCCACGCCGCCGAAGAAGAAGATCAAGCCGAAGTCCATCGTGCTGATGGCGCTCGGCCTGTTCGGGGGCCTGGCGCTCGGCGGCGGCCTCGGCCTGCTCGCAGAAGTCAAGGACCGCAGCTTTCGGACGACCGACCAGGTCGAGGATCGCCTGCGCCTGCCCTGCCTCTCGGTCGTCCCTCTGCTCAAACGAGGCGAGGTCGACCGGTTCACCAAGAAGGCGACAGTCAACGCCGTTTCCAAGGTCGAACCCGATTCCAGCCCGCGAATGGTGACGAGAGGCCCCGGAACCTGCTGGGCCGCATCCGCCATGCCCACATCGCGCTTCGCCGAATCCATCCGCTCGTTGAAAGTCGCCATCGACCAGGATCCAAGCCCGACGTCGCGGAAGGTCTTCGGACTGACGTCCGCCCTGCCCAACGAAGGCAAGTCGATCATCGCCGCGTCGCTGGCTCAGCTCATCGCAAATTCAGGCAAGCGTGTGATCGTGGTCGATTGCGACCTCAGGAATCCGTCGCTTTCCGCCATGCTGGCCCCCGATGCCAGCACTGGGATCGCCGACATCGTCCTGGGAGGATGCCAGCTCGCAGACGCAGTCTGGACCGACCCGCTGACGCGCCTGGATTTCCTGCCGGGAACGGGTGCCATGCAGCGCGACACCAGCGACATCCTCGGCAACGAGCAGATGCGCAAGCTGTTCGAGCAGCTGCGGGCAGCCTATGACTACGTCATCGTCGATCTTCCGCCGCTCGCGCCCGTTGTCGACGCGCGCGCCATCTCCGCGCTGCTCGACAGCTTCGTCCTCGTCGTGGAATGGGGGCGCACGCCGGCCGAGGTGGTCGAGCACGCGCTGAACACGGCTCCCAACGTCTACGATGCTCTGTTCGGCGTCGTGCTCAACAAGACGAACATGAAGGCGCTGAAGCGCTACGCCAATCATTTCGGCGACTACTACAACCACAAATATTACGCCCGTTACGGGAGCGTGATGGCCGAGTAGGTCGATCAGCGCGCGCCGGCCGGTGCGCGCCATGGGCCGCGGCCGGCAACGGAAATCGATCGACGGTCAGCGCTGGTGCTCGGGGCGAATGGAGGGATGGGCGATGCCGGCACGCTCCAGAGCGCTGCGGACATAGACGCCCGAGAGATAGCCCACCTGGACTGCAATCAGACCGGCGCCGGCATAGAGCACGGCCGGCAGCCCGCTGATGATCGACGCCGCGATGCACTCCATGAAGACGATCGCGGCGAGCGCCAGCAGCGTGCGAACCGTGAACATCGTCCCGGCAACCACCCCGGCTGTAAAATGAAGCGCGATCACCCACATCAGTTCATGCCTCCTCGGGCGTTTCGAGAGGCTAGCGGCCATTGGTTAGCGATGAGCTAAGCCGCCCGGGAGGATTCGAACAAGCGCATCAGGGCAACACTTTCAGGCGAAAGATGCGGCTACGGCCCGCTGAGCGGGTGCAGCATTGTCTGGCGGTTCAGCCAGTGCGCCCGGTAGAGCCAAAGCACCGCGGTGACCAGGACGACATCGAACAGGCCCATCACGGTCTGGCCGTAAACCTGCGGGTGGACGCCGCCCAGGAGGAGCGCGAGCTTGACCGATTGCCGCACCACCTCCGACCCGAGGAACGCGATCAGCGAGTTCTGGCCGACGTTGAGGATGAGCGAGACCGCCGGCGATCGCCGGGTGCGCGCGAACACCGCCCACAGCAGCGCCAACAGCAGCGGCAATGTCCAAAGCAGGTTGAGGAGCTTGTCGAACCGATAGGGGTATTTTTCGCCGTTGCTGGGAAAGCCGAGGCTGTAATCGAGCAGCAGCCCGAAGGTGAAGATCCCCGCCAGCGCCGTATAGAACGCGGGTCCGATCAAGCGGTTGGACCGATGGAGATCTCCGAGCCAGATACCGATCACGAAGAACATCTGCGCTTGGAGCGAGAACAGCAACAGAATGATGGCGGGACTCTCGAGCTTGGCTGCCGTGCTCGTGTTGCTGAACCAGGTGGAGGCCACGAAGATCGCAGCCGACGACGCGAGCACCAGGAGCCTGCCGCGCTTGAACATCGGCAGGATCACCGGCAGCAGCAGGAACATCAGCCCGTAGAACTTGAGGATTGTGATGGCGGTCGGCTCGGACTGAAACGTCAGCACGTCGAAAATCGCCTGCCCCACCGGCTCTCGCTTGTTCCCCAGAACAGCCATGCCGACCGCGACCGGCACCGAGATGACGAAATAGGCGGCGAGCACCTTCAAGCCGCGGGCGAGGAGCTCTCCGTGCCTCTCCTTGTGCAGATAGACGTACCCGACCATGAACCCCGAGATCACGACGAACAGTTCGGCGAAGGGGTTGAATTTCGTGAACAGATCGACGGAGTCCGGAAAGACGTTGGCCGTGTGATGATAGAATACGAACAACATCGCGCAGCTTCGATAGAAGTCGATCAGAAGCTCGCGCCTCTTCTGGCCTGCTGCGCTCACCGCTCAATCTCCGAATACACGTCGCTCCATGGGCGACGGTCAGCCGATGGGCGCCGGTCGGACTGACGGCTCAGGCAATCCTTCGCAACGCGGGCAAGCGTCGCGGCGGCGATCATCGAACCACCGACTGCTGAAGCCGTGATGCGACCGATGACAGGCCTCCCCCTCTCATTGCTGGTCCAGACCGCCGAAGCGGAAGATGCGGGCCATCAGCGGCGAAACGCCCACGAAGGTCGCGGTACAGCCCTGGGCTTCCAATTGCTTCCTCAGCATCAGCAGCAATCCGAGGAAGCGCGCATCCATGGCGCAGACGTTCGAGAAATCGATCGTGACCGGCTTGCGGGACGCCGAAGCGGCGCGGAACACCGGAATGGCCCGGTCTACGTGGCGCGCATCGGCGGGCCCCGACAGGCTGAGCGTGACCGCGCGCGTCCCATAGTCCTGCGTGATGGTCAGCGCCTCACCCCGCTCATGCGTGCGGCGCATCCACCAGGTCCACACCACGAACGGCAACACGTGGGTGAGCATGAGGCCGAGCATCGCCGTGCCATCGTTCCAATAGCGGCGCCAGAGATAGGGCTCCTCCTTGATGCGCCACAGCCACTCGAAGCCTGATTGGCGCAGGATCGCCGGTGCGCGCTTCACCGTCCCGGCCTGGAAGTTGAGCGCGGCGCCGAGGTGGGCGCGAACTGGAATCTCGAGGCACTCATGATTGCGCTGCAGCCATGATTGTCCCTTCACGCTGCTGAGCGAGGCAACCAGGAAGTCCGCCCCGCTGGCATTGATCTCGTCGATGATGTGATCCCGGCTCAACTCCTCGGCCGACAAATAGCCGGGGTTCAACCAGCCCACGCACTGCAATCCCGCCGACTGGCCGTTCAGCGTCCGGGCGGCCCGTTCGGCGGCCCCCTCCGGGCCACCGAAAAGAAAGAGCTTCAGCGCGTTTGCCGGCGCGGCCTCCGACTTCAGCGCGTCGAAGATATCGGCGCCGGCCGTCCGGCTCTTGATCGGAATCCCAAGCAGCCTAGCGATCCAGACCACCGGCATGCCGTCCACCGTGCAAAGATCGCTCAGGATCAGCGACTCCCTGAAGCTCCTGTTCGACTGGCTGGCGACCAGGAAGTTGAGATTGGGAGTCGAGATGAGAAGCCGGCTCCTGCGTCGGGCAGCGTCGCGGATGCGGCGCAGTACGCCGCGCATGCCGATGGCATCGACCGGTATTCCGAGGACGCAATAGACGTCGCGCGCGAGGTCGTCGGGAATCGCGGCGTCGGCCAGGGCGGCAGCATCGACCTCCGGCCGATCGCGACCCGCCCCGGAGCGCCCCACGCGATAAAGGGGGGATCCCGGCTCCTGCAATTCATGCGTGGTCAGCATCCGCCGCTCTCCCTCAATCTGCCCGCCGCACGAGGATTCCGGGTTGCGGATCCCTGCCGCACCTCCCCGACCGAATAACGTGCGACCCAAAAGCCACCATTTAATTTTAAATCATACCATTTATTTAATACGGTTTATTTGTAAATGCCAGGGCAGATTTGCGGCGCGGCTGCAGCAATATCTTCCCGGCGCACGTCGAAGTCCTTTTATTTAATTGCATCTCCGGATAATGTTCACGGACGGTATTCCCGGCGGCTGCCGGGGCCGCGCCGTTCGAATATCCTGGTGAGATCGATGCCGAGAATTTCAGCGACGACGTCGATGTCGGCCGGGCCGCGCGCCTCCGCGGGGACGTTCGATGTCTGCGCGCTGATTCCGGTCCTCGCCTTCGCCTACTCGTCCCTCATTCAGCCGCTGATCTATTTTGGCTTCCCGCCGTCGCCCGGGCTCCAGGGCCTGCTCGAGAGCCGGATCGAGAACCGGATCTTCTGGCCTGTCCTCGCGGCCATCGCCATCGTCGTTGCGATGCAACGCCTCGCCCGCGGCGAGCGGCTTGCCGCTGCGCCCAACATCATCAGTCTCTGCGTCTATTTTGGATTGGCCGGCGCCAGCATCGCGTGGGCATTCAAACCCGAATTCGCCTTCGTCCGTTTCGTCCAGGAAGCGATGGTCCTCACCGCCATCGTGCTGCCCGCCCTGCTATCGAGGCCGAGCGCCGACATCCTGCGCGGCGTGTTCCTCTGCTTTGCAGCAGGGGTGATCCTCAATGTTCTGCTGATCCCCGGCGGTTACGCGACCTACGCGCAGTACGGCAACGCGCTGGTCGACATCGGTTACCAGGGCTACTTCTCGGGCAAGAACCTGCTGGGCGAGTTTGCCGCCATTGCGTTCCTGCTCTCGGTTCACGAGTTGCTCTATCCCGGAACGCGCCGCGCGCTCGGGATCGTCGTTGCCGTCGGTGCCATCGTCCTGATCTTCTTCTCGAGCTCGAAGACCGCGCTCGGCCTCGCTCTGGTCGCCCCGATCCTGGCCATCCTGACGCTGGCGCTTGCGAGAACGCTGCGGGTTGCACCGCTTCTGATCCTGGTGGCGATCATCCTCGGCTACTTCGTGGTCGGCGAGCTCGCGGGCTTCACGACCAGCCGCATCGCCTATCTGCTGACGGGTGATTCCAGCTTCACCGGCCGAACCACCATATGGGCCTTCTCTAACTTGGAGATCGCGAAGAGGCCGCTCCTGGGATGGGGCTATCAGAGCTTCTGGCTGGTCGGTGCCGACGCACCAAGCATCACCGATGCACCCGGCTGGGTGAAGGCCATGCCGAACTCCCACAACGGCTACTACGATGCGATGCTGGAACTTGGCTATGTCGGTTTTGCCTTTCTCCTCGTGTTTCTGGCGGCCACCGTTCACGTCATCGGCCGCGTGATGAAGCACGACTACAAGCGGGCGTGGATCCTGCTGTCCGTCGCGCTGTTCGTCATGCTCTATAACCTGCTCGAAACCCTGTGGCTGCGCGCGTTCGACGTGACCTGGGTGGTATTCGTGCTCGTCACGGTCGAGGCCGCGCGATACTGGCGGAGGTCGCAACAGAGCATGCCCGCCGCTCAGCCGGCGAACAGGCGGTCGGCTCGTTGGAGCCGTACACGGCCGGCTTGGCGGCCACGGCTCGGCGTCCGCACCTGACGGGAGGCCCGTTGAAGCGTCACGCCAGCGCTATTGCGTTGATCCCGGCGCCGCCGCGAATGGCGCGCCCGCATCGAATCTCGCCTTGGCCGGTAACGTATGCAGCTTGGTATCCCCGGTTGGGTCCACCCAGGGCCACGGATGACTGCCGAAAAAGCCGGGCTTGGCTCTCAGATACAGCGACGCCGGCAGCGGCTGCGCCGCGAGAGCGTCCGTCCAGACCACCTTGCCGGTGAGATAGTCGAAATTGCCGCCGCGGATCACCGTGGCCAGCGTCTTCGGATCAGGCGCCATGGTCCATCGCTCCGGGTCGTAGCCAAGCACCCAGACGTTGCCGACACCGCCCTGCCCCCAAACCGCCGTTCCGGCCCGCATCGATGGATCGTCGTAGCTCCAACCGCTCATGCGTCCAGGTCGGCCCAGCACATTGCCGGCGAACGAATCCCACCACGAGCCATAGGCGAGACCGACGGCTCGAACGCCCGAACGATCGACGAAGCGCTGGCGCTGGCCGGTGAGATGGTTGCGGAAAAAGGTCAGATAGATCGCGTTGCCATGGGTGTAGTCGCTGTCGGCATTGTGGGACAGATTGCCTTCGAACAGGACGTGATGGGCGCCGGCCATGTGCGACGCGTTGATGCCGACCTCGACCCAGCCGGGATTGTCGAAATCGAACGAGTCGTCGGCATAGTTATAGCCGACGACGCTGCCGGCGCCGGACGACCGGAACACCATGTTCTTGCAGACGTCGACGAGGATGTTGTTCTCGATCAGGACCTCCGAGGAGCCCGTCGCCAGGCTGATCGCGTATCCGGCGCCGCCCGGCTGCGGCCACGAGCCGGCGTGGATGTAGGAGTCGCGGAGCTCGACCCGGAACGAATTGTCGATCGCCACGCCCTCGCCGAGCCATTGCGTCACCTCGACGGATCTGGCCCAGGAATAAGCAGCGGCTTCGAACCGCAACGCGCCGTCCGCCCCGCCGACGATGCTCAGATCTTCGACGCCCACCTTGGCAACGTGGATGTCGCGATTGTTGGCGGCGTGGCGACCGCTGTTCGGGTCGGTGCTATAAGGCGTGAGCTGCGCTTGGTGATCCCGGCGATAGCTGATCGTGAGCGGCGAGGTGAATGTCACCGTGCTGCCGGTCACCGAGGCGATCTCCTTGATCTCGGCGGTCGCCCGGTCGGTCCGGGCAAACCACGACATCGACTTCGGCAACACGCCGGGAGCCTGGTCATAGGGACCTCCGGCATTGGCACCGGCATTGTCGTCGCCCGGCTGAACCGGATAGTGCATGTTCCAGGCGACGCGGTCGCCTTGCCAGACCTTCGCTCCCGCTGGAAAACCCGCCGGCGTCGCCTGCCACGATGCGCCTGAGACCTCGTCGAGCAGAACGAAATCGCCCGGCTTCAAGGCCGCGGCACTGGCGAGGGCGACGGTCGACGTCCCCTGATCGCCGTCCGCCAACAGGTCCTGCGACGCGCTGCTGTCGGGGCCATTGTTCCAGCGCGAAGGTCCGACGATGATGACAGGCTTGGCGTCGTAGCTGTACGAGCTCGGGTCGACCGGCGTCAGGATTCCCTTGGTGCCGGCAATCACGACCGGCGTTCGTGCCCGCGCACCGTTGGTTTTCACCAGCCTGGTCGCGCCTGCGCCGGCGCCGCGCAGCGTCACTGGCCGGCTGATCAGGAGCGGCTCGTTGACGATGAACGTCCCGGGGCCGAGCATCACCACCTGGCCGGCGGGTGCAGCGGTCAAGGCAGCCTGAATCGCGCTGCTGTCGTCTCTCCCACTCGGAGACAGCGTGCGGTAAATGATGGTCCGGTTCGGAATACCGCCGGCTGACATCAGCCCGGGATTCCAGGCGGCGAGACGCTCCACCGGCAGCAGATTGCCGGCCAGTGACGGCCCGGTGGACGCGGTCGGCTCGGCGGCCGCGGCAACGCCGCGAAGGAACAGCAGGGCAAGCGCTGCCGTGAACAGCGCACGGATGCAGGCGGCGTCGATCCGGCGCGTCACGCGCGCGACCGGCCGGGACGAAGCCTGGGTGCAGCCGGGGATCACGAGGCCGATGTCATCCATGAGAACCTCTCGCAGGACCGGTCACACAGCCAAAACGGGCGCCGATTTAAAAACACCATGACTTTGACACGCGCCATGACATAATATTAAATCACGATTTAATTTATTGAAAGGCGGCCGGCGACGCCCTGCTCGGCAGAGCTTCGTCCCAATCTTCCGCCTTCGGCAAGGGATTTGATACGTGACGCCATCGCGCCGCTACCTGCTCATCTCGCCCTGCCGGGACGAGGCCCAATATCTCCGCCGGACTCTCGACAGCGTCGCTGCGCAATCGGTGCCGCCGGCGCTGTGGATCGTGGTGGATGACGGATCGACCGATGACACCCCGGCCATTCTCGACGAGTACGCCCAGCGCCTGCCCTATCTGCGCGTGATCCGCCGCGCCGACCGCGGCGGACGCAAGGTCGGACCCGGCGTGATCGAGGCATTCTATGCCGGCCTGGAGAGCGTGCGGCTGGAGGATTTCGACTATCTCTGCAAGCTCGACATGGACCTCGATCTGCCCGCGCGCTACTTCGAGCTGCTGATGGAGCGGATGGAGAGCGATCCGCGGGTCGGGACCACCTCGGGCAAGCCGTGGTTCGTCCACCCGCAGACCGGCGCCTTGGAGCCGGAGGTCTGCGGCGACGAGATGTCGGTCGGGATGACCAAGTTCTACCGCGTCGCCTGCTTCCAGGAGATCGGCGGCTTCGTGCGCCAGGTCATGTGGGACGGCATCGACTGCCACCGCTGCCGCATGCTCGGCTGGATCGCCGAGAGCATCGACACCGAAGCGCTGCGCTTCATCCATTTGCGGCCGCAGGGCGCCAGTCACAAGGGCATCTGGACCGGACGGCTGCGCAAGGGTTTCGGCCAGTACTTCATGGGAACGTCGCCGCTGTATCAGCTCGCGGTGGCGGTCTATCACCTGCCGGCCTATCCCGCCCTGATCGGCAGCACCGCGATGCTGTGGGGCTATTTCCGGAGCTGGCTGACGGGCCTGCCGCGCTACGACGATCTCGAATTCCGCCGCTTCCTCCGCGCCTATCAGCATGCCTGCCTGCGCCTGGGCAAGCGCGCCGCCACGGCCCGGATCAACGCGGAGCGGGCCCAACTCTGGCGCGCCAGCCACGCCGCGGCCGACACGCGATGACGCTCGGCGGCCGATCGCCGCGGCATTGACACGACGACGACGAAGCTACGTGTTTCTCCGACCCCGTCTGGACAACATGGCCAAGATTCTCGAGCTCAGCCGCTTTCGTGCCGCTTCCGCCGTGCCGCCGATAACGGCGCCTGGCGGCGAGGCGACCGCGCCGGCAGCGTCCCGCAGCACGAACGCCCATGGCAGCGCATCCCCGCTCATTCCATCACTCGACGGCATCCGCGCGCTGTCGGTGCTGATCGTGGTCCTGGGCCATTCCGGGCTTCAGGCCATGGTCCCCGGCGGCTTCGGCGTCACCATCTTCTTCTTCCTGAGCGGCTTCCTGATCTCCACGCTGATGCTGGCCGAGCATCAGCGCACCGGCGCGCTCGACGTTCCCAGCTTCTATGCGCGGCGCGTGTTCCGGCTGATGCCGCCTCTGCTGCTGTCGTTGGCGATCGCCTACGGCCTCACCGCCGCCGGCCTGCTGGACGGCGGAATGACCGTCAAGGGCCTGGCGGCCCAGGTGCTGTATTTCGCCAACTATTACGGTCTGTTCTTCGATCCCGGCAATACGGTGCCCGACGGCACCGGCATTCTCTGGTCGCTCGCGGTCGAGGAGCACTTCTACATCGTCTATCCCCTGCTGATGACGCTGCTGCTCGGATCGGCGCTGCGGCCGCGCACCATCGGCGCGCTGCTCGGGCTCGTCTGCCTCGGCGTCCTCGCCTGGCGCATCCATCTCGTGCATGCCCCTGGGTTCTTCTCCGACCGCACCTATTACGCCTCGGACACCCGCATCGACTCGATCGCCTATGGCTGCATTCTGGCGCTGGTCATGAACCCGGTGCGGCAGCGCTCTGCCTCGGGGCGGATGTCGGCGGCGCAATGGGCGCTGCTGGCCGTCGCCGCGGCGGCGCTGCTGGTCTCGCTCGTCTACCGTGATGCGGTGTTCCGGGAGACCGCCCGCTACAGCCTTCAGGGGCTGGCGCTGATGCCGTTGTTCTACTTCGCAGTCCGCTTCGCCGACGCGCCGCTGTTTCGTCATCTCAACCGCTCCTGGGTGATGACGCTCGGCACCTATTCCTATGCGATCTATCTGATCCACAACGTCGTGATCCGGACGATCGACAAGAACCTGCCCGCGATCGCTGCCAAGCCCTATCTGCTGTTTCCGCTCGCGCTCCTGATCTCTGTCATCTACGCGGCGGCGATCGAGCGCTTCATCGAGCCGTATTTCAGACAGCTCCGGCGCAAGTTCAGGCCGGCGCCTGCTGCGAGAGCAGCGCAGGACGCGTCCGGCGCAGACTGGCGGCTCGGCAACCGTCTCGCCGAGAGTCCGACGCCGCGCGCATCCTGAGCGCATCGGCACCCCTTCACCGCTCCATCGCCTGCTGCACAAATGCGTCAAATTGTGCAGTTTAAATAATTAGTCCCGCATTTAATACTGCGACCCCGACCAATGAATACTTTCGGGGACGGGTGGATGCGGATCGCGAGCGCAGTTGCACGACGAATTCGACGACATACGCTCGGTCCCCTGCCGGACGATCCGGCACTGCGACCGTTGAGGTCCCCGCTCCAGATCAATCTCTCGGGCAAGGTCGCGCTGGTCACGGGAGCGGCGGGAGAGCTCGGCCGCCCGATCGCCCGGACACTGGCGGCCTGTGGTGCAAAGGTCGCCATCCATTATCTGACGGCGCGCGCTGCTGCGGAGAGGCTGTGCGAGGAGCTGAACGAGCTCCAGCCGCAGCACGCCTGCACCATTTCGGGTGACGTTGCCGAGCTCGAGGATGTGCAGGCCATGCGCCGCGTCACCGAGGGTGTGCTCGGCCCCGTCGACATCGTCGTGAACAATGCGGTGACATGGTACGACGAACGTCCCGTCGTCGAGCAGACGCCCGACCAGTTCGACAAGGTGTTTCGCTCCTCGGTCCTGCAGGCCTGGGCGACCGCGCGGGTGTTTTCCGGCCCGATGATCGAGCGAAAATGGGGACGCCTGATTTCTCTCGGCACGGAGATGACGAGCCTGGCCTTGCCCAATCGCGCGCCCTACACGGCGGCCAAATGCGCCATGGACGGCATGCTGCGGTCCCTGGCGCGGGAGCTCGGACCGCATGGCATCACGGTCAATCAGGTCGCCCCGGGCTGGGTCGTCTCCGACAAGGACCGTCGTGACCGTGACGAGGTGCAGCCGCTCTACGAGCGGTCCGTGCCGCTCGGACGGCGCGGCTACGATCAGGACGTCGCCAACATGATCGCGTTTCTGGCCTCGGACCTCGCCGGTTTCGTGACCGGCGTTCGCGTGCCGGTGTGCGGCGGAGTCGTCATGCCGGAGGCCTGAGCACGCGCGCCTCGATGCGGCCGATTCTCGTGATGTCGATCGCGCGTCAGCGGAAGACGCGATGACGGTGGCACCAACGCACGAACACGTAGATCGACCATATGCGCGACCAATAGATCCCCGGCGCCCCATCGAGGAAGGCGCGCCAGAGGCGCTCCACGGCCGTGGGGTCCAGCCCCACCGGCGCAACGGCCTGCGGGTCCCGCAGGGTCCGGTCCATTGCATCCTGCAGGCCGCGCCGAATCCAGCGATCGAGCGGCAGCACGAAGCCGCTCTTCGGCCGGTCGAACAGCGACGGATCGAGGCCACGCAGGCCGATCCGCCTGAGCATCGCCTTGCTTCGCAGCGGCGCGTAGCGCGTCGCATCGGGCAGCCGGTCGACGCTTTCGAACAGCACCTGATCGACCAGCGGCACCCGCTGCTCCAGCGAGGCCGCCATGCTCGCCACGTCATTGTCGCGCAGCAGGCGCTCGCCGAGAAACAGGCGCTGCTCCATGACGCTGATCGCCGACAGCGGAGTGCGCGCGCGCGTCTCCGCGGTGATCTTCGCTCTCATCGCGGCCGGCAGCCCATCTGTCAGCGTATCGACGAGATCAGGCGCGAGCAGCTCGCGCTGAAAACCGGGCAGGAACAGCGCATAGGCCATCTGGTAGAGCGCCAGAAGATCGTCGCCGCGTCGAACCATCTCCGGAAGCTTGGCCCAGCGCGTCTGCGGCGCCACCGTTCCGCGCGACGGCGACAGCATCTGCGCGGCCAGCTTCGCCGCAGCGGCTTTGACGCCGGCCGGCACCCAGGCCGTGCGCTCCGACCATCGCTGCAGGATCGGCAGGTCGCGAAACGACGTATAGCCGCCGAACAGCTCGTCGCCGCCGGTCCCCGACAGTGCCACCGTGAAGCCTGCGCCGCGGATGGCGTGCGACATGAAGTATGAGTTCAGGCCGTCGAAGGTCGGCTGGTCCAGGCTGTCGAGCGCGGCATCGAGGTTGTCGACGAAGTGCTGCTCCGTCAGCACCACCTCGTGATGCTCGGTGCCGATGGCGGCGGCGATCTGGCGCGCGATCGGCCCCTCGTTCAGCTCCTGCTCCTCGAAAGCAAGCGTGAAGGTGTGGATCGGACCCGTGGCCGCGCGCTGCGCCAGATTGGCCATGACCGAGGAATCGATGCCGCCCGAGAGAAACACTGCGAGCGGCACGTCGCTGGCGAGATGCAGCCTCAGCCCCTCCTCGAGGATCTCGGCAAGATGATCCTCGTCCATCGTCGGGTCCGGAGCCCGCTCCGGGATCGACCAGAAATCCTCATCGCGGATGATGTTGCCGACGCCGTCGAACGTGGTGAGATGGCCTGGAGGCAGCAGTTCGACGCCCTTCACCGCCGTGCCGGGACCGACCACGAAGCCGTTCCAGACGCCGCTGGCGACGGCCTGCGGATCGAGCTGGGCCCTGCCCAGAAGGCCGGATGCCAGGAGAGCACGCAGCTCGGATGCGAAGGCCACCGACCAGCCCGCGTCGGGTTTCGACGCGCGGGCGACGTACAGCGGCTTGATGCCGAGGGGATCGCGCGCCAGCAGCAGCCGGCGCTCCTTCGGATCCCAGCAGGCGAACGCGAACATGCCGCGCAACCATGCCACCGCCTCCGGCCCATGCAGGCCGAGCGCGCGCAGCATCACCGCCGTATCGCCGGTCGAGCTGAACTGCTGGCCGCCGGCGACGAGGCGCTGCCGCAGGTCGGCAAAATTGTAGATCTCGCCGTTGAAGACGATGACATGCCCGGTGACCGGATCGGTCATCGGCTGCACACCGGCGGGCGACAGATCGAGGATCGCGAGCCGGCGGTGCGCCAGCAGCGCGCCCCAGCCACGCTCGTCCGCGGGCGAGGTCCAGACTCCCCCGGCATCCGGACCGCGATGGAGCATGGCATCGTTCATCCGCTGCAGCGCTGCGCGGTTGTGGTCGTCAACCCGTCCGATGATCCCAGCGATGCCACACATCAGAACATTCCGTTTGAGACGCGCGACGTCAAAATGACCGACGACACGGAACGGCCTCGCGCGCGAGATCGCGTGCGACCAGACCTCGGGCATCGCAGGACCATCTCGGCCCTCAAATGGAAGCAGCCGTTCCGGACGACCAGGACGCCGGCGCTGGCGCCGCAGCCGGCAGCGGACCGTAGGTCCGCGCCAGGCATTGTTCGTAGTCGAGCGGCGGCGTCCAGCCAAGCGTCTCCCTCAGCTTGCGGTTGTCGAAGCGCAGCGGCTTGAGCATCGCGTCGAACTTCTTGGGCGTCAGGATCGCCGGCACTTTGGTCGCCCGCCTGAACACGGTCGCAAACGCCAGCCGTACGATGCTGCTGGCGAGCCAATGCGGGATGGGCAACCGGAGGCCGCGCTCGCCGGTGCCGCGCATGTAGTCCGACAGATAAGTCCAGACCCGCTCGCCGGGACCGTCGACGATGTTCAGCGTCTGGCCGATCGCCCGCGAATCCGTCGCCGCCAGCGCGAAGACGTCGGCGCAGTTCTCGACATGGGTCATGGGGATGCGGGTCAGCGGCCCGATGACGACGTGGTGGCGTCCGATCTGCTGGCCGAGCGCGGCGAGATAGCCGTGGCCGCGTCCCCAGATGAAGCCGGGACGCAGCACGGTGAGATCCCAGCCGTTCTTCTCGACGTAGCGGCGCGTCACCCGCTCCTGCCACCATTTGGCGACGGTGTAGCCGCCACGGGTGTAGACGTCGGGCGTCTGCTGCAGCGGCGCGCTTTCGTCGAGGACGTCGCGGGTCGCAGTGTAGTCGTAGACCGAGAAGCTGCTGCACAGCACGAGCCTGCGACAGGCGCTGCCTGCCATCGCCTCGAGCAGCCGCTCGGTGCCGCCTACCGTGCCGGCGAATTGCGCGTCCTCGCCGCCGGCGACCACGGCCGCCAGATGGATCAGCACATCCACATTCTCGAACGCGCGAGCAAGGTCGCGCGAGGTGCGCAGGTCGGCCCTGACGATGTCGACCGACGACGGCCAGCCAAGGGCGTCAACGCGCGTCGCCGGACGCACCATGGCGCGAACCTCGATGCCGCGGGCCAGCAGCGCATCGACGACATGCCGGCCGAGAAACCCGTTGGCGCCAGTGACCAGGGCTTTCATATCGCCAGCTTCCTCATGTCCGCCTGCTCCGTCGGCTTCATCGCTTCGACCATCCGATTGACGGCCAGGACGTCCTCGATCGTGATCGGCAAGGCCGTTCCCGAGCCGAGCGCCTGATAGGTGCGCGCCAGGCACTCCCACAGCCCCTCATAGGCGCCTGGGCCCTTGAACTTGCGCAGCAAGGTCGAAAGCGCCGCGCGGCGGATGTCGCGGCCCTCCTCCAGTCCGCTGAAGAACGGGCGCAGCGGCTTCGGCACGTTGCGCGGGCCATCGAAGGTCAACCGCGTTTCGAACAGATTGGCGGTCGCCTGCATCCGCTCGCCATAGACCCGCAGCCAGAACGCATCGGGCTGCGCGCTCGCGCTGAAGCCGAGCGTCGCCGTGCCGCGCTCGGCCTCGACCACACAGCGAAACTCGTCGAACGGCAGCGGCGAGGCCTTGCGCTTGCTCCAGACCGTCTCCGCCTTGCGGTGTGGGCCGACGAAGGCATGCGACAGCGAGGCGAGATGCGGCAGGAAGTCGGCGATCGCACCACCCGCCAATTTGAGCGCCGGATGCGGCGAATTCGGATCGGCAAAGCCGTCGGGGCCGAGGATGTCGAGGCAGATCAGCACGTCGACATGGGTCACGGCACCGAACTCGCCGGTCTCGATGCGACGGAGTATCTCCTGCGGCGCCCGGTTGAAGACGTAGTTGTAGTCCTCGACGACATGGCGGCCGGTCTGCTTGGCGCGCAAGGTCAGGGTCTGCAGCTCGTCGAAGGTCGAGGTCGCGGGCTTCTCGACGATCACATGCGCGCCGGCCTCGAGCGCGTCCATCGCGAGTCGAAAATGCGAGGTCGGTGGCGTCGTCACGTGCACCACATCGGGCCGCACCGTCTGCAGCATCGTGCGATGATCGGTGAACCAGGACGGGATCGCGTAACGCTCGGCCGCGGCCTCCGCCGTTGCCGGCGACAGGTCGCAGATGCCGGCCAGTTGAACGCCCGGCAAGGTGTTGAGGCAGGCGAGATGCTGGCGGGCGATCTGCCCTGCCCCGATGAGCACGGCCTTCATCACGAACGGGTCTCCAGGATCTCGCAATAGAAGTCTTCGAGCGCTTGTGCGGCCGCGCTCCAGGCATATTTCTCGACCGCGACCTGCCGCGCCGCGCCGCCGATCCGCACCGCAAGATCGGGCTCGGCGAGCAGCCCGTTGACCGCATCTGCAAAGGCGTCGGGCTCGTCTGCGATGAGGATGTCGCGGCCGGGCATCGCCTCGATGCCCTCGGCACCCAGGCTGGTCGAGACGATCGCCTTGCCCATCGCCATGGCCTCGACGATCTTCAGCCGCGTGCCGCCACCGAGCCGCAGCGGGACGATCACCGCCGCTGCCGCGGCGAGGTGCGGCCGCAGGTCCGGCACGAAGCCAGTCAGTTCGATCCGCGGCCCGGCCAGCGCCGTCAACGCCGGCGGCGGCCGGCCGCCGATGATCTTGCAGCGCGCATCCGGGTGCCGGGCGGCGATACGAGGCCAGATGTCGTGCACGAAATGCGTGACCGCATCGATGTTGGGCACCGTCGACAGCAAGCCGAAATAGACCAGCGTACGGCCGTCGGGCGCGGGGTCGGTGCTGCGCGGCTGATAGAACTCGACATCGGCGGCGTTGGGGATGACCGCAGTGCGGGCGTTCGGAATGTCGTCATGCAGACGCTTCTCGTCGTCCGCGCTGCAGAGATAGACGCCATCGGCTTCGCGATAGGCCGCGATCTCCTCGCGGCGCAGCTTGCGCCAGTTCGCACCGGCGTAGAGACGACGGCCCAGGCTCGCGCCCGTGGCGGCGAACTGCCGCGCCAGATCGTAGGCGATCTCATGCGAGTCGATGATCAGCCGCGGCGGCGTCGCGCCGGCCGGCGCCTGACGGAACAGGCAGTGGCCCAGATAGGGAAATTCGAGATTGACGACGTCGAACCGCGTGGTCCGCAGCACCCGATCCAGCACCCGCTGCAATTCCGGCAGGGCCACGCGCAGCCGGTCGAAGCTCCGCACCGAGACCAGCGAGCGCAGTTGCAGCAGCCGCTTTGAAAGACCGTCACGGCCGTAAGGGTTCGGCACCAGCACCACGTCGCGGCAATAGGCCTGCATGGCCCGCCGGCACTCCTCGATGTCGAAGGCGTCATCGACCATCATCACCGCCGTAAGGTCGTGGCGGCGCGCGAGCTGGGTCATCAGCCCGTGCATGCGCGCCTGTGCCCCGAACCGCGGCGGGCTCGCCGGCATGTGCGAGACGCTGAGGATGCTGAGCCGCCGGCGATCGGCGAAACCGGACGCGGACCATTCGGGGGCGCGCTGCGCCGACGGCGCAGGCGCCGCCGCCATCACATCCAAGCCTGGGTGGTTGTCGCTGGTCATGACCATTTAAAACATTTAAATCACGGGATATTTTATATGTGGCATTTAACGATTGCGATAGTTAATCGCGGCACGAGGGCGGGGTCCTGGGCTCCTTTCGCTCCCTCTCAACGCTTGCCGATGAAGTCCCGGACGATCGTACCTGCGATCCTGAGCGGCTCGCGGACCCGGAACACGCCGACGACGATCGCGAGATAGAGACAGCCGCAGAAGCAGCCGGACAGGATCATGCGCACGAGCGCGGGATAGGCTCCGAGAAACGTCGCTTGCAGCCACCAGCCGGTGGCTGCGGTTGCGACGGCGCCGATGGTCTGCGCTCCGACGGCCCGGATCACGAGCTCGGCACCGATCCCGATCGGACGTCCGGCATACATCACCGACGGCAAAGCGATCAGCGAGTATCCGGCCACGACGCCCCAGGCCACGCCGACCGGACCAAACGGCAGCCCGGCCAGCACCGCGACGACCTGCGCGACCAGAGAGATGATGCCCCAGGTCTGCCAGCGGTCCGCCCTCCCGAGCGACAGATGCAGCCAGCCCTGCGAGCCCTCGACGACGTGCGAAATGCCGCGCAGCGCGATGATGCTGAGCAGCGCTCCCGCAGCCTGCCACTTCTGCCCCAACAGCACGACGGTGAGGTCCTCCGCCGTGACGGAGAGGATCGCCGCCGCCGGCATCAGGAAGAAGGCCAGGATCGACAGTGCCGCCTCATACTTCTGCCGAAGCGCGGCCGGATTTGCCTGGAACTTGCTCAGCGCCGAGCTTCCCACCGCATGCGTCTGATTGAGCGCCGCATAGATCGAGTTGTCGTACAGGTTCATCGCATTCTGGTAGTACCCGACCTGATCGGGCCGGTAGAGCAGACCGAGCGCGATCCGGTCCACCGCCCGCGACAACGTATAGGCCACCGTGAATCCGACGACGTGGAGGCCAAAACGCACCATCGATCGCACCTCGGCGTCGAACACCGGCGCGCTGGGCCGCCAACGGCAGGCCGACCACGCGGCGACCACGACGCAAATCGATGTCACGACGGGGCGAATGACCAGCGCCCAATAGCCGTAGCCCTCGAACGCCATGGCGACGGCGGCAACCGTCCCTGCCAGCGTGCCGAACAGCTGGATCCGGCCGATGCGGCCGAACTGCAGCGTGCGCCGGAGCAGCGCCATGTGCTGGTTGGTCAGCCCGGACAGCACGAAGGTGATCGCGACGCAGAGCGCGATCGGCTCCAGTCGCGGATCACCGTAGATCCAGGCAATCAGTGGGCTGGATGCCGCGACGACGATCGCCACCGCAACGCCGATGCCGGTGCTGACCCAGAACAGACCGCTGACCTGGGCCGGAGTGATCCTGCTGCGCTGGGCGGTGGCATCGAGCAGGCCGAAGTCGATCAGCAGCGGCGCGAAGCTCGTCAGCACGGTGACGATGGCGACGAGCCCGAAATCCTCCGGCGCAAGCAGCCGGGCCAGAACGATGGCCGCTCCGATCTGAAGCACGGAATTGCCGTATTGGATGACGATGGAAATCAGGCCGCCGCGCAGCGCGCGGCGTCCGAGATCGCTCGACTCCCGATGTTCCTCGAAATAGGCGGCGACGGCTTCCGACATTTCCGTTCAATCGCTTTCAATCATCGTAACCAACCTTCCGATTCCCAGTCACGGGCCAAACAGATCCGTCCAGGGCCATGAAAATCCGACCATCGAAAATGCAGCCGGTATAGAATCGTTCGCGGCCGAGATCGGAGGCCGCGGGGAGCGATGACGTCTCCTTGTGGCTGAGAAAAGGATTGAAACGTCACTGCGCCAACAATACCGGCTTGCGATTCAACTCCTGCTCGCGCGTGATCCCTGGACCGGCCGCCATCGCGGCCAGCCTCTTCAGCCGATCCTTGCGGGCAGCGAGGCCCGGCATCGGCTGCAGACCCGTGGCCTCCAGGATCGTCTCCCACCGATACACCCAGTCATGCCGCATCAACGTCTGGACCATGCCGGTTCGCCGCATCCGGTCCTGGCGGACCGGATCGTCGTCCAGCTCCCTGATGACCCGGTCGATGTCGGGCGATGTATGCGGCACGTCGATCATCACCTCGGGCCAATCGAACAGCCGCGGAAACAGCTCGTTGTCGGGACGCTCGCCGAGCATGATGGCTCCCGCCGCCGCGCCCTCGAAATACCGATAGCCGAACTCGACCTGCCGCCCGGTCTCCTGCGGCTCGTCGAACTTGCCGGGATTGACCAGAAAATACCTGCTCCTCTTGGCGAGGTTTGCCATCTGCGTCCGGTGCTCCCGGAGATCGATGGCCTGGCTGCCGCCGATCGTGTCGTGGAGATAGAACAGGCCGCTGTCCCGCGCCATCGCGAGCAGTGATTGGTGCGTGACACGGGAGCGGCGCCCCATGCTGAAGACGTCGATGACCCTTGCGGGCGGATCGGGATAGGGACAAAACCGGATCGCATCGATGGCGAGCGGAAGATGCACGCATGCCTTGCCGATCTCCTCGCTGAGCGGCTTCACAGTACTGATCTGGAATGGCATCACGACGTCGAACTTGGCGAGGATCTTCAGGAAGTGCCGGTGCTTGGCGATCTCCTTCACCCAGAGCTCGTCCAGCAGACACACCGAGGTTCTGCACGCGCCTCTCAGATCCTCGATCGCATCGAACATGATCAGGTCCTGCGGGAATCCGCAGATCGCGAACAGAACGTCGTATTGCTGTTGCGGCTCGATCCGCGCCAGCCCGGGATTCAACAGCACGGGCGCGTGGTAGCCCAGCCGGGTGGCGAAGCTCGCCCGTCGGCTCGACGGGTCGAGCACGGGCGCAAACATCTCGGCTGAATCGACCTCGCAGATGAGGTCCTCGAACTCGACGTGAGGACCGCGATTGAGGGCTTTGCCGAAGATGTTTCGGAGTGAGAAGACGGCGATGCGGGGCTTGCCCGGCTGCGAATTCATGACGCCTCACTCTGGTGTTGTTGGATCACTTGCACGGTGCTGTGCGGAGAAGGCGGCGACGTCACGACGATGAAACCGGCGTTTGGATGAGACCCGCGTCCAGCGCGATCCGTGCGGCGGCATCGATGCGCGCGAACGGAACGTCGGCCCGGACCGCCATGTCGAGCAGGCTGTGCTTGCCATCCGCAAGGTTGAGGACCCACAGGAGGTCCATCTGCGTCGCACCGCCTGCCTCGCGCTGGCCGGCAATCGCGCGATACAGGCCGCGCCGTCCCAGTTGCGGCTCCCCTCGCCCATCGACGCGCTCATAGATGCAGTCGCGATCGAGCAGATCCAGCACCTCCTCGATGACCGCGTAGGATTGGTCGAGACAGTCCGGCTTGACGAAATTCAGATTGTCGGCCGAGGTGTGATATTCGGGGAACGTGCCGTGCACGCCGCGCATCAGGCACCCGACCGGCAGATCGAATCCCGGTGAGCAGAACTGCCGCTCGTCGTATCCATAGGGACTGAATGGCAGAATCTCATGCGGATGGCCGGCGTGCTTCAGGACATGGGCGACGGCGCGATCGATGCTCGCTCCGCTCCGGCTCTGCTTGTAGTGAAATCCACTGGGATCGCCGAGACAGGTGAGGACGAGGCCGTGTTCGACATGGCCGAGATTCCGCTCGTTGCGGTCGAGCCATGCGAGCGCGCCGATCGTTGCCGGCAGGAACAGAAATCGGTACCCGAGCCGGCGGGTCCGCTGCGCCTGCCGCATCGCCAGCGCCGTCATGACGGCAATCCCTGAGAGATTGTCGTTGGCGAGACTCGGGTGACAGATGTGACAGGTGATCAGGACTTCCTTGTCCGTCTGTCCAGGGACGAAGAATTCGCCATAGGTCAACGATCCCTGCGAGAGCTCGCTGTCGATCTCGACGCGGTAGCTGTCCTCCGTCATTTCCCGCCACAGACGGTCCGGCAGGCAGAAGCCCCAATCGTCGGCATAGTAGCCGGTCCGGTATGGAATGAGATCAGGCTGATCCGGCAAGCTATGGACGTGCTTGGCAAGCTCAGCACGGCTGAGCACTGCCTGGACCGGCTTGCTGTAGCCCATCACGTGCAGATTGTTGTCGGCGAAGTCGACGAGAACGCGGCCCGACAGGGTCGAGATCGTCGCGCGACGAATGTTCCACTCCGCCGGCACATGCCAGTCCAGGACGGGCGTCCCGGAGGGTACCTCGTGAATCGTAAGACCCACATGACGCGCGACAATGCCGAGCGTCTGCCGGACACCCGCCCCTGTGAGGCTGCGATTGATCGGAAACAGCTCAGCGACCAGATCGTGGAGATCGATCGCCGGCATTCTCGGACCAGCCGTGGATTTGAGGATGTCCAACATGGCGCGTCGACCCTACATCATCGTTCAGGCCGACGCCTGCGCGGCATGGGCTGGGAGATCGCCGGCCGGCAGCGGCACGATCGTCGGCTGGTAGACCAGATACTCCGCGGGAGCTTCCACCTGATCGTATGGCGCGACGACCTCCTCAGGCAGCCGTGCAAGATCGGTCACCCGCAGGAAGTCGCGCAGGCTCGTGCCTGTCGACTCCGAATCGACGTTGATGGCGCCGCGCCGGCCGCTGACGTCGGCAAAATGCACGGTGCGGAAATCGATGCTGAACCGCGTCACGCCCGAGGTATTCGGCACCGACGAATGCAGATGCGCTCCGGAGAAAATCGTGACGCCGCCGCTCGGCGCGATCACCCGGATATGCGGATCGAGCGCAATCTCCTGCTCCGGCTTCGGCTGCACCCGTGTATCAGTCTTGATGTGCCGCGCCGCCGATGCGCGTGAGGTCCGGTTCCACTCGTAATAGTTATAGTTTCTGGAGCCGTTCTTGATCGCTTCGTCGAAATAGCGCGGGTGGAATGCAAGGCCGTTGTCCGGCGCAATGTCATACACCGGCAGCCACCAATTGAGCTGGCACGGCGGCGCCGAGTACCAGGTGTCGCGATGAGGGTGGAATGCGAATGCGATCCCGGTGGTGAGATAGTCGTCGCTCGTTGCCGACCGCAGCCGCGGCACGTCGAAATAGGTCAGCTCGGGGTCGCAGCCAAGCTCGCGGAGCGCTCCCTGCACCAGCTCCTTCGACCGGGCGTGATGAATGAAGAATGGCTTCAGCCTGACGAGAATCTCGACGTAGCGCTCGACAGGAAGCTCGAATTGCGCCGTCCGCGGATCGTAAGGATGAAACGCCTCCTCGATCAGCTCCCTGGCGAACGCCACCAGCGCATCGAGCGAAGGCGTCGGCGAGTACAGGAACAGCGCACCCTCGTACAGTTTCTGGCGCCGCTCGTCATCGGGCATGATGGCATCAACGAAAATGTTCGTCATTCCGTGATCCTCCTCGACAAATCGTCAGAACCTTCGAGGCGATCGGGCCGCTCCGGAGCCGCCAGATTCCTCCCCCAAGACACCGCGCCGCCGCCATGCTGCTTCACCACAGCCCCCGTTCGGCAAGCGAGGGCCAGGCAGCATCCTTGGCCGACAACACCGTCACCGGCTGCGGCCATCGGATGCCGATCATCGGATCGTCGTGCCGGAAACCGTCCGAGAGCTCCTCGACATAATCCTCGCCCATCAGATACTCGACCGTCACGTCGTCGGTCAGCGTCTGGAATCCATGGGCAAAGCCCGCGGGGACGTAGAGCATCCGCGCCGTCGAGGGACCGAGCTCACAGGCATAGACCTCGCCTCGCGTCGCAGACTCCGGCCTGATGTCGACGATGACGTCGTGGATCAAGCCGGCGCTGCAGCGGACGATCTTGGCGTCAGGCTTCGGCGCACGCTGGAAATGCATTCCGCGGACGGAGCCGCGGAAACGCGTCACCGAGCTGTTGCCCTGCATCGGGACAAAGGCGACGCCTTGCTGCGCAAAAGTCTTCGCGCACCAGGTTCGCGTGAAGCTGCCGCGCTCGTCGGACCGAACGGTCAGCTCGATCAGCCGCGCATCCGAACGTCCCAGCTGGACAAACCTCATGGCTCAAAACTCTTCGCGCAATCGTGCGGCAATGCCTTGCTCTACTCCTCGATGGTGGCCTTGGGGACCGGCACGATGAAGCGGCCGCCCCAGTCGCGGATCGCCGCCATTTGCGCCTTGATCTCGCTCTTGATGTTCCACGGCAGGATCAGGACGTAGTCGGGCCTGGCTTCGAAGATCGCTTCCGGCGGCAGGATCGGAATGCGCACGCCCGGCATGTAGCGTCCCTGCTTGGACGGGGCGCGATCGACCGTGAAGTCGAGAAAATCGGTGCGGATCCCGCAATAATTGAGCAGCGTCACGCCCTTCGCCGGGGCACCGTAGCCGACGATCTTCCTGTTGTCGCGCTTCAGCGCCGTCAGCAGCTCGAGCAGCGCCCGCTTCGTCTCTTTGACCTGCTCGTTCCAGGCCATGTAGATCGCGTCGTCATGCAGCCCATAGGCCCGCTCTCGTGCCAGAACATCGGCGACGTTCGGGCTCTCCGCATGAGCGGCGCCCGCGTGGCAGACGAAGAACCGGATCGAGCCGCCATGCGTTTCCGGGAGCTCGACGTCGAACACCCGCAAGCCCGCTTGGGCGAAGATGCGCAGGCCCGCGATCAGCGACAGATAGGAGAAATGCTCGTGATAGATGGTGTCGAACTGATGCCGCTGCATCAAGGTCAGCAGGTGCTGAACCTCGAAGGTCGCGACGCCCTCGGGGGCTAGCAGGATTTTGACGCCGCCGACGAAGTCGTTGATGTCGGGAACGTGCGCAAGCACGTTGTTGGCCGTGAGGAGATCGGCCGACCAGCCCTCCTCCCGGAGGCGGGACGCATAGTCGCGGCCGAAGAACTCGACCCGGGTCTCGATGCCCTTGGCGCGCGCGGCCAGCGCAACGCTTTCGCAGGGTTCGACGCCGAGGCAGTCGATCCCCTTCTGGAGGGAGTATTGCAGCAGATACCCGTCATTTGACGCGATCTCGACATGCCGCGAGGCCGGGCCGAGCTTGAAGCGATCGGCCATGGCTTCGACGTAGCGCCGCGCGTGCTCGAGCCACGAGGTGGAGTGCGAGGAGAAATAGGCATAGTCGGCGCGGAAGATCTCGGACGCGGCCAGGAGGTCGCGTGTCTGCGCCAGACGGCACTCGCGGCAGACGAAGGTCTCCAACGGATAGAACGGCTCCGCGCGCATGTAGTTGGCCGGATCGATGTAGTCGTTCGCAACCGGCGAGGCGCCGAGGTCGATCAGCTTGAGGGTCAGGTCGTCGCCGCAGTGCCGGCACTTGGGCGCGACGCCGACGGCGGTGGGAAGGGTCAGTTCCATGATGTCTCCGTCACTGTCTTTGGCGGCTGAGGCGAAGCGTCTGCCCCGGCGCGATCACGTCCATTGCAACCTGTCGTTGATCCTGGCCGTCTCCATGTGATCCTGCAGGACCTTGAGACGGATCAGATCGGACGAGCGAAACTCGGCATCCTTGAACTGCATTCTCTTGAGACCATCGACCAGGTTCTGGATCGACTGGTCCAGGGTCACCTGCGGCTGATGATCGGGGGCGAGGGAGCGGTACAGGCCGAAATCGACCTTGTAGGAGCGGCTGTCCACCGGCGCGGAGGTGTTGATCGACACGCTGGTCCCCGGCACGCGCGCAGCCACCGCGTTGGCGAGATCCTTGACCTGGTAGTTGCGGTCGTCCGAGCCGGCATTGACGGTGAGGAAACGGCCGCCCGTCGCCGCCGGCCTGTCGATGGCCCAGTCGATCGCCCGCGCCATGTCGGCGACGTCGATCAGAGGACGCCACGGGGTGCCGTCGGAGAGCACGCTGATCTGGCGACGGGTGAGCGCGCAGGCCACGAAATCGTTGAGGACGAGGTCGAGCCGCAGCCGATCCGACATGCCGCAGGCCGTCGCAAAGCGCAGACAGGTGATGGTCATGCCGGTGTCGATCGCGGCGAGCTCCTGCTCCGATCCGATCTTCGACTTGGCGTAGGCCGTGATGGGATTGAGCGGATCGCTCTCCTTGCGCGGCGGTCCGTCGGCGATGCCGTAGACGCTGCAGCTCGACGCGAACACGAAATTCTTCACGCCGGCCGCCGCAGCCCTCCTGGCGAGCGATACGGTGGCATTCTGGTTGACGTCGAGCGTCACATCCTGGAAGCGATTGCCCATCGGATCGTTGGAGATCGCCGCCAACTGGACCACGGCGTCATAACCGCGGAGGTCGAGCGACATGTCGCGGACGTCGCCATGGATCTGCTCGTCGAGACATCGCTCCGGAACAACCGGCGCTCCGGTCAGGCAGTGCGCAAAATAGGCGTTATCGAAGCCGTGCAGCGTCGCATCCGGGCGCTGCGCCCGCAGATGCCGCGCGACGACCGGACCCACATAGCCCATGTTTCCGGTGATCAGTACCTTCAAAATCGCACCCTCTATGCCACAGGCCAAAACAAGAATTTAAATCATCCTGTAGTGGATTATAATTTAATATTCTAGCCAGCGTCCAGTGAATCCGTCGGCAAGCGACGCCGCCCGCCGATTTCTCCGGCACGGCGCACAAAACTCCGGGAAAACCCGTGTATTTACCCCGACCCGCCTGATGTCGCGATCACCCGGCCGGCGCGGCATCAGGCCCCCTCTTGATTTAATTAATTCACTCAATTAAATAATGCCGCAAAAGGAACAAATGTTGATCGCAGACCTCGGCAGCTTTAATTCGATCCCTGCAAATGAGGCGTCCCGCGCGGGATGCCCCGCCCGCCTCGATGACGCATTGATTGAAGCATTGAAAGACAGAGCATGACACTATCCGCCGGCGACTGGGTCGAAGTGCGCAGCAAGGAAGAGATCCTGGCGACGCTCGATGCTAACGGGCGCCTCGAAGGGTTGCCGTTCATGCCGCAGATGTTCAAATGGTGCGGCCAGCGCTTCCAGGTCTACAAGCGCGCCCACAAGACCTGCGACACGGTCACCGGATACAACACCGGAGAGTGGCTCGGACGGCGCCTCCCCAACGCGGTGCATCTCGAGCATCGCTGCGACGGCGAGGCCTATGGCGGCTGCCAGGCGGCCTGCCTGATCTTCTGGAAGGAGGCGTGGCTCACCCCGGTCGATCCGGCCAAACCAGCGTCGGCCGGCCCGGATCGCGCGGCTCCCCTTCCGCCGCCCGGCGGCTGCACGGTGCGCGCGGTGTGGGATGCGACCAAGTCGCCGGACCAGCAGCCGGGAAAGGGCCCGCGCTACGCCTGCCAGGCGACCGAGCTGCCGACCTACACCCAGCCGCTCAAATGGTGGGACGCCCGGCAATACGCCGAGGACATCGCGTCCGGCAATGTCTCGCTCGCGAAGATGTTCCGGGGCTTCCTCTACTTCGCCTATGTCGGCGCCACCATGGCGCGTCGTCCCCGGCTCGGCCGGCCCGCGCGTTGGATCTACGACCGCGTCCAGTCGCTGTGGGGCGGCGTACCGTTTCCGCGCAAGCGCGGCGATCTCCTGACGGACAAGGACGCGCCGATCGCCGATCTCGGGCTGCAGCCCGGTGATCTTGTCCGCGTGCGCCCGCACCAGGACATCCTGGCCACCATCGACAAACAGACCAACAACCGCGGCATGGGCTTCGACGCCGAGATGGTGCCCTATTGCGGCAAGGTGTTCCGGGTGCGAACGCGGGTCGAGAAGTTCATCGACGAACGCACCGGCTACATCCGGCGGATGAAGACGCCGGCCGTCATCCTCGACGGCGTCTATTGCCAGTCGCGCTACAGCGAGAACCGGTTGTTCTGCCCACGCGGCATCTATGCGTGGTGGCGCGAGGTCTGGCTGGAGAAGGTGCCGGCCACCGCAATCGAGCGCCCGCCGGCAGAGGAGATCGTCGAACTTCCCCGACGGGCGGCCGGCTGACCGCCGGGCGCAGCGACGCATCGCGGCCAAGCGCCGATCATCTCCTCGCCGATCGGATATCGATGCGCCCTTCGCGGCGAGCGCCTTCGGCCGCCGTTCACCCCAGTGACAGCTTGCGCGCGACGAATGCCTCGGCATAGCGCTCGGCGGCGCGGCATTCCATGCCCCGCAACCGCGCCAGTCCCATGAACGTTTCCGGGTCGAACCATTGCTTGGAGCGCTGGCTGCCGAAATGCGCCATCAGCAGCGCGACCTTCCGCTTCATGATCCGCTCGGAGACGGGCATGTAGACATTGGGCCGTCCGAGATCGCCATCCCATTTCGGAATCTCGTACTCCAGGACGAGATGATCGCGGAACGTGTTCCAGACCAGGCGGTTGACCTGCCGATGGTCCTGATGGGCGTCGTCGCGGCGGTGGGCGAGGATGACGTCGGGATTGATGCGGCCCTTGAGCTGCTCGAACCAGGCCTTGATCTCCTCGCCCTGCTCGGGGAAGAAGCCGTCGCGGAACTGCATGATCTCGAGATTGCGGCCGGCGGCCTCGGCGAGGAAATCGTCGGCAGACGCCCGCGCCTCGACGCCGCGCTCGCCATTGCCGCTGAGCACGCACCAATGAACATCCAGGCGGATGCCCTGGTCGAGCCAGGACAGCAGCGTGCCCCCGGCGCCGATCTCGATGTCGTCGGAATGCGCACCGAGGCACAGGACCGACAACCGGTCGCCGCGACCGGCGAGCTGCAGCGCCCTCATCCGTTCACCACCGCCGGAAGGCTGGAGCCGAGATGCCAAGGCGTGTCGCCGCGCTCGATCATCTCCTCGAGCACCTGGCGGTCGCGGAGCGTGTCCATGGCCCGCCAGAACCCTTCGTAGCGGTAGGCCATCAGCTCGCCGCGGTCGATCAGCCGCTTGAACGGCTGCACGACCAGCTCATCCCCCTCCTCGATATAGTCGAAGATCTCCTTGCGGAAGATGAAGTAGCCGCCGTTGATCCAGATGTTGGAATCATTGCTCGCTGCCATGCGGCCCACGGTGCCGTCGGCGTCGAATTCGGCGAGGTGGAAGCTGATCGGCGGATGGATGGCGATGAAGCAGCCGATCTTCCCGCTGCGCTTGAAACGATCGATCATCTCCGGCAGCGGCGCGTCCGTCAGGCCGTCGCTGTAGTTGGCAAGAAAGATCTCCTCGCCCTCGACCATGTGCCGAACGGCCCGCAGTCGCTGGCCGATGTTGCGCCAGATGCCGGTGTCCACCAGCGAGACCCGCCAATCCGGTGGGCGATCGCCCAGCAGCTCGACCTTCCTGCCGAACTGCGAGATCGTACAGTCGGTGGTGGACGCCTGATTGTAGTTCAGGAAATACTCCTTCACCACATTAGCCTTGTAGCCCAGGCACAGAACGAAATCCCGGTGCCCGTACTGGCTGTAATACTGCATGACATGCCAGAGGATCGGCTGATGGCCGATCGGGATCATCGGCTTCGGAATGCTGTCGGAATATTCCCGGATCCGCGTCCCGAGTCCTCCACAGAACAATACGACCTTCATGGCGCGACGTCCTTCGGGTTCTCGATCGTTGAAATGAGCATCATTATCTTCCAATCTCGCCGGCCGGCCTCGGAGACGGCTCGCCGTGCCCTCGTTTCGCCCTCCCGACTGCGCGAGGAAAACCTCCCCTGCATTCGGTCGGCTGCGGACGTCACCCGCGTCGCGGACGCCCGGCTCCGGATTAATAATCCAATTATATTTATTTTTAAATGCCGTTCTTGGCGTCCGGCATTGAAATATCCGCCGCACGAACATTAATCCGCCACACCGGCATTTGCCGGGACCGCCTGGAGGGCGCGCGCTCGGCATCGTTTCCGCGCTTCAAGAACCGCCATCCCGGTGTCATCGGCCTCGTCGCGGTATCGGGAGATGATCCGCGGTATCGGGAGATAATCCGTCGGCGCGAATAAATCCAAATGGCAATTTTTAACTGTTTAAATTAAATACCAAAACATATAATGACAGCTAACCGCTATTTAACCGAGTTTCGAACACCGACATCCCATGCATTACGTGGATCAGCCCGAGACTCTCGACCGAAACGGAATGCCGACCGTCCTCGTGGAACGGCAATTCCAAGGGCGCAAATGGCCCGTCCACTACGACTCGGTGGAGCCCTTCGCGATCGTGGCGGACATCGCAACGATCACCATGTCGAGCGTCCTGTCCGGGTTTCTGTATCACCTGCAGGATGCGGCGGGCGCCAACGACGTCAGTAAATCGCTCGGCCTGGCGATCCTCGTGTCGGCACTGTTCGTCTCGCTGATGAAGATCCGCGGGATGTACCGGCCGGCCGAGCTGCTGATCCTGCCGCGCCAGATCCGCGCGGCCTGCCTGACCTGGGTCACGGCGTTCCTCGTGTTGGCCGGCGCGCTGTTCGCGCTCAAGATCGGGAGCGAATTCTCACGCGGCAGCAGCATCGTATTCGCGATGCTCGGGCTCGTGGCGCTGATCCTGCATCGCCGGACCACCGCCTATCTGCTGGCAAAGGGGCTGGCGGAGAGACGGTTTTCGGGCCGCAACATCGTTCTGATCACCGATGAAGCCAGCAAGGACAACCCTGGACTGACCCAGGTGCTCACCGACACCGGCTTTCGCGTCCAGCGACACTTCCTGCTTCCCGAGCCCGACGCGGATCCGGATCAGCGACAGCGGATCGTCTCCAGCGTGATCGACTATGTGCGCGGCTCCGACATCGAAGAGATCGTCGTCGGCGCCAATCCCGAACCCTTGTCCGACCTGCGCACGCTCGGCGCCGAGCTGAGAGTCCTGCCGTTTCCAGTGAGTTTCGTGCCGCTCGGAACGGCGGCGGACCTCTTCAAGCGGCCGTGCCGCGAGCTCGGCAATGCGGTCTGCATCGAGCTGCAGCGCGGACTGCTGAGCCCGCTCGAACACGCCACCAAGCGGCTCATGGATGTCATGCTGGCGGGCATCGCGCTGGCATTGATGTCGCCGCTGCTGCTGCTGGTGGCGATCGCCATCAAGCTCGACTCGGCCGGGCCAGTGCTGTTCCGGCAGCAGCGCTGCGGATTCAACGGCCGATCTTTTCAGATCTACAAGTTTCGCACGATGTCCGTGCTCGAGGATGGGCCTTCGATCGTCCAGGCCCAGATCGGCGACAGCCGGTTCACCCGGCTCGGGACCTGGCTGCGCCGGACCAGCATCGATGAGCTGCCGCAGCTGCTCAACGTCCTGGACGGCAGCATGTCCCTGGTCGGTCCCCGCCCCCACGCATTGGCGCACGACAACGAATTCGACAAGCTCGTGCGCAACTACGCGTTCCGTCGCCGCGTCAAGCCCGGACTGACCGGCTGGGCGCAGGTGCATGGCTGCCGCGGCCCGACGCCCACGCGTGCGTCGATCGAACAGCGCGTCGAATTCGATCTCTGGTACATCGACAATTGGAGCCTATCGCTCGACATCGCGATCCTGCTGAGGACGCCGATCGAGCTGATCCGCGGCAACAATGCCTATTAGGCGCATTCGCAACGGATGATGACCGCGAGCCCATCGGCGGAGCCGTGCGGGCAGATCGGACCGATTTCAGGGTTTTGGCCGGCGGATCGCAATATGGGGCGTCGGACCGCTCACATGTCGCTCCCCAATCCAGACAGTGCGAATCAGGCGCCGCATCGACGCGGCACGTCGCTCAAACTCTGAACGGGCCTGACTGAAGCTACCTCGATCAGGCGCGCTGACGGCGACTTTTCGAAGCGGCAGCCCCATTGATCGCAAACTCCTCGATCCGATGCCCGGTCTTGATCGCCGCCACCAGCCAACGCGGCTGCTTGCCTCGGCCGGACCAAGTCTCGGAGGTCTGCGGATTGCGATACTTCGGCAGCACGCGGGGATATTTGCGCCGCGCCTTGCCGCTCGTGGTGTAGGACTGCCCACTCTCGCTGCCGGCACCTTCGATGGCACCGCGGCTGCGGTTGAGAACCGCCAGTCGACGTTCGAGCTCGCGCTTCTCCGACGTGATCCTCACGGCGAGGATCTGACTGATCTGCTCGTGGAGAGACCAGAGGTCATCGAAGGACATCGCCTCGAAATCGATCTTCTTGGTGGACATACAGCGACCTTTGTCTGTGATCTCTATCCTGCCGGATTAACGTCATATAATTCGGTATTTCGTTCCGCAAGTGGCTCGTGGTCGGAAAAACTGAATATTTGAGTTATACCACCCCGGCCAAGCCAAATGGTTGTAACTCAAATAAAGTGCAACCTGCAACCCCGTTTCCGAAACGATGTCGCGCCGCCTTCGAGATTGCGGCAGCATTCGTCTGCACGCCGGAAGAAGCCGCCGAATCAACACGATTCTGCGACGAATTCGCAGCATATTACGGCAAGACCGCGTCAAAGTGACGTAGTTTCGATGATCGAACTTGCGCGTATTTGATAGCTGATATTCTCCCCACGCCATGGTTTTCAAAGCTGCCGCGGCGGACTTACAACCTATTCGAGCGAGCACCCTGATAACCCGGACCGAGATATTTTTGCATGCGCACAAAATGTCGCGAGCGAGTTTAATTGAGCACGCCATCGTGAATATGCCGCAAAGCCGCCGACATTGTTCCGGCGAATCAAACGCCTTCCCCAAATATTGAACCCTTCAGGAGCGTTCGCGCGAATCAGACTCGCTCACGTCGCGCCGACAGCATCCGGGGGGCGCGCGGCGTCAGACGGGCACACCATCGGCAGCGGAACTAACTGCCGCTGCGATCGGCCGTGAGGTTGAGGACGGCTGCGGACACCCGGCGGCCGATCCCGGCACCCGTTGTCCAAAGTCATCGCTCGTGGGGGCTACGTCAGAGGCCCGTGCGCCAGGTGAAGCGGCAGCATCGCATGGTTCGCCGCGATATGGTTTCCGGCCCGTCTCGGAGCGCCGTCTTGCGGGACGCGACGGCTGAAGAACGTCCAGATGACATCCGGCCGTCGAGCGCCACCGACAAGCAGCACTGGGCAACCTGATGCGTCATCAGGGGTCAATGCCGAGCGGCTGTCGCCTCGCGTCGGCAACCGGCGCGGCCATGACGGCCGGCCGGCGCGGCGATCAAATTCCGATGCGATTATTTCTGCTGCCTGGTTCGACCCGGCACCGCCGGCCGGGGCGGAATCAAGTGAGCCGTCCCGCGGCCGTGCCGCGTGGCCATCGGGCGACGCCTGGAAGCCGTGGACTTCTTCGCGCGTTTGCCGAGGCTGCTGCTGATGGATTGGATCTCATCGAGCAAGGCATCACAAAGCTCGATCTGCGACCGCAGCGCGGATTGCTGCGAACGGCCCGACGTTGGCCGGCCGAAACGTAATTTGGCAAGGCGTATTTTATTCAGCGATTTCAGGACGGCCTTCAAAGCGCTACCGCCGCCACCCATCTCAATATCCTCAATCAACGCGGCACCAAGCTCGTCACACAAGGACGGACCCCACTCGTTGGCGAGTTTCGAGGGCTTCTTCGCCGAATGCCGCCGAACCGTCATCGCAACGATGCACGAATTCGATTTTCGGCATTAAATTAACCACTCGCGACAAGTTAATTTACCATTTGACATCAAGACATTAAATACTTCTAGCGCTCGCTGCGGTTTGCAGTAAAATGCTACCGCATTGCCAGAAAGGTATTTTTAAGTACCTTTCGTCCGGTACAATTGAAGCTTTAGTTTGTTCAGTCTACCCTTTTATGTCTCCGACCGTGCAGAATCGTCTCTACACAATTAATTTAATTCTAGATTACGTAAGAATACGGTGCGGAGCTGCCCATTTAATCGTCTGCGCGATGATCGACGCTCCCCGAACGCGGCTGGACCGGCCGAGCACCGCCCTTATCGGCCATCGCGGCCGCCATCTTGCGCCGAGCTTGACCATGACTCGGCCGAGCGGAGCGTCCAGCGCCGTTCGGAGACGTCGAGGAAGGGGCCCAGGTTACCACAACATGGGCCGCGCCGGCGCCCCGCACACCAGCGCGCGGCGGTACAGCACGCCCCGGGGCGTCTCGACGGCGACGCGCCGAATGCATCCGGGATGAATCGCGAGATTGTAATGAAACGGAGTGGCCTCGAATGCCCCGTGCAGCCGGCAGAGTCGGCTGAGATCCGGCCCGCACTCCGTCAGCGGATAGAGGCCGCGCGCCGACGCGGGATCGGATAGGCCCGTGAGGGCGATCGCGAAAGCGCCTGCGGCGATCCTGATCACGTTCGACAATTGCGTGCTCCGTTGCAAACAGCCTCAAAGGCTGGCGCAGCAGCATAGACTTGATCGGCGGCCTAGGACAACCGGCCGCCCGCATGCGGTCCCGCCGCCCGCACGGCCTTCGAATCTCGCCGATTACAGAGGCGCCTGGGCGGCGCGGGTTCGCCTCCCTCGGCTGTCCGGCTGCCTCGGCTCACCGACGCGCTGCGCGGACTGCGAGGTCGTCGCGCCTGCTCGAGCGAAGCGACTCAGGCTAACCGTTGCGCAACGGCTTTGTGCTTAAAATTGCTCGGGTTCTGTTAGGTCGAATGGATCATCCCTCCACCGCGGGACCCTCCGGCGGCGTTGACAGCCTTGAGTGGTAATATGGTAATGTCGGACTGTGGCCTAATTGGCACGGCCGGGCAAAAGCGGACCAACCGGAATGGCGGTGCGCTTTCGTCCGGTATGGCCGCCGGGTAGGTTGAAACAAGTGGGACGTTCTCCCTTCTTGGTGAGGGAGCAGCGTGGGGAACGTATTTTTGCTGTATTTGGGGAAGCGTTTGAAAGCCTTGCTCAAGCCGCCCGGGTCGACCGGTGGCGGGGCTGCTGTGCGCAAGAGCGCAGCGGGCCCGAAGGGCTTTCGTGGCCTTCGCCGTGGCTCGCGCGCGCTCTTAACTCTGGCGATCCTGGCGCTTCTGCCAGCCTGCTCCCTGCTTCCCGGGACGGGGCCGACCAGCGACGCAGTGAGCGACAATGCCACGGCCAGCGTGCGGTCGAATACGGCGCTCCCCTATGCGCTGGTCGACGTCAGCCCCGAGACGATCGGCTTCCTGTCGCAGCCCAACATGGTCACGTTCCAGGGCGTGTTTCCCGACAAGCGGCCGAAGCCGGTGCAGCTCGCCGGCATCGGTGACGTGCTGAACGTGTCCATTTTCGAAGCCGCCCCAGGCGGGCTGTTCACGCCGGCCACGGCCGCCGGCGCCCGACCTGGCAACTTCGTGGATCTGCCGGCGCAGGCGGTGGACCAGCAAGGCAATATCCGCGTTCCCTATGCGGGCGAGATCGCCGCCGCCGGCCGGACGCTGCCGCAGATCGAGCAGGAGATCGTCCTCCGGCTGCAGAAGCGCGCCCTCGAGCCGCAGGTCGTGGTCAGCCTGAACCAGCAGCATTCCAGCGTGGTGAGCGTGCTCGGCGACGTCAACACGCCGGGCGTGCTGGCCCTCAACAGCGTGGGTGAACGCCTGCTGGCGGTGATCGCGCGTGCGGGCGGCCCGAGGCACGAGGCGATCGAAAGCTACGTGACCCTGCAGCGGGACGGCAAGCGCGTGCGCGTGCTGCTCAGCCGCGTGGTGCAGGATCCGCGCGAGAACATCTTCATCCGCCCGAACGACGTCATCTACATCACGCGGGAATCCCCGACGTTTACGGCCCTCGGCGCCCTCAACCAGAACGTCTTCGGCTTCAATTCCGAGATTGCGTTCGATACGGAGACGCTGACGCTGGCCCAGGCGATCGGCAAGGCGGGCGGCCTGAACGACCAGCAATCGGATCCCGCCGAGGTCTTCCTCTATCGCTACGAGGAGCGCCCGCTGCTGCAGAAGCTCGGCATCGATACCAGCCGCTTCATCTACGACCGCATTCCGACCATCTACCACGTCAACCTGCGCGATCCCTCCGGCATGCTGCTGGCTTCGGGCTTCCAGATGCGCAGCAAGGACGTGATGTACGTCGCCAATGCCAAGGTCGTCGACTACTACAAGCTTCTGACCCTGATCAACAACACGGCGACGACGACGTCCAACACGGCCACCGCGGTGATCAACGTCAACACGGCGACGAAGACCCGGTGGTGAAGCGCAACTGCGGGCCGATAGCGGCCTGAACGGGAGCGGCGGGCCGGAGTCCGCCCCGCTCGAGGTTGCGGCATCGGACGGCCGTCGTGTGACAAGCCGTGACAATCCAGCCAATCACCGCGACCAAACGACACCGGCGATGCATCCGGCCGCGACATCGAACGCGCAGTATCCCTCTGCAGGCGACGCGATCGCCCGCGCGAACGAATTGGGAGACTGACGTGAAGACATCCATCGCGACATTTCTGCTCGTGGCAGTCCTTTCGGCGGCAGCGGCGGTCGACGCGAATGCCTGGACCCGCAGCGGCTCGGTCACCGGACCGCGCGGCACCACCTCATTTGGCGGCTCCGGCAGTTGCTCCGGGGGTGCCTGCGCCTGGCAGGGTGGCGGCACAGGTCCCGCCGGCCGCAGCTGGTCGCGCTCTGGCTCCGCGAGCTGCAGCGACGGCAGCTGCACCCGGCAGGGCCAGGGCACGGGACCGCGCGGCAATTCCTACAGCTACAGCCGCACCGTCACGCGCTGAGCGGACGCCGCGGCGCCGCTGGCCGTGGTCCTCCCGAAGCAATTGACATCGCCGGTCCGCTTGCTGTTCCGGAGCGGACCGGCACGCCGTCTCCATCCGATGACGCCGGACACGCGCCATGCCCATCCTCCCGTCCCTGCCCCCATCGACCCGCATGATCGTGCTGCTGACGGCGGTCGGCTTCATGACGCTGGAATATGGGCTCGGCCGGCTCGCCGGTCGCGAGACTCACGACCTGCGCGAGACCGCGGCCTCGTTCGCCATCGCGGTCGGACAGCACCTCATCCGCGCAATGGTCGCGCTCGTCGCAGCCGTTCCCTTCATCATCGCCTATCGCCACAGGATGTTCGATTTCGATCCGAGCCGGCCGCTGGCCCTGCTCGCATTGTTTCTCGCCAGTGAGTTCGTCTATTATTGGCACCATCGCGCCTCGCATCGGGTTCGCTGGCTGTGGGCCACGCATGCCGTGCATCACTCTTCGACGCATCTGAACCTGACGGCGGCCATTCGTCTCGGCTGGACAAGCGAGATCTCCGGACATTTTCTGTTCTATCTGCCGCTGGCGCTGCTCGGCTTCCATCCGCTCGCGATCATCGCCATGCTCGGCGTCAATCTGCTCTACCAATTCTTCATCCATACCGAGCTCGCACCGCGTCTCGGTCCGCTCGAATATGTGCTGAACACGCCGCGACATCACCGCGTTCACCACGCGGCCAACGCGTCCTGTCTCGATCGCAATTATGGCGGCATGCTCATCATTTTCGACCGGCTGTTCGGTAGTTTCGCCGAGGCCCCGGCCGGCGAGACCTTGCGCTACGGCCTCGTCGGCGTTGCGCCGAGCGTCAATCCGTTGCGGATCGCATTTGGCGAATGGCTTGCGATCGCCCGCGATCTCGCGGCAGCCCGGAGCTGGGCCATGCGGCTGCGCGTGCTCACCGCCGCGCCCGGAGAGAAGCTCCACCAAGGGGAGTCCCCCGCCAGCCGAGAAGGATGCTCATGATGTCACATCGCCGATCGTTCATGGCCGCCATGGCGGCCGCTCTGCTCGTGTCGACCACGGCGCTCGCCGCCGAGCGCGGCATCATCCTCGATACAAGCGACGGTCCGCGTCATGCGCTGGTGATGACCACGGGCAGGACGCCACAGCCGACCGTGATCGTGCTCCATGGCGCGCTCGGCAGCGGCGCCGGCACCGCCCGCACGACAGGCTTTGCCGAAGCCGCGAGAGCCCATGGCTTCGCCGCGGTCTTTCCCGACGGCGTCGACCGGCAATGGAATGACGGCCGCGACGGCCGCTCCGGCGGTCCCGATGATGTCGGCTTCATCCGCAACTTGGTCCGGCAGCTCGTCGCCGACGGCACGGCCGATTCCCGGCGCATCTATCTCGCCGGCATCTCGAATGGCGGCATGATGAGCTTCACCCTGGCCTGCAAGGCGCCGGAGCTGTTTGCCGGCATCGGCACGGTGATCGCCAACATGCCTGAAGGCATCGAGCCCTGCACCGCGCGGCCGGTGCCGGTGGTGATGATCAACGGCACGGCTGATCCCATGGTGCCCTATCGCGGCGGCGAGGTCGGGCTGCGCGGCGGGCGCGGCCGGGTGTGGAGCGCTGAAAAGACGGCGGAGTTCTTTGCGCGGCGCGACGGTTGCAGCGCACGCCAGGCCGTGGCGCTGCCGCATCGGGATCTCGCCGGCGACACCTCCGTCACGCAACTCAGCTGGCGCGATTGTCAGGTGATCGGCGGCGTGTCGCTGTATCGCGTCGAAGGTGGCGGACATGCCCTGCCCGGCCGCCGCCCGCTGGCGCCGCGCCTGCTCGGCCCGAGCAATTTCGACATCGATGCCGCCGAGGTCATTCTCCGCGCGTTCGATCTCGCGCGCACGCTGTAGTCCGGCAAGTCTGAAGGCTCCGAGCGTGCCGAGACGGAGCGGTCACCAGTGGGCACGCGAGCTCAGGCGGCGATCGTCGGCGTGGTGTTCGGTTCGCGCGGCAGCTCTGCCTCGCCGTGCGAAGGAAGATTCTCACCGCGGATGCCGAGCGGCGGTCCGATCCACAACGCGTGCGCGGTGTGATCGGCCAACGGCTCCGTCGTATTCGGATGCACGAGCACGCTGAGGCGGCCATGATTGAGCATCAGCCATGGCACCAGCGCTGGAAACACGTCGACCGCGAAGGCAACTTGATACATCGGCCGCTCGTGAGGCCCGACCAGCGCGTCATGCCAACGCCCGAGCGTCACGAGGAAGCGGTCGGCCATCCACTGCCGCAGCTGTGCCGCTTCGGCTCGAGTGGCATCATCGAAATAGATGTGGGCATGAAAGCTCGCAATTGCGCTCAGGCGATGCGGCTGCGCTGCCGAGGTCGTTTCCATCCGCGCCTCTCGATCGATTCAACCGCGTTGGCCGCACAGGCGAACCGATGCGGCGTGGTCATCCTAGCATCGCAGCCTGCCCTCGGTCGCGCCGCGAGTCATCGCCGGCGGACTCTGGCCTCGAGATCTCGGCGGGGCTCGAGCTTCGACCCCGGCAGCATGTCGCCGCGCGAACGACCGCACCATGACAAACGACAACGCCGCGCTGAGGTTTCAGCGCGGCGTTGTTGTTTTGGGTTGTGAAGAGGGGATGTCCTTTGCAGGCCTGGCAGCGACCTACTCTCCCAGGGCTTGAGCCATAGTACCATTGG
>NZ_JAUHIR010000010.1:0-292612 GCF_032381375.1 Bradyrhizobium sp. SZCCHNR1017 | reverse complement strand
TATCGCCAGCTGACAGGCCCGGCTCCAGCCGGCGAACGCGGTGGGCCGCCAGCTACACCACGCTTGGGGACACGATCCTACTTGGCATCGCGCTTCTCCCACGCGATCAGGTTCGGCCGCGGCGTTGCACAGTTTCAGAGCTGCGTTGGTGCCACAGCCGAGGCTTTTCGCTCTGAGGATATCAGTTTGAATATACGTAATCACGTATAGATGGCAAGCGCTTCCGATGTGTCTCTTGCTTTATGGTTCGGCGGGACATTCATGCCGCGCGGCAGATCTTGGCGCGCAATTTGCGGCGTCTTCGGCTTGGCAAAAGCTTGACTCAAGAAGAACTGGCTAACGCGGCCGGTCTCCGGCAGGCGCTGATCAGCGAGCTGGAGGCAAGTAAGCTCGATGTTCGGCTCGACACCTTGAGCCGGGTTGCGATTGCGCTCGATGCCACGCTGGCTGAACTGTTTCACGAGAGCAAACGAGGCTGATGGGACGGACGATGCGGCTGCGTACGCCGTTGAAACGCTCCAGCCGATGTGGTTTGGCTGAGATGCGGGACGGGGGCTGAACTCGGCGCTCGGCCGGCGGAGCTACCGTGTACCCGAGCTCTGCAAAGGGCGTGCATCATTGGGACGTTTTGACCGCGACCAGCGAATTCAGGACAGCAACATCCGACGTTCAAGACGTCCGCGAACGCCGCTTGGACATCCACATATATCGTTCATCCCGCAATAAAGCCGCGATGACCGCTCCCTTTTGCGCGAATTATGTCTCATTACAGCCTGAACTGTCGCTCCGATGCAACAGTGCACATCGGAGTGCATTTCTATCGGTTTCATTTTATTGCGATCGGTTCTGGTTCATGTCACTCACCGTAAAACTACGGGATTACATGGGCAAGATACCTTGGTTATCGAACAGTCAACCGGAGGTGTAGGGCTCCCATTCCGTGCCGACATAGATTACTTGCGTGCAATCGCCGTCATTCTGGTCATCGGCTTCCATTATGGCATCCCGGGTTTTCAAGGTGGCTTCGTTGGTGTCGACATCTTCTTCGTCATCTCCGGCTACCTGATCACCCGGCTGATCTGGGCTGGAATTCATCGCGACAGCTTCTCGTTCTGGGCCTTTTACGACCGCCGTGCGCGCCGGCTGCTTCCGGCCCTTTACGTGATGGTGCTCGGGACGGGCATCATGGCCTGGTTCCTGGCGCCTCCCGACGACTACCGCATGTTCTTCGGCAGTGCCGTATCCACCATCCTGTTTTCCTCGAACATCTTCTTCTGGCTCCAGTCCGGCTACTTCGACCTGCCATCCGTAGGCAAGGTTCTGATCCACACATGGTCCTTGTCGGTGGAGGAGCAGTTCTATTTTCTGTTTCCGCTGATCACCCTTCTCTGGAGCAAAATGTTTCGCAACCCGACCACGCCGGCATCGCTGATCCTGCTGCTGACGGGTACGCTCGGGCTCTGCATTGCAGACGAATTGCTGATTAAGAACTCTGCGTCGGCGGCTTTTTATCTGTCGGCTCTGCGCGGGTGGGAGTTTCTGATCGGCGGTTTGTCGTTCCTGCTCGAGCGCTGGTCGCCCGCCGATCTGAGATGGAGATGGACGCTGACGGTGTTCGGCACGCTGCTGATGCTCGGGCCCGCCGTGATGTTCACAGGAGCGACCAAATTTCCGGGCCTCAACGCTCTCGTCCCATGCCTCGGCGCGGCGTTATTCATCACGGCCTTCAACCGCGAGGATGGGCAGCAAGTATCGCTGCCCTTTAGACGCGCGGGCCTGTTCCTGGGTAAGATCTCCTATTCGTTGTACCTGTGGCATTGGCCGGTATTCGTGCTGGGCACCGTTGCCATCCCGATCACATGGGCCGGTCCAATATCCACCGCGGCGCTGCTCTCGTGCTCGCTCGGACTTGCCTACGCCTCGTATCGGCTGGTGGAAGCGCCGGCACGCAGCAGACCCGTTTGGCTCGGACTCAGGACCTCGGGCTGGATCGCCACCGCCGCAGTAACTCTGCTCGCCATCGGCGTGGCAGGCTTCTCGAAGGGTGGTTTTCCGAACCGCTTTCCCCAAACGGCTCAACGGATGCTGCGCTACAACGTCGAGGCGATGGCTCCGTACTATCGGGTGTCCAGCTGCTTCCTCCAACCCAACGAGCCATTCGCGCGCTATCGGCACGACGAGTGCCTGACGCCGGTGGACGACAGGCAGAACATCCTCCTGTTCGGTGACAGCACCGCCGCGCATTACGCCTGGGCATTGCGCAAACACCTGGACCCGAAACGATTCAACCTGCTGCAACTGACCTCGGGCGCTTGCGCACCCTTCGTCGATCTGCATCAGCCGGTGTCGCAGAACTGCGACGAGATCAACGCGACCTTTCGTGACGTGCTGCGCGACCATCGCGTCATGGCGGTCATTCTCTCCGGCAATTGGCGCTACTACCGGGCTGCCTATGAGCCGTCCGACACCGAGCTCCAGGAGCGCAGGGAAGCACCGACTAGCAAGTTCGAAATCTACCTGGATTCGACCCTGTCGGCCGCTGAAGCTGCCGGAGTTCCCGTGCTGATGCTAGGCCCGTCGCTGGAGTTTCCCGGGGCACTAGCAACCAGCCTCGTGAACTATGAGCGCACACATCTTCCAATGGGCGCGATGTTGAAAGTGACGCCTGCAAGTTTCACCACCGACGCGCACCTGAAGGAGATCGCTGGTCACCATCGAACCGTGCAGTTCATCTCGGTGCTCTCCGCCGTCTGTCGCGACAAGGAGTGCCCGCTCAAAGCCGATGATGACACACCGATCGTGTGGGACACGATCCACCTGACGCCGGAAGGTTCACTCTACGTGATGCAGCGCCTGGCGCCGGAGCTGAACCGCTTTCTTCACGGAATTAACCCGATGCCACAGTTGCTGACCCGAACACCGTCAGTCACCCGCTGACCATCTCGGCTGGCATGACAGGCTCGGGTGAGCGCGTAGGCCCTCGAACTCAGGACCCGTGATTGAAAGCCATGGGGCTGTTGTACCGAACAGCTATTTATGGCGTATGAGGTTAGCCAAGCTGTTCCTTGGCCTCCCTCTTCCGGGGCCAAGTTGAACGCGAACCCGAGGGCTTGGCGGTGTCACTTGCGGTCGCTCAAGCTCCGATACGGCGGCACTAGGTTCTCGCCACTATGAGTATACAATCGAAGAGCCCTGCTGCCTGCTCGAGGATCGGGAAGTAGGCCAGCCCGTAGCTTTGGGCGCTGTGGTCTCAAATGGCCTTTTGCTTTCAATGGGAATTGACTGCTTCCCTATACGTCAGTCCCCTGTTCATCGGTGTTCACTCTTCGCGGACCACGGTGCGCAGCACCTATGTTCC
The DNA here is from genome assembly GCF_032381375.1 of Bradyrhizobium sp. SZCCHNR1017. Taxonomy (NCBI): domain Bacteria; kingdom Pseudomonadati; phylum Pseudomonadota; class Alphaproteobacteria; order Hyphomicrobiales; family Nitrobacteraceae; genus Bradyrhizobium; species Bradyrhizobium sp. SZCCHNR1017. The sequence continues at coordinate 289,254 of NZ_JAUHIR010000010.1, read as the reverse complement.
CGGTCTTGGATGCGTTCTGCAGGAGCGGCCTCTTCATCTGGAAATGCCCGCTAAGCAATTGACATTGCAAGAGGCGAATTTCGTGAATGTTTCCAAATGCCCAGTGAAGTCGTTGAATAATCAAACTGATTTTGATTCCGCTGCCCGACCAACTACTACCGGACTCGTGGTTGGATTTTTCGTTGCAAGCCATTGATATATAATAATTGAGTTTTCGCGCAGTTGGAAGAATTCCCTTGAGATATCAATGCGAGCAGGCTGACTCTTAATCAGCGGGTCCTAGGTTCGAGCCCTAGTGCGCCCACCAAGCCTTTCAAAGACTTATGCCGGAACATCGTCTGAGGTTGAAAAACTAACGGTTTTTCAGTCGGTGTTTTTCGACAGTCTGCTCTCAATAGTTTGAAAGGCGAACCAGGGGACGTACGGCTAGCCAGCCGCGATCTTCGGTGGCGTCCAGCCCCAATGTGTTTGAACGTTGATTGGTGCTGTCGGGGTGCACCTCAGGCACCATGGCCGCGAGCGTTCGCTCCGGCGTCCCAACTCTTGTCCTCTGGATCGGCGCCGACCAGCCGGTATGGGCGACACGGATCAGACGCCTGGGTGTCGGCACCTCGCGTCGTTTTCCGCAACGACGCAAGCGACCCTTCGCCATGACCTGCGGACCGTTGGGGAGCCAGGATGCGCCACTCGCGCGCGCCGAGGTGGCCAATCAGATGACGCCGCCGAGCCGAAGCCCGACAGCTACCGTAGCGGTTCTCGAAGAGCTCGCCGCCACGCGCGCGTGATTCGCCGCCGGCCTGCTAGTTGGCCCCAGTTGCCACATCCCAATCTGCTCCCAATTCCTCGAAAAACCATAGACGAGCCGCCCATGAACTCACTGCGCGGAAAACCTCGCTTGGAAGCCGCCCTCCGCTCCAGGCAAAGGGGATGTCAGGACAAGCTCGGCCCCAACTCCGGAGGCGATGGCTTTTGCAATGGCGAGGCCCAGCCCCGAGCCGTCAGCATCGGTGCTGCCACGCTCGAACGGGCGAGACAAGCGTTCCAGCAACTCCGGCGGAACGGCTGTTCCCTCATTTGTAACGGTCAGCACGCCAGTGTTGGAAAGAGCTACAACGACTGGCGCGTGGGGCGCTCCGTGCTTGAGGCCGTTCTCAATGAGATTGCGCGCTAGAATGGCAAAGGCATCTGTATCGATATCGAAAAGAACCGGCGTAGCAGGAATGTTGACGGCGAGCCGACCGGCCGCAGCCGGATCGCGCATCATCTCCTCGACGACCAGTTTCAGAACCGATGCGATGTCAGTCGTCTCCTTGCCCTGAAGCCGTCCGCCTTCCGCCTTCGCGAGTTGCATCAACTTTTCAGACAATTGCGAAAGCCGCCGCAGCGCCACCTCAATCTGCTGGGCCCGGGTTCGGGCCGCGGTGTCCCTGGTCTCGGCGATGAGCCGTTGCGTCTGCGCGAGCGCGGCAGCCACCGGTGTCCGGAGTTCGTGCGCGGAATTGGCCGTGAAACTTCGCTCAGCTTCCAGGGCGCGTCGAAGCTTCTCCAGGAGGCCGTTCACGGCGTCGGCGATCGGTCCGATCTCGGAGGGCAGTCCCGCGGCTGGAACCGAGGACAGATCGCCGGTGCCGCGCGCTTCAATGTCGCTTCGTAGGCGCCTGACCGGGGTCATCGAAACGCGCACGACGCCCCATACGGCGAGAAGACTGAGGGGAATGAGCAATCCCAACGGCCAGGCAAGCCCGAGGAGCGCCTGGTTCGCGACCTCGCGGCGATGTGTCAGCAGCTCCGCCACCGCGATCGTCATCGTGCCTCGCACTGCAGTGTCGAAGTAGATTCGATGGGTTGGGGTGTCGACAAACCCCATTCTGGAGAAAGGAGGAAAGATCGCGTCGTCGGCGCCGTGCGAGCGCAGCAGGACGGTGCCGCGCTCGTCACGGACCACATAAGTGAAGTACTCGTCGTGCTGCCTCAGCGTAGCGATACGCTGAGACGTGCCGTCTGCCTCACGGCCAAGGATCTCAAGCACCGCAAGTGGAAGAATCCGCTGAGCCGTTTCCTCGAGCGCGCTATCGAATACTTCGTTCATTTCGTGACGCAGCCTTTGGCCGGTCACGACGGCTGCAACAATCCAGAGGAGTGCGACGCCGAGCCCGAGCCACAGCGAGATCTGCCACTGCAGACTACGCGGGCCCTTCATGAGGCGGTTCCCAGCCGATAGCCGAGACCTCGCACGGTCTCAATGACGGCGTGTCCGAGCTTCTTGCGAAGCCGGCTGACATGGACTTCGATGGTGTTGCTCTCGATCTCTTCGCCGAAGGAATAGAGCCGTTCCTCGAGCAGCGATTTGGACAAGACCTGCCGTGGACGCTGCAAGAAAGCCTCGAGCAGCACCCATTCCCGCGCTGTCAGGGCGATGCTCTTTCCTGCACGCGTCATCGACCGAGCGGCCAGGTCGATCTGAAGATCGCCAATTCGGATGAGCGGGTTCGGATTGCCGGCATAGCGGCGAGCGACGGCATTCAGCCGCGCCGTAAGCTCCGAGAGATCGAATGGCTTGATCATGTAATCGTCTGCGCCGGCGTTGAGCCCTTCGATCCGGTCGGACAATTGATCAAGCGCCGTTAGGATGATGACCGGCGTTACGTCTCCCTTGGCGCGTCGATCGCGCAGCAGTCCGATACCGCGGCCGTCCGGCAGCATGAGATCCAGGAGCAAGAGGTCATAGGCCGCGGTGCCAAGATATTCCCGTGCCGCATCCAAGCGGGTCACCCAGTCCACGGAATGGCCATCCGACACAATCTGGTCGCGTACTGCCGCCCCCAGAATCGTGTCGTCTTCGATCAGCAATATCCGCATCGGGTCATTCCGCCCACCCCGTCGACCTGTAAGGTTAGAGATAATCATAGGGGAGATTCTGACGTTGACCTGAAGCAAAAGTCGCGGCGTCTTCAGGTCAACGTCAGGAAACCGGCTCAAGACCACAAGGCAGGTAGGAGCCTTGAAGCGGGAGCAAGAGAACGTGAGCAGGACAGTGTTGATTGCCGCCATTCTGCTGGGGGCGCTGACCCCCGGCATGGCGCTGGCCGATGATGACGATTGCAGCGCGCCCATGGCGCAATGGCAGCCGCGCGAAGCGGTCGAACAAATGGCGAAAGCGCGCGGCTGGACCGTGCGCAGAATCAAGATCGACGATGGATGCTATGAGATCAGGGGACAGGACGAAGGCGGTCGCGCCATAGAGGCAAAGGTTGATCCTGCATCTCTGGCTGTGATCCGCGTGAAGCAAAAACGCGGAGAGCACGACAAGGATCATGATGAAGGTGACCGAGACCGGCGAGGCGATCAGTCGGGACCAGGACGAGCAGCCGCGCCTACGGCGCCGCCCCCCAACGGACTTATTCAGGGCGGCGCGGCCCCCAAGGTCCAAGTTCAATAGCGGTCCGGAAGCGACGAGCATCGTGGGACGCAAAAGGCTGGCCCGACCGACGGACATCGCCTGAATCGAGCGAACGCGACATCGCGTTCTAGCGCGCCCCGCGTCGTGCGGGGCGTTTGCTTTTGCAGAGAGCGCCAACCTGACGGCGACCTGAAGCAGAATCGGATCGGCCTTCAGGAGCACGTCAGCCGCGCCATTCAGTTATGGCGCGATAGAAACGCCACTGTCGGAGACAGAAATGAGATCGATGATTGCCGCCCTTGCCCTGACCACCGCGCTGACCGCCCCCGGGCTGGCCATGGCGCGGCCCGTCACGTTGACCACGACGCTCAACAACTACGGCGGGAACGGCGCGTATTTGGCGCTCTACGTGACCGACGCGACCGGAGCTTACAAAGGCACGCTGTGGATGGCGGGCTCCAAGTCCAAATATTACAGCCATCTCACCGGCTGGGAGCGCAGTTCTCGTGGAAACCTTGCCGATATCAACGGCATCACCGGCGCAAGCGTCGGAGCCGGCCGTACGCTGAAAATCACGCTCGATCTTGCGGATGCGCTCTTCGATGCGGGCTACAAGCTGCATATCGACGCCGCCGCCGAGGACATGCGCGACAGCCCGTCCGAGGTGGTCGTTCCGCTGACATCCGCGGGCGCGGGCCGGCCGCTGGCAGGGCGCACCTACATCCGCTCGTTCGCTTACGACATGTAGCCTTAGGATGGGTGTGATGCTGCGCTGGATTCATAGGGTCCTGGCCTTTGCCGTCGTCCTGCCGCTGATGGTGCTTGTCCTGAGCGGAGCGGTGCTGTCGGTGATCCCGGCTTGGGAAAGAGCTGGGGCGATATCGCCAGACAGCATTAGCGTCGCCGACCTCGCCGGCCGGATCGCCCACAGATATCCTGGCGTCGAGCAGATCAAGCGACTGACCTCCGGCAAGGTCGTCGCCTTCTACTCCGGAGCAGCGGGCCCGGCCGCGAGCGTGGTGGACCCTTCCAGCGGCAAGCCGGTTTCGGACTACGTGCGCTCTGCGTTCGAGCGCTGGATGACAAACCTGCACCGCTCGTTCCTTCTGAGCGATGGCGGACGCGTGGCCACAGGCGCGAGCGCATTCGCGATGCTCGTCCTGACGCTGTCCGGTCTGCAGATGACGGCCCGGCGCATGGGAGGGTGGCGGCACATTCTCGGCTGCTCCCGCGGCGGCGGCATGCAACGCCTGCATACCGATCTCGGTCGACTGGTGGCCTTCGGGCTCGTGCTGTCGGCGATGACGGCGCTGTATCTGTCGCTCACGACGTTCGGACTGATCCCGGACGGCACGGCACAGGTGTCCACATTTCCGAGCGTGACAAGCCGCGGCCCTGCTCTTCCGGTCGAGCAAATCCAGGCTTTGCGTGGCATCGATCTTTCCCAACTGCGTGAATTGACGTTTCCCAACCCCGCGAATCCGAACGATCACTTCCAGCTAGCCACCGCCGCAGGCGAGGGCTACGTCGACCCGGTCGGTGGAGAGCTGCTGGGTTGGCAGGACAATTCGGTCGCCCGGCAGATCTACGAATTCATCTACATGCTGCACACCGGGCAAGGGCTCTGGTGGCTTGGATTGCTGCTCGGCGTCAGCGCCCTCGGCGTGCCGGTGCTCGGGTTAAGCGGAGCCGTGGTGTGGTCGAGCAGGAAGCACGCTCACGCGTCCATCACCGACAGCGTTCCCGCCAAAGATGCCGACACCGTGATCCTGGTCGGCAGCGAGGGCGGCAGCACATGGGGCTTCGCCCGCACGCTGCATGCCGCGCTGACGGCCAACGGGCACAGGGTTCACGTCGCTCCGATGGACAGCTTGTTACGATCCTATCCGTCGACGCAGCGCATGTTCCTGCTGACGGCAACCTACGGCGACGGCGCAGCACCGGCGACGGCCGGCGCGTTCCTCAAACGCCTCGACGCGATCTCCGCGCCACTGCCTTTTCCGGTCGCAGTCCTCGGCTTCGGTGATCGGCAATTCCCGCAATTCTGTCAATTCGCCCGCGACGTCGAAGCGGCCCTGGCTCGTAAAGGCTCGAGATCGTTGATGCCGCTGGACACGATCGACCGCCAGTCCGGGCAAGAGTTTGCGCGGTGGGGCGAGGCCCTGTCGGAAGTCATGGGTGAAGACCTTGTGCTGATACATGTGCCGGAGCGGCCGCGTACTCATACGCTGACGCTCATCGAACGCGTCGATTACGGCGCGGAGGTGCAGGCGCCGACCTGCGTGCTGCGCTTCGCGCTGCCAAGAAGCGGCATGTTCGCGCGCCTCACAGGGCATGCCTGGCCGCGCTTCGCCGCAGGCGACTTGATCGCGGTTCTGCCGCCGGACTGCAACTTGCCGCGCTACTATTCCTTGGCAAGTTCGACCCGTGATGGCTTCGTCGAAATCTGCGCCCGCAAGCGTCCGGGTGGGCTTTGCTCCGGTCTGCTTCACGGCCTTCAGCCGGGCGACAAGGTCGAGGCCTTCGTGAAGGCAAACCCCGCTTTCCGTCCTTCGCATGGACGAAAACCGGTGATCCTGATCGGCGCCGGCACCGGCATCGGTCCGCTGGCAGGATTTGTTCGTGCCAACGGCGGGCGCCGGCCGATGCATCTCTATTTCGGCGGGCGCGATCCAGCCTCGGACTTTCTATATGAGCGCGAGATCGATGGCTGGCTGCGTGAGAAACGATTGACGAGCCTCGCCACTGCCTTCTCGCGCGTGAAGGGCGGCGGCTATGTGCAGGATCGCCTGCGCGGTGACGCCGATCGCCTGCGCGCACTGGTCGCCAACGGAGCGCAGGTCATGGTCTGTGGCGGGCGCGACATGGCAGCGGACGTCATGCAGGCGGTAGCGGACGTATTGGCGCCCCTCGGTCTGGATCCTGTCGCACTCAAAGCCCAAGGGAGGTATGTTGAAGATGTCTACTGACCTGCTCCGTCATGTATTGAGCGGCGCCACCATGGGAACGCGCTGGTCGGCGCTGCTCTATGCACCGCCGTCGACCGATCTTGCCGCGCTGGAAGCCGCATTGGCTCACGCCGTCGATTGCGTCGACCATCAGATGTCCACATGGAAGCCAGACAGCGACCTGATGCGTCTCAATGCAGCGTCGCCGGGCACCTGGGAATCCTTGCCGATTGAACTCATGCGGGTTTTGGAGCGGGGAGTTGCAATCGGACGCGCCTCGGGCGGCGCCTTTGACGTCGGGCTCGGAAGTCTCGTCAATGCCTGGGGTTTCGGACCTCCCTGTTCAGCGCCGGACGCGCAAGCGCTTCGCGCGGCTCTTCGCGAGCGGTTGCCACCAACCCACACTGTTCTCGAACTGGATGTGCCGGGACGAAGGGCGCGCAAACACAGCCACTTCGCCCTCGATCTTTCTGGCATCGCCAAGGGTTTTGCCGTGGACGAGATGATGCGCGTGGTCGAGATCTTCGGCGTCTCCAATGCGCTGGTCGGGCTCGATGGAGAGTTGAAAGCGCGAGGCACCAAGGCAGACGGAGCCTCGTGGCGCGTAGCGGTGGAAGCGCCTGACTATGAACGGCGCGGGCCGCTCGGCGTGATCGAATTGCGTGATGCGGCGGTCGCGACGTCGGGCGACTATCGGCGCTGGGTCGATGTCGGGCGAAAGCGCCTCTCTCACACGATGGATCGATCGCGCGGCGGTCCGGTAGAAAATGGAATTGCGTCAGTTTCAGTCGTTGCCGCTAGCTGCATGGACGCCGATGCCTGGGCCACTGCGCTCATGGTTCTCGGTCCGGAGCAAGGCAAGGCGCTGGCGCAGAAGCAAGGACTGGATGCACTGCTCATCCAGCGGCAGAACGAGACGTTCTTGGAGATTCCTGTCGGTCCCTTGTTCTATGAGCCTCGGGGCGCGCGGCAGGAAATGAGCCCGTAAACCGGCAGACTCTCAATCACAAGCATTCCCGCGTTCTGGTCCGTGGCGATGGCGTCGGCCTTGGTGGCTCTAAGCAAGGACCAGATCACACGCCGCTCAATCAGCGGGTTCTAGGTTCGCCCAGCTAACCTTCATCGGTTTCTCCAGGGATCGATGCTCGGCCGAGCTCTTCCAGGGCCTGTCGCACCGACCCGACGAGGTCCAGCGCTACCGGCGAGGGGCTGCGCTGCGGCGGGAACACCGCGGCGAATTCGAAATCGATGCGCGGCGTGAATGGCCGCATCACCACGCCCCGGCCGTCGAATTCGCGCGCGGTGAACGGATCGCAAATCGAGACGCCCAATCCCGACGACACCATCCCGCACATGATTTCCGACAGCGTCGTCTCGACCCGCAGCACGCGCCTGACATCCTCGCGATGGAAGATCTGATCGATCAGATGCCGGCTGGTGGAGCCTGACGAGAGCGAGATGAAGGTCTCCCCCTCGAAGTCGCGCGGCACCAAGATCGTCTTCGCGCAATGCCGATGGCCTGCCGGGAGAACGGCGACGCGCGGCAGCGCCGGCAGCTTGATGCTCGGCAGCCCGGCATGGGCGATCGGCACCTCGGCAAAGCCGACGTCGCATTGCGCGTTCAGCACCCAGTCGATCACGATCGGCGAGATCACGCCGAAGAAGGCGAGGTTGAGGTTCGGCCGTTCCTGCAGGAAGTGGCCTGCGAGCCGCGGCAGATAGCCATTGGCGAGCGCGGGGAGCGCGGCAATGCGCAGCGTCCCGGTGCGCCGGCCACGGATCTCCTCGGCGGCCGCGGTGATGCGATCGAGCCCGACGAAGGAGCGCTCGACCTCCATGTAGAGCGCCGTCGCTGCCGCGGTCGGCACCAGGCCGGTGCCGCGGCGCTCGAACAGCTCCATCTTGAGCAGCGCCTGCAGGTCGCGCAGCAGCCGGCTGACCGCCGGCTGGGTCACCGCCATCAGCTTGGCGGCTTCCGTCACACTGCCGCTCAGCATCATCGCCCGGAAGGCTTCGACCTGCCGCGAGTTGATCCGCGCCATACGTCCTCACGTCCATAACATTCGCGTATGAATACGGTGCCATTATTCATTGGACGATCAAAGCCTCTGCTGCGATCTTTTTTGGCAGGGTGAGGGGTGGCTCGTTTTTTAGGCTCGTCAGCTCCGGGTTTTCTGGACTGCGGATGCATCGGCCAAGCCCGATCTCCCTGGGATGGTTATTTAATACCGTCTCATATCCAAGATGATGGAGATCGGTCCGATGAAGCACCCTAAACTCCTGATGGCGGTCAGCGTCGCCGTTCTGGCTTCAGCCTCCCAGGTCTGGGCTCAGCAGAAGACGCTCTATGTCGCCGGCTATGGCGGCTCGTTCGAGAAGACCATCCGCGAGGAAGTGATCCCGCCGTTCGAGCAGGCCAACGGCGTCAAGGTCGAATACGTCGCCGGCAACTCCACCGACACACTCGCCAAGCTGCAGGCGCAGAAGGGCAATCAGCAGATCGACGTCGCGATCGTCGATGACGGTCCGATGTACCAGGCGATCCAGCTCGGCTTCTGCGACAAGGTCACCGGACTGCCTGGCGATCTCCTCGATGTCGCGCGCTTCAAGGACGACAAGGCGGTCGCCATCGGCCTCGTCGCCACCGGACTGATGTACAACAAGAAGGTGTTTGCCGAGAAAGGCTGGGCCCCGCCGACCTCGTGGAACGATCTCAAGGATCCGAAATACAAGCAGCTGCTCGTCATTCCGCCGATCAACAACACCTACGGCCTCAACGTGCTCCTGATGCTGGCGAAGATGAACGGCGGCAGCGAGAGCAATGTCGATGCCGGTTTCAAGATCTTCAAGAATGACATCAATCCCAACGTGCTGGCCTACGAGCCGTCGCCCGGCAAGATGACCGAGCTGTTCCAATCGGGGCAGGCGGTCATCGCGGTGTGGGGCAGCGGTCGCGTGCAGAGCTTTGCCAACACCGGCTTCCCGGTCGATTTCGTCTATCCGAAAGAAGGGGCCGTGAGCCTGCTGACGACGGCGTGTCCGATCGCCAAGCCGTCGGTCTCGCCGCTGGCCTCGAGCTTCATCAAGCTGCTGCTCGATCCGAAGATCCAGCTCACGATGCTGAAGGAATATGGCTATGGCCCGGTCGTGAAGTCCGTCGTGGTCCCCGAGGGCGTGGGCGCGATGGCGCCGATCGGCGAACGCACCGCCAAGGTCTATGCGCCCGATTGGACCGTGGTCAACGAAAAGCGCGAGGAATGGACCAAGCGCTGGAATCGCGAAGTCGAACGCTGACTGGTTGTTTGTTGCGAGCCTCTCGTTGACGACGGTGTTCTCCCTTCCCCGCAAGGGGGAAGGGAAGTGCACCGTGCGCGGGGCGCCAGTATTCCTCGCCCATCTGGATCCAAAGCATGTCCTTCCTCGAGATCGATCGCGTCGGCAAATCCTTCGGCCCCAACGCGGCCGTCGAAGAGTTCAGCCTCGGCGTCGCCAAGGGCGAGTTCATCTCGTTCCTCGGCCCCTCGGGCTGCGGCAAGACCACCACGTTGCAGATGATCGCGGGCTTCCTCGATCCCTCACACGGCGCGATCCGCCTCGAGGGCAGGGATCTCGTCGCAGTGCCACCGGCGAAGCGCGGCCTCGGCATCGTGTTCCAGAGCTACGCGCTGTTTCCTCACATGACCGCCGCCGAGAACGTCGCGTTCGGCCTGGAGATGCGCAAAGTCGCGCGCAAGGAACGCGAGGAGCGCGTGCGATCGGCGCTCGCGCTGGTCGGCCTCGCCGGCTATGAGGACCGTCATCCCCGCCGCATGTCCGGCGGCCAGCAGCAGCGCGTTGCGCTCGCGCGCGCGCTGGTGATCCGGCCGAGCCTGCTGCTGCTCGATGAGCCCCTGTCCAACCTCGATGCGCGCCTGCGCGAGGACATGCAGATCGAGCTGCGCCAGATCCAGCGCGATCTCGGCACCACGACCATCCTCGTCACCCATGACCAGATCGAGGCGATGTCGCTGTCCGACCGCATCGTCGTGATGAGCAAAGGCAGGATCGAGCAGATCGGCACGCCGCAGCAGGTCTACGAGCAGCCGGCTTCCGCCTTCGTCGCGCAATTTCTCGGCAAGACCAACGAGTTTGCCGCGACGGTCGATTGCGCCTCCGGGCAGGCCAGACTGGTCGCGGGATCGTGGAGTGCGCCGGCGCCGGCCGGCGTGGCCGGCGCCGTCGCCGTCAGCGTCCGGCCCGAGCGCATCAACTTCGGCGACGCCGGGCTTGCAGGGCGCATCACGAGCCGCATCTTCCAGGGCAATCACTGGCTGTTCCAATGCGACACCGAATGCGGGCCCGCCATCGTGATCCGGCAGAATGACGGCCAGCCGCAGCCGGAGCAGGGCGCAGCGGTGCATCTCGTCTGGCAGGTCTCGGACATGAGCCTGCGCGCCGCGAAGGCTGCAGCATGAGCGCGACCATCGCGTCCAACTCGTCCGAGACGCGCGCCGGCCTTTCGCTGGCGCTGCCGGCCTTGATGCTGTTCCTGGGCGTCGTCGTGATCCCGTTGGCGATGACCGTGATGCTGTCGTTCCACGATTGGGGCCAGTACAAGGGCATCGAGCCGGTCTTCATCCTGAAGAACTGGCGCGAGATCGTGGACGATCCCTACTACGCGGAGATGTTCTGGCGCACCTTCCGCGTCGCGGTGCTGGCGACCTTGATCACGGCGGTGTTCGGTGTGCCGGAGGCCTACATCCTCAACCGCATGCAGGGGCCGTGGAAGGGCCTCTTCCTGCTGGTGATCATCGGCCCGCTGCTGATCTCGGTCGTTGCGCGCACCCTCGGCTGGGCGCTCCTGTTCGGCGGTAACAACGGGCTCGCCAACAAGCTCCTGATGACATCAGGCCTGATCGAGTCACCAATCAGGTTCATGTTCACCGAGACCGGCATGGTGATCGCGCTGGCGCATGCGATGATGCCGTTCATGGTGCTCGCGGTGTGGACCGCGCTGCAGCGGCTCGATCCGCAGGTCGAGAATGCGGCGCTGTCGCTGGGGGCAAGCTCGCTGACGGTGGTCCGCCGCATCGTGCTGCCGCAGATCATGCCGGGCGTGCTGTCGGGCGCCATCATCGTATTCTCGCTGTCCGCCAGCGCGTTCGCGACGCCGGCGATCATCGGCGGCCGCAGGCTCAAGGTCGCGGCGACGCTCGCCTATGACGAATTCCTCAATACGTTGAACTGGCCGCTCGGCGCCGCGGTCGCCGTGCTGCTGCTGATCGCGCTCGTCCTGATCGTCGTCGGCTCCAACGCGCTGATCGAGCGCCGTTACCAGGAGGTGTTCCGATGAGCCGGAACGGCCCTCTGGCGCTGATCTTCCATGCCGTGTTCGTCGTCTTCATGGTGGCGCCGATCGTCGTCGTGTGCTGGGTCGCGTTCACGCCCGAAGGTTTTCTGTCGATCCCGATCACCAGCTTCTCGCTGCGCTGGTTCAGGGCGCTCGCCGACTATCCGGAATTCGTCCACGCCTTCGGCGTGAGCCTGTGGCTCGGCGCGCTGTCCTCGTGCGTGGCGCTCTTGTTCGCGGTGCCGGCGGCGCTGGCGATCAGCCGCTATCGCTTCCGCGGCCGTGACGCGCTGTCGGCGCTGTTCCTGTCGCCCTTGATGATCCCGCACGTCGTGCTCGGCATCGCCTTCCTGCGCTTCTTCACGTCGGTCGGCATCGGCGGCACCTTCGTGGCGCTGGTGATCGCCCATGTCGTCGTGGTGTTTCCGTTCGCGCTGCGGCTGACGCTTGCGGCCGCGACCGGCATGGACCGGTCGATCGAGATGGCCGCGGTCTCGCTCGGTGCCGACGGCTGGACCATGTTTCGCCGCGTCACCTTGCCCGCGATCCTGCCTGGCATCGTGAGCGGCTGGATGCTCGCCTTCATCCAGTCGTTCGACGATCTGACCATGACCGTGTTCCTGGCGACGCCCGGCACCGAGACCTTGCCGGTGCGCATGTTCCTCTACATCCAGGACAACATCGATCCGCTGGTGACGTCGGTGTCGGCCAGCGTCATCGCCATCACCATGACCGTCCTGATCGTGCTCGATCGCGTCTATGGCCTCGACCGCGTGCTCACTGCCAAAGGCGGCGACGCAGGACGATAGGAGATACTACGATGAGAGACTATGACGTCGCCGTCGTCGGCGGCGGCCTGCTCGGCTCTGCGATTGCCTGGGGGCTCGGCCGGCTCGGCCAGCGCGTCGCCGTGCTCGACGAGGGCGACATCGCCAAGCGTGCCTCGCGCGCCAACTTCGCGCTGGTGTGGGTGCAGAGCAAGGGCCTGGGCATGCCGGCCTACACCGGCTGGACGGTGCGCGGCTCCAAGGCGTGGCCGAAGCTCGCCGAGGAGCTGAAGGCGCAGACCGGTCTCGACGTGGTGCTGCAGCAGAACGGCGGCTTTCATCTCACCCTCGGCGAGGCCGAGTACGAGCAGCGCACCCAGCTCGTCGCGCGCATGCACAACCAGGTCGGCGCCGCCGACTATCAGATGGAGATGCTGCCGGCGTCCGAGGTGAAGAAGATGCTGCCGCTGATCGGCCCGGAGGTCTCGGGCGGCAGCTTCTGCCCCTATGACGGTCACGTGAATTCGCTTCGCACCTTCCGCGCCCTGCACGCCGGCATGAAGCAGTTCGGCGTCGACTATCTGCCGGAGCGTGCGGTCGGTGCGATCGCGCTGGACGGCAGTGAGTTCAGGCTGACGACGGCGCAAGGCGAGATCCGCGCGGCGAAGGTCGTGCTCGCGGCAGGAAATGCCAACCAGACCCTGGCGCCGATGGTCGGGCTGTCGGCGCCGATGGGGCCGACGCGCGGCCAGATCGTCGTGACCGAGCGCACAATGCCGTTCCTGCCGCATCCGTTGACCACGATCCGCCAGACAGACGAGGGCACGGTGATGATCGGCGACAGCAAGGAGGACGAGCTCGACGACCGCGTGCAGAACCATCCGATCAACGCGGTCATGGCCGATCGCGCCCAGCGCACCTTCCCGCATCTGGCGCGGCTCAACGTCGTCAGAAGCTGGACCGGCATCCGCGTGATGCCGAAGGACGGCTTTCCGATCTACGAGCAGTCGGAGAGCCACCCGGGCGCCTTCGTCGCCTGCTGCCATTCCGGCGTGACGCTCGCGGCGAACCACGCCTTCGACATCGCGCGCATGGTCAAGGACGGCGCGCTCGAGCCGGAGCTGGTCGGTGCATTCACAGCCAGCCGCTTCGACAGCGAAGCGGGAGCGGGCGGCAGTGGCTACTACTGAGGGATGACGGCGCAAGGCGCCATGGAGACGATGATGTTCAAACGAACTGAGGGTGATGCGAGGGGATCGGTGACGATCCATGTCGGGGGGCAGCCGGTTGCCGCGCGCGAGGGTGACTCCGTGTCGGCGGCGCTGCTCGCCTCCGGCCTCGACGTCCGGCGCGCCACCGCGGTCAGCGGCGCAAGGCGCCTGCCTTATTGCATGATGGGCGTGTGCTTCGACTGCCTCGTCACCATCGATGGAGTCGGTAACCGGCAAGGCTGTCTCGTGCCTGTCGCCGAGGGCATGCAGATCGAAGTCCAGAAGGGCAAGCGGGAGATCGGCAAATGAGCGCCGCGCCGAAGCATGATGAATATGACGCCGTGGTGATCGGCGCCGGTCCTGCGGGCCTCGCTGCTGCAGAGATGACGGCTGGCGCCGCTCTGTCGACGCTGCTGCTCGACGAGAACGCCGGCCCCGGCGGCCAGGTCTGGCGTGCGATCGATGCGACGCCTCTGAAGAGCGAGGCGCTGCTCGGCGCGGACTATTGGTCCGGCAAGCAGCTCGTGAAAGCCGCGCGCGACAGCGGTGCGGAGATCATTCATCGCGCCACGGTGTGGAGCCTCGACCGCAATCTCGAGATCGGCGTCTCGGTGGCCGGCGGCTCGGCCTTCATCAAGGCCAAGCGGGTCATCATCGCGACCGGAGCGCAGGAGCGTCCGTTCCCGATTCCCGGCTGGACCCTGCCCGGCGTGATGACCGCGGGCGCGGCGCAGACGATGTTGAAATCCTCCGGCCTCGTGCCTGACGGCCCGACGATTTTGGCCGGGCAGGGGCCGCTGCTGTGGCTGCTCGCGGCGCAGATCCTGCGCCTCGGCGGCCGCATCGATCGCATTCTCGACACCACCCCGCGCGCCAACTACATCGCGGCGCTGCCTCATGCCCTCGCGTTCCTGACCTCGCCCTATTTCGGCAAGGGGCTCGCGATGATGCGCGAGGTGCGCGCGAAGGTGCGCGTCACCAGCGGCGTGACCGAACTCGTGGCAGAGGGCGAGGGCAAGCTCTCGGCGGTCAGCTACGCCACAGCGGGCGGCAAGCGCGAGACACTGGCGGCCGAGTTGCTGCTGCTGCATCAGGGCGTGGTCCCCAATGTGAATCTCGCGATGGCCGCCGGTGTCGAGCATCGCTGGAACGAGCTGCAGCTGTGCTGGACTCCGGTGCTGGATGCCCTTGGTAACAGCTCCATTCCCGGCATCGCCATTGCCGGCGATGGCGCCGGCATTGGCGGTGCGCAGGCGGCCGTGGTGCGCGGCCGGCGGGCGGCCGGGGATGCGATCAAGGCGCTTCGCCCGCACGCAAAGGTCACCGATAGGTCTGCGGAGCTGGCCCGCGCCGAGCGCGGCAGGACCTTCCTCGACGTTCTGTTCCAACCGGCAAAGCAGTTCCGTATCCCGCAAGGCGACACCATCGTATGCCGCTGCGAGGAGATCACCGCCAAGGACGTGCTCGACTCCGTCGCGATCGGCGCCACCGGGCCGAACCAGCTCAAGGCCTATCGCCGCACCGGCATGGGGCCGTGCCAGGGGCGGTTGTGTGGCCTCACCGTCACCGAGCTGATGGCCGAGGCGCGCGGCAAGACCCCGCAGGAGATCGGCTATTACCGGCTGCGCGCGCCGGCGAAGCCGATCATGCTGTCGGAGCTCGCAGGCCTGCCGAAGACCGAAGAGGCCACCAAGGCCGTGGTGCGCGGATGACGGTGAAGACGGATGCCATCATCGTGGGTGGCGGCATCCACGGCTGCTCCACCGCGCTGCATCTGTGCTTGGCAGGGCTCAAGCCTGTGCTGATCGAGAAGGACTATGCCGGCCGTCACGCCTCCGGTGTCAATGCCGGCGGCGTGCGCCAGCTCGCGCGCGACGTCGCGGAGATTCCGCTGTCGATCCGCTCGATGGGCATCTGGGAGAACATCAGCGACCTGGTCGATGATGATTGCGGCTTCGAAAGCTTCGGCCAGGTGCTGGTCGCCGAGAACGACGCGGAGCTCGACGCCTGTCGCGCCCGCGTCGCCGATCTCAACGCGCGCGGCTTCGGCCACGAGGAGCTGATCGACGGCACGGAATTGCGTCGCCTCGTGCCGGCGGTGGCGGAGAGCTGTCCGGGCGGCGTGGTGTCGCGGCGCGACGGCGCGGCGCAGCCCGCGCGCACCACGACGGCGTTCCGCCGCAAGGCGGAGCGGTTCGGCGCGCTCATTCGCGAGGGCGTGGCCGCGACGAACATCCGCAAGGACGGCAAGCTCTGGCATGTCGACGTCGGCTCCGAGAGCTTTGCCGCGCCGGTGCTGGTCAATGCCGCCGGCGCCTGGGCCGGCCGCATTGCAGAACAGTGCGGCGAGCCGGTGCCGGTCGAGACCATCGCGCCGATGCTGATGATCACGTCGCCCGTCGCGCACTTCATCGATCCCGTCGTCATCCTGCGCGGCCGCAAGCTGTCGTTCAAGCAGTTCCCGAACGGCACAGTGTTGATCGGCGGCGGACACCTCGCCATCCCCTATCAGGACCGCAACGAGACCGTGCTCGACTGGCGCAAGCTGTCGGAGAGCGCGCGCACCGTCGCGGAGCTGTTCGCGGTGATGCGCAGCGCGACCATCGTGCGCGCCTGGGCCGGCATCGAGGCGCGCATGCGCGACGACATTCCGGTGTTCGGGCCGAGCGCCGTTCACGACGGGCTGTATCACCAGTTCGGCTTCTCCGCGCACGGCTTCCAGCTCGGCCCCGGCGCCGGCGCGGTGATGGCCGAGCTCATCGCGCACGGCGGCACCCAGACGCGCATCGGCGATCTCAGCATCGCGCGCTTTCAGAACTCCATCCCTTCACCATCCACATGAGGACATGATGACCATCACCCGCAAGATCCGCTCCGCCATCCACCACCGCATCGTCGAGGCCAACGGCTTCGTCTTCATCGGCGGCACCATCGCCGACGATACCTCGGTGTCGATGGGCGAGCAGACCCGCAACATCCTCGGCAAGATCGACGGCTTCCTGAAGGAAGCTGGCACCGACAGGTCGCGCGTCGTCTCCGGCCAGATCTTCGTCACCGACCTGTCGAAGAAGAAGGAGATGGATGCGGCCTGGACTGCGTTCTTCGGCGACGACCTGCCGGTCCGCGCCACGGTCGGCGTCTCCGATCTCGGCGGCGGCGCGCTGATCGAGATCGTGGTCACGGCCGCCAAGGGCTGAGCATCGCGCCGCATCGAGCGGTCAATCGATCACGCGCGGGGCTCGCTCCGCGCGTGATTTGCTTTTCGGTCCAATTCGATCGAACATGAGCCTCTCCGTCCACCGTACGCGCCGAAAGCCGACATCATGAATGAAGAGCGTAGCCTGCCGCGTCCATCTGCTGGCCTGAAGGCAGTGTTCGCTCACATCGAGAATCAAAAGCAGGATTTCCTGGCCCGCGTGATGGACTATGTCCGGCATCCCTCGATCAGCGCCCACAACATCGGCATCACCGAGGTCGCCGCACTGCTGGTCGCCATGCTGCAAGAGATGGGCCTCGACGCCGAGGCGATCGCGACCGCCGGGCATCCGATGGTGCTCGGACGCTGGCAGAAGAAGCCGGGCGCACCTACCGTGCTGCTCTACGGGCACTACGACGTGCAGCCGCCGGATCCGTTGGAGCTGTGGCTGCGTCCGCCGTTCGAGCCGACCATCCGCGATGGCCGCATCTATGCCCGCGGCATCGGCGACAACAAGGGGCAACATTTCGCGCAGCTCATGGCGATCGAGTCCCATCTCCGAGTGCATGGCGAGCTGCCCTGCAATGTGATCTTTCTGCTCGAAGGCGAGGAGGAGATCGGCAGCCCGCGCATCGCCGATTTCGTCGCTGAGCATCGCGATGAACTGAAAGCCGATTTCGTCGTCACCGCGGACGGGCCGATGCACCCCTCGGGGCGGCCGACCATGACCTATGGCGTGCGCGGCATGTGCTCGTTCGAGCTGCGCGCGAAGCACGCCAGCCGCGACGTGCATTCTGGCAACCTCGGCGGCATCGTGCCGAATCCGATCTGGACGTTGGTCCACCTGCTCGGGACGATGAAGAATGCCGCGGGCGAGATCACCATCGACGGTCTGCATGACGCGATCGTGCCGCCGAGCGAGCTGGACATTGCTGCCGTGAAGCGCCTGCCGCTGGACCTCGATGCCGCCAAGGCGAGCCTCGGTCTCAGCCATCTCGATGCGCCGCCCGACCGCGGCTACTACGAACGTCTGATGTTCCATCCGACGCTGACCATCAACGGCTTGCACGGCGGTTATGGTGGACCAGGCAGCAAGACCGTGCTGCCCTGCGAGGCCTTCGCCAAATGCGACATCCGCCTGGTCGAGGCAATGACGCCGGACGACGTGTTGGCGAAGGTGGAGGCGCATGTGAAGCGCCATGCGCCGGAGGTGGAGTTCATCCGGCGCGGCGGCATGCTGCCGTCGCGCGTGCCGCTCGATTCGCCGTTTGGCGCGATCATCCGCGACGCGATCGCGCTTGCGCAGGGCGTGACGCCGCTCGAATTCCCGTGCACCGGCGGCAGTCTGCCGGACTACGTCTTCACCAAGATCCTCGGCATTCCCGCCTTCGTCGTTCCCTATGCGAATGCCGACGAGGCCAATCACGCGCCCAACGAGAACATGACGATCGACTGCTTCTACAATGGCATCCGCACCGGTGCGGCACTGCTCGACCGCGTCGGCGCGCGCGTGCGCTGATGCCGGCGGAACGGCCATCACGATTCCGCGTGCAGTGCGAGAGGCGTCATCGAGCAGCCACGAACGGATGGCAAGCACACGCTCGTCCGCCGCCTTGCGGGTGAATCGGCCGCACGCGGCGAGATCGCGCATGGATTAACGCAGTTGATATCGCCTAGTCTCGGAAGGGATTAGTAATCGCCGCTTCAGGGCTCGGAGCTGCCACATGCACGACCCCGTTGACCAGCCGAGTGATTCGGCAAGTTCCGCTTTCCCTTGCGCGCGCGATCAGCGCAGCGCTCCGGAACACCCCGCCGCGGTTCCTGTGATCCAGCTCGACCACGCGCCCGCAATCGAACCTGCGCCCAATGTCGATGAGGCTGCACAAAGCCCTGGCGCTCTCGGTCGGAAACGGTCCGATGGCGCGCATCTTGTCACACCGACCATGTGGCGCTGAGAAGGTCTCGCTCTTGGCGGCGATCGAACATGCGATGTTCGGCGACGAGTTCCTGAAGGACACCTTCGCCAACAACGTTCGAGACTTTTGAGATCGCCACCTACAAGCCGCGGCTCGCATGGTGCCGTGCCGCCGGTGTCGAGGGTCCGCGCGCCGCTCGAGCAGTCGTTGCAGGAGGAGGACCGATGGCAGGGTGGGTCGACTCCAATGCCGAGAAGGTCACGGAATTTGTTGGGTACGAGGAGCGTCAGGCGGCGCAACCTGGCGGTATCTCGGTCGGGATATGGAACCCGTCAGCGCGATGACAACCTCCGGTATCATCCGGATACCCACGACTCTCCTGATCTAGTAAGTAAAAACTAGCCCTTCTTGGGGCGTTTCCTCCCTGGACTTGGGCCGCCTGCACTTCGTGTGTCGGCGGCCTCTTTCTTTCAGGGGGGAGGAGGGTGGTGCTCTGGCCCCGCAATCGGCCTCATGGGCGTTCGGTCCAGTCGCGCTCCTCGAAGCCGGTGATAGCGTCGCCCCGCGGCAGTGTGAGGTCGAGATCGCCCCAGGCCGTCGCCGACCGGGCGCGTGCGACCGAAGCCTCAGCGCCGCGCGTGCTGCCAGCGCAGCAGCCGGCTCTCGGCCGCGGCCATCGCGAGCGCGGTCGTGTAGCCGATGATTCCGAGCAGCATCACGCCGGCAAACAGATCCGCCGAGCGGAACGAGCGCGCCGACAGCAGCACCCATTGGCCAAGGCCGTCGAGGCCGGCGAGCATCTCGCAGACGACGGCGAGGATCAGCGCGACCGTGAGGCTCAGCCGCATGCCGGCGAGGATGTCGGGTGCCGCCGATGGCAGCGCGATCTTGAAGATCACGGCGAGCCGCGACATGTGCAGCACCCGCGCCACTTCATAGAGTCGCGGCTCGACCGCGGCGAAGCCGTGGATCGTCCCGAGCAGCAGCGGCCACAGCGAGCCGAACGCGATCACGAACAGCGCCATGCCCTGGCTCAGTCCAAGAACGGCGATGGCGACAGGAATGATCGCTGAGACCGGCAGCGGCCGCAGCAGCTCCAGGGTCGGTGCGACGTAGATGCGCATCGCCTTCGAGGAGCCGATCATGGCGCCGAGCGCGATGCCGGCGGCGGAGGCGAGCAGCCAGCCATAGGCCATATGCGTGAGGGTGCCCGTGAGCTTGGTCAGGAGATCGCCGCTGGTGAAGCCGCGCAGCAGCGCCGCCCAGGCGCGGTCGGGGCTGGGAAGAAACACCGGTGATATCAGCCGCTGATCGGCGGCGAACTGCCACAGCACGATGATGCCGGCGGCGACGGCGAAGCTGGCGAGGCGCCAGGCGGCGACCGACCACTTCATGCGGGGTCTCCCATCGCGGCCGCGCGCCCGAACAAGCTCTGTTGTGCAGCGATCAGCGCGGTATTGAGCGCAAACCCGGTCACGCCGATCCATACCAGATAGGCCAGCATCAGATCGGGCCGCAACGCCTGCTGCGCGGTCATGATGCCGGCGCCGAGGCCGAGCGGGTTGATCGCGATCTCCACCGTGACCGCGACGATCAGCGCGATGCCGGCGGCGAGCCGGAACGCCAGGAAGATGCGGGGCAGGGTGGCGGGGATGACGATCTTCCTGATGCGATCGCGCTGCGTCAGCCGCAGCACGCGCGCCACCTCGATCAGCCGCGGCTCGATGCCGCCCACCGCGGCACGCGTCACGATCAGCACCGGCCAGACGCAGGCAAAGGCGACGATCGCGATCTCCATGCGATAGCCGAAGCCGAGCGCGATCAGGGCGATCGGCAGCAGCGCCACTGAAGGAATGGGCCTGATCGCCTCGATCGTGACCTCCATCAGCCGGTTGAAGATAGGCGACAGGCCGAGCGCGATGCCCAGCACGAGGCCGATGGTGCCGCCGAGCGCGAGGCCGGCGAACACCGAGGCGAGCGTGTCGCGCGTCGCCGCCAGCAGCGAGCCGTCGGTCAGCGCGCCCAGCAAGGCGAGCGCGATCGCGCTCGGCGGCGCCAGCGAGTCGCTCTGCACGCCGGCGAGCCGCATCCAGGCTTCGAACACGAGCAGTGCCGCGAACGGCAGCAGGACGGGCTTGATGCGATCCGGCATCGTCATTCGCTCCCCTTGATGAAGTCGAACAACTCGCGCCGCAGCCGCAGGAACTCCGGATGCTCGCGCGTCGCCAACTGGTCGCGCGGCCGCGGCAGGTCGATCTTCAATTCCAAGCCGACGCGGCCGGGATGCGGCAGCAGGCCGACCACGCGGTCGCCGAGATAGATGGCCTCCTCGAGATCATGCGTGACGAACACGACGGTGGCGCCGGTCGCCGCCACCAGCGCCAGCATCTCGTCCTGCAGTCCCTGGCGCGTCATCGCGTCCAGCGCGCCGAACGGCTCATCCATCAGCAGCGCCTTCGGATCCTGCGCGAGACAGCGCGCGATCTGCAGCCGCTGCTGCATGCCGCCCGACATCTCCGTCGGATATTTGGCCGCATGGCCGGCGAGCCCGACCTTGGCGAGCAACTCGGCGATGCGCGCCTCGCGCTGTGCGGAGGGCATTCCGATCGTCTCCAAGGCCAGCGAGATGTTGCCGGCGGCGGTGCGCCACGGCAGCAGCGCCTTGCCATAGTCCTGGAACACGACCGCGATCTCGCGCCGCGGCGCGCGCATCGCCTCGCCCTCGAAACGCACCGTGCCGCCGCTCGGCTGATAGAGGCCGGCGGCGAGCCGCAGCGCCGTGGTCTTGCCGCAGCCGGAGGCGCCGACCACGCACAGGATCTCGCCAGCTGCGACCTCCAGGCTGATCGTGTCGATGATCGTCTTGCCGCCGAGCACCAGCGCGACATCGTCGAAGGCGATCTGCGCGCGCGCAGGCGAGGGAGATGATTGCACCAATGCGAGGGCAGGCTCTGCCATCTCAGGCTCCCTTCGGATGCGGATAGACGATATCGACGGTCGAGCGCAGATGTGCCTCAAGCCGCGCTTGGGCCGCGGCGGCATTGCGCGCGAGCACGAGGTCGGCGAGCGTCTCGTGCTCCTTGATGAAGCCGCTGCCATCCTCGAAGCTGCGCATCATGACGCGGCGGTAGCGATAGGCCTGGTCGTAGAGATCCGAATGAGCGGCGAGCAGGCGCCGTGATCCGCAGGCCGCCAGCAGCGCGGTGTGAAACGCCTTGTGCAAGCGATCGAACTCCGGCGCGCCTTCGCGGAACTCGCTCTGCATGCGCTGGATGTAGCGGCGCATCTGATGGAGCGCGGCGATGATGCCGGCCTCCCATTGGTCGTCGCCGCTCTGCATCGCCAGCCGCAGCGCCTCTTTCTCCACGACAGTGCGCATGCGCGTGATGTCAACGAGATCGTCGCGGCTGACCTCGGCGACGCGAAAACCGCGCTGGCCGATGCCGACGATCAGGCCGCGCGACACCAGCCGCGACAGCCCCTCGCGCAGCGGCGTCGGCCCGATCTCGTAGCGCTTGGCAAGCTCGACGATCCCAAGCCGCGAGCCGGGGGCCAGAATGCCGGCGACGATGTCGCGCTCGATCAGCGCGGCGGCGCGCTCGCTGAGCGTGTCGCCGCTCGTCGGCTCGGTCTGCAGGATCGGGTTCGTTGCCGTCATCAGTTGAGGATCAACTTCTTGAGATCGAGCTTGGTCTGCAGCATCTTCTGCGCCGACATCACGTCGATCCACCACGCCAGCTGCTCGGGCTTCAGCACCGGCTCGGCGTAGTTCGGCGCCGTCAGCTTGACCAGCTCCAGCGGTTGCTTGGTGAATTTGGCGATGGCGGCCGAGGCCTTCTCGCGATCATTGTTCACGATCGGGGCGGCCTCCGCGATGGCGGCGCGGAATTTCTTCACCGTCTCCGGGTTCTTCTCGGCCCATTCGCGCGAGGCCGCATAGAAGATGATCGGCTCGGTGCGGGCGAGTTCGGCGGCGTAGCGCGCGCCGACCGTGCCGAGGCTGGCATTGGTCATGCGCGTCACGAACGGTTCGGCCGTCAGCACCGCATCGACGCCGCCCGACTTGATGGTGTCGGCCATGGTCGGAAACGTCACCTCGACGAAGTTGACGCTTCGTGGATCGACGCCCTTCTCGACCAGCCATTTCACGAACAGCACTTGAAGGAACGCGCCGATGCCGGGGGCGCCGACCTTCTTGCCCTTGAAGTCCTGCGGCCCAGTGATGGTGATGCCGTTGCGCACGAAGGCGGCGACCGCATCGTTCGAGGTCTTGTTCATGGTCGAGGCGCCGGAGACCGCGACGAGGTCGAGCCCGCCATCAGCCGCCTGGAGGAATACTGTCGAGGTCGGCCCGCCGATCTGGATGGAGTTGGAGAGGATGGCGGCGGGGATGTTCGAGTTGATCCCGATCAGCACCATCTCGGCGTCGAGCCCGTGCTTCTTGAAGAGACCCTCATCGACCGCGAGCATCGCCGAGGCGCAGTCCGAGGTGGCGGTGCAGCCGATCTGGATCTTCTCGGCGCGTGTCGCAGATGTGAGCGCAAGCGTGGCCAGCACCGATCCGAGCGCAGCGCTGATGATCCGATGACGCATCCTTGCCTCCTCCCCCGGGCGCCCGTCTCTCGGACGCCTCTTGTTTATCGATATTTTCTATGTTTGTATATTTTCAGACAGAACACAAGGGGAGGCCAGCGTGAAACTTGCGACATTCCGGGCGGAAGGCGGGGAGCGGATAGGTGTCGTCCATGGCGGCGATTCCAAGCTTTTCGACCTCACCGCGGCCGCCGATCGCGCTGGCAAGAGCAATCCGGCGTTCGGCTCGATGCTGTCGTTGATCGATGCCGGCGAAGCCGCGCTCGACGCAGCACGCGCGCTGGTCGAGCGCCATGGCAGCGACGAAAGCCTCTCGCGCGACGTCGGCGGCACCGAGCTGCTGGCCCCGGTGCCGGAGCCGCGGCAGATGCGCGACGGCATGTCGTTTCCGCTGCACATCCTGCAGGCGCCGCGCGGCCAGCGAAAGCTCGCGGCGCGGCAGCGCGGCGACGCGGAGGAGCTCGCGCGCATCGATGCTGAGCCGCTCGGCGAATTGCCCGAGGTCTATCGCAAGGTCCCGATCTTCTACATCACCAACCGCTTCAGCGTGCGTGGCCCCAACACGATCGTGAAATGGCCGCGCTACAGCAAGGTGATGGACTATGAGCTGGAGTTCGGCATCATCACCAGGGGCAAGGGCAAGGATATTCCGGCCGCGAAGGCGCGCGATCACATCTTCGGCTTCACGATCTTCAACGACTTCTCCGCGCGCGACACGCAGCGCATCGAGATGGACGGCCGGCTCGGCCCCTCCAAAGGCAAGAGCTTTGACGGCGGCAACGTGATGGGGCCTTGGATCGTGACCCCGGACGAGATCGGCGATCCCTATCGCCTGAAGATGGAGGCGCGGGTCAACGGCGAGGTCCGCTCGCGTGGCGTCAGCGAGGGCATGCTGTTTTCGTTCGAGGAGCTGATCGCCTATATCAGCAAGGACGAGACCCTGATGCCCGGCGAGTTCATCGGCTCGGGCACCGTCGGCAATGGCTGCGGTCTCGAGCTCGGCTGGTATCTCGAGCATGGCGACGTGATCGAGCTCGAGGTCGAGAAGATCGGCATCCTGAAGAACAAGGTCGAGCGGCAGGACGTCTGATCCTGCTGCCGACGACAACAACCAAGAACGACAAAGAGAGAAGAGCGCCCATGGCCCGCAGACTGATCGACATCTCCGTGCCCTTGCAGAACGACGTGCCCGCCGATCCGCCCGGCAATCATCCGACCATCACCTATATCGACCATCAGCAGGGCCTGCCGCGCATGCTGCAGTTCTTCGACGGGCTGAAAGCCGAGGATCTGCCGGACGGGCAGGGCTGGGCGGTCGAGCAGGTGAATCTTTCGACCCACAACGGCACGCATCTCGATGCGCCCTGGCATTTTCATCCGACGATGAATCGTGGCGAGCGCGCCTGGACCATCGACGAGGTGCCGCTGGAGTGGTGTCTGCAGCCGGGCGTGAAGCTCGACTTCCGTCGTTTCCCGGACGGCTATGTGGTGACCGCGAGGGATGTCGAGGATGAGCTCAAGCGCATCGGCCACACGCTGTCGCCGCTCGAGATCGTCGTGGTCAATACCTCGGCCGGCGCGCGCTTCGGCCAGGCCAACTACGTCAATTCCGGCTGCGGCATGGGCTATGAGGCGACGATGTATCTGCTCGAACGCGGCGTGCGCCTGACCGGCACCGACGGCTGGAGCTGGGACGCGCCGTTCGTGTTCACCGCGCAGAGATACGCCGAGACCCACGATGCCGCGCTGATCTGGGAAGGCCACAAGGCCGGACGCCACATCGGCTATTGCCACCTGGAGAAGCTGCACAATCTGGAGCAACTGCCGTCGACGGGGTTCATGGTGTCGTGTTTCCCGGTCAAGATCGAGCGCGCCTCGGCCGGATGGACGCGGGCGGTGGCGATCATCGAGGGGTGAGGCGGCTAATCTCCGATTGAAGTCACGACATGGGTTCTGGCGCGTTTGATCTTCGCGTCATTCCGGGGCGGCGCGCGCCAGCGCGACGAGCCCGGAATCCATCGAGCCGCGCGACGTGCTGAAGGATGGATTCCGGGTTCGCGCTGCGCGCGCCCCGGAATGACCGAGGAGAGGGCTCGGCAAAGCCAGAGAGGGAGCTCGTTGCGCGTCGTGGTGACAGTTGCGAGCCGACCTTGACTGCAAAATCAGGCCGCTCTCTCTCATCTCGCTTTAGCAACTACACGCCAGCATGACCTCGTTCCGCCGCAGCATCGGCAGGGTCCAGGGCGGATTGTAGAACGCGAGCAGCGGCGATCCGGTGACGGTCAGCCCCTTGCGCTGCGCGTAGTCGCGCAGTGCGCGGGTCTTTTCGGCGACGATGCCGTCGGAGGTGGAGCCTGAGAAGGTGAGTGCGACCATGCGCTGAGCCGGGACGGCCGTCAGCTTGATCCGCGCGTCTTCCGGTGGCGGCAGCTTCTGCAGCGTCCAGCTCGACGGCATCACGAAGCTGACGCTCCAGCGATCGCTGGCGGTCTCGTCGCCCGCCGTCGGCAGCGCGGTCGCCTGTTGCTGCACCGGTGCCGTCATCGCAATTTTGGCTTTCGCACGGTTGGCGCCGAAAATGTAGCCGGCGATGATGCGAAAGCCTTCCTCGATCGCCGGCTTGCGCGCGCCCTGCACCTCGGCCTGCGCGATGATCATCGGTGCATAGGCGCGGATTTCGAAGTCGCCATCGCGCGAAACGACGTCGTATCTGGGATGTTCGACCCGGCTCATGAGCGGCCCTGCGGCAATGGCGGCGCCGGCGAGGACAAGCACGGTGGCGCCTGCGAGCCAGATCAGCGTGCGGCGTCTCCTCGGTGGTGTCGGCTCGGTCATGGCGGTTGCGCCGTCAGGTTTGAATAACGAGGAAACGCGAGCGAAGGTCCGGCAGATCACGTGCCGGGTGCCCGCCTGCGGTCGTCCTTCGCGACGCCTGACTGTAGCGTAGCCCGGATGAGCGCAGCGATGTCCTGGATCGCACGAGGCGTAGGGGACCCCCAGGATGTCGCTGCGCTCATCCGGGCTACGCGCGTGCCGATGGCGGTGCGTGCCCGTCGGGCGACTCGGGCTCGGGCGCGACAAGATGCGCCGTCCCGCAACCCCTCTCATGATCCAGATCGTGCCTGCGCCGAAAACGAAAATTCCGCAGCGCGCTCGGCGCGATCACCTCTGTCCAGATCTCGGCGCAAAAATTTCCCACTTTCGTTTTATCGGAAAATATGCTCTCCTCCCTCCATCCCGCCTCATGCAGAGGGGCGTACGCGTCGTCACGATACGTTGAGGCGGGGAGCGGTGGCCGCGGGTCTGTCAGGCGCTTTTGCGCAAGACGACTGTCAGCTCGCGGACGTTCAAGCCGTGTGGTCCTGGCGCCCCGATGCTGGCGCCAAGCCTGATGCCGACCTGGCGGGTTGCGCAGGTGACGGGGGCAAACAAGCCGGTCCCCGGGGAGAGCTCGGAGCAGACGTTCACCCATCGCGCAGGGAAGGCCGGGTCTGTCCGGCTGAACCTGTGGTTCCTGCCGCCTGCATTTTTTTCCGCAGGCGGGCCACGGGCCTCAGTCGAGGTCCGGCCTTCCCTGCGCCCTCGCGTTTCCGGCGAGGGTCTCGAGCATCGCTTCGGGCGCGTGTTGCGCTGCGAGGGCGACGGCGCGTACGCGCATGGTGGCGCTGGCATATTGGATATGCTTATCAGTTGAGCGGGGCGCCGATGCTGGCGCGCCACCACCAACAAATCAGCCGGCCGCAACGGCTGATCCCAGGAGGAAACCCATGGCAGACACCTCACGCCGCGATCTTCTCGTCGCCGGCAGCGCCGCGGCAGCGGCTGCGATCATGACGGACGCCTACCCTGCCGCGGCACAGGCCGGGCCGAAGCCGATCTTCGCCGTGCCGGCGACCACCATTCCGATCGCCGGCGAGCAGGGCGTGTTCCCCGTCCGCCGCATCTACTGCATCGGCCGCAACTACGCGGCGCATGCCATCGAGCGCGGCTCCGATCCGAACCGCGAGCCGCCGTTCTTCTTCCAGAAGCCGACCGACGCGATCCAGAACGTCGCGATCGGCGAGGTCGCCGATCATCCTTATCCGTCGCTGACCAAGAACTATCATCACGAGGTCGAACTGGTCGCGGCGCTGAAATCCGGCGGCACCAACATTCCCGCCGAGTCCGCGCTCGATCATGTCTATGGCTACGCGCTCGGCCTCGACATGACCCGCCGTGACCTGCAGAACGGCATGGCCGCCGAGAAGAAGCCATGGGAGATCGGCAAGAGTTTCGATCATGCCGCCGTGCTCGGCCCGATCCATCCGGTGGCGAAGGTCGGCCACTTCACCAAGGGCGCGATCTCGCTCGCGGTCAACGGCACGGTCCGGCAGAACTCCGACCTCACGAAGATGATCTGGAGCGTCGCCGAGCAGATCGCGAAACTGTCCGAGGCGTTCGAGCTGAAGGCCGGCGACATCATCTATTCCGGCACGCCGGAGAATGTCGGCCCGGTCGTCAAGGGCGACGTGCTCTTGTGCAAGCTCGAGGGCCTGCCGGACATGTCGATCAAGATCGTTTGAGAGAGGGGCTGGACCACACGTCGTGTGCAGCACGTTGACGCTGCCGATCGGAACGGAAGTCGCCGCCGCAATGCCGGTACGCGCCTTCTCCCCGCACGCGGGGAGAGGCGAGCAGCGAGCGTCGCTACGCGCGCTATCCAACAAGCGCGGCAGCCGCAGCCATCCCTCCGGATGCTGCGACTGCCGCCGTGGCGCTCGCGGCGCCGCGCCTCTCATCGCCTGCCGGACGGGAACTTTCGTTGTTCCCGCGCAAACAGGCGCTGCCAGCCGTTCGCAAGTTTGTGGCCCGACAAAGAGCCGCCCGGCACCGCCGCCTATCGTTGCCCTGCATCAGCCGAGCGAAACGAGGGCAGCCGTGGCCATCACCATCGAGATCGATCACGCCAAGACGCGGCGCATGGCGCAGGGCCAGGGCCAAAGCAGGGGCCAGGGTCAGGCCCGCGGCCCGGCACTGTCGTTGCGCAGCGCCGGCGGCCCGGTGGTTCCGCAGGGCGTCAAGGGGCCAATCCGGCGGCTGAAATGGCTGATTCTCGTTCTGACGCTTGCCGTCTACTACATCACGCCGTTCGTGCGCTGGAACCGCGGGCCGAATGCGCCGGACCAAGCCGTGCTGCTCGATTTCGCCCACGGAAAGCTCTATCTTGGCCCCGCCGAGATCTGGCCGCAGGATCTCTATCTCATCACCGCGGCGATGCTGCTGGCGACGTTCATCCTCGTCTTGGTCAACGCGCTGGCCGGCCGCCTGTGGTGCGGCTTCGCCTGTCCGCAGACGGTGTGGACCGACCTGTTCCTGCTGGTCGAGCGCCTCGTCGAGGGCGACCGCCGGCAGCGGCTGAAGAACGTCGGCGCGCCGCTGACGGCGCGGCGCATCGCACAGATCGCCACCAAGCACGCGCTGTGGATGGCGATCGCGCTCGGCACCGGCGGCACCTTGATCTTCTACTTCACCGATGCGCCGGAGCTGGTGCGCGATGTCCTGCATGGCGAGATGTCGGCGACCGCGCTGACCTGGACCTTGGTGTTCGCCGGCACGACCTATGGCCTCGCCGGTTTCGCGCGCGAGCAGGTCTGCACCTTCATGTGCCCGTGGCCGCGTCTTCAAGGCGCGATCTGGGATCCGGAAGCCTTCACGGTGAACTATCGCGACTATCGCGGCGAGACCCGGATGTCGGCGAAGAAGGCCGCCGAGGCGCGGTCGCAGGGGCTGCCGGCCGGCGATTGCGTCGATTGCGGCGCCTGCGTCGCCGTCTGCCCGATCGGCATCGACATCCGCCAGGGGCCGAGCTTCGCCTGCATCAATTGCGGCCTCTGCGTCGATGCCTGCGACGGCGTGATGGCCAAGCTCGACCGTCCGCGCGGCCTGATCGACTACGAGAGCTGGCGCAACATCGAGCGTGGGCGTGTCGGCGAGCCGCGTGTCTCACGGCTGGTGCGGCCGAAGACGATCGGGCTCGCGCTCGCCTGCGTCGCTGTGGCCGGCGTGATCGCTGTGTCGTTCGTCACGAAGACCACCGCCGTGCTGTCGGTGCAGCATGATCGCGATCCGATGTCGGTGCGGCTGTCGGATGGCTCGGTGCGCAACGGCTACACGGTGAAGCTGCTCAACAAGTCGTCCGCCGTGCAGAGCTTCAGGCTCGGCATCAGCGGCATCGATGCGGCGCTCGCCATCGTCGGCCATGCGGCGGCGGATGCGATCGAGGTCGAGCCGGACGGCTCGGAGGCGCTGCGGGTGACGCTGACCATGCCCGAGTCTGTGGATGCCGATGTCACCTTCCAGGCGGTCGATGCCAACGGCCAGGTCGTGCTGACCGCGCACGACCGCTTCGTGAACCGGTAGAGGAGGGCCTACAGATAGGATTTCGGCAGCAGCATGTGGATGCCCTTGTTGCCGTCGACCAGCTGGGTGACGCGCAGATTGCCGGCCAGCGAGCACAGCATGTAGGCCTGGTTGCGCGACAGGTTGGTGCGGGCGCAGACGTGCTTGACCATCTCGCGCACCGCCTGCTTGGCGGCGTCATCGAGATCCTCGTCGAGGCCGATCGACATCAGGTGGGTGGCGTTCTCGGCGAACGGCCAGGTGATGTCCATGTCCTTGCGCACGGTGAGGCGGAAGGTGCCGGTGACGCCGGTCTCGAGCGCGGTGATGCAAACCTCGCCGTCCGCCGTGATCGGCCGCTATGCCTCGGTGCGTTACGGGCGCTGACTGATCCTGCTTCTTCTGGCGTGGTCATCGGCCGGATCGCTCCGGCCGATGATCTGGTGATTGCTGCAAGCTCACGTCGCGAGCTGATTGCCGATCGGCAATGCGCGCAGGCGCTTGCCGGTGGCGGCAAAGATCGCGTTGGCGAGCGCCGGCGCGAATGGCGGCACGCCCGGCTCGCCGACGCCGCTCGGCGGCGTGTCGGGATCAACGGGCACGATGTGCACGTTGGTGACCAGCGGCGCCTCGTCGATTCGGACCACCGGATGGTCGTCGAAGTTGCGCTGCTGCACCCGGCCGTTCTTGAAGCTGATCTCGCCATATTTGGCGAGGCTCAGCCCCATGATCGCGGCGCCTTCGAGCTGCGAGGCGATGCGCTCGGGGTTGACGAAGGTGCCGCAGTCGATCGCGGTGTCGACCTGATGCACCACGAGCTTGCCCTTGTCGTCGACCGACACCTCCACGATGGTGGCGATGTAGCTGACGAAGCTGCGATGCGCGGCGATGCCGAGGCCGTGGCCCTTGGGCACCGAGCGGCCCCAATTGCCCTTCTCGGCCACGAACTCGACGACGCGGCGCAGCCGGCCGGTGTCGATCGGATAGCTCTCGTAGGGCTCGCCGTAGTTCCAGAGATCCTTCACCGAGGCGAGCTTCAGGACGCGCGGAGTGCCGATCAGATCGAGCAGCGTGTCCTTCTGGTCGCGGCCGGTGGCATGGGCAATCTCGCCGACCATCGATTGCACGGCGAAGGCGCGCGGGATGTTGGAGACCGAGCGGAACCAGCCGATGCGGGTCATCGCCTTGGCGGCGGGATTCTCACATTGGATGTTGGCGATCTCGAACGGCATGTCGACGAGGCCCATGCCGAGCTCGAACGGCGCGGCATGATCGGCGCCCGCCGCGAAGGTCGACAGGATGGTCGGCGCGACGCTGCGGTGGCGCCAGGCCACCACCTTGCCGCTCTTGTCGAGCCCGGCTTCGATGCGCTCCACCGACACGGTGTGCAGGAAATCGTGATGGAGGTCGTCATCGCGTGTCCACTGCACCTTGACCGGTGCG
Source organism: Bradyrhizobium sp. SZCCHNR1017 (assembly GCF_032381375.1). Taxonomy (NCBI): domain Bacteria; kingdom Pseudomonadati; phylum Pseudomonadota; class Alphaproteobacteria; order Hyphomicrobiales; family Nitrobacteraceae; genus Bradyrhizobium; species Bradyrhizobium sp. SZCCHNR1017. The sequence continues at coordinate 258,073 of NZ_JAUHIR010000010.1, read as the reverse complement.
CCCAGCGTCTTCGACAGCAGGGCAGCCTCGAGCGCGAAGTCGCATTTTGACTTCCGCCCGAACCCGCCGCCGAGCAGGGTGACGTTGACGGTGACGTTCTCCGGCGGGATCTGCAGCGTCTTGGCGACATCCTCGTGCGTGCCGCCGGGGCTCTGCACAGGCGCCCAGATCTCGGCCTTGTCGCCCTTGACGTCGGCGACCGCGACCGGCGGCTCCATGCTGGCATGGGCGAAATGCGGCAGGTAGTACTCGCCGGTGATCACCTTGTCGGCCGACTTCAGCGCGGCCTCGACGTCGCCTTCCTCGCGTACGACGAGGCCCGGCTGGCGCGCGGCGGCCTCGAGCTCGGCCCGATAGGCGACAGAGTCGTAGCTCGCATTGGCGCCGTCGTCCCACTCGACCTTGAGCACGTCGCGGCCCTTGATCGCGGCGCCGGTGTTGCGCGCGATCACCGCGACGCCGCCAAGCGGCTGGAACTTCGATGGCCAGGGCCAGCCCTTGACCTCGATCACCTGCTCGACGCCGGGCACCTTCAGTGCCTCGGCCGGATCGAACGACTTGACCTTGCCGCCGGTCACCGGCGGCCGGGCGATGACCGCGTATTTCATGCCGGGCAGGCGGACATCGGCGCCGTAGCGCGCCTTGCCGACGGTGATGTCGTGCAGATCGACGATGCTGACCTGACCCTTGCCGAGATAGCGGAAGTCCTTCGGCGATTTCAGTTGCACGGTGTCAACCGCAGGCACCGGCAGACTGGCGGCATCGGCCGCGAGCTCGCCGAAGCCGAGGCGGCGGCCGCTGGCGCTGTGCACGACCTCATGATTGACGGCTTTCACCTCGCTCGGCGGCACGCCGAGGCGCTTGGCCGCCGCGGCTTCGAGCATCGCCCGCGCCATGGCGCCGATCTGTCGCATCGGCAGCAGATAGTGCCGCGTGCTGCGCGAACCGTCGGTATCCTGGTTGCCGAACTTCACCTCGTCGCCGGGGGCCTGCACGACGCGCACGCGCGACCAGTCGGCTTCCATCTCCTCCGCCACGATCAGCGGCAGGCTGGTACGCACGCCCGTGCCCATCTCGGAGCGGTGGGCGAGGATCGACACGATGCCGTCGGGGGCGATCGAAACGAAAACCTTGGGATCGACCACGGTGCCGTGCGGCATCTTGCCGGCGCCGGTTTCATAGGCGGCAAACGCCGGGCGCGACAGCAAGGGAGCCGCGAGCACGAACCCGCCGGCGAGGCCCAGCGTCTGCAGGATGGTACGGCGCGAGACGTTCTCGACCTTGAGATGCCGCTCGAAGCCGCGGCGAGAAGCGGACTTTGCGATGTCGGGATTTGCGATGATGTTCATGATCACACCCCCGTCGAGGCCAGATGGATCGCATTCTCGATGCGCTGATAGCAGCCGCAGCGGCAGATGTTGCCGGCCATCGCATCCCTGATCTGGTCATGCGACGGTTTGGGATTCTCGTTCAAGAGTGCGGCCGCTTGCATGATCTGCCCGGCCTGGCAGAAGCCGCATTGCGGCACGTTGACCTGCCGCCATGCCTTCTGCACCGGATGATCTCCGGTCGGATGCAGACCTTCGATGGTGGTGACCTCCCGTCCCGCGACATCCGATACTGCGGTGATGCAGGCGCGCGCCGCTTCCTTGTCGACCATCACGGTGCAGGCGCCGCACAGCGCTGCGCCGCACCCGTATTTCGTTCCGGTCAAACCCAGCTCGTCGCGCAGATACCACAGCAGCGGCAGGCTCGGATCGCCATCCCAGCTCTGCTCCTGTCCGTTGATTTTCACCTTGATCATGTTCGCCCTCGCTCTGTCGGACCAATGGTCGCTGGTTCTGATCGTTGGTGGACGCGCGCGGGACCACATGTCCTTACGTGCACGCGCCGGATCAATTGAGAGTTGTCGGAAGACTACTGATGATAGCAGACCGGGACAGGCATCGGTCTACACAGGCGCGTGTGGTGTCAGAGCAGACGAGCGCTGCGCGTGCAGCCCGCTGCAATGCAAATACGGAACAATGGGCGATGCGCCGACGACAATGGCGGCCGCCTGACCAAAGCCGCGACAAAAAAAGAATGCCTCGCCGGCGTGGGGCAGGCGAGGCACCAAGTCTTCAGGAAGGAACGCTTCAGTTGTACGCTTGGTCCGTGGCGGCCGTCAGGCCGCCTTTGCTTTCGCCACGTGGGTGGCAATCGCATCCATCAGGGCCGGCGACAGGCAGTCATAGGGCTCGAGCCCCAGCTCCTTCAATCGCGCCCGAATCTCGCCCATCTGTTCCGGCTTCACGCCCGACTCGATCACCGAGGAGACGAAGGCCGCAAAGCCCGGCGCGGCCGAACCCTGCTCCTGGAACAGCTCGGGGTGAATGAAGTCGAGGCCGTAGAACGGGTGGCCCGTGTTCTCGATGCGGCCATACATATGCGTGCCGCAGCCGGTGCAGGCATAGCGCTGGATGACGGCGGAGGGATCGACGATCTTGAGCTTGTCGCCGTTCTCCAGCACCGTGACGTTCTGCCGCGGCACCACGGCAACGACCGAGAAGGTCGCGCCGGAGGGCTTCCAGCATTTGGTGCAGCCGCACGCGTGGTTATGCGCGACATCGCCCTTGATGCCGACCTTGACCGGCCGGTCGTGGCATTTGCAGACCAGCGTGCCGCCGGCGAAATGGCCGCTTCCCTGTTTGACGCCGTTATCGACGGACGGATGGATGTGGACAGTCATGGCGCAATCCTCCTCAGTTTTGCGTGCTTGGGGTCAGAACACGACGACGGAACGGATCGATTTGCCCTCATGCATCAGGTCGAAGCCCTTGTTGATGTCTTCGAGCTTGAGCGTGTGGGTGATCATCGGGTCGATTTCGATCTTCCCGTTCATGTACCAGTCGACGATCTTGGGAACGTCGGTGCGCCCGCGCGCGCCGCCGAACGCCGTGCCCTTCCAGACGCGTCCGGTGACGAGCTGGAATGGGCGGGTCGCGATCTCCTTGCCGGCCTCGGCGACACCGATGATGATCGATTCGCCCCAGCCGCGATGGCAGGCTTCCAGCGCCTGGCGCATCACCGTGGTATTGCCGGTGCAGTCGAAGGTGTAGTCGGCACCGCCGTCGGTCAGCGCGACCAGGTGCTGGACGATGTCGCCGGTCACCTTCTTCGGGTTGACGAAATGGGTCATGCCGAAGCGGCGGCCCCATTCCTCCTTGCTGTCATTGAGGTCAACGCCGATGATCTTGTCGGCCCCCGCCATCCTGGCGCCCTGAATGACATTGAGCCCGATGCCGCCGAGGCCGAACACCACGACGTTCGCGCCGGGCGTGACCTTCGCCGTGTTGACGACCGCGCCGACGCCGGTGGTGACGCCGCAGCCGATATAGCAGCTCTTGTCAAAGGGCGCGTCCTCGCGAATCTTCGCGACTGCGATCTCCGGCAACACGGTGAAGTTGGAGAAGGTCGAGCAGCCCATGTAGTGGTAGATGGCCTGGCCCTTGTAGCTGAAGCGCGACGTACCGTCCGGCATCAGGCCCTTGCCCTGCGTGGCGCGGATCGCGGTGCAGAGATTGGTCTTGCGGCTGAGGCAGCTCTTGCACTGGCGGCATTCCGGTGTGTAGAGCGGAATGACGTGGTCGCCGGGCTTGACCGAGGTCACGCCCGGGCCGACTTCGCGCACGATGCCGGCGCCCTCATGGCCGAGGATCGAGGGGAAGATGCCCTCGCTGTCGAAACCGTCGAGCGTGTAGGCATCGGTGTGGCAGATGCCGGTAGCCTTGATCTCGACCAGCACCTCGCCGGCCTTCGGCCCTTCGAGGTCAACCTCGACGATCTCCAGCGGCTTCTTGGCTTCGAAAGCGACCGCGGCGCGCGTCTTCATGTCTCAAACTCCTGTTTCAGTCTGTCAGGCCCGCGACCCTGTCCAGGAAAACTGGCCAGGCGCGGTCCTCGTCGTCAGTCATTTCTTGCCCATGCAGGAGTTCTCCGCTTCCGTATAGGCTGGCGGCTTGTCCTCATGCTTGGCGGGGCGAACGCGTCCTACCGCGTCATTGCCGCGGGCGCGCAGGTAGATGTAGAGGTCGTCCATGTAGCAGGCCACGTTCGGATTGTCGCCGAAGGCCGGCATGACGTTCTCCTGGGACGTGCTGACATTCTTGCGGCCGCTGGCGATGACACCGATGAAATCGCCGTAGCTCATGGTCTTGACCGAGTCCTTCAGCGCAGGCGCATAAGTCGATCCCATGCCGTCGGGCCCGTGGCAGACGTGGCATTCGGAATGATAGCGGCGGTATCCCGAGTAGGTGTACCAGTCGACCGATCCGTCGGCGCCCACCTTGTAGGTCGGATTGCCATCCTTATCGAAGTACTTCCCGTCCTCGGACTTGACGGCCGCAGGATCTCCCGGACTTTCCGCCCAGGCATTTTCGGCGACAGTCATCCCGCCGGTTGCCAGGAACAGAGCCGTGGCGACCGCAAAACAGATTCTACGCAAGGGCGTCTTCCCTTAATTTTCTGGGGCAGGCGAACCGGCGCATGGACGAGATCCATGCGCCGGAAGCAGGTGCCTAGCTCACTGCTGCGGGAGCGAGAACACGGTGAGCGCGCCGCCCAGGGCGGTGTAGTTGCTCAGCGCTGCGTAGCCGCCGACCGCACCGAGACCGGCGGTCGGATCCGTCAGGCCCGCCGCGAGACCGATGCCGGCCCAGCCACCGACACCCGAGAGCACGGCGACATACTGCTTGCCGCCTGCCTCGTAGGTCGTGACGTTGCCGATGATGCCGGACGGGGTCTTGAACTTGTAGAGCTCCTTGCCCGTCTTGGCATCGACCGCCTTGAGGTAGCCTTCGAGCGTTCCGTAGAACACCACGCCGCCAGCCGTCGCGAGCGCACCAGACCACACCGAGAACGGCTCCTTGTTCGACCAGGCGATCTTGCCGGTCTTGCCGTCCCAGGCGATGAAGTTGCCCATATGGGTCTCACCCGCCGGCGGATACATCGACAGGGTTGCGCCGACATAGGGCTGACCTGCGGTGTAGCTCACCTTGAAGGGCTCGTAGTCCATGCAGACATGGTTGGTGGGCACGTAGAACAGTTGCGTATCCGGCGAGTAGGCCGCCGGCTGCTCGTCCTTGGTGCCCAGCGCCGCCGGGCAGATGCCCTTGGTGTTGACGTCCTCACCCTGCTTGTCGGTCGAGTACTGATCGACGACCTTGGGACGGCCGTAGGTTGCAGAGTTCTTGTCCATGTCGACGCCGGTGGTCCAGTTCACCTTCGGGTCGAACTTCTCGGCAACGAGCAGCTCGCCCGTGGCACGGTCGAGCGTATAGCCGAGGCCGTTACGATCGAAGTGCGTGAGCAGCTTGCGCGGCTGGCCGTTGATGGACTGGTCGGACAGGATCATCTCGTTGACGCCGTCATAGTCCCACTCGTCGTGGGGCGTCATCTGATAGACCCACTTCGCGACGCCGGTGTCGGCATGGCGGGCGAAGATCGTCATCGACCACTTGTTGTCGCCGGGACGCTGCTTCGGATTCCAAGTCGAGGGATTGCCCGACCCGTAATAGACCATGTCGAGCTGCGGATCGTAGGAGATCCAGCCCCAGGTGCAGCCGCCGCCGGTCTTCCACTGATCGCCTTGCCAGGTCTTCAGGCTCGAGTCCTTGCCGACCGGCTTGCCGAGCGCCGTGGTGTTGGCGTCGAACAGGATCTGGTCATCCGGACCTTCGGAGTACGCCTTCCAGACCTGCTTGCCGCTCTTGATATCGTAAGCGGTCATGCTGCACTGGACGCCGAACTCGCCGCCGGACGTGCCGACCAACACCTTGTCCTTCACCACGAGCGGAGCCGAGGTTCCGGTCTGTCCCTTGCTCGGATCGCCATTGACGGCGGTCCAGACGTGCTGGCCGGTCTTGGCGTCGATCGCCACCAGCTTGTCGTCGGCCTGATGCAGGAAGATCTTGCCGTCCCCATAGGCGACGCCGCGGTTGACGGTGTCGCAGCACATCACCGGAATGACGTTCGGATCCTGCTTGGGCTCGTACTTCCAGACGATCTTGTTGTCCTGCGCGAGATCGAGCGCATACACCTTGTTCGGGAACGGCGTATGCACATACATCAAGTTGCCGATGATGAGCGGTCCGCCTTCGTGGCCGCGCAGCACGCCGGTGGAGAAGGTCCACGCGACCTGCAGCTTGCCGACGTTCTGAGCGTTGATCTGATTGAGCTTGGAGTAACGCGTATTGGCGTAGTCTCCCGCCGGCATCACCCAGTCCTTCGGGTTGGCCGACATCTTGACCAGCTCTTCACTGGCCCACGCGCCACCCGCGGCAAGCGCCGCGACTGACGTCAGACATGTTGCGAGTAGCACTCTTCGCATCGTCTTTCCTCCCGGGTTCAACTGAGGTTCCGCAGCACGCGGCCCAGTATTCGTTTTCGGCATCATTGATTATCCACTTCCTGACCGGGAAACTTGCCCAAAAGAGAAAAGAGCTTGCTCAAGAGTGAAGCGAATAGAAGTTTTTGAAGGAGATTTTGCTTTGCTGGTCCGCAACATGAGCGCCATTCTTGCTGCGGAGCATCAATTTACAGCACCGCGGTTCCACCGAAGGTTGACGTTTCCCTTGACCTTACAGAGACGAAGGCGGAGGATCATGCGAGGGAAGTTATGGAACGAAGTGCGCCGCGAAAGTCGCGGCCTTAAAATGGGAGCAATCTTGCTACAGTCTCGTTCGCCGTCCGGCGGCGGACCCGTTGCGTTTCGATCATGAATCGGTGGATGAAACATGTCCGACACGATCCGCTCGCTTAATACTTCGGGATTCTCACCGAAGAGCCAGATCCAGCGTTGGTCAGATGCACTGACCGACCTGTGCGGACGTTTCGATGTCGATCCGCTGGAGGGGGCCTCGTTCGAGGGGCGCATCAATTTCACGACGGTGTCGCGCCTGAAGCTCTGCCAGATCGAGGCCAGCCAGCACCGTATTGCGCATACCTATGCGCGTGCGCAAAAGGCCGCACATCCCTACATCAAGATCTTGTTCCAGACCTATGGAACGTCCTATTTCGAGCAGGATGGCCGCCAGATCGAGATCGGCCCGGGCGATTGTCTCGCCTATGACGTCTCGTTACCGCACACCATCATCAGCCCCGCGCTGACCCGCCATGACGTCGTGATCGTGCCGAAGGAGCTATTGCAGGAGCGCGGCTTCCGGTCGGAAAAGATGCCTGCATACAAGCTGTCTGCGCGGAGCGGGACCGGTCGGATTGCGCATGATGTCACCCATGCCGCGTTCGATGAGGCGACCCGGCTTTCGCCCAACTCGGCCGTCAGCGTCGCCGAATCGCTCATCGATCTGTTGCTCTTGCCGCTGCGTGAAGCCGATCGAATGCTGGATCGGGCGGGACCTGAGGCGGTCTATATCCGCGCTCAAGCCTTCATCCGCGAGCATCTGCGCGATCCCGATCTGTGCATCGATCAGATTTCGGCGGCTCTGGGGTGCACCAAGCGCTACCTTCACATGGTGTTCAGCGACCGTGGCATGACGGTCAGCGACTACATCTGGCGGGCCCGGCTTCAGCATTGCCGGCAGGAACTGGAGACGCAGAGCGGCAAGACCATCACTGATGTCGCGTTCTCGTGGGGTTTTTCGAGTTCGTCGCACTTCAGCCGTGTCTTCCGCAAATATTTCGGCGTCGTGCCGTCGTCGGTTCATAAGACTGCGGCCCGCTGAGCGGTCGTGAGGTAGCCGCGCTAGCGTGCGCCGCTCCGGATGATCCTCTGGAATGCATCACCGAGAATCACCGGCTCGCGCGGTGGAAGGTAGGTCAGTCCGGCGGACCGACCGAGATTCGCCAGGGCCCCGGAAGCGTCGAGTTCCGTCAAGGCCTTGTCGACCGATGCGATGAGTTCGGCCGAACTGGTCAGCCCGACATAACCGCGGTTCACGCCGATCGGATAGCTGTAGCCCGACCCGCCGAGCCTGGTGTCGGGATGAGCCGCCCGATACGCATCGAAACGTCTGCCATCGAGCAGGGTCGCATCGAACTTGCCCTGTTCGAGCGCCCCGAGCAGATCATCCCGCGCGGGAATCAAATGCGTGATGTCGTCGATCAGCCGTCCCTTGTCGAACGTCATCAGGATTGCATCCGCCAACGTGCCGCTCTCGATTGCCAGCCGCAGCCCTGCCAGGTCGCCGATGTCGGTAATCGGGCGCTGTTTCGCGGAAGGTCCGAGAACGACGGTCAGTGTTGAGAACATGTATGGCTTGCTCGGCATCAGCGTGCCGAGCGGAACGCGGCGGCGGCGGTCGTCGCGGGTGGCGCCATCGAAGTCCGGCAGCTTGGCTGTCTTGACGCCGGGCGCGACCAATCCGTCCTGGGTGAACGCATAGCTGCCGAGCAGCGAGCAGCGTCCGTCCGAGAGCAGTGCGTTCGCCTCCAGCGCTGGACTGGAATCTTCGTCCAATTTGCTTTCGTACCACTGGATCTCGAGCTTTCTGCCAAGGCGGTCGGCGATTGCCTGACCGAGCAGGACGTCGAAACCGTTGCCGGGCTTGCCACGATGATGGACCGAGAGCGGCGGAAGATTTTCGTCAAGGCAGATGCGCAGCACGTCGTCAGCGGCTAAGGCGGCTGACGACACTGTCGAGATCATCAAGGCAGTCAGCCAACGGCAGAGATGGCGCATCACTGCGCTCTCCGGCTCGAGACATAGGCCCACAGCGCGGTGATCTCGTCATCGCTGAGAATGTCGCCCCAGGGCGGCATGCGACCGTTCTTGCCCTGCTTCACCGTGGTGACGAAACGAGGCTGGTCATCGGGAAACCGACGCAGGTCGGGCGTCACCGTGCCGGAGTTCACCATGTTGGGGCCGTGGCAGTGCGAGCACTTCTGAGCGAACGTCGTCTTGCCGATGTCCACCTGGCTATGTGCGGCGCTGCCATCTTGTTGTTGGGCGAGGGCAGCCGTCGACAGGACGGCCGACATCGCCACGACGGCGGCGAAGGCCGCCGCCGCTTTCATGAACATGTTCTGTCTCACGGGCAATCCGCACTCAGTTCTTGACCGCGAAGACCCACAGCGAGCCGCCTGCCGGAACGTTGGCGAGGCGCTCGTCACCGGAGAACAGTGAGTAGACGCCGCCGTAGCCTGAGGTGACGGCGACATACTGCACGCCATCCTGCTGCCAGGTGACGGGCTGGCCTTCGATGCCGGAGCCGGTCTGGAACTGCCACAGCTTCTTGCCGCTGTCGGCGTCGAAAGCCTCGAACTCGCCGGTCAGCTTGCCCGAGAATACCACGCCGCCTGCCGTGGACAGCACGCCGGAGAAGCGCGGGATGTCGCTCGGCTGCTCCCACTTGGTCTTGCCGGTCATCGGATCGATGGCCTTGAGCTGACCGCGTGGCCCTTCCGGCCAATCCCACAGATCCGTCAGGTCCATGCCCAGGTACCACTCGCCGGCCTTGTAGGTCGCAGGCTCGGTCTTGTAGTGGCCGCCGAACACGAGCGTGTTGGCGTAGGCCAACCCGGTTTGCGGATTGAACGACATCGGCTCCCAGTTCTTGCCGCCGAGAATCGACGGATAGACCGTGACCTTCTTGCCCTCGCGGGCATCGCGCGTCACATCGGTCTCGACGGGCTTGCCCGTCTTCAGGTCGATGCTGGAGGCCCAGTTCACCTTCACATAGGGGTTGGCCGCGAGCAGCTTCCCATTGGTGCGATCGAGCACATAGAAGAAGCCATTGCGGTTGGCGTTCATCAGCACCTTGGTCTGCTTACCCTCGACGTTCATGTCGGCGAGCACCATCTCCGCGACCGCGTCGTAGTCGAATGGATTGTTCGGCGAGAACTGGAAGTGCCACTTCATCTTGCCGGTCTTCGGATCGAGCGCGAGCACCGAGCAGGTGTAGAGGTTGTCGCCCGGGCGCACCGCCGCGTTGAACGGTCCGGGATTACCGACGCCCCAGAACACGGTGTTCTGCTCGGGATCGTAGGAGCCGGTGATCCAGGTCGAGCCGCCGCCCAGCTTCCAGGTGTCGCCCTTCCAGGTGTCGCCGCCGGGTTCATCCGGGCTTGGGACCGTGTGTGTGCGCCACAAATGCTTGCCCGTCGCCGGATCCCAACCATCGATGAAGCCGCGGGTGCCGAACTCGGCGCCGGAGATGCCAGTCAACACGACGCCGTCGGCGACCAGCGGCGCGACGGTCATCGAGTAGCCTTCCTTGATGTCAGCGGCCTTCTGACGCCACAGTTCCTTGCCGGTCTTGGCATCGAGCGCAATCACGTTGGCATCGAGCGTGGTCCGGAACACCTTGCCGTCGTACAGCGCGGCGCCGCGATTGATGATGCCGCAACAGACCACGCGCGGCGTCTCGGCGGGATAGTCGATCTTGCTTTTCCAGATCTGCTTGCCGGTCTTGGCGTCGACGGCCATCGTCGCATTGTGGGTCGTGACGTAGAGCACGCCCTGGTACACCAGCGGCTGCGACTCCTCACTGCGGTCATCGGCGAAACTGTAGTTCCAGACCGGCACCAGGTTCTTGGCGTTGTCCTTGTTGATCTGGGTGAGCGGGCTGAACCGCTGCAGATTGTAGCCCATGCCGTAGTTGAGAACGTTCGCCGTATCAGTTGCACCCTTGACCAACTGATCGGCGCTCTGCGCGCTTGCACCATGTGATGCAAAAATAGCGAGGCCTGCGGCCAGCGCGATCCGCTTCATTCATTTCCTCCGAGATTTTTATGCGCGCCTATCCTGACGCTGCGGGCACAACACTCCGCTCGAAATCGGGAACCGTCAATACGAAAAGGTGGCAACCGCCCTCTGCGCATCGGGAAGCCGTCCTCGTTCGATCGGGACAGAGCAGCCGATCCCCGTTGTCTCTGCTCGCGGATCTGGGTCGGCATGATCGCACCGCTCCGATGTTGCGTTGCGGCACAAACATTGCTTCGCCGCATCATGCCGGGATAACAGAGGAGTGGGCGGATGAGACGAACCATCCTTTGGCTCGGCATGCTTTGTTGCCTTTGGGTGAGTGCGAGTGCGCGTGATCTCGGTCAGTGGGGAGCGGTCGATCCTGCATTGCGTCAATGGTACGAGGCGCTGATGCAGCCCGACGTGCCGACGGCATCGTGCTGCGGTGAGGCCGACGCCTACTTTGCCGATGAGATCCATGTCCGCGACGGCAAGACCTATGTCATCATTACCGATGACCGTCCCGATGAGCCGCGTGGCCGCCCGCATATCGATGTCGGTACCGAGATCGAGGTCCCCGATCACAAGCTGAAGTGGGACAGGGGAAATCCGACGGGGCACGGCATCATCTTCCTGAGCCGCAATCGGTATGTGTTCTGCTACGTGCAGCCGGGCGGTGCGTGAGGGAAGATGCCGTCCCGCTCAGGGGCAACGTCCTACGAGGATTGAGGCGGAACGGCGTCCAGCCAGGCGGCTGGATTTTGTTTCATTCAATCGATCGACAACCGCTGGGGAAATGCTCCACGGTTGTGGAGCCTTGCGTTCCCCCCGATGCGGTCCTAGCTTCGATGTTGGCGCGAGAAATGCGTCAGTCAATGATAGTCGAACTTGGGAGCTTGAAATGGCCTGGAAGACACCGAAGATCGTCGAAGTGCCGGTTGGCATGGAAATCAACATGTACGCCTGTGCTGCGCGCAAGTAACGCGTAGCGATCTGCCAAGCCACGAGGAGCGCAATTCGCTTCTGACTGGCTTGGCGGATCCATTCGATGGACGGTCCGCGAGATCGTCCCGGCGACCGGCCTCTCGGCCGATCGGGTATGACGGGCACACCGCCGAACGTTGGTGACGATCAAACGTCCTGCGTGTCGAAGATATACAGGTCGACGCCGCCATCGGCGAAGTTGGGCAGATCGCCCGCCGCCGCCTTGCCTTCGGCAGAGCCCATTCCCGCCTGCAGCGCCTGCATCGAATCGAATATCAGGGTGGCAACGAGGTGGATGTTGGTGGCTCCCGCCGGCCCATTCACCGGGCCCCGGCTGATATCGTAGCTCTTCAGACCGGGAATCTTCTTCGCCAGCGGCACATGGACGTTCATATAGTGTTTGTCGAACGCCTCGGCGCTCTTGGGGGTCTTGTAGAGTACGAGAACCTTGGGCATCTGCTTCCTCCGCATTCGCTCTTTTGAGGTCGATCGACCGCTTCCATTGCAGCCGATCTGCCGGTTCGGATCAAGCGTCAGGGGCGGATTCGCCCAGGGATAGTCGTTCCAGCCTTGGTTCCGCTGCATAATTTGTTGCGCGAGGAGAAACTGATGCAGCCGGATGTCGTAGTTTCAGTTAAGCTGTTTCAGGCTTATCGAAGGACAACGAGCCATGAGCTCCATCGATCTCGTCATCACCGTCTGCGCAGTCCTGTCTCCGGCCACCTGCGAGGAGCAGCATCTCGTTTTCGCGGATGGCGGTGCCTCGCTGCAGCAATGCGCGATGAAGGCGCCGCCCTACATCGCCCAGTGGATCGGCGAGCACCCGAAATGGACTGCAGTGCGATGGCGCTGCGAATATCCCCACAGCAACGACAAGGCCTGAGGCCGGCTTGGCCGTCGGCACGCTGGCTGCTTACTTCGTGCACTCCTTGAGGTCCTTGTCGGCGACCGAAACCACGGCGTCGGCCTTGATCTCGAGGCCGCGAACAATGCACTGCCGCTCTCCGGCATAGCTCACCTTGGCGTCGTAGCGCCCAGGCTCGACTCCGGTGAGCTTCAGCCGTTCGTCGTGATCGAGCTCCTTGTCCTTGTCGTTCAGCGTCTGATTCGGTCCCCAATTGTTTTGGCCGGCCGGCGAGAGCTGAAAGCCGGTCATCGTGGCGGTGGTCAGATTCCAGAGCCGGATGCCCTTGCTTTGCGCGGCGGCCGCGAGCGGGATGCCGAACAGAATGATCGCCGTCACGGCGAATGCGCGTCTCATGGCGTTTTCCCTGGGGTCCGATGTCCTTTGCCATGACTATGACACGGAAAAATCCAGTCGCGCCACATCGGCCTTGATTACCGCGACCACGTCGTTGTTGCGCTGCGCGCGCGGCAGGTCGATCGGGACTGAATGAAGCAGACGGGCAGGGCGTGAGGACAGCAGGAAGATCCGGTCGCCGAGCCGTGCCGCGTCGTCCATGCTGTGGGTGACCAGCAGCGTGATCATGGGGCGCGAGGCCACGAGCGTCGCGATCTCCTCGCGCAGCCGCGCGGCGAGCGCGTCGTCGAGCGAAGCCAGCGGCTCGTCGAGAATCAGGAAATCCGGCTCGACCGCAAAGGCGCGCGCCAGCGCGACACGGCGGGCGAGGCCGAGCGACAACTCGCCTGGAAAATGGCTGCGATGTCCCTCGAGCTCGAGCACGCCGAAGATGGCGGCCAGCCTGTCCTCCGCGACACCGGGCGCTGCCAGCCGGACGTTGGCCTCGACGGATCGCCACGGCAGCAGCCGCGGCTCCTGGAACACCATTGCCAGCCGGGCTCCCTCGGGCCGCGATACATGGCCCTGATAGTCGTTGTCCAGACCGGCGAGGATCCGCAGCATCGTGCTCTTGCCGCAGCCGGAGGGGCCGACGACGACGCCGACCTCGCCCCGCTCCAGCGAAAAGGCAATGCCAGCAATCACCTCCTGGCGCTTGCCATTGGCGGCGCTGGTGTAGCTCTTGGACCTGATATCGACCTCAAGCCGCACGGAGCCGCCACCTCGATGCACGCTGCTCGAACGGCTGGACGATAACGGCCTCGATCACCAGCACCACGGCAGCAAAGCTGAGCGAGTAGGCGAGCAGCAACGGAATGTCGAACAGCTGGAAGGCGACGCCGATCTCGAAGCCGATGCCGTTGGGCCTCCCGAGCAACTCGGCGACCAGCACGATCTTCCACACCAATGACAGGCCGGAGCGCGCGGCCGCCGCAATATAGGGCGCAAGCTGCGGCAGCAGGACATGGCGGAGGATGCGTCCGCGCGAAAAGGCAAACACCTTGGCCATCTCGTCGAGCGATGGATCGAGCGCGCGGGCGCCTTCGCGCAGGGTGACGACGGCGGTCGGCAGCTTGTTGATCGCGATCGCCGCGATCGCAGCGACCTCGGTGAGACCGGCCCAGATATAGGCGAGCACGATCACCACCAGCGCCGGCAGATTGAGCAGCAGGATCAGCCAGGGATCGCCGAGGCGGTTGGCGAGCTGGCTGCGCCCCATCAAAAAGCCGATTGCCGAGCCGAGTGTCATCGACAGAGTGAAGGCGAGGGCGACGCGGGCGAGCGTTGCGCCGAGATGTAGAAATAGCGCGCCGGACCGCGCCTCCGCCACCGCAACCGCAAGCACGGCCGATGGCAATGGCAGCTTGGCGCTGCCGGCGACAGCCGCGGCAATCCACCAGGTGGCGAGCAGAAGCGCAAAGGACAACAGCCGCAGCACTAATCCCTCGCATCCGCCCTGTAGTAGGTGCCGGGACTGAGCTCAGCCGCGGGGCCGACCAGATCGCGACCGCCGATCGAGGCGAGAACGCCGTAGAGAACGCGGGCGTCGGCCTCTTCCTCGGCCACCGGCCGGCGTGGAATACCTTCGCGATAGCGGTCGCGATAGGCGCGCAAGGTGGCGTCGTCCTGTGCGCCGGTCAGCGGGGCGATCGTTTGCCAGTCGGCGTCGGAAGTCGCCAGGATCTCCTTGGCCTTGGCCGTGACGGTTAGGAAGCGGGCGACGAGATCGCGGTGCTTGGCGGCCCAGTCCTCGTCGAAGACATAGCCGATCATCGCGGTGCGGCCCTTGGCGCCGAATGGCGGCAGCAGGTCCTCGATGCCGGCAAGCCGGCGGAAGCCCTTGGCCTCCAGGGCCGCGCAGAAATTCCAGAAGTTCAAGCCCGCATCCATCTCGCCGTCGGCCAGCTTGGCGGCCAGCAGCGGCGGTGCCCCATAGGTGATGGTTGCCTGCGATTTCAGATCGACGCCGTCGCGCTTGAGCGTGGCCTGCAGCAGCAGCCAGCTCTTGTCGAGCGGGCCGCCGGCCACCGCGAGCTTGCGTCCCTTCAGATCGGCAAGCGTCTTGATCGGTGAGGTCGCCGGCACCATCACGGCGCCGAGCGCGCTCGAATAGGGATAGAAGGTGAGCTTGGCGCCGAGCGCACGCTCGCGCGACACCCACAGCCAGTCCGACACCATGATGTCGGCGTTGCCGGCCCGCAGCGCGATCTTGCCGGCCTCCGGGCTCGCGAGCTCGACCGCATCGATCGCGATATCCGCCTGCTTGTCGAGCTGGCGGGCGCGGATCACGGCCAGCTCCCAGGCGAAGGTGCCGGTCTTTTGCACCGCAACCTTGACGGTCTCGGCGGCGCAGCATGCCGTGACCGGCAGCAGGGCGCAGGCGACAATCGCCATCAACAAACGACCGATCTGCGTCATGAGCCTGTCTGCGTTTCCTCGAGAGGTGTTCTTTTCAGCCTCATTCCCTTAGCATAGCTTCGGCTGCGATGCCGCGGAGGACTGTGATGCGTAGTGCTGTTCCGGTAGGACCGATTGTCGCCACTCTCATTGCCACGATTGCGCTGTGCGGGCCGGCTCGTGCCGAGGAGCTCAACGACTATCCGACCTCGGCGCGGGCCGAATATGTGTTCGGCTGCATGAAGGCAAATGGCGAGACCAGGGAGGCGATCGCGCAGTGCTCCTGCTCGATCGACGTGATCGCTTCGATCATTCCCTATGAGCGCTACGTCACGGCCGAGACCGTCCTCAGCATGTCCCAGGTGCACAGCAATCTCGGCACCCAGTTCCGCACGTCCGAGCAGGCCGCCAACGCGCTGAACGATCTCCGCCGGGCGCAGGCCGAAGCCGAAGTGAGATGCTTCTGAAGCGCTGCCGCTCTGCCGCATCAAGTTCCTGAACCGTCGGCCGGCCAATCGTGCTCGAACACGTGGCCCTGCGTATCCTTCGCCTCCGCATGGAATTGCTTGGCACCGTTCGACACGTAGGTGAAGCGGATGTTGGGATCCTCAGAGATCGAGATGCCGCCTTCGACCGACAGCACCAGACTGCCGTCCTGCGACAGTGTCAGCCGGTCGATGAAGAAGGCCGGAATGTAGAGCTGCGTCACCTGATCCATCTGGAGCCCGGAATTGTTGGGATGCCCGACCATGACCTGCGCTTCGCGGATGCCGCTCGTGGCGCCGTCGCTGCTTTGCGTGAACTGCCGGTAGCGCATCTGGCCGATGCGCGCCTTGGCCTCGTCCGGATTCTTCGCCGCCGGCGCCGAGCAGCCTCCGGACGCCTTGACGAAGGTCTTGACCACATAGAGCTGACCATCCGTCAGCTCGGCCACGGCATGCACATCCGTGTAGTTGTTGACGCGGACCCGCGTCGAGATCGCGGTCACATTGGCGTCCGCGCCAAGCGTGAACTTGGCCGCCATCGGCGCGGGATTCTGGTCGATCACCAGCGTGATGGTCTTGATACGGCGCTCGTCGGCGGGCGACAGCTTGCTGCGCAGGGTGACCGGAACGACCGAGGCATCCTCGGCGCGCATCGGCATCTCGATCGACAGCACATTGCTGCCGTCCTGCATCGCCTTGTTGTTGAAGATGTCCTGGACCAGTCCCGGCCAGGGATCGTAACCATCAGCGGCCTTCGCAGGTGCGAACGCAAACGCGAGGCAGGCCCCGAGAAGCAGGGTGGACGGCAGGTGGAGCCGGATCATGGCGCAATCCTCCTCGGGCAGTCGGGTGAATTAACAATCATAGCGCGTTGCCGCCCTCATTCCCATTCCATTTCCGAGAATGCCGCCGTTGCGTTGCGGGCATTGTAGTCGTCGAACAGCTCCCATTTGCCGCGCTCCGATCCCGCGGCCCCAGCGGCGTCCGCGATCGGCCTGCCTGCCTTGATCAGCCCGCGAACGTCGTGGGCCAATGTATCGAGGTAGCGACGCTCGTCACTGAGCGCCAGTGGCCACGGGCTGACAGGGCCATGGCCCGGGACGACGCGCTCGGCCGGGATGGTCGCGAGCGCGGCCATGTCGGAAATCCAGCCGCGCAGGCTGCCATCCATCACCGGGATGTGACGCAGGAATACGAGATCGCCGGCGAACAAGATCCTGCTCCGGTCATCATAGACGGACAGGTCGCAGTCGCTATGCGCGGTGCTCCAGGCCTTGAGCGTGAGGGTACGGCCGCCGAGGTCGAGCATCATCTCGTCGTCCACGAGGATCGACGGGGCGACGAGACGGACCTCGTCGATCAGCTCGGCGCCCATCAGGCGCCGGAACGCCTCGATGTAGTGCGGTCCGCGCAATGCAAGCGCGCGCGGCAGGTTCTTGGCGCCGACGAAGCGCGTGCCGTCGCCCTCGAATGCCGCGTTGCCGAATGCGTGATCCGGATGGGCGTGGGTGTTGATGACGTAGCGCACGGGCTTGGCGGTACGGGCGCGGATCGCAGCCAGCAGCGCGCGGCCTTCGCGGACGCTGCCGCCGGTGTCGATCACGGCGACCGCGTCGTTGCCGACGATGAAACCGACATTGGCGATGGCGCCCTCGTTCGCCGCGTTCATCAGCGCGGTCTGGCCGATGTGAACGAACACGCCGGGCGCGATCTCGCTGACCTCGAGTTCCAGCGGCATGGCAAGAGCGGTGCTGCCGAGCGCCAGCGCCCCCCAGGCGGTGATCGCGATGATCAGTTGTCTCACCATCGGCTTGCCTTGCTCGCGTGAGAGGTGTGCGTCAGGCGATGGACGTTGCGGTGCAGCAATGGGTCAATTCTTCGCGATGACGGCGGCTGTTGCACCGGCGCGGCCGGCGGCCTAGCATTTTCAAAAATACCTCGATGTGTTCGATAGGGATGGAAATACGGATGACGAAGCGTCACGAACTTGCCTGCTCGCTGGCGGTTGCCGCGGGGCTTACTTTGCTCGGACCGGCCGCCGCTTTCGCACAGAGCAATGACGGCCTCGACCTGTCGATCGAACTGGTCGACCCCAAGGTGCTCAGGGTCTGCGCCGATCCGCGCAACCTGCCGTTCTCGAACGAGAAGGGCGACGGCTTCGAGAACAAGCTGGCCGAGCTCTTTGCCGCCAAGCTGCAGAAGAAGGTCGACTATACATTCTTTCCGCAGGCCACCGGATTCGTGCGCATGACGCTCGGCTCGCACCGTTGCGACGTGATCATGGGCTTTCCCCAAGGGGACGACCTGGTGCAGAGCACCAGTCCCTACTACCGGACGGCCTACGCGATCGTGACCAAGCCGGGCTCCGATCTCGCCGATGTGACGACGCTGGAGGATGCCAAGCTCAAGGGCAAGCACATCGGCATCGTGGCGGGCACGCCGCCGGCGACCAACATGGCGCTGGCCGGGCTGATGCCGACCGCAAAGCCCTATCCGCTGATGATCGACACCCGCGTCGATTCCTCGGCAGAGGCGATGATCAACGATCTGAAGTCCGGCGATATCGATGCCGGCGTGCTGTGGGGCCCGATGGCCGGGTACTACGCCAAGCAGGCGAGCCCGCAGCTGCACGTGACGCCGCTGGTGAAAGAGACCAGCGGGCCGAAGCTGATCTATCGCATTGCCATGGGCGTCCGTGGCGCGGACCAGAACTGGCGCCGTCAGCTCAACAAGCTGATCCAGGAGAACCAGGGTGAGATCAACAAGATCCTGCTGGACTTCGGGGTGCCGCTGCTGGACGAGAGCAATCATCTGATCACCGCCGAGGCTGCGGCGAAGACATCGCCATGATCGTTCGGCTCGCCGCGGCGGCGTTGGCAGGCGTGCTGCTGATCGCCGCGGCGGTGCGAGCCGATGATCTCGTGCCGGAGCCGGACAGCTACCGGACCGAGAACTACCGCGCGCCGGTGCCGACGACCCTGGCCGGTGCGCGCGTGCTGTCGACGCGGGAGACCGAGGCGATCTGGCGCGCAAAATCGGCCGCCTTCGTCGACGTGCTGCCGCGCCCGCCCAAGCCGAAGAATCTGCCGGCAGGGACGGTGTGGCGCGAGCAGCCGCGCCTGGACATTCCCGGCAGCATGTGGCTGCCCGACACCGGTTATGGTGTGCTGGCGCCCCAGACTGAGGACTATCTTAAGCGCGGGCTGGCGCACGCGTCGGGCGGCGACCTCGGTCGTCTGCTCGTGTTCTACTGCCTCGAAGACTGCTGGATGTCGTGGAATGCCGCCAAGCGCGCGCTGACCTTTGGCTATCGCAACGTCGCCTGGTATCCCGACGGGACCGACGGCTGGAGCCGCGCCGACCTGCCGCTGCAGCAGACGCAGCCTGAGCCGCGGCCTGAGGAGTGAGCGGGGAGGGCGGCGAGAGCGCATCAAAACAGCTACTCCATGTCCTGCTGGATCTCCCGGGCCAGCGCGAACAGGCGCTGGTCGATTGCGGTCGGCACCTCGCAGACGAACTTCATCACGCGACGCCGATCCTCGAAGATGCGCGTCTCCCAGTTCAACTGGTTGGTCATTTCCTCGACCTTGGCCTGATCCGGCGCGGCGCTGCTCTGCATCTCCTGCAGCTTGATCGTGTCGCCGCGCACTTTGTCGACGGCCTCGCGCTGCTTGCGCATGACGCGCTCGAGGCCGTTCATGACCGATGTCCGCTGCGCGTTCAGCGTGTCGAACAGCCCGACGAACAGCAGCTTGCCCTTGCGTGTCTTCTCCTCGGACGTTCCGGTCAGGAAATCGGCGACGTCCTTCTGGGCCTGCTCCAGCGGGATACGGCGCGCGGCAAGCTTGACGACGAGCTCGGCCACCTTCACATCGTCCTTCCAGCTCGCGCCGACATCGTCGATCGGCGGGCCGGACCACACCGCCGCGATGGAGATTTCCGGCACCTTGGCCTGCGGGCAGGGCCAATCCGGATAGCGCGGATCGGCGGCTTGCGCAGCACTGGCCGACGCAGCGATGGCGACGGCCGCCAGTGTCGTTCTGAACCTCATGCCTCGCCTCCGGGACCGCGCCTGACAAACCCCCGCGACGGATCGTAGGCCAGGATCGCGCCGATCATGAATACGGCGGTGCAGCCGCCGACCACCGCGAGCGAAACCCAGTTCAGCTTGCCGTACAGCGCAAAGCGGATGAGCTCGACCGCGTGGGTGAAGGGGTTGGCTTCGCAGAGATAAGCCAGCCAGGGACTGCCTTCCTCGACGCGCCAGAGCGGGTAGAGCGCCGATGAGGCGAAGAACATCGGGAAGATCACGAAGTTCATGACACCGGCGAAATTCTCGAGCTGCTTGATGCCGGAGGAAATCAGCATGCCCAGCGCGCCGAGCATCAGGCCGGATAGGATCAGCGCCGGCAGCACCGTCAGATAGCCCATCGGCGGCGGGGTGATGTCCCAGAACCAGGCGATGGCGAGAAACGCATAGACCTGCAGCACCGAGACGGCGGTGCCGGCGAGCAGCTTGCAGAACAGGAGATAGCCGCGCGGCAGCGGGCTCACCAGCAAGGTGCGCATGTTGCCCATCTCGCGGTCATAGACCATCGACAGCGACGACTGCATGCCGTTGAACAACTGAATCATCGCCATCAGGCCGGGCGCGATATAGACCTCGTAGAGGATGTAGGTCTCGTAGGGCGGGATGATCGAGATGCCCAGCACCTGGCGGAAGCCGGCGGCGAAGATGAACAGCCAGACCAGCGGCCGTACCAGCGCCGAGACGAAGCGCTCGCGCTGATGCAGAAAGCGCAGGCCCTCGCGCCAGACGATGCCGGTGAGGCAAGTGATGTATTCGCCGGCCGAGAAGCCGCTGCGTGTGGGTGGGGGGGCGTGCACGGAGGTGACGGTCATGGCTCGGAGCTCCGCGCCGGACTGGCCTGGGTCGTCAACCGCGCGAACGCCGCGTTGACGTCGGTCGCACCGGCCTCGGCGATGACCTGCGGGACGGGCCCGCGCGCCAGCACGCGGCCTTGATGCAGCACGACGAGATCGTCGGTCGCGGCGATCTCATCGAACAGATGCGTCGCCCAGAGCACGCCGATGCCCTGCTCGGCAACGAGCTGACGGACGTGACCGACGATGTCGGCGCGGGCCTTGACGTCAAGGCCGACGGTGGCCTCGTCGAGCAGCAAGAGGCGCGGCCGGTGCAGCAGGGCGCGAGCAATCTCCAGCCGGCGCATCTGGCCGCCGGAGAGGTCGCGCACCTTGTTGCCGGCGCGGTCGGCGAGGCCGATCCGCGCCAGCAGCTCCTCGCTGCGCGCGCGGGCCTCGCGGCGGGCGATGCCGTGCAGCGCTGCGTGGTAGAGCAGGTTCTGGGTCAGCGACAGATCGAGATCGAGCGTGCGCGGCTGGAACACGACGCCGAGTAGCCGCAGCGCCTCGCCCGGCGTCCGGCCGATGTCATGGCCGAAAATGCCGATCTGGCCGGTCTGCACCGCGAACAGCCGCGTGATGAGCGAGAACAGCGTGCTCTTGCCGGCGCCGTTGAGGCCGAGCAGGGCGGTGAAGCTCGCAGGCTGGACGGCGAAGCTGACGTCGTTGAGCGCCTTGCGTGCGCCGTAGGAATGGCTGACGCCGGCGACCGACAGCGCGGGGACCTGCTCGGGCGCCGGCTGCGATGCAGAGCCTGTCGAGTCGAGAGCGGGTGCGTTTTGCGTCGTCATGGCTGTGCAATCGTGATGCCCCAGGGCAGCTCGCCGACCTGGATGGTCTTGATCACCTTCTGCGCGGCGACGTCGATCACCGAGACGTCGTTGGAGACGCCGTTGGTGACGAGCAGATATTTCTCGTCCGGTGTGAACTCCATGTGCCAGACGCGCTGGCCGACCAGGAGATATTTCTTCACCTCGTGGGTGGCGCCGTCGACCACGGCGACACGGTTGGCCGGGCCGAGCGCAACGAAGCCGGTCTTGCCGTCCTTGGTGAGCCCGATGCCGACCGGCTGGATCGCCTCGCTGCGCAGGCCGGGCACGGCGAACTTGATCTTGCCGGTGACCTCACGCTTGGCCGGATCGATGATCGAGACGGTGCCGCCGATTTCGGCGGACACCCACAGCTCCGAGCCGTCGCTCTTGAACTCGGCATAGCGCGGCCGCGCATCGACCAGCACGTTGGCGACGATCTTGCGGGTCGCCGTGTCGATGAAATGCGCCATGTTGGTGGTTTCGGAGGTGCAGATCAGGATCTTGCCGTCCGGACTGAGCATCATGCCCTCCGGCTCGACGCCGACCTGGACGTCGCCGATGCGGACGCGCTTCTCGAGGTCGAGCACCGTGACCGTGTTGTCGTTCTCGTTGGCGACATAGAGCGTCTTGCCGGCGGCGTCCTGCGCGAACAATTCGGGATCGGGGCCGGAGGGCAGGGTATCCACCACCTCCATCTTCTTGGCATCGATCACCTGGATGGTGTCGTCGTCACCGACCGCCACCATCACGAACTTGCCGTCGCGCGTGAACGCGATCCCGCGCGGCCGCTGGCCGACCTTGATGGTCTTGGTGACCGTCCAGGTGTCGGTGTCGATGACGGAGACGGTGTTGCCCTTCTCGTTGGAGACGAAGGCGACGTAGGCGGAGGCGGGGGCTGCATGGGCCATGACGAGTGCGGCGATGAGCAGGCTGACTGCTGTGCCGGAGCGCTTGCAAAGCTGCGATCGCCCTTCGGGACGCGCGTGTGCGGAAGGCTCCACACCAGCACGCATGTCGGCCCGGCATGTCGGACTAGGCATTCTCATCAGCATGGTTCGATCCGACATCATTGCAGCTTGCACTTGGTTTCGGGGCGGTCGACGCCGAGCGTGTCGAGTTCGGAGACCTGGTGCAGAAAGCCCTCCTGCGGCGAGACCGAGACGATCATGCGGCCGTCGGCCAGAAGGATCGGCTGGCGCAATTGCAGGTTCCAGTCGCGCAGGGAGAGGCGGGTGCCCTTGAAGGCGGCGATGGTGAAGTTCGGGCCCTTGAGGTAGTCGGCCATCGTCTTGGCGTCGCCGGAGTTGGTGCGCGAGGCGGCCTCGCCGACCATGCGCACGGCCATCCAGGCCTGCATGTCCAAGGCGTGCATGCGGCGCGAGGCGAGCTTCATGAAGCGGTTCTGCAACTGCGTCGCCCCCCACTGGTCCTGCGCCGGATCCCAGCTCGTCGGCCGCAGGCCGGCGGAGCCCGCGACCGGGCGCGGATCCCAGGTGCGGTAGGGCAGATAGTTGGCGAACACCTCGCTCTCGTCGGCGGTGACCAGCACGTCATAGGCCGGCGCCTTCTGCGTGAACACCGGCATCTGGCGCTGGATCAAGGTCACGCCGCTGTCGGTGCGGCGCGCGCCGCCGGTGTCCTCGAAGGTCCGCTCCTCGACGATCTTGGCGCCGAAGCGGGTGGCGGCGCGGCGCAGCGCGTCGGCGAACAGTCTGTCGTTGTCGTGCGAGCCGGTGACGAGCAGCCAGCGCTTCCACTGCTTCCAGACCAGATATTGCGCCAGGCCGTCGGCGAGCATCGAGCGCGTCGGTGCGACATGGATGACGTTGGCGCGGCAGTCCTGCTCACGCAGGCGGTCGTCGGTGGCGCCGACATTGAGCAGGGTGACGCCGCGGCCCCGCAACGCATCTGCGACCTTCAGCACCGCATCCGCCGGCAGGTCCACGAGGACGAATCCCGTCTTGCCGGCGAGCTCATTGGCGGCCTGCGCGGCGTCCTCGTCATCCTTGACGCGGCGGTCGATCAAAGTGAAGCGCTGGTTGAGGAACTTGCCGGTGGTGTTGTTGTCCTCGATCGCGAGCCTCGCGCCGGCCACGCCATCATCGGCCGCAGGCTGGTCGAGCGGCGACAAGGTCTGCGGCACGCTCGCGCGGCCGAGATAGCCGATCGCGATGTCGACCGGATCCGCCGCGCTGGCGGCGGTTGCGGCGGCGATGAGGCCGATCGCGCCCATCAGAGATCGGGCCAGAACTCCCAGGACCACACGTCCTCCCATTGTTCCCTCGTCCTTGTCCGGCGAGGTTTCGTCTTGCAAGATGAACGAATTGGCCTAGCTTTCAACCCCACTTTTGGCCGCTGTCGCGTCATTTCGGATCACGACCTTGAAACCTGCCGTTCTCCCCGCGTTCCTGATCCTGATGTCTGCGACATCAGTGCATGCCGAGCCGACCAAGGTGGCGGTGTTCGACTTCGAGCTGATCGACACCAGCCTGCAGGGCGAGGTGCAGGGCCCGCGCCAGGACGAGCAGAACAGGCTGGCGCATGCGGCCGAGCAACTGCGCGCGGCGCTGCAGGACTCCGGACGTTTTCGCGTGCTCGACATCGCTCCCGTCAACGATGCGGCGCACCACAGCAATCTGCAGGCTTGCGGCGGCTGCGACGTCAAGCTCGCGGGCGACATCGGCGCCGATCTCGCCATCACCGGGACGGTGCAGAAGGTCTCCAATCTCATCCTCAACATGAACATCTATCTGCGCGACGTTCACACCGGCAAGCCGGTCGCGGCGATGACTGCGGATATGCGCGGCAACACCGACGAATCCTGGACGCGCACCATGGCTTGGCTGGTCCGCAACCGCCTGCTGGCGCCGAACTACGGCGCGCCGCAGGCGCAGTAGCTGACGAGATATGACGGTGCATTCTCGCGGCGAATGACGCCCGAGCTTTGCGTGCCGGTCGCCCCTTGGAAAACAAGAGGCGCAGGGAAGGCCGGGAGCCTGCCGCCCCCATGGCCCGCCTGCGACAAGAAATGCAGGCGGCAGGTACCACAGGTTCGGCTGGGACATCCCGGCCCTCCCTGCGCGGATGGTCTTAACGGTTGCTTCGCGTTCTCCCCGGTGCGCCGGGCTTTCTGGTCACCGTGCGCGACGACGCGCTGTGAGCGCGCCGCCGCGGAGGCATCGGCATCGGGATGCCAGGACCACGCGACTTGGCCGTACGCCGTGACGCGTTCGTCCGCACGCTCTCACGGGGCATGTGATGCCCTGAGCATGCTGCGCGCCGCCGGCGTCCACCGCATCCCACCTCCACGTTCGTGACGACCGCGATACGCCCTCTCGACGAGGCGGGATGGCGCTAGACAATCACTATTTCCGGAAAAACGAAAGTGAAATTTTTGTTGCCGCCGGGCTGGACACTGGGATCGCCTTGTGGCGCCGAGCGAAATCCCCGTCGTCGCGCACGTGGAATCCGGGCACCGGGCACGACAAGATCGCCTCGACGGGCGCGTCATCGCACCCGTCGGGCAAATCACGTCCGCGGCTGATATCAGCGTGCGAGCCGCGCCGCGTGCCAGCGCAGATGATCGGCCATATAGGTCGAGATGAAGTAGTAGCTGTGGTCGTAGCCCTCCTGCTTGCGCAGCAGCAGCGGGATGTGGGCCTTGTCGCAGGCCGCCTTGAGCAGCTCCGGGCGCAACTGCTGCGTCAGGAACTGATCGGCGGTGCCGACATCGACCAGCAGGTCGGAGACGCGCGCGCCGTCCTCGATCAGCGCCACCGCGTCGTGCTTGCGCCACGCCGCCTTGTCGGCGCCGAGATAGCCGCCCAAGGCCTTCTCGCCCCACGGCACCTGCGAGGGCGCGACGATCGGCGAGAACGCGCTGGCCGCGCGGTAGCGGTCCGGGTTGCGCAGCGCCACCGTGAGCGCGCCATGGCCGCCCATCGAGTGGCCCATCACCGACTGGCGGCGCGGATCGACCGGGAAGTTCGCCGCGACCACGCTCGGCAGCTCCTCGGTGACGTAGCTCCACATCCGGTAGTTCTTCGCGAACGGCGCCTCGGTCGCGTCGACATAGAAGCCGGCGCCGAGGCCGAAATCATAGGCATTGTTGGGATCGCCCGGCACGCCGTCGCCGCGCGGCGAGGTGTCGGGCGCCACGAAGACCAGGCCGAGCTCGGCGCAGGCGGCACGAAACTCGCCCTTCTCGGTGACGTTGGCGTGGGTGCAGGTCAGGCCGGAGAGATACCAGACGACCGGCAGCTTCGCGCCGTCGGCATGCGGCGGCACGAACACCGAGAACGTCATCTCGGTCTTGGTCTCCTGGCTGGCGTGGCGGTAGACGCCCTGGACGCCGCCATGGGACTTGTTCTGGGAGACGGTCGTGAGGGTCATGGGATCACCTGTTCGGCAATGATGTCGGGCCGCTGGCGCGCGTGCCGCCAACGCGTGTCAGGCTGCGTCGTTCAATCGGGACGAGTCAAGCGACGCCGTTCTCGATCGCCAAACGCACCAACTCGCCGGATGTTCGCACGCCGAGCTTCTGGCGGATGATCGAGGAGGTGTTGGCGACGGTCTTGTAGGATGAGTGGATCAGCCAGGCAATCTCCGACAGGCTCTTGCCGGCGCTGAGCAGGCGAAGGATCTCGAGCTCCCGCGAGGTCAGTTTCGCCAGCGGGCTCTGCGCGACCGCGGCGCCCGCGAAGGCGATGCTGCGCGCGATCGCAGGCGGCAGATAGCTGCCGCCGCGGGCGACCTCGCGGATCGCCTCGGCGAGATCGTTCGGATCGCCGCTCTTCGAGACGTAGCCCTTGGCGCCGATGTCGATGGCGCGCGCGGCGAACACCGGATCGTCGTTCATGCTGAACATGATCAGCCGGGCATTGGCATCGTGGGCGAGGATGCGCCGCGCGAGCTCGAAGCCGGAGACGGTCGGCAGGTTGATGTCGACGACGCAGACGTCCGGCCGGCGCGCGATGAAACTGGCTTCGCCGCTCTCGGCATCGGCGGCTTCGAGCAGCTCGAGGTCCGGATCGGTCGAGAGCAGGGCCCGGCAGCCTGATGCCACAATGGGATGGTCATCGACGATCAGTACGCGCATGGCCTTGGGGTCCCGGACTTCCAACTCGCGTCATTGTTGCGATGCATCATGGATGCATGCTGCGCGATATTGCATGATGTTGCAATTAGATCGCCGGCGGATTTGTCTGTCAATGTGAGTGCGTATGAAACACGGTGGCCGTGGGGCGGAGAGAATGTGGCAGAATTGGTCGTTGCGGACCCGCATCAACGTGCTGCTGGCGCTGCTGCTGACGCTGGGCCTCGCCATCAACATCGGCCGTCTCGTGCTGGAGGCGGCGCCGCGCGTGCTGGCGGAGGACCAGAGCGTCATCCGCCTGACGCGGGCCTTCGTCGAGACCATCATGGACGAGGTCAACGACGCGCCGGATCCGAGCGCGCGCCTCGATCGGATCGTCGGCGATCTCCGACAGCTTCGTCACGTCAGCGTGAGACGGCAGGGCATGCCGGCGCAGACCCCGCCCTCTCCGGGCGTCGGCCGCGCGGCGCCGGCATGGTTCATCGCACTGGTGCATCCCGACAAGACCTCGGTCAGCATGCCGGTCATCGTCGCGGGGCGGAGCGAAACGCTGGTGATCACGTCGCACCCCGACGACGAGATCGCGGAGATCTGGGACGGCATCGTCACCCAGCTCGTCGTCGGCTCGCTGGTCGGGCTGGCGTTGTTTGCGATCACCATGCTCGTGGTGGGTCGCGCGCTGGCGCCGCTTTCGGATCTGTCGGACGCGATGAGCCAGATCGAGGCCGGCGCCTACGATACCCGCGTCAAGCCGGGCGGCGCGCCCGAGCTCGCGGCGCTCTGCGCCAAGCTCAACCATCTCGCCGGCGCGCTCGGTGAGGCGGTGGAGGAGAAGCGCCGCCTGGCCGAGCGCACGGTGTCGCTGCAGGACCACGAGCGCAAGGAGATCGCGCGCGAGCTGCACGACGAGTTCGGGCCGCATCTGTTCGCGCTGCGCGCCCATGCCAGCGCGCTGATGCGCTTGCCGGACGCTGCGACGCTCGACGTCGCGGCGATGCGCCGGCACGGCCAGGCGATCCTCGACCAGGTCAACGCCGTGCAGCAGTTCAACCGCCGCATCCTCGAGCGGCTGCGGCCCGTCGGTCTCGCCGAGCTGGGCCTGCGCGAAGCGCTCGGCGCATTGGTGCGGCTGTGGCGGGAGTCGCGGCCCGAGGTCGCGATCGAGACCAAGTTCACCGAAACGGTCGCGCGCAGCAATGAGACGGCGGAGCTGACGATCTACCGGGTGGTGCAGGAAGCGCTGACCAACGTGTTCCGCCACGCCGAGGCCACCACGGTCGACGTCACCATCGAGCCGCTGCAGCAGACCACGGCCGGTCATCGCCGCAGCTACACGCGGGTGCGCGTCCGCGACGACGGCCGCGGGTTCAGCCCGGAGCACAAGCTCGGATTCGGCCTCACCGGCATGCGCGAGCGGCTGCTGGCGCTCGGCGGCACGCTGACGGTGGCTTCTACCGGCACGGGCGTCACGATCGAGGCCATGGTGCCGGCGGACGCAGCGTGAGCCGTGGGCTAGGAACCAACGATCGGACGGCGCATTCAACGAGCTACTTGCGATGGGCGTGAGCCGCAATCCGGAGCACGCGCCGGCAGCTCGCGGTGATCAGATGTCCAGAACCTTGCCTGTGCTGAGCGGCGCAGCCCTGCTGGCCGCGCTGTCGTTCCACAATGCCGTCGCGCGTGACGACGGCCGCTACGCCAACTCGCCGCTCAAGGGCTGGTTCGACAGCCTCAGAAGCGGTCGCGGCCCGTGCTGTTCGGACGCCGACGGCTTCGCGGTGTCCGATCCGGATTGGGACCTCGAAGGCACGCATTACCGGGTGCGGCTCGACGGTCAATGGATCGTCGTGCCGGACGATGCCGTCATCACGGAGCCCAACCGTGCCGGGCGCACCATGGTGTGGCCGATCAAGGGATCGCTCGGCACTTCCATCCGCTGCTTCATGCCGGGCAATCTGAGCTGAAGAGGCGGTGCGCCGCGTTCTCTCGCCGCGCCGCTGCGGCGGATCGCCCGTGCGCGCCGTGCCTTGGAACTTCGTCTCGTTCGGATGATTGCCACGCAAGGTCACGCCGCCGACGCAGCCTCATGCGAGGGAGAACCATGGACCGGACCAGCGACACTGAACTTCAGGAGAGGATTCGCAGGCGCGCTCACCAGCTCTGGGAGCAGGCCGGCCGGCCTGACGGCCGCGAGGATGAGTTCTGGTATCAGGCCGAGCGTGAGATCGGCGAGATGAGCGAGCTTCACGACGAGGCGACGGCGCCGCCGCCGACGATCCTGCCGGGGTGAGTGCGAGCAGAAAAAAGGACGAACTGATGAGCAAGGAAACGCCGAAGGACGATCCGCGCCAGGAAAGCGACTGGGGCTCGATGAAGCAGACCGACAAGCCCTGGGCCGAGAAGCCCGAGAAGGAGCAGCGCTCGGAAGCGGCGAAGGACCTCGAGAAGTGGGGCGAGAGCAAAACGCATTGAGGTGGGCGGAGGTGGCCGCTCTCGCGCGATCGATGAACTCCGGCAGTGTTGAGGAAGGCCTCGTTCAACCCGGCCGTCGTTGCGAGCCGCAGCGCTGCCTCTCTCTGCCCTTCAAGGGAAGGAGGGAGGGGCCGGCCGCAGCCGGGACCATGGTCCGTATCGCCTCAGCAAGGATGAGATGAACAACGCCGAGATGAAGGCGTCTCTCCGTTGACGGGGACCCGTGCCGTCACGCGGTGTGACCCGGATCGACATCATCCGGCGTCTTCTTGTCGCGCTGCGGCGTCATCTTCGCCGGATCCTTCGCGCCCGGCACGCCGCGCGGGCCGAGCTGATCGCGCTGGATGTCGTCCTCCGAGCGGTCGGGCTCGCGTCCGTTGATGGGGAGGTCTTTTGCCATCGCCTGATCCTCTCGCTGTTCGCATCAGGGCAATGCGCGCGGTGTGCTCACGTTCCGAGCGATCCGCGCGCCGCGGCGGCAGGAACGCCGCCCCGGCGGACGACGGTCGCCGTCACCGGCGGCAAGCCGTTCATCTGAGGACCAGTGCACATCGTCTGCTGTCGCATTTGTCCGACATCCGACAAGTCCGTGCGTCGGCACGTCATACGCGTGCCGGTGCTACGCGGCGGACATCATCGCGCACGGCGCGGGCTCGGCCTGCACCGGCCACACCGCCGCAGCGGCCGTATCGCCCTGCCGCTCGTCGAGAATCCGCTTCACCGAGCGCGAGCAGAGGCCGCATTGGACCGTGCAGCCGAGGCAATCATACACTTGCGCCGGCGAGCCGAAGATGATGTCGGCCGCCGTGACGATGTCGCGAATGGCCGTGTCGCTGATGACGTTGCAGGAACAGATGATCATGGCTGTTGCTCGCTCCTGCAAACGATAAGCAACCGGGATGCCAAGGTCGGCGCGCACGGCGCGGGCTAGTCAGAATCGTTCGAAGCGACCTGATGCGCGGGCACGCTCGTGCTCGTCCCGATGCGGTTCGCGGCGTGCAGCCGTATTGCGGCCAACGTCGCCTGGGCGAGCGCCTGTCCCTGCGCATCGATCCCGGTCCACTGCGCATGACGGCCGCGTGGATCGACCTCGGCGAGCGCGATGCCGGCCGGCACGTCGCTGCCGTCGCGGACGATGCCGCGCAGGATGCCGTCATAGGGCGCCGTGACCGGTGCGCCGGAGAGATGGCCGATCACGAAGCCCTTGTAGATGCGCGTGCCGATCTCGATCGGGGTATGCCATCGGCCCTCATGCGGCGAATGCACCAGGCGCTCGACACCGACGAGCGCGCCGACGTCATCCGTTGCCACCGTCCAGCCCTCGCGCACGATCTGGCCGAGCCGGCCCGGCCGGGTCTCGATTGCGATATCGCAATTGGCTGATGGCGAGAAGCCCGGACCGATGCCGATCGAGAGCCGCGTCATGCCGCGCAAATTCGGGGTCACCGCGCGCCTCTGCATCCGCGCGTCGATCAGGACGTCGATGGTACGGACCGGCAGGAGATCGAGCAACCCGAGTGGAGTGACAAGGACGTGCCGGGGATTGCCGAGCGCCTTGAACACCTCCATCGTGCTCTCGATGCGCTCGCCCGTCACGTTCTCGATGCGGACCGTGTCGCCGAACAGGGCGTCGTGAAACGCCATCTTGCGGCGCATGACCGGCGGATTGGGATCATGCGACAGCACCACGCAGAAGCCCGCACGATGCAGATGCACGCCGATCGCCGACGCGACATCGTTGGTCCCGAGGACCACGGCGAAGCGCACTGCATTCGTCCCCATGTCCTGGTCCATACGGCGTTGGCGTCTCGTGGCTGTCGGTCGTGCGACTGACAAGCGGTCTTCCAGTTCGAATGATCAGATCCGTCGAGCAAGAGTTGGACCATCAGGCATCGTTCTGAAAACGATCGCTCTGTGAAGGTCCTGCAAAGGACGCTGCACAAAAGCCGACGCTGGATGTGTCCAGAACCCGCCAATCTGTCGCGAACCCGACAGGAAAAGCTGCTTTTCCCGCCGTTTTCGCTGGCCCGGAATCTGCACAACCGGTGCATGGCGATACCCCTGGTATTTCCGATCGTCGCGGAGCCTGCGCCCAGATCACGTCTGCGGCAAAGGCAGCAGCCGAAGCTTGGCAGCCGGCGTCCTGGTGGCGTTGCGGCGCAGGATCAGGACGGATGAGGTGAGCCTCGATCTCGACCAGGACGTCCGCGATCCCGCCATGGAGGCGGCTCAGACCATCACGGCCTGCCCGTTCCATCGAGACGTGGCGGCCGCCGAGCGGCCCGCGCGCGCCGAGCAGAAAACGCTCGTGCTGACCGGCGGCTCGCGCGGCATCGGTCATGCGACCGCAAAGCTGTTCTCCGACGCCGGCTGGCGCATCATTACCTGCTCGCGCCAGCCGTTCGACGGCGGCCGCTGTCCGTGGGACGCCGGTCCCGACAACCACGTCCAGGTCGATCTCAGCGATCGCAAGGCGATCCCGCGTGCGATTGCCGACATCAGGCAGCGGCTCGACGGCGCACCGCTGCATGCCTTGATCAACAATGCGGCGATCTCGCCGAAGGCCGAGGACGGTGGTCGGCTGGATTCGCTCGCGACCTCGGTCGAGACCTGGATGACCGTCTTTCACGTCAACTTTCTCGGACCGATCCTGCTCGCGCGCGGGCTGTTCGAGGAGCTCAAGCGCGGGCAGGGCGCGGTCGTCAACGTGACGTCGATCGTCGGCACCCGCGTCCATCCGTTCGCGGGCACCGCCTATGCGACCTCGAAGGCGGCGCTCGCCTGCCTGACCCGCGAGATGGCGCACGATTTCGCGCCGCACGGCATCCGCGTCAACGCCATCGCCCCAGGCGAGATCAAGACCGAGATGGTGTCGCCGGAGACCGAGGCGCGGTTCTCGCCGCTGATTCCGATGCGCCGGATCGGCGCGCCGGAAGAGGTCGCCAAGGTGCTGTTCTTCCTGTGCTCGGATGCGGCGAGCTACGTGACCGGCGAGGAGATTCAGATCAATGGGGGGCAGCACCTCTAGGTTGATCACCGCCGCGCGCGGCCGACACGCGGATGTGAACGCGTCATGCCGTGGCTGGCCGCCGAAGGAGACGCGCGGCGGACCGCAAGTGGAAAGTTGGTGTTCAGGTGTTGTCCGTTGCGATCCGGTCGCAAACAGGCCGGCGGATGCGCGGTTATCAGGTGTCGAGTAGACAACGCGAAATCGTCAGGCGCACCGTTTTCCCGCCCGCGCGGACGTGCAATGCACGCATCGCGACGGGTGCAAACTAATTTGTTAACATCATGAAAGCCTGCAGCTTTTCTGGCCTGTCCGTTGCACACTACTTCTGCGGCAATGCAGCAAAGTTAGGCACGACAATCATCTGCAGTTAAGGGAGGATGTTAGAACACCTACAATCACGGGCGGCTTCACCAAGGCGTTCGTGACGATCAGAGAAGCGACCATGGTCCAAACGGAAACACGTCAGGTCGAAGCTCAGGACGTCAGGTCCAACGCCGCGCCGATCCCGCTCAGCGAGATCGCGCTGACCGGAATTTTCGAAATCTCGAAAATCCTCGCCGCGCCGACGCGGCTGGAGATCACCCTCGCCAACGTCGTCAACCTGCTGCAGTCCTTCATGCAGATGCGCCACGGCGTGGTGTCGCTGCTCGCCGATGACGGCATTCCCGATCTCGCAGTCGGGGCCGGGTGGAGCGAAGGCAGCGATCAGCGCTATCGCGAACGTCTGCCGCAGAAGGCGATCGACCAGATCGTCGCCACCGCCGTGCCGCTGATCGCGGAGAACGTCGCCGATCATCCCGCCTTCAGCGCCGCCGACGCGGTCACGCTCGGCGCCTGCGCCGACACCCGCGTCTCCTTCCTCGGCGTTCCCATCCGCATCGACCAGCGCGTCGTCGGCACGCTGACGATCGACCGTGTCTGGGACGGCCGCGCCGTGTTCCGGCTCGATTCCGACGTCCGCTTCCTGACCATGGTCGCCAACCTGATCGGCCAGACCATCAAGCTTCATCGGGTCGTCGCGCGGGACCGCGAGCGGCTGATGGCGGAAAGCCACCGGCTGCAGAAGGAGCTGTCGGAGCTGAAGCCGGCGCCGAAGGATCGCAAGAAGGTGCTGGTCGACGGCATCGTCGGCGACAGCCCGGCGCTGCGCGCGTTGTTGGAAAAGATCAACGTCGTCGCCAAGTCGAATGCGCCGGTGCTGTTGCGCGGCGAATCCGGCACCGGCAAGGAGCTGGTGGCGAAGGCGATCCATGAACTGTCCAATCGCGCGAAGCGGCCGTTCATCAAGATCAACTGCGCCGCATTGCCGGAGACGGTGCTGGAGTCGGAGCTGTTCGGCCACGAGAAGGGCGCCTTCACAGGTGCGATCAACGCGCGCAAAGGCCGCTTCGAGCTGGCCGACAAGGGCACCTTGTTCCTCGACGAGATCGGCGAGATCTCGCCGGCGTTCCAGGCCAAGCTCTTGCGGGTGTTGCAGGAGCAGGAGTTCGAGCGCGTCGGCGGCAACCAGACCATCAAGGTCGATGTCCGCATCGTCACCGCCACCAACCGCAACCTCGAGGAGGCGGTGTCGCGCAACGAATTCCGCGCCGACCTCTACTACCGGATCAGCGTGGTGCCCATCAAACTTCCGCCGCTGCGCGAACGTCGCAGCGACATTCCGCAGCTGGCGCGCGAGTTCCTGCGCCGCTTCAATTGCGAGAACGAGCGCGATCTGACGTTCGACGTCAGCGCGATCGAGGTGCTGATGCATTGCGGCTTCCCCGGCAACGTGCGCGAGCTGGAGAACTGCGTGCAACGGACCGCGACCATGGCGACGGGCTCGGCGATCGGCATGGAGGACTTCGCCTGCAGTCGCAACGAGTGCATGTCGGCGATCCTGTGGAAGGGCAACACGGTGACCCCGCCGCCGCCGCGCGGCCAGCCGATGGTGCCGCTGCCGATCCTGCCGCGGACCTCGGCGCCGGTCGAGGCTCCCGTCGAGTTGCCGGCGATCGATGCCGATGACGGCGAGTATTCCGATAGTTCGGAGGGCGGCGTCGTGCCGGAGCGCGATCGCATCGTGCAGGCGATGGAGCGGTCCGGCTGGGTCCAGGCCAAGGCCGCCCGCCTGCTCGGCCTCACGCCGCGTCAGATCGGTTACGCGCTGAAGAAGCACAACATCGAGGTCAAGCGGTTCTGAGCGGCGGCGGCTTGATGGGATCGAAGGGCGCGCAGTAGCGCGCCCTTCTTCGTTTGGACTTTGACGCTCCGGCGTTGCCCCGATCTTCTCCGTCATTCCGGGGCGACGCGCGAAGCGCGACGAGCCCGGAATCCATTTGGCCGCGTGCTCTGCCGTACGATGGATTCCGGGTTCGTGCTTCGCACGCCCCGGAATGACGGAGGAGCTACCCGGGTCACGGCCGGCGTTCGCGCGCAAGGTGATATCGGACAATTGCGCAGTGAGACCTCGCCTCCGACGACACGCTGCTCCCGCCCTGTCGCACTTGCGACATGCTGTCGGGAGAGCGACAGCTCGCCGCGACCTGCGACGTTTAGAATCCTCCTTAGAAATCAACCAAATGCGCTCTGGCACGGCGCTTGAAAGATATCGCGCGAATGACATCGCTCGATGTCGCACGGATCGCGGGGAGCTGCACATGGCCTACAAGATCATCGCCTCACAATGCACGGTCTGCGGGGCCTGCGAGTTCGAGTGCCCGAATGCGGCCATTCGGCTCAAGAACGACATGTACATCATCGATCCGAAGAAGTGCACGGAGTGCGAGGGCCACTTCGATGCGCCGCAATGCGCCGCCGTCTGTCCGGTGCCGGACACCTGCGTCCCCGCTTGACGCGGGCCGCGGCGGAAACATTGCAAGCGGAGTGAGAGATGGCAGCGGTTCAGGAGACCATTGATCGGGTCAAGGGCATCGACGTCGATCAATATCGCTACGGGTTCGAGACCGTCATCGAATCCGAGAAGGCTCCGAAGGGGCTGTCGGAAGACACCATCCGCTTCATCTCGGCCAAGAAGAACGAGCCGGCCTGGATGCTGGAATGGCGGCTGGAGGCGTATCGCCGCTGGCTGACCATGACGGAGCCGAGCTGGGCGCGGGTCGGATACCCGAAGATCGACTATCAGGATCTCTATTACTACGCGGCGCCGAAGCCGAAGAAGAAGGTGGCCTCGCTCGACGAGATCGACCCGGAGATCCTCAAGACCTACGAGAAGCTCGGCATTCCCCTGCGCGAGGTCGAGATCCTCGAAGGCGTCGAGCGCCCGGCTGGAGGCGCGGAAGCCGACGCCGATGGCGAGGCGGCCACGCCGCGCAGCAAGATCGCGGTCGATGCCGTGTTCGATTCGGTCTCGGTGGCGACGACCTTCAAGGAGGAGCTGAAGAAGGCCGGCGTGATCTTCATGCCAATCTCCGAGGCGCTGCGCGAGCATCCGGACCTGGTGCAGAAATATCTCGGAACGGTCGTGCCGACGACCGACAATTATTTCGCGACGCTCAACTCGGCGGTGTTCTCCGACGGTTCGTTCGTCTACATCCCGCCGGGCGTGCGCTGCCCGATGGAGCTGTCCACGTATTTCCGCATCAACGAGCGCAACACCGGCCAGTTCGAGCGCACGCTGATCATCGCCGACAAGGGCGCCTACGTCTCCTATCTCGAGGGCTGCACGGCACCCCAGCGCGACGAGAACCAGCTGCATGCCGCCGTGGTCGAGCTGGTCGCGCTGGATGATGCCGAGATCAAGTACTCGACGGTGCAGAACTGGTACCCTGGCAATTCGGAGGGCGTCGGCGGCATCTACAATTTCGTCACCAAGCGCGGCGACTGCCGTGGCACGAATTCCAAGATCTCCTGGACCCAGGTCGAGACGGGATCGGCGATCACGTGGAAATATCCGAGCTGCATCCTGCGCGGCGACAATTCCAGCGGCGAGTTCTACTCGATCGCGATCTCCAACGGCTTCCAGCAGGTCGACAGCGGCACCAAGATGATCCATCTCGGCAAGAACACGTCGAGCCGGATCATCTCCAAGGGCATCGCCGCCGGAAAGTCGCAGAACACCTATCGCGGCCTCGTCAGCGCTCATCGCAAGGCCTCTGGCGCCCGCAATTTCACCGCCTGCGATTCGCTGCTGATCGGCGACAAATGCGGCGCGCACACCGTACCCTACATCGAGGCCAAGAACTCGTCGGCGGTGTTCGAGCACGAGGCGACGACGTCCAAGATCTCCGAGGACGTGCTGTTCTACTGCATCCAGCGCGGTCTGTCGCAGGAAGAGGCGGTTGGGCTCGTCGTCAACGGCTTCGTCAAGGACGTGCTGCAGCAGCTGCCGATGGAGTTCGCGGTCGAGGCGCAGAAGCTGATCTCGATCAGCCTCGAAGGTTCGGTTGGATGACGGCGTCGCGCGGCGACAACATCAGGAGGAGTGTTCGATGACGGCCTTGCTCGAAATCAAGGGGCTCCATGCCGAGATCTCCGGGGGGCGCAAGATCATCCAGGGCCTGGACCTGACCGTGAACAAGGGCGAGATCCACGCCATCATGGGGCCGAACGGTGCCGGCAAGTCGACGCTGTCCTACGTGCTCGCCGGCAAGCCCGGCTACGAGGTCACCGCCGGTGAGGTCTATCTCAATGGCGAGGACCTCTTGGCAATGGAGGCCGATGAGCGCGCCGCCAAGGGCGTGTTCCTGGCGTTCCAATATCCGCTGGAGATCCCGGGTGTCGCGACCTTGACGTTCCTGCGGGCCGCCTTCAACGCCCAGCGCAAGGCGCGCGGCGAAGAGGAGCTGTCGTCGCCGGATCTTATCAAGCGCGTGCGCGAGATCGCCAAGACGCTCAACATTGACGCCGACATGCTGAAGCGGCCGCTCAATGTCGGCTTCTCCGGCGGCGAGAAGAAGCGCAACGAGACCCTGCAGATGGCGCTGCTGCAGCCCTCGCTCTGCGTGCTCGACGAGACTGACTCCGGTCTCGACATCGACGCGCTGAAGGTCGTCGCCAGCGGCGTCAATGCGCTGCGCTCGGCCGAGCGGGGCATGATCGTCATCACCCACTATCAGCGGCTGCTCGACTACATCGTGCCCGACATCGTTCACGTCTTCGCGGCGGGCCGCATCGTCCGCACCGGGACCGCGGACCTCGCGCGCGAGCTCGAGGCGACCGGTTACGCCCAGTATCAGAGCGAAGCGGCGTAGGGCGGAGCACGAGCATGGGCGTCGCGATCCGCAAGACCAAGGCCGAGCTCGGGCTGGCCGATCTGTACCAGGGCGCCCGCCGTTATCTGCCGGGCGGCGAGGAGATCACGGCGGTGCGCGCCGCCGCTTTTGACCGCTTCAACGCGGTCGGCCTGCCGCATCGGCGCGTCGAGGCCTGGCGCTACACCGATCTGCGCACGCAGATGAAGGAGGCCAAGCGGCTGGCCTCGCTGCCCGATGATGCCGCCAAGACCAAGGCGCGCGAGGCGAGCGACCCGTTCGCGGGCACCGGCTTCCGCAAGCTGATGATCGTTGACGGTGCCTTCGTGCCCGAGCTGTCCGACCTCGCCGATCTCGAGCCCGGCCTCACCATCCAGCCGATGGCCGACGCGCTCGCGGCCGACAAGCCGCTGCTGTCGCAGCGGCTCGGTCCGGTCGTGCCGGACGACGATCCGGCGCTGGCGCTCAACACCGCGCTGGCTGCCAATGGCGTCGTGATCCTGGTGGCGCCGGGCACGGCGCTGAGCCGGCCAATCCACGTCGCGTTCGTCACGACGAACTGGGTCGCAACCTCGATGTACACGCGGTCGCTGGTCAATATCGGAACTGGGGCCAGCGCCACCATCGTCGAGTCGCATCAGGGGCCCGACGGCAGCGAATATCAGGTCAACACCGCGATGCAGCTCGTCGTCGGCGACGAGGCGCGGATCGACCATATCAAGGTGACCCGGGAGGGCAACAGCGCGCTGCACGTCTCCTCGCTGCTCGCGAATATCGGCGCGCGAGCGACCTTCAATCAGCTCGGCTTCGTCGCCGGCGGCAGCCTGGTGCGCAACCAGCTGTTCGTGCACATCGCGGGCGAGGGCACCGTAGCCGACATCCGCGGCGGATCGCTGCTGTCCGGCGCCCAGCATGCCGACACGACCTTGGCGATCGAGCATGCCGCCGAGAACTGCCAGAGCCGCGAGACCTTCAAGGCTGTCGTCGGCGACACCGCGCGCGCAGTGTTCCAGGGCAAGATCACGGTCAGCCCCGGCGCGCAGAAGACCGACGCCAAGATGATGTCACGGGCGCTGCTGTTGTCCGACGAGGCCGAAGCCGACAGCAAGCCGGAGCTCGAAATCTTCGCCGACGATGTGCAATGCGGCCACGGCACCACGACCGGCGCGATCGATGACGAGCTGCTGTTCTATCTGATGGCGCGCGGCATTCCGCCGAAGGAAGCCAAGGCGCTGCTGATCCAGGCCTTCGTCGGCGAGATCATCGAGGGCGCCGCCAATGAGAGCGTGCGGGCGGCGCTAACGGAGGCGATGCTGGGCTGGCTCGGACAACGGGAGTAGGTGATGCATGCAGCGGTGCAGGGAAGCGGCTACGACGTTGGCCGCATCCGCGCGGATTTCCCGATCCTCGGCATGCAGGTGCACGGCAAGCCGCTGGTTTATCTCGACAACGCCGCGTCAGCGCAGAAGCCGCAGGCGGTGCTCGACCGGATGAACCAAGTTTATACGTCCGAGTACGCCAACGTGCATCGGGGGCTGCATTATCTCGCGAACGCCGCGACCGAGGCCTATGAGGGCGCCCGCGCCAAGGTGGCGGCGTTCCTCAATGCCGAAAGTCCGGAGCAGATCATTTTCACGCGCGGCGCCACCGAGGCGGTCAATCTGGTGGCGCAGACCTTCGGCCGCGAGCGGATCGGGCCGGGCGACGAGATCGTGCTGTCGATCATGGAGCACCACGCCAACATCATTCCCTGGCATTTCCTCCGGGAGCGGCAGGGCGCGGTGATCAAATGGGCTCCCGTCGACGGCGAC
Source organism: Bradyrhizobium sp. SZCCHNR1017 (assembly GCF_032381375.1). Classification (NCBI taxonomy): domain Bacteria; kingdom Pseudomonadati; phylum Pseudomonadota; class Alphaproteobacteria; order Hyphomicrobiales; family Nitrobacteraceae; genus Bradyrhizobium; species Bradyrhizobium sp. SZCCHNR1017. Next base: position 218,911 of record NZ_JAUHIR010000010.1, on the reverse strand, counting down.
GGCAACTTCCTGCTCGACGAGTTCGAGAAGCTGCTGACGCCGCGCACCAGGATGGTGGCGATGACGCAGATGTCGAACGTGCTCGGCACCGTCGTCCCGGTCAAGGAGGTCATCCGCATCGCGCATGCGCGCGGCATTCCCGTGCTGGTCGACGGTTCGCAGGCGGCCGTGCACATGGAGGTCGATGTCCGCGATCTCGACGCGGATTTCTACTGCATCACCGGCCACAAGATCTATGGCCCCACCGGTATCGGCGCGCTCTACGGCAAGCGCGAGCTGCTGGCAGCGATGCCGCCGTTCAACGGCGGCGGCGAGATGATCCGCGAGGTCTCGCGGGACTGGGTCACCTATGGCGATCCGCCGCACCGCTTCGAGGCGGGCACGCCGCCGATCGTGGAGGCCGCCGGGCTGGGCGCCGCGATCGACTACGTTGCCTCGATCGGCAAGCAGCGCATCGCGGCGCATGAGCATGATCTCGTCGCCTACGCCACCGAGCAGCTGCGCGAAATCAACTCGCTGCGCATCATCGGCAACGCCGCCGACAAGGGCGCGATCGTCTCGTTCGAGATGCAGGGCGCCCACGCCCACGACTTCGCCACGGTCATCGACCGCTCCGGCGTCGCGGTCCGCGCCGGCACCCATTGCGCCATGCCGCTGCTGGAGCGTTTTGGCGTCACCGCAACCTGCCGCGCGTCGTTCGCGATGTACAACACGCGCGAAGAGGTGGATGTGCTGGTACGTGCGCTGAAGAAGGCACAGGAGTTTTTCTCTTAAGAGCACTCGCTCCGTCCTGGCAGAGTTCCTACTGACTCGCATCTGGCGAGTTGGAATCGAGCATTCGCCAAGCTGGCGGTGCGCTCCCTCGCCCCGCTTGCGGGGAGAGGGTTGGGGTGAGGGGGACTCTCCACACGCACCAGACTCGCGGAGAGTCCCCCTCACCCGGATTGCATCTTCGATGCAATCCGGCCTCTCCCCGCACGCGGGGAGAGGCGAAGACTGAATGTGCCGCGCTATAGCGGCTTCATCAAAGCAACAAATCAAAACCTACGCCGCCGCAGCCATCGCCGCCTGCGCATCGGCCTTGATGCGGCTGACCATCGAGCGGAAGCCGTTGGAGCGCTGGGGCGTGAGATGCTCGCGCAGGCCCAGCTTCTCGAACAGGGCGATCGGATCGGCGGCGAGAACGTCCGGCGCGGTGCGGCCGGAGACCATCGCCAGGAGGATCGCGACCAGGCCACGCACGATGTGCGCGTCGCTGTCGCCGACGAAATGCAGCACCGGCGTTGCGGCGTCGTGCCGCACGGCGGTGGCGAGCCAGACCTGGCTGGTGCAGCCTTGCACCTTGTTGCCATCATTGCGGTCGATGTCAGGCAGCGGCGGCAGGCCGCGGCCGAGCTCGATCACGTAGCGGTAGCGGTCGTCCCAGTCGTCGAGCAGCGCGAAATTCTCGACGATGTCCTCGATGTCCGGTATCCCCGGCGTCGCAGTCTGGGTCATCCTCAACATCATCCTCTCCTCGTCATCGGCCGATCTCCGTAGATGCGGGGCCAGCTATGCCGTCATGTCAGGCTCGCTGCCGCGCCGCGCCAGCACGGAATCGACCGCGTGCGTGACCCCGTCGAAGGTGATTGGCTTGGCGATGATGGCTTCCGCGCCCTGCCGCAGGCCGGCCAGCGCGAGCGGCGACCGGGGCGATCCCGCGACCACGATGATGCCGGCCTGATGCATCTTCCGGGCGAGCATGCCGACCGTCTCGGCGCCGTCGTCCTCCAGGATGCTCATCCCGATGAGGACGGCGTCGGGCGAGGTCCGTGCCGCCTTGGTCAAAGCGTCGGCGGTCTCCGCGAAGGTGAAGGTCTCGTGACGCTCACTGAGAATGTAGCCGAGCGCCGAGCGGATCACCTGATCGGCTTCAATGACAAAGACGCGCGCCTTGCTCGCCATCAAAAGTACTCCTGCTGGCCCGTTCGAAAGCGGGTTTGATCTGCATCAAGCAAACTCCGTACCGCCGCTCCTGACCGGCCCCACGCGAGCGCTCCGCGGTGTTCTCTACGGAAGCGCCGCTCGGAGCCGCGGCGGCATGTGTCGTTTCGGACAGCACGGCGCGGGAGCGTCGGGTGAAATCCCCCGATGTCGGATTTGCAACAAGTCCATCCTAGCGCCGAGCTTGGCCGCATCTCTTTCAAAACATGGCCTTTTTAACGATTCCAAAGCTCTGGCACAGCCGTTGCAAAACTGGGCTCAGGCAATGGTTGAGGGCTGAGTGCACGCCGACGCTTCGGACGAGCGATGCTCTCCTTCCCAATAACCCGTCTGCCGGTTCTGGAGAGAGGACGCGGTCTCGCGATGCAAGGCGCATGCGGGACATTGGCAATCGGTTGATGGAGAGCAGAATGTCATCACTTCGACAAATCGCATTCTACGGCAAGGGCGGCATCGGCAAATCGACGACGTCGCAGAACACGCTCGCGGCGCTCGCCGAGATGGGTCATCGGATCCTGATCGTCGGCTGCGACCCCAAGGCGGATTCGACCCGCCTGATCCTGCACGCCAAGGCGCAGGACACGATCCTGAGCCTGGCCGCTGCCGCGGGCAGCGTCGAGGACCTCGAGATCGAGGAGGTCATGAAGGTCGGCTATCGCGACATCCGCTGCGTCGAGTCCGGCGGTCCGGAGCCGGGCGTCGGCTGCGCCGGCCGCGGCGTCATCACCTCGATCAACTTCCTGGAGGAGAACGGCGCCTACGAGGACATCGACTACGTGTCCTACGACGTGCTCGGCGACGTCGTGTGCGGCGGCTTCGCGATGCCGATCCGCGAGAACAAGGCGCAGGAGATCTACATCGTGATGTCCGGCGAGATGATGGCGATGTATGCCGCCAACAACATCTCCAAGGGCATCCTGAAATATGCGAATTCCGGCGGCGTGCGCCTGGGCGGCCTGGTCTGCAACGAGCGTCAGACCGACAAGGAGCTGGAGCTGGCGGAGGCTCTCGCCAAGAAGCTCGGCACCCAGCTGATCTACTTCGTGCCGCGCGACAACATCGTGCAGCACGCCGAGCTGCGCCGCATGACCGTGCTGGAATATGCGCCGGATTCGGTCCAGGCCGGGCACTACCGCTCGCTGGCGCAGAAGATCCACAACAACGGCGGCAAGGGCATCATCCCGACCCCGATCACGATGGACGAGCTCGAGGACATGCTGATGGAGCACGGCATCATGAAGGCCGTCGACGAAACCCAGATCGGAAAGACTGCCGCCGAACTCGCCGCAACGGCGTAACCGCCACCGGTGCTCCGGCCCTTCATCTCCAAGGGCCGGATCACCTCCGCAACCGATCATCGAGGAAAGCCAGATGAGCGTCACCGAGAAACAAAGCGTCGCCGAGATCAAGGCGCGCAACAAGGAACTGATCGCCGAGGTCCTGAAGGTCTATCCGGAAAAGACCGCCAAACGCCGCGCTAAGCATCTCAACGTGCATGAGAACGGCAAGTCGGATTGCGGCGTCAAGTCGAACATCAAGTCGATCCCCGGCGTCATGACCATCCGCGGTTGCGCCTACGCCGGCTCGAAGGGCGTGGTGTGGGGCCCAATCAAGGACATGATCCACATCAGCCATGGCCCGGTCGGCTGCGGCCAGTACTCCTGGGCGGCGCGCCGCAACTACTACATCGGGACGACCGGCATCGACACCTTCGTGACGATGCAGTTCACCTCCGACTTCCAGGAGAAGGACATCGTCTTCGGCGGTGACAAGAAGCTCGCCAAGATCATGGACGAGATCCAGGAGCTGTTCCCGCTGAACAACGGCATCACCGTGCAGTCGGAATGCCCGATCGGCCTGATCGGCGACGACATCGAGGCCGTCTCCAAGGTCAAGTCGAAGGAGTACGACGGCAAGACCATCGTCCCCGTGCGTTGCGAAGGCTTCCGCGGCGTCTCCCAGTCCTTGGGTCACCATATCGCCAACGACGCGATCCGGGACTGGGTGTTCGACAAGCTCCCGGCCGATGCCGCGCCGCGCTTCGAGCCGTCGGCCTACGACGTCGCGATCATCGGCGACTACAACATCGGCGGCGACGCCTGGTCGTCCCGCATCCTGCTCGAGGAGATGGGCCTGCGCGTGATCGCCCAGTGGTCGGGCGACGGCTCGCTGGCAGAGCTCGAGGCGACGCCGAAGGCGAAGCTCAACGTGCTGCATTGCTACCGCTCGATGAACTACATCTCGCGCCACATGGAAGAGAAGTACGGTATTCCGTGGTGCGAATACAACTTCTTCGGACCGAGCAAGATCGCCGAATCGCTGCGCAAGATCGCCAGCTATTTCGACGACAAGATCAAGGAAGGTGCCGAGCGGGTCATCGCCAAGTACCAGCCCCTGATGGACGCCGTGATCGCCAAGTACCGGCCGCGCCTCGAAGGCAAGACCGTGATGCTGTTCGTCGGCGGTCTGCGTCCGCGCCACGTGATCGGCGCCTACGAGGATCTCGGCATGGAGGTCGTCGGAACCGGCTATGAGTTCGGCCACAACGACGACTATCAGCGCACCGCCCAGCACTACGTCAAGGATGGCACGCTGATCTACGACGACGTCACCGGCTACGAGTTCGAGAAGTTCGTCGAGAAGGTCCAGCCGGACCTGGTCGGCTCGGGCATCAAGGAAAAGTACGTGTTCCAGAAGATGGGCGTGCCGTTCCGCCAGATGCATTCCTGGGACTACTCGGGTCCCTACCATGGCTATGACGGGTTCGCGATCTTCGCCCGCGACATGGACATGGCCATCAACTCGCCGGTCTGGAAGATGGCCAAGGCGCCCTGGAAGCAGGCGCCCAAGCCGTTGCTTCAGGCGGCCGAGTAAGCACCACCACCCACGGCCTGGCTCTCCTTCGGCGGAGAGCCAGTGCTCCCTGATCGACACAGGAACATAGAGAGGGTTATCCCATGACGCAGAGTGCCGAACATGTGCTCGATCACTTCGAGCTTTTCCGTGGTCCCGAATACCAGCAGATGCTGGCGAACAAGAAGAAGATGTTCGAGAATCCGCGCGATCCCGCCGAGGTCGAGCGCATCCGCGAATGGGCCAAGACACCCGAATATCGCGAGAAGAATTTCGCCCGCGAGGCGCTGACCGTCAACCCGGCGAAGGCCTGCCAGCCGCTCGGCGCCGTGTTCGTTGCCGTCGGCTTCGAAAAGACGCTGCCGTTCGTGCACGGCTCGCAGGGCTGCGTTGCCTATTATCGCAGCCATCTGTCGCGCCACTTCAAGGAACCGAGCTCCTGCGTGTCGTCGTCGATGACCGAGGACGCAGCCGTCTTCGGCGGCCTCAACAACATGATCGACGGCCTTGCCAACGCCTACAACATGTACAAGCCGTCGATGATCGCGGTCTCCACCACCTGCATGGCGGAAGTCATCGGCGACGACCTCAACGCCTTCATCAAGACCTCCAAGGAGAAGGGCTCGGTTCCCGCCGAGTTCGATGTGCCTTTCGCCCATACGCCTGCCTTCGTCGGCAGCCATGTCACCGGCTACGACAATGCAATGAAGGGCATTCTCGAGCACTTCTGGGACGGCAAGGCCGGCACCGCGCCGAAGCTGGAGCGCGTTCCCAACGAGAAGATCAACTTCATCGGCGGTTTCGATGGCTACACCGTCGGCAACATCAAGGAAGTGAAGCACATCTTCGAGGCGATGGGGATCGAGTACACGATCCTCGGCGACAATTCGAACGTGTTCGACACGCCGACCGACGGCGAGTTCCGTATGTATGATGGCGGCACCACGCTGGAAGACGCGGCCAACGCGATTCACGCCAAGGCGACGATCTCGATGCAGCACTTCTGCACCGAGAAGACCCTGCCGTTCATCAAGAACCACGGCCAGGAGGTCGTCTCCTTCAACCATCCGGTCGGCGTAACCGGCACCGACGCCTTCGTGATGGCGCTGTCACGCATCACCGGCAAGGAGATTCCGGAGCAGCTCGCGCTCGAGCGTGGCCGCCTGGTCGACGCAATCGCCGATTCCAGCGCCCACATCCACGGCAAGAAGTTCGCGATCTACGGCGATCCGGATCTCTGCCTCGGCCTCGCCGCGTTCCTGCTCGAGCTCGGCGCCGAGCCGACCCATGTGCTCGCCACCAACGGCAACAAGGATTGGGCCGAGAAGGTGCAGGCGGTGTTCGACTCGTCGCCGTTCGGAAAGAACTGCCACGTGTATCCCGGCAAGGACCTGTGGCACATGCGCTCGCTGCTGTTCACCGAGCCGGTCGATTTCCTGATCGGCAACACCTACGGCAAGTATCTGGAGCGCGACACCGGCACGCCGCTGATCCGCATCGGCTTTCCGATCTTCGATCGTCACCACAAGCACCGCTATCCGGTGTGGGGCTATCAAGGCGGCCTGAACGTGCTTGTCACGATCCTCGACAAGATCTTCGACGAGATCGACCGCAACACCAACGTGCCCGCCAAGTCGGACTACAGCTTCGACATCATCCGCTAGGACACGGCGCGCGGCGGTCCCTCAAGGGCCGCCGCGTCTCGATCTGGACGACGAGGCTCATGGGGAAGGCACTGAAAGCCTGAGCCTCCTCGGCCAAAAGACGCGCAGAAGGTCCGCCAACAGGAGAAGCCGATGAGCTCGCTGTCTGCCACGATCCAGAACGTCTTCAACGAGCCGGGTTGCGGCAAGAACGCCAACAAGTCCGAGGCCGAGCGCAAGAAGGGCTGCACCAAGCAGCTGCAGCCGGGCGGTGCGGCGGGCGGGTGCGCGTTCGATGGCGCCAAGGTCGCCTTGCAGCCGCTGACCGACGTCGCGCACCTCGTGCACGGACCGATCGCCTGCGAGGGGAATTCCTGGGACAACCGCGGCGCGGCCTCGTCTGGCTCGCAGATCTGGCGCACCGGTTTCACGACCGACATCAACGAGACCGACGTCGTGTTCGGTGGCGAGAAGCGGCTGTACAAGGCGATCAAGGAAATCATCGAGAAGTACGATCCGCCGGCGGTCTTCGTCTACCAGACCTGCGTGCCCGCCATGACCGGCGACGACATCAATGCCGTCTGCAAGGCGGCCTCGGCCAAATTTGGCAAGCCCTGTATCCCCGTCAACTCGCCCGGCTTCGTCGGCCCGAAGAATCTCGGCAACAAGCTCGCCGGCGAGGCGCTGCTCGACCACGTCATCGGCACCGTCGAGCCGGAGGTCACAACGCCCTACGACCTCAACATCATCGGCGAATACAATCTCTCCGGCGAGCTCTGGCAGGTGAAGCCGCTGTTCGACGAACTCGGCATCCGCATCTCCGCCTGCATCTCCGGCGACGGCCGCTACAAGGACGTCGCCTCGTCGCACCGCGCCCGCGCCGCGATGATGGTGTGCTCCAAGGCGATGATCAACGTCGCCCGCAAGATGGAGGAACGCTACGGCATTCCGTTCTTCGAGGGATCGTTCTACGGCATCCAAGACTCCTCGGACTCGCTGCGCGAGATCGCGCGCCTCCTGGTCGAGCGCGGCGCGCCGGCCGATCTGCTGGACCGCACCGAGGCGGTGATCGCGCGCGAGGAGGCCAAGGCCTGGGCGGCGATCGAGCCGTTCAAGAAGCGGCTCACCGGCAAGAAGGTGCTGCTGATCACCGGCGGCGTGAAGTCGTGGTCAGTCGTAGCGGCGCTGCAGGAGGCCGGCATGGAGCTGGTCGGCACCTCCGTCAAGAAGTCCACCAAGGAGGACAAGGAGCGCATCAAGGAGCTGATGGGCCAGGACGCGCACATGATCGACGATATGGCGCCGCGCGAAATGTACAAGATGCTCAAGGACGCCAAGGCCGACATCATGCTCTCGGGCGGCAAGTCGCAATTCGTGGCGCTGAAGGCGGCGATGCCCTGGCTCGACATCAACCAGGAGCGCTCCCACGCCTTTATGGGCTATATCGGGATGGTGAAGCTGGTCGCGGAGATCGACAAGGCGATCTACAACCCGATGTGGGAGCAGCTGCGCAAGCGGGCGCCCTGGGAGCAGGCCGACAGCAACTGGCAGGCCAGGGCGATTGCCCAGGTCAATGCAGAAGCGGCGGCGCTGGCGGCCGATCCGGTCGCCGCGGAAGCCGCGCGACGCGCCAAGAAGATCTGCCACTGCAAGTCGGTCGATCTCGGCACCATCGAGGACGCGATCAAGGCCCATGGCCTCGCCGATGTCGCCGGCGTTCGCGAGCACACCAACGCCTCGGGCGGCTGCGGCGCCTGCGCCGGCCGGGTCGAGGACATCCTGGCGACGTTCAAGGCGCCGGCCGAGCTGCTGCAGGCGGCGGAGTAGGGCGGCGCTCATGGCCAAGGTCACCATTGGAAAGAAGGCCTGCGCGGTCAATCCGCTCAAGATGAGCCAGCCGATCGGCGGCTCGTTCGCCTTCCTCGGCCTGCGCGGCGCGATGCCGCTGCTACACGGCTCGCAGGGCTGCACCTCGTTCGGCCTGACCTTGTTCGTGCGCCACTTCAAGGAAGCGGTGCCGATGCAGACGACGGCAATGAGCGAGGTCGCCACCGTGCTCGGCGGCTATGAGAATGTCGAGCAGGCGATCCTCAACATCCATAAGAAGCAGAAGCCGGAGATCATCGGCATCTGCTCGACCGGCGTCACCGAGACCAAGGGCGACGACGTCGACGGCTACATCAGGTTGATCCGCGAGAAGCATCCAGAGCTCGCGAATTATCCGCTGGTCTACGTCTCGACGCCGGACTTCAAGGACGCGTTCCAGGACGGTTGGGACAAGACGGTCGCCAAGATGGTCGAGGTGCTCGTCGACAAGCCGACCTCGACCCGCCGCGATCCGGCGCGGGTCAACGTGCTGCCGGGCTGCCATCTGACGCCAGGCGATATCGAGGAGCTGCGCACCATCATCGAGGATTTCGGTCTGGAGCCATCGTTCCTGCCGGATATCGGCGGCTCGCTCGACGGCCACATCCCCGACGAGTTCACGCCGACAACGAACGGCGGCATCGGCCTGGAAGAGATTGCGACCATGGGCAGCGCGTCCTGGACGATCGCGATCGGGGCGCAAATGAAGCGAGCGGCGGAAGCGATGCAGGCCAGGACCGGCGTGCCGTATCGGCTGTTCGAGCGGCTCTGCGGGCTGCTGCCGAACGACGAGTTCATGACGTTCCTCAGCGAGATCTCGGGACGCCCGGTGCCGGCGAAATATCGCCGGCAGCGCGGCCAGCTCGCAGACGCGATGCTGGATGCGCATTTCCACATTGGCGGCCGCAAGCTCGCTGTTGGCGCCGAGCCGGATCTGTTGTTCGACGTCGCGAGCATGCTGCACGACATGGGCGCGCATGTGTCGGTGGCGGTCACCACGACGCAGTCGCCGGTGCTCGAGCGGATGCCCTGCGATGAAGTGCTGATCGGCGATCTCGAGGATCTCGAAAACCTGGCAAAGGAGCGCGACTGCGGCTTGATGCTCACGCATTCGCACGGCCGCCAGGCCGCCGCCCGCCTCAAGATCCCGTTCTACCGGATCGGCTTTCCGATGTTCGACCGGCTCGGGGCAGGGCATCTCCTGACGGTCGGCTATCGCGGCACGCGCGATCTGATCTTTGCGCTCGCCAATCTGATCATCGCCGATCGCGAGGACAACCATCAGCCGACGCCCGACACCTGGCTCGATCCCTGGAAGGACCTCGAACAGGCATCGATCGACACCGCCGTCGTGGCGCCACTGCATTGACGTTTCAGGAGAAAGGACCGACGACATGAAAGTCGCATTCGCTACCCAGGATCTGAAGCGCGTCGACGCCCATTTCGGCTGGGCCAAGAACATCGCGATCTACGATCTCGATCCCGAGGGCTACCGCTTCATCGAGAAGGTCGAGTTCGACGGCGATCTCAAGGAGGATGGCAACGAGGACAAGCTGGCGCCGAAGATCGAGGCGATCAAGGATTGCGCGATCCTCTATGTCGCCGCGATCGGCGGCTCCGGCGCAGCGCGCGTCGTCGCCAACAACATCCATCCGATGAAGGTCACCCAGCCCGAGGAGATCACCGATCTGCTCGGCAAGCTGCAGGCGGTGCTCAAGGGCACGCCGCCGCCCTGGCTGCGCAAGGCGCTGGCCAAGGGCCAGGAACGCGCGCTCGATTTCGAGGAATGAGGAAACAAACATGTCCGATACCGCGGTAGCCGTCGAAACCGTCCCCGCCGAACAGCGTCCCTTCGTCAAGGAGCTGATCAAGGTGTGGCGCGCCCAGGACACCCATGGCGCATGGGAGGGCAAGAAGGACATCGACCTGCTCGAGCCCTACATCCTGGACAAGGAGAAGCGGCGGGCGCTGCCGATCATCGGCGATCCCGATCCGGAGACGATCTGGCGGCTGGAGCTGTTCTTCAATGCGGTCGCACTGTCGATCGAGAAGGCCACCGGCGTCATGATCTCGCCGATGCTGAAGATGAGTCACGAGGGCTTCGGCCGCATGGTGCTGATCGGCGGCCGGCTGATCGTGGTCAACAAGCAGCTGCGCGACGTGCACCGCTTCGGCTTCGACAATCTCGGCAAGCTGGCCGACGAGGGCGACAAGTTCGTCAACGCCGGCGTCGAGATGATCGAGAAGTTCAAGGACGTCGCGAATTACTAACGGCGAGGTGAAGAGATGAGCGACCTGGATACCCTGAAGGCCGAGATCAAGAAGCTGTCGGCACGCGCCATGGATGCCAAGATGAACCTGCACGATCTGTCGGAGGAGCTGCCCATCAACTGGGACCAGATCCTGCCGACGGCGCAGAAGGCGCATGACGCGTTCGCCGAGCTGGAGAAGAAGCGGGCAGAGCTGAAGAAGCTCGAGGCCGCGTAGGCTTACATAGGACCCGTCATCATGTCCAATTCAACCCGCGACGGCCGCGACTGGCGGCCGGACTATCTGGTCGCCATCGACGCCGGAAAGTGCATCGGCTGCGGCCGCTGCTACAAGGTGTGCGGTCGCGAGGTGATGACCCTCAAGGGCATCAACGACGAGGGCGAGTTCGTCGAGCTCGACGACGACGAGGATGACGAGGTCGAGAAGAAGATCATGGTCATGCACGACACCGGCGCCTGCATCGGCTGCGGCGCCTGCGCCCGGGTCTGCCCGACCAACTGCCAGACCCATTCGGCGGCGGCCTGAGATTGTCGAGCGTGCTGCCATGATGCGGATGGAGGCGAAATTCACGATCGGCCAGGTGACCCGGCACCGCGTCTACGATCTGCGCGGCGTCGTGTTCGACGTCGACCTGTCGTTCTCCGAGGAAGAGGGCTGGCGCGCCATCAGCATGGACGCCAGGCTCGACAAGGAGCAGCCGTTCTACTATCTGCTTGCCGAATGTGGCGAGAGCAGCTACATCGCGTATGTGCCTGAGCAGAACCTGGTGGCGGACGCTTCCGGGGAGCCGGTGAAGCATCCCGATATCGGCGAACTGTTCGATGTCGACGACGCCGGCAGCTACCGCTACCGCGGGCGGGTTTTCCATTAGGCGGCGGAGTATCCAGCCACGGTCGTCATTGCGAGGAGCCGCAGGCGACGAAGCAATCCAGAGTTCCTTGTGCCGCCCTGGATCGCGTCGCTGCGTTCGCGATGACGGAGACTTGTGTTGGCCGCGATCTATCCGCTCGTCATTCCGGGGCGCGCGAAGCGCGAGCCCGGAATCCATAACCACGAACGGGCATTGTCTTCTAAGAAGAGCGCCACAGGCATCTCGCGCCTCACAACCGCCTGTGGCTACGGATTCCCTGCTCGCGCTTCGCGCGCCCCGGAATGACGGTCGAGAGATGAGGGCCAGGCCGAAAGCGGGGACTTTTACTCGATCCCCTGTTCCCTGGCCTTCCACATCGCCGCGATCCGGAAGCGCTCGTTGATCGCGGCGGGGTTGGCGAGGATCTCGGCCTGGGCGGCGGCGAACGCGCTTTCGACGATCGCTGCCTCGTCCTTGGTCAAAGTGATGCGGCCGGCCATGTGAGTCGCGTCGGGCGCGGCCTCCCAGATCTTGCGCCGGTTCGGATGCAGCTTGACCTCGACCAGCTCGAACGCCTCGAGCTCGCCTTCGAGGCAGATGGCGAGGCCAATCACCTCGACCTTGCGGCCGTCCTGCGTGGTCTTGACCAGAGTCTTTGCCATGCTCGTGCTCCCGTCGTTGAAATCACGCCGCGACCGGCGTGTCGTCGAGCTGGCTCCATTCCGCCCAAGCGCCGTCGTAGACGGCGGCGTTCGGAACGCCGAGCCGGTAGAGCGCCAACGCCAGCATGCAGGAGGTGATGCCCGAGGCGCAGGTGGTAACGATCGGCTTGTTCAGATTGACGCCCGCGGCCGTAAAGCGTGCGGTGAGCGCGTCGGGCGCCAGCAGCACGCCGGAGTCCGGATCGACCAGATCGGCCCAGGGCAGGTTGATGGCACCTGGAATGTGGCCCTGGCGCTTGAAGGTGAACACGTCTGCCTGCGAGCCGTCGAACTTGCCGGGCCCGCGCGCATCAATGAGTTGGCCGCCGGCCTGCAGCAGGCTACGCACGTCGGCCGAGGTCGCGACCAGGCCGGGCTGGAAGCTGGCTGTGAAGCTCGCGGGTTCCGGGCGCACCGGCGTCATCTCCGCAGGCCGCTTCTCCTTGGTCCATTTGCCGAAGCCGCCGTCGAGCAGGGCGACGTTGTCGTGCCCGAATACGCGGAACATCCACCACACGCGGCCCGCGGCCGAGCCGCCATAATGACGGTCGTAGACGACGACGCGATCGGCATTGCTGATGCCGAGCAGCCCGACCTTGTGGGCGAAATCGCCCGCTGACGGCAGCATGTGCGGCAGCGGGTTCGACTTGTCGGCGACCTGGTCGATATCGAAATGCACTGAGCCCGGCAGGTGCCGGCCGCGGTATTGCGTACGGCCGTCCAGGTTGGTGCTCGGATGGTGCCAGGTGCAGTCGAGGATCTTGGTGGCGGGATCGGAAAGATGTTGTGCCAGCCAGTCGGAGCTGACCAGGGTGCTCGAGGGATCCGTGCTCATGCATGCGCTCGCGATTTGAAGAGCCAACAGGATGACTGACGCGCTTGCGGGCGTCAGAGCGTTTTCGGCATCGGATAGCCCGGGCGCGGATGGGTGTCGTAATATTCGGGACGCTCCGGCCAGCCGCCTTCGGCGACGATCTTGAAGGTCGCGACCGTGACCGGCGCGCCGGGCGAGCACGACACTTCGGTGAACTTGATTTCGCGCTCGCCTGGGCCGGCGGAGAAATCGGCGACGGTAGTGCCGTCCGCCTTGCGCGCCCGCGCAAAGCCGGGCGTGCCGACGGTGGCCGCCGGCACGGACGTCGCGACGAAGTTCGGCTGCTCGAGGCCATCGACCGCGGCGCCGAAGGCGGGCGAGCCGAACGTGAAGGTCGCGAGCACGCCGCTGCGGTCGACCGGCTTGTCCGCTGTGATCGGACGCGCCACCGAGTAAACCGTCAGCGTGCCGCCCTCCAATGCCGCCTTGATGTCGTCGAGCGAGCTCTCGACGAATTCCAGTGCCACGTTCATGTCGATCTCCTTACAAAGAGGCGCCTTTGCAGGAGAAATTTTCAAGTTCTGTGCCAGTCTATCGCAGCAGCAAAGAAGGCGAGCCGGACAGGCGGAGTTGCGCGAATCTTGCAACGCGGCCCGCAAGCGAGCCGACCGCCGCTCCTGCTGCGCCGAAGCGGCCGTGTCGGAGATGCGCCAGACATCGATGAGGCCCGACATGACGACCGACGTCGCCTACGCCATCTGCAGCTTCAACGACATTCCGAGCCGCCGCGCCATGGGCTTCCAGCTCATGATCGTCGCGGAGGACGGCAGCCACCGCCCGTGGCCGATCTTCGTGATCCGCTGGGGCAAGCAGGTGTTCGGCTATCTGAACATGTGTCCGCACGACAAGGTCAATCTCGACTGGGAGCGCAATCAGTTCTTGGACGGCAACGGCCTTCGCATCCTTTGCGGCAAGCACGGCTCGCTGTTCGAGATCGGTACGGGGCTCTGCGTCGATGGCCCGTGCAGGGGCGAGAGCCTGACGCCGGTCGCGCTGAGCGTGCTGGATGGCGACATCTGCGTGACCGGCGTGACCCTGGTCGAGGATGACGAGGAAGAGGGTGAGACCGGCCTGCAGTGTGAGGAAGGCTGAGGCGGCGATCGCGGTGAAGTCCCGACGGAAACTGCCGGGACTTCATCCTGAATTTGAAGAAACGGACGGTCTCAGACTGGCCGGTTCTCGTTGCGGTTCTTGACCGGCTCCATCCTGGCCAGTGCATCCGCGTAGGGCACGAGATCGTAGTTCTCGCTGAAGTCCTTCGCGGCGTCGAGCACGTAATCGAGCTTGCCGGCGGTATCGAGCTTCTTGATGTCGTTCTTGTCGATCGACAGCAGCTCCAGCATCTCCTTCCAGACCGTGGATTCGTCGCAAGGCAGCACGTAGAAGGTGATGTCGTCGATCTTGATGCGGTACTTCGCCAGCAGATCGATGTTGTTGCAGAACATGAAGTACTTGCCGTCCGGCGTCAGCAGGCCCTTGAGCACCTCGGCCGCGGTCTCGAGATAGGCCAGCGAGTGGATGTAGCCGGCGAGCACCGGGATCGTCGATGCGCCGTCCTGCGCGATCGTCAGCACCTGCTCGATCGAGAAGTCCGGCGGACGCTTCTCGTCCGCAACCTGGGTCTGGAACTTCAGCGCGATATCGCCGCGGAAGCCGAACCGTCCCGGCTTGGTGGTCGGCGCCTTGAGAACGGCGTTCAGCAGCCGCCCTTCCTTGTCGAGCTGCGCGAGCGCGGTGGTCTCGATCGCAACCGTCTTCTCCAATGTCGTCATCAGCAATCCCCTCGCATGTCCTTGTCAGCCGTTCGCCGCACGGCGCGGTCGAAAGGGACGTGATGCAAATTGTCTGCCGGTGTGTGTTGCGGCTTGATTTGCTTGGTTCTTTTGCCACTCGCGCCAATCGATTGTCGGGTTTGCGCCCCGACATCGCGCCGACGCCCGCGCGACACGGCGTGAACAGCGCCTGTCGGAAAGCCGACACGCGTCGGAAACGCCACAGTGACGACATGAAAAGCTGAGGTCTTTCAGGCGATTGCTGCATGGCATGAGACTTGCCAATTCCGTTCACAACAGCCGAATAGGAAAGGCGAGACGATGATGATCAACCTGACCGACAGCGCCATCAATGCGGTTCGCAACGCGATCACGACCTCCGACAAGCCGGTCGACGGCCTCAGGATCATGGTCGAAGCCGGCGGCTGCGCCGGGCTGAAATACAACATGGGCCTCGTCAGCGGCAGCGAGCCGGAGGACACCGTGATCGAGCGCGAGGGCGTACGCGTGCTCGTCGATCACAAGAGCCTCGAATATCTCGAAGGCACGACGATCGATTTCGTCATCGCGCTGGAGGGCTCCGGCTTCACCTTCGAGAACCCGAATGCCAAGTCGAGCTGCGGCTGCGGCAAGTCGTTCGCTTGAGTCTTCGCTCGATCATCCAACACGCGAGAAGTGAAACCATGCTGGTCGAATCCCAGGGCATCGTCGAAGCGCCGTCGCAGATGAGCGAGCGCGAGCGGATCATCCGAGCCGTGATCGAGGAGGTCCGTCCGAACCTCAAGCGCGACGGCGGCGATTGCGAGCTCGTCGAGATTGACGGCAACAAGATCATGGTCAAGCTCGCCGGCGCCTGCATCTTCTGCAAGCTCGCCAGCGCGACGCTGGAGGGCATCCAGGCGCGCATGATCGAGAAGCTCGGCGAATTCGTCCGCCTCGTTCCGGTGGCCGGCGCAGCCAAGGCGCGGCATTAAGGAGCGGCCTTGCGTCCGGTCTATCTCGACAACAACGCGACGACACGAGCCGATCCCGAGGTCGTCGCGGCGATGTTGCCGTTCTTTACGGACCAGTTCGGCAATGCTTCGTCCTCGCATGCCTTCGGCAGCGAGGTCGCGGGCGCCGTGAGGCAGGCGCGCAAGAGCCTGCAGGCGCTGCTGGGCGCCGCCTTCGACCACGAGATCGTCTTCACCTCGGGCGGGACGGAATCCGACAATGCCGCGATCCTGTCGGCGCTGGAGACGCAAGACGGCCGCGACGAGGTCGTCACGACGGCGGTGGAACATCCCGCGGTCCTGTCGCTCGTCGAATACCTCATGGACAAGCGCGGCGTCGCGGTGCATCTGATCGGCGTCGATGCGGCCGGCCGGCTCGATCTCGAGGCTTACAAGCGCGCGCTCGGCCCGCGCACGGCCATCGCCTCGGTGATGTGGGCCAACAACGAGACCGGCACGCTGTTTCCGGTGTCCGATCTGGCCAGGCTCGCGCATGAGGCCGGCGCGCTGTTCCACACCGACGCCGTGCAGGCGGCCGGCAAGATCGCGATCGATCTGAAATCCGCTGGCGTCGACATGCTGTCGTTGTCCGGCCACAAGCTGCACGGCCCCAAGGGCATCGGTGCGCTTTATGTTCGGAAGGGCACACCGTTCGCGCCGCTGCTGCGCGGCGGCCCGCAGGAGCGCCGCCGGCGCGGCGGCACCGAGAACGTGCCGGGCATCATCGGGCTCGGCAAGGCGGCCGAGCTGGCGGCAAAGCATCTCGCGGACGAGCAGGGCCGCGTTCGCGCGCTGCGCGACCGGCTGGAGCAGGGCATCCTCCAGAGCGTCGGCCATTGCGTCGTGCTCGGCGACCTCGCTGCGCGGCTGCCGAACACCTCCAACATCGCCTTCCAGCATCTCGAGGGCGAGCCGATCGTCATGCGGCTGAACCAAGCCGGTATCGCCGCCTCGCTCGGCTCGGCCTGCGCCTCCGGCTCGATGGAGCCGTCGCACGTGCTCCGCGCGATGAACGTGCCGCCGGATCTGCTGCGCGGGGCTGTCCGATTCTCGCTGTCGCGCGACACCACGGACGACGACATCGATCGCGTGCTGCAGATCCTGCCCGCCATCGTCGGCCGGCTCCGCGAGACCTCGCCGGCCTGGCTGCAGCATCGTCCATCGCCATCGGCGGACGCCCTTCGCCCTACGGAGCTCACGCAATGAAAGTCATGATCCGCCGCTCGCCGGAAACGGGCCTGTCGATCTACGTCCCCAAGAAGGATCTCGAGGAGCCCATCGTCGAGTCGGAGCACGAGTCCTTGTGGGGCGGCTGGATCCGCATCGCCAACGGATGGGTCCTCGAACTGCCGCAGATGGCCGCCGACACGCGGCTGCCGATCACGATCAATGCGCGCAAGCGCGGTGGCGAAGGGGACGAGTGATGAATGCGCCGCTTCCTCATATCGACATCGTCAAGCAGGCCGATGCCGAGGCCCTGCTCAAGGACGTCGTCGCCGGACTGAAGGCCGGCAAGGTCGTCCCGTTCCTCGGTCCCGCCGTGTCCGAGCAGTCCGGCGCCACGGTGCCGATGAATCCCGAAGCGCTGGCCGCGTTCTTCGGCACCAAGGTGGCGCTGCCGCGCCGAGCCAAGGGCAATGCGTGGGCTTCAGCCCAGCACATCGAGAGCACGCGCCACCGCTCGACGGTGACGGCGCTGATGGCCGAAGCCTTTGCCGCGCCCGTTGCACCGACATCGCTGCAGCAGCATCTGGCGTCGCTGCCGTTGCCGATGATCGTCGACAGTTGGTATGACGGCGCAATGCGAACCGCGCTCGGCGGGCGCGGCGATTGGGGCGAGGTGCAGGGCATCACGCGGGCCGGAATCGGCGAGGACCGCTGGTATCGCTTCTACGACGCCGCGGGCACCGAGAGCGATCGCGAGAAGGCCGCAAGCTGGACCACGCTGCTCTACAAGCCGCATGGCGGGATCACGCCGGCCAGGAACTTCCTGATCACCGATGCCGACTATGTCGAGGTGCTGACCGACATCGACATCCAGACACCGATACCCGACACGGTCAAGGACCGGCGCACCGACCGCAGCTTCCTGTTCATCGGCTGCCGCTTCAACGACCAGTTGCTGCGCACCTATGGCCGCCAGGTGATCAAACGCTCCGGCGCCGATCACTACGTCCTGGTCGAGCCCGACTCATTGTCGAAGAACGAGCTGAAGTTCTTCATCGCCGAGCGGTTGACGCCGATCGCGATTCCGCTGGCCCGCGCGAGCGAGATCATCATCGGCGGCTGAGCGAAACCACGACACCGGAAATTGAACAGCGCGGCCGCAAGCCGCGCTGTCTTGCCGTTCGTTCATGTGTCGCAATCCGAATCTGTAACGTTTCTAACAACGCTCGAAACGAGAGCCTTTCGCATGTTGGCAAGGCGACAGGCGCGATGATTTGGCTAAGGCGTTGATAGTCTGACGAAATGATCTTGTCCGCGGCGTGGCACGCGAGTTGCTGAACCCTAGCCCAAGGCGGTTTGCGGCTCGCCAGCAACGTTAAGGAGCGGACATGGACGCGTCAGTGCAGCACGAACAGGCGACGATACCGGACGGCGACAAGCTGAGCTCGGTGATGCAGACCATCGCGGAACACAAGGGTTGCGGCACCTCGGGCGGCAGCGGCAAGGCGAGCTGCGGCTCGGGCGCCGGCGAGAACGACCTGCCGCCGGAGATCTGGGAGAAGGTGAAGAACCATCCCTGCTACAGCGAGGAGGCGCATCATCACTACGCGCGCATGCACGTCGCCGTCGCGCCCGCCTGCAACATCCAGTGCAACTACTGCAACCGCAAATATGACTGCGCCAACGAGTCGCGTCCGGGCGTGGTCAGCGAGAAGCTGACGCCGGAGCAGGCCGCCAAGAAGGTGCTCGCCGTCGCCTCGACCATTCCGCAGATGACCGTGCTGGGCATCGCCGGCCCCGGCGATCCGCTCGCCAACCCCGAGAAGACCTTCAAGACCTTCGAGCTGATCGCGCGCACCGCGCCCGACATCAAGCTGTGCCTGTCGACCAACGGCCTCGCGCTGCCCGACCATGTCGACACCATCGCCGGCTTCAACGTCGACCACGTCACGATCACCATCAACATGGTCGATCCCGAGATCGGCGCCAAGATCTACCCTTGGGTATTCTGGAAGCACAAGCGCTACACCGGCGTCGAGGCGGCGAAGCTGCTCACCGATCGCCAGCTCCAGGGCCTGGAGATGCTGACCGAGCGCGGTATCCTCTGCAAGGTCAACTCGGTGATGATCCCCGGCGTCAACGACAAGCACCTCGTCGAGGTCAACAAGGCGGTGAAGTCGCGTGGCGCCTTCCTGCACAACATCATGCCGCTGATCTCCTCGCCGGAGCACGGCACCGTGTTCGGTCTGACCGGCCAGCGCGGTCCGACCGCGCAGGAGCTGAAGGCGCTGCAGGACGAGTGCGAAGGCGAGATGAACATGATGCGGCATTGCCGCCAGTGCCGCGCGGACGCCGTGGGCCTGCTCGGTGAGGATCGCTCGGCCGAATTCACCACCGACAAGATCATGGCGATGGAGGTGAACTACGATATCGACAGTCGCAAGGCCTATCAGGAGGCGGTCGAGCAGGAGCGTGTCGCCAAGGTCGTGGCGAAGCAGGAGGAGCTCGCCTCGCTCGCCGGCCAGTCGAGCGACATCAAGCTCTTGATCGCGGTCGCGACCAAGGGCTCGGGCCTGATCAACGAGCATTTCGGCCACGCCAAGGAGTTCCAGGTCTACGAGCTCTCCACCGCCGGTGCCAAGTTCGTCGGTCATCGCCGCGTCGACCTGTACTGCCAGGGCGGCTATGGCGACGAGGACAGCCTGGAGACCGTCATCCGCGCCATCAACGACTGCCATGCGGTGTTCGTGGCCAAGATCGGCGGCTGCCCGAAGAGCGACCTGCAGGCCGCGGGCATCGAGCCGGTCGATCAGTTCGCGCACGAGTTCATCGAAAAGTCCGCGATCGCCTGGTTCAAGAGCTACCTCGACAAGGTGAACAGCGGCGAAATCCAGCACGTCGTGCGCGGTGACGCCGAAATTCGCCAGGGCGCCCTGATTTCGGCGGCGTGACACCAGACCCCGGCGACGCTGTTGCGTCGCCGGGTCCCTTCGACAGGAGCCTTTGATGACCTTGAAGATCATTGCCTCGCAGTGCACGAGCTGCTCGGCCTGTGAACCCGAATGTCCGAACGTGGCGATCTCGGAGAAGAACGGCACCTTCGTGATCGATCCGAAGAAGTGCACCGAGTGCATCGGCCATTTCGACGAGCCGCAATGCGCGGCGGTCTGCCCGGTCGACAACACCTGCGTGATCGACAATTCGTTCCCGCGCTACCAGCCGCCGGCTTGAGGGAGACCGAGATGAATTTCACCCTCACGCCAGCCGCGCAGAAATTCATGCGAATGATGCTTCGAACCGACGGTACCGCGGGCTCCGGCTTCCGTCTCGCGGTGTCGCCCGGCGGCTGCTCCGGCCTTGCGGCCGATATCAGCGTGCTCGCCACGCCGCAGCCCGGTGATGCCGTGGTCGAGCGCGACGGTGTCAGGCTGTTTCTGCCGGCGGAAAGCCGCTTGCTGCTCGACGGTGTGACCATCGACTTCGCGGATACTGCGACGCAGACCGGCCTCGTGTTTCACGATCCGAAGCAGGTTTCGTGCTCGACCCACGCCTTGAAGGCGCTGGAGCACTAGGACAGCTCGCCATGCCCACCGATGCCCGGCCCAGCTCTCAGACCGCCATCGAGGACGCGTTGCTCGCCGACGCGCTGCTCGGCGGCGGCCTGCCGGAGGAGGCCGAGTATCATCTGTGGCAGGCGGGCCAGAGCTATCATCTCGACGAGGTTGCGGAGGCGCATCTGAAAGAGGCGGAAGCGCTGGCGCCTGGGCATGCGGCGGTCCTGATCGGCTTCTACCGGTTCTATTTCTACAAGGGACGGCTCGCCGACGCGCTGCGCATCGCCAAGCGGTGCCTCGCCAAGGCGGCCGCCGAAAACTGCTTGCCGCCGCACTGGCGCGACGTTCGCGCCGGTCATGCCGAGTTCGGCAGTTATGACAACATGCTGCCGCGTTTCTTCATGTTCACCTTGAAGGGATACGCCTATTTGCAGATGCGCCTCGGCAATCTCGTCGAGGGACGGCTCGCGGTGCAAAAGCTGCTCGAGCTCGATCCCAGCGACAAGATCGGCGCACGCGTCCTGCTCGAGGTGGTCGACCGGGTGGAGCTCGACGATGAATGACGACATCGACGAGGCCATCGACTGGCAGGGCAACGAGATCAGTTGTGCGGGCTGCGAACACGCGCAGCTCAACGCATCCGGCGGCTGTCGCCTTCGGCACGCCTGCGTGCACGACCGCTACGCCCGGCGCATCGACCGCTTCTTCAACTGGAATCCGGCGCTCGCCAACGGCTACGTCAAGCATCCGCATTTCGAGGTGCGCGCGATCGCGGCGAAGCATGCCAGCCCGTTCTTTCTGCCTCCGCTGCTCGATGATCCCGAGGAGACCGTGCGCTGGAACGCAGCGCGGCGGCTGCCGAAGCGGCTGGTGTTGCGGCTGCGCCATGATCCGCATCGCGAGGTCCGCATTCGAATCGCGACGGTGCTCGATCCGGAGGACCTGATGCCGATGATGATCGACGACGACTATTACGTCCGTCTCGTCGTGGCGCGCCGCATCGTACCGTCCGTGCTGGGCCGGATGATGGGGGACCCGGAGGCCGAGGTCCGTCGCGTCGTCGCGCGGCGCATCCCGAGCGACTGGCTGCTCGGCATGATCAGCGACCCCGATCCACGGGTGCGGCTCGAGATCGCCGAGCGCCTCGCGCCTGATCTCCTCACCGCGATGCGCAAGGACGCCGACTGGCGGGTGCGTCACGAGGTTGCGAGCCGGATCGCGCTCAGCGAGCTCACCGAGTTGACCCGCGACGAGGATCCGCTGGTGCAGGAGATGGCGCGCGACCGGCTCGCGAACCACTTCGGAGCTGCCATGGAGAAACCGGCATGAGCAACATCGTTCGTGACAGCGAGGTCGTGGAGTTGTCGGCGCCGCCGTACTTCACGTTCGGCGAGAAGGTCAAGGCCAAGCGCACGATCCGCAACGACGGCACTTATGCAGGCAAGGAAATCGGCGAGATCCTCGCGAAGAAGGGCGAGATCGGCTACGTCGTCTCGATCGGAACCTTCCTGCAGCAGTTCTACATCTACGGCGTCGAGTTTCTCGAAAGCGGAAACCGCGTCGGCATGAAGCGCAAGGAGCTCGAATCGACCGTCCCCCGCGGGGAGGCCGACGACGAGTTGCCCCTGCCGAGAGCGTACAGATCATGATCGAGCCACGACTGCCGAAATATCAATGGGGTCAGCGTGTCAAGGCGCTGATCGACCTCGTCAATGACGGCTCGTTCCCGAACGCGCCGGCCGAGGCCAAGCTCGTTGGCGTCGGCGATATGGGTGAGATCGTGCAGGTCGGCACCCACACGGAAGCGAACATGCCGATCTATCTCGTCGAGTTCGGCGAGCAGCTCGTCGTGGGTTGTCTCGAAGAGGAGATCGTCCCGGTTGAGGTGCGATGATCCACGATGGCCGCAACCGCGCTCAAGCCCAGCTTTGTCCTGCCCGCACATCCCAATGAGTTGGATCGCAAGCGGATCGCGCGCGCGCTGAAGTCACGCAAGCGCTACCGCTATGTCGAGCCGACAGTGTCGCCGGTCGACGAGGGTTATCACGTCCGCAGTCCTTGCTGCTCGCGCAACATCGACAAGGACGGCGGGGTGATCGACGTCGCGCTGCTGCGCCATGATCCCGCGAATGCGATGTGGAAGCTGTTCTGGAGAGATCACGCGCAGGGGACGTGGGAGCTGCATAGTCTGCATCGGCGGTTGACCGCGGCGGTCGACGAGCTGAACGCGGACCCTGAGCGGATCTTCTGGCAGTAGAGCGAAGAGGACGGGTGACATGGCATTGGCCGAACAGGAATTGAATGAGATCGCGCTGGTCCTCGAGCGACCCGACGCCGGCAGCGCGGCGTTCGGCGAGCTGCGCCGCCGCTTTCCAAAGCTGGTACTGACACGTTGTGACGCGTCTGATGTCACGGAAGCGCCGTTCCGCAGCTATCCGGCATTCGACCTGCATCTGCTCGACGCCAGCGACCACTGCGCGGGTGTGACCGATGACCTTGCCAAAGCCACCGGCCTGATCCTGGCCAAGCGGAGCTGAGCATGACCAAGCCCTATCTGGTGCATGACGCCGATCGGCAGGAGCAGGATGAAGCGGAGCTTACGCCGGTCGAGGCGAGCTTCATTCCGCTCTCTGATCCCGACATTACCACGGCGGAGATTGCTGCCGTGGACGCCGCGCTGCGCTCGCCGCGGCTGTCCTGCGGTCCGCTGGTCGAGGAGTTCGAGGCGGCATTCGCAAGCTATCTCGGGCGCAGATACGCCATTGCCGTCCCGAGCGGAACGCTTGGCCTGGTGCTGGTCCTGAAAGCGATGGGCATCGGGTCGGGCGACGAGGTAATCACGTCGTCGTATTCGTTCCGCGAGATCGCGCATGCCATCAGCATCGTCGGCGCCAAGCCGGTGTTTGCGGATATAGATTACTACTCGGGCACGCTGGCGCCAAGCAAGATCGAGGCGCGCATCACGGAGCGGACAAAGGCGATCCTGGCCGGCAACACCAACGGCCATCCGGCCAAATGGTCGGAGCTGCAGGCGATCGCGAAGACCCGCAATCTGCCTGTCATCGAGGATTCGACCGAGGCCATCGGCTCGAAATACAGGGGGGCGCTGGTCGGCACATTCGGTACGGCCGCGGTGTTCGATTTCTCGCAGCCTTTCGCGCTCACCTGTGGTGAGGGTGGCATGGTCGTCACCGACGACGTCGACATCGCGGTGGCCGTGCGTCGGCACCGTTCGCACCGGCTCGACGAGCGCGCATCGGTCGTGGTCAGCAGCAGCGCGTCGCACCAGGCGGTGATGAGCGACGTGACCGCCGCGCTCGGGTTGGCGCAATTGCGGCGGATCGACGAGATCCTCGAGCGGCGCAAGCTGATCGAGCAGATCTATTACAGCGAGGTGCAGTCGTTCGAGGGCATCAAGGACCCCTATGTCGGGCCCGATGTCACCGAGGTGAACTGGTTTCTCTACCAGGTGCATCTGGGCACGCGGTTCTCGAAGTCGAGCCGGGATTCGATCGTCGAGGATCTCAGGGTCGAACAGGTCGAGGCCGTGGCCTATTCGAATCCCCTGCATCTGCAGCGGCATTATTTCGACATGGGATATCGCCGAGGCGATTATCTCGTGACCGAGAAGGTCGCCGATCGTGTGGTGGCCCTGCCATTCCACGTGCATCTCACCAGGGATCAGATCGCCTTCATCGTTGCGACGATGAAGGACGCCTCGGTCAATGTCGGGGCGGGCGCCGCGATCTACTGAGAAGTTCTAAGTTCAAACCGAAAAGGAGAATCCAAGTGGCGACATTGACGGTAATGCCCTCCGGTAAGACGATCGAGGTGGGCGAGGGCACCACCATTCTGGCAGCGCTGCTCGGCGCCGAGGTCGAGATCCAGCATAAATGCGAGGGCCAGGCAAAGTGCGGTTCCTGCCACATCTTCCTGCAGGAGGGACGCAAGGGCGTGTCGAAGGTCACCAAGCTGGAGAACGAGAAGCTCGACACCATCGTCGGCGTCGGCTCGAAGTCTCGCCTCGCCTGTCAGGCGACCATTCTTGGCACCGAGAACGTCAAGATCGAACTCCTGGGCTTCGGCTCGGGCCTGTAACAGGAGGATCACATGGACAAATTGACGCTTCATGTCCGCTTTGCCAATGATGGCACGGTCGCCGAGATCAGCGAGCGGCCGGTCGAGCTGACGCCGCAGCAGTGGTTCGACAAGCTCAGCGAGGCCATCGGCATGAAGGCCTATCAGACCTTCGCCGGCGGCCGCGGCGTGTTCAAGGTGGCTCGTGAGCAGATCGAGGCCCTGAAGACCGCGGCTGTCTCGTGACGCGGTCGGCAGCATGAGCACCGATGCGGGACAGGCGTGCCGATTCTTCGTCTCCTACACGGGCGTCAAGCTGCCGCTGCGGCTCGTGACTGCGATTGCGCCGGAGCAGCTGTCGAACCGCAACACGTTCATCCGCGGCTATTTCGATGCCGCGGGCGTGCTGACCGGATTCGAAAAGATCGTCTATGGCGAGATCGAGCTCACGCACAGCTACAGCTACCATGCCAGCGGGGCGTTGAGGCGGGCCGAGATCGTGATGCTGGACGAGGAGCCGGCGACGCTGAATTTCGACGAGACCGGCGCACCCGTCGCCGGGCGAGACGCTTAAGAAGGAGGCCCCGTGACCGTCGCCAAGCTGATCGAGGCTCTTGCCAGCATGCCGAAGGACGCTATCGTGCTGATGGACAGCGGCGGTGGATTGTCGCGTGTCGATACGCTGGAGCTTGTGGACGAGCAGGGCCCGGGCGCCCCGGCCGAGGTGATCCTGCAGCCGAGCTTGGATGAGTAGAGGGCGGACTGGTCGGATGGCGGACGCTGGGACTTCAGAGACTGGAACTCCGGACGCAGGGCCGGTCGCGACCCCCTATGAGCGAATCGGCGGAGCGGTTGTCGTGGACCGTCTCGTCGAATCCTTCTACCACCGAATGGATACGCTGCCGGAGGCCAAGGGCATCCGCGACATGCACGGCCGCAATCTCGGGCCGATCAAGCACATCCTGAAGCGCTATCTCTCCGAATGGCTGGGCGGCCCCAAGCTGTACTCGCCAGAGAAGGGCCATCCGCGGCTGCGCCAGCGTCACATGGGCTTTGCCATCGGCAATGCCGAGCGCGACGCCTGGCTGCTGTGCATGCGCGGCGCGCTCGAGGAGACTGTCAGCGACGTCAAGGCCCGTCAGGATGTCGACGCCGCCATGACCAAGCTCGCCGACTGGATGCGCAACCAGGCCGGCAACCCGCACGATGCTCGGGCCGCGCGGCCGTGAGCCTGCGGTGACGTCATTACGAGGAGACGAAGGCGACGAAGCAATCCAGAGTCGCCCGCCTTACCCTGGATTGCTTCGCGCTCGCAAGGACGGAAAGGACGTGACGCGTAGGCTGGACCAAGCGAAACGCGCCCACCGGCGGTCTCGCCTGCAACATGGGCCAGAAAGGTGGGCACGGCGATCTTCCGACGGTGCAATTCACTGCCGTCCGTGGCGCCTTTGCCCACCTTACGCAATCCAGCTAATACAACGGCACGCCGAAGAAGGTCTCGTCGTCGCCGCCCCAGGCGCGGTGTAGCGCCAGGGCGGTCTGCCATTGCATCATCTCGACCTCGCTGGCATTGCGATGCGTGATTCTGCCGTCCGGCACCTCGGCGAGCAGGAAAGGCTTGCCGTTGCGGATGAAGCGGTTGAGATCCTTGGTGTCGTTGGGGCGCACGACGCAACGTGGCCGCTCGTCGATCAGGATGGTGGTCGGCAGCATCGCGGCGCTCTCACTCCATCGGCGGTCCCATGTCGTCGTCGGCTTTCTTCTTCTTTTTCTTGTCGGTCTTGGCGAGCGCATAGGCGCCGGCGTTCTTCAGCGTGATCGGCGGCTGCCCGACGACATATTGCGAGATCCACGCCAGGGTCCGGTCATGTGCCAGCGCAGCTGCAGATTCATCATAGGTCTCGCCGTCACCGTCGAACGCATGCGCGGCATTCGGATAGGAGAACGCGCTGACCTCGGGATGATAGGCGCGGAACGTGGTCACCTCCGCGAACGGCACGACGATGTCGGCCTCGCCGAAATGGAGCAGCGTCGGAATCCTGCGCTTGGCGCCGGCCGCGTTGACGACACCGGTCGCGTAGTAGCTCACCGCACAGGCCACACCGGAGACGCGGTTGGCGGCGTCATAGGCTAGACCGCCGCCGGCGCCAAAGCCGACCACCGCCACCTTGCCGCAGTCCTTGACGCTGTCGACCGTTGACTGGATCTCGGCGAGCAGCGGTGCTGCCGGATCCGGCACGCTCTCGGCCGGCTCGCCCTCCGTTGCCGCTTCGATCTCCGCGGGAGGCGACAGCTCCGGCGCAATCACGACATAGCCGCTCGCGGCGAAAGTATCGGCGACCTTGCGTAGCTTGCCGGCAGCGTCGGCGCCGTCCGGCAGGACGACGATCGCCCCCTTCGGCGCGTCGGCGGGATCGGCACGAAACGCCTGAAAGGTATGGCCGTCGCTGGCGGTCAGCTTGATCGTGCTCGCTGTAGGCATGTGATGCTCCTGCTCCCCTTGCGCGGTTGGCGCGCGTTACAACAAACCCAGCTCCAGGGCGGTCTCTTCGGACATGCGCGACTTGTCCCATGGCGGCTCGAAGACAAGGGTGACCCTGACCGACACCACACCGTCGACGGCCTGTACGGCGTCCTCCACCATTCGGACGATCTCGCTTGCGACCGGACAGCCGGGCGCCGTCAAGGTCATGTCGATCTCGACCGCGCCGCCGCCCTCGTGCGCGATCCGATAGACCAGCCCGAGATCGTAGACGTTCACCGGAATCTCCGGGTCATAGACCGTTCGCAACGCTGCAATCACGCTCTCGGCTGCACTCTGGGAGCCGGTCGCTACGGCGTTCTGCGCCGGGGAAGGAGGGGGCGGGGCGTGCATGGTCATCATGCGTTGGTTCCTCTCATGATCCTGGTTCGCACCGGGGGATGGTCGTTGGAATTCGAGTCATGTTTCGCTCATGCATGGCGTCGCCTCATTCCGAACCGAGCCCCTCGGCCAGCGCGGCGACGACCGGCCATCCGACGGCGCCGGTGGGATCGAGTCGCCGCAGCGCCGCGAGCATTTCGGCTGCTCCGTCGGAATCAGTCTTGCGCAGATGGATGAAGGCGAGGGCCTTCAGCGTGTAGAGCGCGAAGCGGCCAGCGCCATCCGGCAGCGGATCATGCGGCGTCCAGTGCCGCCAATCCCGTGGCCAGCCGGCCTGGCGCGCCGCTTCGGCAAGGCCCAGCTCGGCGACCGCCTCTGCCTCGTCGAGATGGCCTTGATAGGTGTGAATCTTGTACAGACAGAAGTAGGTCGGAAGCTGCTGCGGAGCGGTCGCCAGCGCCTGGCGAAACAGCCGATCCGCCTGCGCGTGGTCGCGGCGATACGCCGCCACGCCCTGTTGCAACAGCGCATCGACCTCTTGCGGCAGATCGCCGAAGTTGATCGTGTCGGGTTCGCTGACGAGTTCGAGCATCTGCATTGACCTCGATCAAATCACTGCAAGACGCGGACCGTTTTCGCGCGGGCGCAGCAGCGCCGGAGCCGGCACGAGGCGGGCGGAAGAGCGGGCCGATGTTGGATTTTGAACGCCACCTCTTCGCCGCGCCGAGGCCGATGTCGCAAAGACGACGCAACGCTTGGCGATTTGGCGTGGACGCGTCGTCAGATGCAGACGAGACGGCGATCGCGGCGAGCAAATGACTGGTTCGGAGCTTGCATGAGGCCTTCATCAATCCAGCGGGAGTGGCAGCGATGGCGATGGCAGCAACGGATATCGAGCGTCTGATCAAGGAGGCGTTCCCGGATGCCGTCGTCCTGATCGAGGATCTGGCGGGCGATGGCGACCATTATTCGGCGCGCGTCACCTCGCAGGCGTTCGCCGGGAAGAGCCGGGTGCAACAGCATCAGATGGTCTATTCGGCTCTCAAGGGCCAGATGGGCGGCGTGCTGCATGCGCTGGCGCTCGAGACGTCATTGCCGAAGTGATCGTTGCGATCCGGCTGATCGGTCGCATTCAGGGAAAGGATCCAGTCTATGTCGACATCCGAACGCATTCAGAAGCTGATCGACGGCAATGATGTCGTGCTGTTCATGAAGGGCGTGCCGGCGGCGCCGCAATGCGGCTTCTCCGCCGCGGTGACGCAGATCCTGGCCAAGCTGGACGTGGCGTACGAGAGCGTCAACGTGCTCGCCGATCCCTTCATTCGCGAGGGCATCAAGGAGTTCTCCAACTGGCCGACCATTCCGCAGCTTTATGTGAAGGGCGAATTCGTCGGCGGCTGCGACATCGTGCGCGAGATGTTCCAGGCCGGTGAGCTCGCGACCCTGCTCGCCGACAAGGGCATCAAGGCGCCTGTGTCATGAGCGATGTCGATGTCGCCGAGGCGGATGATTCATTCGAGATTCCGCAGCTCTACAAATATCACGCCTTCGTCTGCCTGACGCAGCGTCCGCCCGGACATCCGCGCGGCAGCTGCGGCGCGCTCGGCGTGCAGCCGCTGTGGGACCGGCTGACCAAGACCATCGAGGCGCAGCGGCTGACGGACATCGGCGTCACCGCCGCGGGCTGCTTCGGCTTCTGCAGCGCCGGACCGATGATGGTGGTCTATCCGGACGGCGTCTGGTATCGGCCGACCAGGCCGGAGGATATCGACGAGATCGTCGAATCCCACTTCAAGCAGGGCAAGCGTGTCGATCGCCTGGTCATGGTGTTGAAGCGCTGAGCTTGCAGAACGGAGCCGCTCAACGCGGCTCCGGACAAGGTGTCGACCTCTCCGGACGCGTGCAGCCCTGGACATCCTCCAGACCGTCGCTCTGCCGAAGCAGCGAGATGACGGGTTCACGATCGAAGCCGGCGCAGCACCGGCCGCCGGCTTCGATCAATGGCCGGCGGATCAGCAGCGGATCCTCGAGCATCAGGTCGATGGCCGCGACGGCTTCGATCGTCTCTGGCTCGATCTCTCCCGATCTCACGCGCGGCGAGGCCGGATTGAACCAGCTCCAGACGGGGGTCCCGGCGAAATACGCCCGCAGCTGCTCGCCGGTCCAGGGCTCGGTCAAGAGATTCCTGGCGATGACATCGTGGCCGGCGCGCGTCAGCATCAGCTTCTGCCGGGCGTTGGTGCCGCAGCCCGGCTTCTCGTAGAAGACGACGGTCGTCACGTCAGGCACCGCCGAGCTGGACCAGCTGCGCACCGCCGGCGCGGCCGAGAATGGTGTCGACCTTCTTGCGCACCGACTCGATCGTGAGCGGCTTGACCACGGCGCCATGCGCGCCGGCCTTGAGACCTTCGATCGCGATCGCCTCGTCGGCCTTGGCGGTCACGATCAGAATGCGCACGCCCTTGAACTTCGCCAGGATCTCGCGGACGAGCTCGGGGCCGCGTTGCTTCAGGAAGGAAACCCCGAGCAGCACCACGTTCGGTGCCAGCCAGTCGACGCCCTTCTCGTACGCCTCCTCCGGCGTCGCCAATTCGTGGGTCTCGATTTCATCGTGCAACATGAACTGCAGGGCCGCGCGCGTGATCTCGTCGTCGTCGATCACGAACACGCGCCGCTGGTCCACTGCCTTGGCCGTCTCCACTCCGATCTGCATTGCATCCTCCTCAACGTTGTCAGCGTCTGTGCCGCAGGGCTGCAGAGGGGATCTAGCAAATCTCGT
The DNA here is from genome assembly GCF_032381375.1 of Bradyrhizobium sp. SZCCHNR1017. Classification (NCBI taxonomy): domain Bacteria; kingdom Pseudomonadati; phylum Pseudomonadota; class Alphaproteobacteria; order Hyphomicrobiales; family Nitrobacteraceae; genus Bradyrhizobium; species Bradyrhizobium sp. SZCCHNR1017. The sequence goes on along the minus strand of NZ_JAUHIR010000010.1, from coordinate 188,666 downwards.
TCCGGGCACCGCCCGGCTGAAAAGCTACCGCTGTTGTGTCGTTTCGGACAGCGCCGCGCGTCGTCGCATCTTGCGAAGCATTCCGATGTCGGGTTTGCAACAACTCGCAATCGCGCCCGGATTGCTCCGCATCTCCTTTAAAACATGATCGTTTTGGCCCTGTGCGCGTGCTGGCACAGCCGTTGCAAAACCGGGTTCAGGCAATGGTTGAGGGCTGAGTGCACGCCGACGCTCCGGACGAGCGATGCTCTCCTTCCCAACAACCCGTCTGCCGGTTCGGACACACAGAGGACGCGGTCACGCCTCGCGAGCAGCGCGGGCGCGACATTGGCAATCGGTTGATGGAGAGCAGAATGTCATCACTTCGACAAATCGCATTCTACGGCAAGGGCGGCATCGGCAAATCGACGACGTCGCAGAACACGCTCGCGGCGCTCGCCGAGATGGGTCATCGGATCCTGATCGTCGGCTGCGACCCCAAGGCGGATTCGACCCGCCTGATCCTGCACGCCAAGGCGCAGGACACGATCCTGAGCCTGGCCGCTGCCGCGGGCAGCGTCGAGGACCTCGAGATCGAGGAGGTCATGAAGGTCGGCTATCGCGACATCCGCTGCGTCGAGTCCGGCGGTCCGGAGCCGGGCGTCGGCTGCGCCGGCCGCGGCGTCATCACCTCGATCAACTTCCTGGAGGAGAACGGCGCCTACGAGGACATCGACTACGTGTCCTACGACGTGCTCGGCGACGTCGTGTGCGGCGGCTTCGCGATGCCGATCCGCGAGAACAAGGCGCAGGAGATCTACATCGTGATGTCCGGCGAGATGATGGCGATGTATGCCGCCAACAACATCTCCAAGGGCATCCTGAAATATGCGAATTCCGGCGGCGTGCGCCTGGGCGGCCTGGTCTGCAACGAGCGTCAGACCGACAAGGAGCTGGAGCTGGCGGAGGCTCTCGCCAAGAAGCTCGGCACCCAGCTGATCTACTTCGTGCCGCGCGACAACATCGTGCAGCACGCCGAGCTGCGCCGCATGACCGTGCTGGAATATGCGCCGGATTCGGTCCAGGCCGGGCACTACCGCTCGCTGGCGCAGAAGATCCACAACAACGGCGGCAAGGGCATCATCCCGACCCCGATCACGATGGACGAGCTCGAGGACATGCTGATGGAGCACGGCATCATGAAGGCCGTCGACGAAACCCAGATCGGAAAGACTGCCGCCGAACTCGCCGCAACGGCTTAAGCAGTCTTGGTACCGGCCTTCCTCCCGTCGGAAGGCCGGTACCTCATCGCATGTCCCGTCGGCGCGCGGCAGGGGATCAAGCTATGACCATCGCAATCGTGGGCGTCTCGGAGTCCGTCGCTGCCGGCCTGCAACCGTCGCCGCGCAACGGCTCCTGCGAAGAGAACGCGCCGCATCACGGCCGCCAGATTTACCGCCTGCTGACCGGCGTCGATCCCGACGAGGCGCTGATCGACAGTGACATCGGTTTCGATCGTCACGTCATCGCATCGGTTCTCGCCGTTTCAGCGATGGAGCATGGCGCGCTGGCGGAGCGCGCGGGGCTTTCGACCGTCGAACTGATCGCACTGCTGGCGCAGTTGTTTCCGGCAGCCTCGATCGACTCCTCATGGCTGCCGATCACCGGGGCCGTGGCCGCGCCGGACGAGGACGAAATCACGATGGTGCGCGATCTGCTCGCCGCGCAGCGCTCCACGGACGGCGAGGTCGGCCGCTGGCTCGCGGCCATGGTGGCGCGTCGCGCGATGGAGCCCAACCATCTCTGGGAAGACCTGGGCCTGCGCGAGCGCTCCGAATTGTCGCGCCTGCTGATGCGTCACTTCGCGCCGCTGGCGAGCCGCAACACCAGCAACATGCGCTGGAAGCGCTTCTTCTACCGCATGCTGTGCGAGGATGATGGCTTCGTGATGTGCACGACGCCGGTCTGTACCCAGTGCAACGACTTCCAGCTCTGCTTCGGGGAGGAGAGCGGCGAGAGCCGGATGGCCGAACGGCGGCGCGAGGTGGCGCTGCGGGAGGCGGCGGGCGCCGCGATGTGAGTTCGAGGACCGTGATGATGTTGATGGACAGCCAGCTTGGATCCCCGTGCAACTCCGACGGCGGACGTTGTCCTCAGGCGGAGACCTGCGAAGCTGGCGAGATCCTGATGCGTCGATGCGAGGACGCGCTGCGCCGGGCCGGGTTGCGCCCCACCCAGCAGCGTCAGCAACTGAGCCGGATTCTGTTCGGCGGCGGTGACCGCCACATCACCGCCGACGCGCTCTATGCCGCAGCCGTTGCTTCGGGCATGAAGATCTCGCAGGCCACCATCTACAACACGCTCAACCAGTTCGTGGAGCTGGGCCTGCTGCGCCAAATTGGCGTGGACGGCTCGAAATCGTTCTTCGACACCAATACGACCGTGCACCCGCACTTCTTCTACGAGGACGAAGGCGCGCTCGTCGATGTGCCCGGACAGGTCGCGTTCGAGCAGATGCCCGAGCCGCTGCCGGGTTATGGCATGGAGCGGATCGACATCGTCATTCATCTGCGCCGCAGGCGTCACGCCTGACGGCAGCGCAGGTCGCCACGCGGTCCAGGCGCTGCGCGGGCATGTCTCTCTGCGTCGACGTTCGACGTTCGATGTCCGACGCTGTTACGAATCCGACAATTCGGGGCGTTGGAAAAACAATCAGATATTCAATTGGTTGGCGTGGTGTCCGGCGGTGGCATGGCCGTTGCTGAGTGAATGGCAGGCCGCAACGGAGCGTCGTGCTTCTGGCGGCCGCACACAGGTTGCGACGGAGCGAGTGAATGCCAGACGTCTCCGGACAGCGCGGGTCTAGGAATGCCCGAGATGCCGGCTCTGCCCACGGGGGCACAGCCTCGGGGAGCCCGATGCCCCGGGTCATCCTCAACGATACCACGCTCCGCGACGGCGAACAGGCGCCGGGCGTCGCCTTCGCCCTCGGAGAGAAGGTCGCGATCGCTCGTGCGCTCGCCCGTGCCGGCGTTCCCGAGATCGAGGCCGGCACGCCGGCGATGGGGGCCGACGAGATCGCGGCGATCAGGGCGATCGTCGAGGCCGGTCTGCCCGCGACCATCATCGGCTGGTGCCGGATGCGCGAGGCGGATGTCGATGCGGCGATCGCGGCCGGCGTCTCGATGGTGAATGTCTCCATCCCGACATCCGACGTGCAGATCGCCGCCAAGCTCGGCGGCAGCCGCAGCGCCGCGCTGGAGCTGCTCAAGCGCGTGGTCGGCTATGCGCGAAGCCGCGGACTGGCCGTTGCCGTCGGCGGTGAGGATTCGTCGCGCGCCGATGTCGGCTTTCTCGCCGAGGTGATCGCGACCGCGAAGTCGCTCGGTGCCCGACGCTTCCGCGTCGCCGATACGCTGAGCGTGCTCGATCCCGACGCGACGTCAGCCCTGGTCGGCGCCTTGCGTGCGACCACGAACCTGGAGATCGAGTTTCACGGCCATGACGATCTCGGTCTTGCCACCGCCAACACGCTGGCGGCGGTCAAGGCGGGCGCGACCCATGCGTCGGTCACCGTGATCGGCCTCGGCGAGCGTGCCGGCAATGCCCCGCTGGAAGAGGTCGCGGTCGCGCTGCGGCAGCTCTACCGGCGCGAGACCGGCATCGTGCTGGCCGAACTCGATCACGTCGCCAATGTCGTGGCGGCCGCCGCGGCACGCGCCATTCCACTCAACAAGGCCATCGTCGGCGAGCACGTCTTCACCCATGAATCCGGCATTCACGTCGACGGCCTGCTGAAGGATCAGCGCACCTACCAGGCGCTCGATCCGGTACTGTTCGGCCGCTCCAATCGGATCGTGATCGGGAAGCATTCCGGGCTGTCGGCGATCACCTCGCTGCTGTCGGATTTGCGGCTGCCGGCGAGCGTCGACCAGGCCCAGCGCATCCTGGCGCGCGTGCGCAGGCATGCCGTCACTCACAAGGGACCGGTGCCGAAGGAGGCCGTTGCGGCCATCTGGCGCGAAGTCTGCGATCACCCGCTGGCGAGCTTTGCCTGATCATGAGCGACATCGTCGACACCCCCATTGCAGAGCCGATCGTCGTCGAGGCGAGCCGGCCCTCGCTGCTTCGCCTGATCCGCGAGGACATTGCGTGTGTCCGCTCGCGCGATCCGGCGGCGCGCAGCGAAATCGAGACACTGCTGACCTATCCCGGCATTCACGCGCTGATCTGGCACCGCCTGGCGCATCGGCTGTGGATCCGCGGCTGGCGTTTTCCGGCGCGCTTGTTGTCGTGGCTCGGACGTTTCCTGTCGAATGTCGACATTCATCCGGGCGCCGAAATCGGCCGCCGCTTCTTCATCGATCATGGCGCCTGCGTCGTGATCGGCGAGACCGCGGAGGTCGGCGACGATGTCACGTTGTATCACGGCGTCACCCTGGGCGGTACGTCGTGGTCGCCAGGCAAGCGGCATCCGACGCTGGACAGCGGTGTCGTCGTCGGCGCCGGCGCCAAGATTCTCGGACCGATCACCATCGGTCCGCGGACCCGCGTCGGTGCCAACTCCGTCGTCATCCAGAGCACACCGCCCGACGTCACGGTGGTCGGGATCCCCGCCAAGGTGGTGCGGCCTGAGTTCACCCATCGGCGGACTGTCGGACGGATCGATCTGGATCATCATCTGATGCCTGATCCGGTCGGTGAGGCCCTTTCCGTGATGCTGGACCGGATCGAGTTCCTCGAAGCGCAGCTCGCCCACATCAGGCAGAAGATACGCCAGGGACCGCCGGCTCCGGCGCCGACCTCCTTCTGCGAGGTTGATCCGATTTCGAGTCAAGGAGCAAAGCAATGACTGCGGCAACGCCGAACGTTCTGGACGAACTGAAGAAGACCTCCGCGGCCGAGGAGTTCTTCAAGCTGCTCGGTGTCGACTACGATCCCAAGGTGCTCAACGTCTGTCGGCTGCATATCCTCCGCCGGATGGGGCAGTACCTCGTCAGCGAGGACTTCTCCGGCGTTTCCAGTGAGGACGTCGCAGCCCGCTGCAAATCGTTCCTGGAGCAGGCCTATCAGGACTTCCTCGTCTCGACGCCGCTCGATCAGCGGGTGTTCAAGGTGCTCAAGGAGGCGGTGGCGCCGCCGAAGCCGGCTCCAAAGCCGTTCGTTTCGCTGACGACGCTCAAGTAGCGCATGAACTGACGATCGCTCCCACCAGCGTCGCCAGCACGACTGGCGGCGCTTCTGCTTTCAAGCGAGCCGTGCGCTTTCAAGTTCCTGTCGCATTCCCGACGCGTGTTGCTTGCGACGTGTCGGACCTCGTCGGCGAGTTCTCAGAAGCAGATCAGGTTCATGCGCCAAGATGTTGAATCCGTGCCGATAATCATCGCGGCCGAAACTGGTACGACAATTGCTGTCCTGATCGCAGGACTACACACCCGGAGTGATCGCATGCATATCGTCGTCTGCATCAAGCAGGTTCCGGACTCCGCGCAGATCCGCGTTCATCCGGTGACCAACACCATCATGCGCCAGGGTGTGCCGACCATCATCAACCCTTACGACCTGTTTGCGCTCGAGGCGGCGCTGCAACTGCGCGACAAGTTCGGCGGCGAAGTGACGGTGCTGACCATGGGACCGCCGTCCGCCGAGGACTCGCTGCGCCGGGCGCTGACCTACGGCGCCGACCGCGCCGTGCTGCTGACCGATCGCTTCTTCGCCGGCGCCGATACGCTGGCAACCACCTATGCGCTGGCGACAGCCATTCGCAAGGTCAGCGAGACCTTTGGCGCGCCCGACATCGTGTTCACCGGCAAGCAGACGATCGACGGCGACACCGCCCAGGTCGGCCCGGGCATCGCCAAGCGGCTGGGCCTGCTGCAACTGACGTACGTGGCGAAGATCCGCGAGGTCGATCCTGTCGCGCGCACCATCGAAGCCGAGCGCCGCTCCGAGGGGGGCGTTCAAGTGCTGAAGACCAAGCTGCCGTGCCTGGTGACGATGCTCGAGGCGACCAACGAGATCCGCCGCGGCGCCATGGCCGATGCGCTCCGTGCGGCGCGCGCTCAGATCGTCACCTGGAGCGCCAAGGACGCCGGCGTCGAGGACATCTCGAAGTGCGGCTTGAAGGGCTCGCCGACCATCGTGAAGCGGGTCTTCGCGCCGTCGGCCCGGGCGGAGAAGGCAACCATGGTCGACTTCTCGAACCGCGCGCCGGCCGACGCGCTGATCGAGGAATTGTTCAAGCGGCAGCCGAAGCTCGAAGCCGAGCTGACGACGTCAGCGCACGGCTTCTGATCCAAACGGCTTTTGACGGACCAAGGGACGACGACCATGAGCGAACCCACCAAAGCACCGCCCGCCGCAGCCGGTCGCGCCGCGACCAAGAAGGAGCTGCCCGAGCATTTCAAGGCCTACAAGCACGTCTGGGTGTTCATCGAGCAGGAGCGCGGCCAGGTCCACCCGGTATCCTGGGAGCTGATGGGCGCCGGACGCAAGCTCGCCGACAAGCTGAAGGTCGATCTCGCGGCCGTCGTGATCGGTCCTCCCGGAGAAGCCGTGCAGCACGCTGCCGCGGAGTCGTTCTGCTATGGCGCCGATCTCGCCTACATCGTCGCGGACGGCGTTCTCACCGACTATCGCAACGAAGCCTACACCAAGGCGCTGACCGACGTCGTCAACACCTTCAAGCCGGAGATCCTGCTGCTCGGCGCCACCACGCTCGGCCGCGACCTCGCCGGCTCCGTCGCGACAACGCTGCTCACGGGTCTGACCGCCGACTGCACCGAGCTCGACGTCGATGCCGACGGCTCGCTGGCCGCGACGCGTCCGACCTTCGGCGGCTCGCTGCTCTGCACGATCTACACGCTGAACTATCGGCCGCAGATGGCCACCGTCCGCCCGCGCGTGATGCCGATGCCGGACCGCGTCGAGAAACCCGCCAGTCGCATCATCGAGCACAAGCTCGGTCTCGTCGAGGAGGACATCGTCACCAAGGTGCTGTCCTTCATTCCGGATCGCGATTCCGCCAAGTCCAATCTCGCCTATGCCGACATCGTCGTGGCGGGCGGGCTCGGGCTTGGCTCGCCGGAGAACTTCCAGCTCGTCAAGGGGCTCGCCGCGGTGCTCGGCGCCGACTTCGGCTGCTCGCGGCCGCTGGTGCAGAAGGGCTGGGTGACCTCGGATCGCCAGATCGGCCAGACCGGCAAGACCATTCGGCCCAAGCTCTACATCGCCGCGGGCATCTCCGGCGCGATCCAGCATCGGGTCGGTGTCGAGGGCGCCGACCTGATCGTTGCCATCAACACCGACAAGAACGCGCCGATCTTCGACTTCGCGCATGTCGGCATCGTCACCGATGCGATCCGGCTGCTGCCCGCGCTGACGGAGGCATTCCGCGCGCGTCTGTCGCCGCATTCGCGCGATCGCATCGCAAGCTAGGCACCAGAGAGGGAGCAGGGCAATGATCGAGGAACGTTTCGACGCGATCGTCGTGGGTGCCGGCATGGCCGGTAATGCGGCTGCGCTGACCATGGCCAAGCGCGGCATGAAGGTGCTGCAGCTCGAGCGCGGCGAGTATTCCGGCTCCAAGAACGTGCAGGGCGCGATCCTCTACGCCGACATGCTGGAGAAGCTGATTCCGGACTTCCGCGAGGAAGCGCCGCTGGAACGCCATCTGGTCGAGCAGCGCTTCTGGATGCTCGACGACAAGTCGCATGTCGGCCTGCACTACAAGTCGGACGACTTCAACGAGGAAAAGCCGAACCGTTACACGATCATCCGCGCCCAGTTCGACAAATGGTTCTCGTCCAAGGTCAAGGAGGCTGGCGCCACCGTGCTGTGCGAGACCACCGTGACCGAGCTCGCGCAGGATGCCTATGGCAAGGTGATCGGCGTCAGAACCGATCGGCGCGATGGTGAGATCCATGCCGACGTCGTCGTGCTGGCCGAGGGCGTCAACGGCCTGCTCGGAACCCGCGCCGGCCTGCGCGAGCGGCCGAAGCCGGAGAACGTCGCTCTCGCGGTCAAGGAGATGCACTTCCTGCCGCGCGAAACGATCGAGGCGCGCTTCAACCTGAAGGGCGACGAAGGGGCCGTCATCGAGGCCGTCGGCACGATTTCCCGCGGCATGACCGGCATGGGCTTCATCTATTCCAACAAGGAGTGCATTTCGCTCGGCATCGGCTGCCTCGTCTCCGACTTCCAGAAGACCGGCGAGACGCCCTACGGCCTGCTCGAGCGGTTCAAGCAGCATCCGTCGGTGGCGCCGCTGATCGAGGGGTCGGAAGTCAAGGAGTACTCGGCGCACCTGATTCCCGAGGGCGGCTACAACGCGATCCCGCAGCTCTGCGGCGATGGCTGGGTGGTGGTCGGCGATGCCGCCCAGCTCAACAATGCCGTCCACCGCGAGGGATCCAATCTCGCGATGACCTCGGGGCGCATCGCGGCCGAGGCGATCTTCCAGGTCAAGTCGCGCCGCGATCCGATGACCAAGGAGAACCTCGCGCTCTACAAGAAGATGCTGGAGGACTCCTTCGTCATCAAGGACCTGAAGAAATACAAGGACATGCCGGCGCTGCTGCACAACCAGTCGCAGAACTTCTTCCTGACCTATCCGCAGCTCGTCTCCAAGGCGATGCAGAACTTCGTGCGCGTCGACGGCACGCCGAAGAAGGAGAAGGAAAGCAGCACCGTGCGCTCCTTCGTGAATGCAAGGTCATGGACCGGCCTGTTCGGTGACGCCTTCAGGTTTGCTCGGGCGTGGCGATGATTGGTGAATGAACGAAACAGCTCAGGCGAGGGAGATCAGACATGAGCACGGACGTCGCAGTCAGGGTCGAAGACAAGCTGTTCTATAATCGCTATCAGGTCGATCCCGGCCGGGCCCATATCAAGGTCCGTCCGCATACCACGCCGACGCCGCAGTTGAAGGCGCTTCTCAAGGCCTGCCCGGCACGCTGCTACGAACTCAACGACAAGGGCCAGGTCGAGATCACGGTCGACGGCTGCATCGAATGCGGCACCTGCCGGGTCATCGGCGAGGCCAGCGGCGACATCGAGTGGAGCTATCCGCGCGGCGGCTACGGCGTGCTGTTCAAGTTCGGCTGACGCCGTCGGATCATGCCGGTCGACGGGGTGCCGCAAACGCAGCGCCGGATCATCAATCCTGTATTGTGTTTGATATAGGTCATTGAGTTCTGGCACGCGTTCTGTTTACATTGAGCAGCAGCAACGAGGCTGCAACGGATGAGGAACAGCACGTGAAGCTGAGCGCACGAAATGTCTTACCGGGACGAATCATCTCGGTTGAAAAGGGAACGACCACCGCCCACGTCAAGGTGGAGCTCGCCCCGGGACTGACAGTCTTCTCGGCGATCACCAACGAGGCGGTGGACGAACTCGCGCTTGCCGTCGGCGACAGCGTCTCCGCCGTCATCAAGTCGTCGGATGTGATGATCGGCAAATAGGAGCGTGGCGCCGAATTGCTGCGCCGATCAGCCGCGCGACGCCTGTCGCGCGCGCAGGTCGAGCCACCAGGTTTCCATCGCGGAAAGCGACGGCTGGAGCAGCGTGCCGAAATCGCCCGCAAAGGTCCGCCAGTCGTCGATGCATTTCTGCGGCACGGCCGTCAGCACCGGAATCCCCGACGTGATTGCATCGGCCAGCTCGCCGCGCAACCCGCTTCCGGAAGCCTCCTGCTTGGAGAACTTGTTGATCACGATGAGGTCGGCATGGGCCGCGATGGCGCGGTGAACGGCCATGCCGGCTTCGGCAAGGCCTGCGGTGTCGAGCTTGCAGGCCGTCGATCCGGTGCCGAGGTCCTGACAGATCGAGATCGTGTCGCCATTGGCGAGATCGATCACGTCCATTCCGCTTTTCTTGCCGACTTCGTCTCTCGTATTGCGCTGAACGATGCCGCCGACGCGGACGCCCCGTTGCAGCAGCTCCTGGGCAAAGGCGTCCAGCAAGGCATCGGCGTCGTCGCCCGGTCCGTAGAGAATGGCGGCGAGACGGGGCTGATTGGGCTCGGCGGAAGCAGGAAGATCGTGCGGGATCATGCGGGGCCTGGCGATCGGGGGCGGGCGGCGACCAGGGTTTATATAGAGGATGCAGCCTGTGGAGAAAGAGCAGATGTCGCGCGCGCCGACCACCGCTACGCACCATGATCTGGAAGCGCTGCTCCGCGACGATGTCCCCTATGGCGACCTGACGACGGAGACGCTCGGGATCGGCGCCGAGCCGGGCCTGATGCACTTCGCTGCGCGCGGCCGCATGGTATTGGCCCTAGCCGAGGACGCGGCGGCCTTGATCGAGCTCACGGGCTGCCATGTCGAATTGTTCGCCGGCAGCGGAATGGTGCTGGAGGAGGGGGCCCCGATCCTACGTGCAGAGGGCGCGGCGGCAGGCCTGTTGCGGAGCTGGAAGGTGGCGCAGACGCTCATCGAGATCTGGTCAGGCGTCGCCACCGGGGCGGCTGCGATCGTCGGCGCGGCGCGTGCGGCCAGGCCTGGCATTGCGGTCGCCTGCACGCGCAAGAACGTCCCCGGAACCAAGCCGTTCGCCGTTGCCGCGGTGAAGGCGGGTGGCGCGGTGATGCATCGGCTCGGCCTGTCGGAGACGGTGCTGGTGTTTCCGGAACACCGGGCGTTTCTCGGCGATGCGCCGCTTGCCGATGTCGCCGAGCGGTTGCGGCGGAGTGCGCCGGAGAAGCGGCTCGTGATCGAGGTCACCACGGTCGAGCAGGCCGTCGCCGCCGCCGTGGCCGGCTTCGACGTCATCCAGGCCGAGAAATTTTCGCCTGCCGAGATCGCTGCGCTGACGGAGCGTATCGCCATCAGCGCGGCGCTGCCGCGGCGGCCGATCATTGCGGCCGCGGGTGGCGTGAATGCGCAGAACGCCGCAGCCTATGCTGCGGCGGGGGCGGACGTGCTGGTCACCTCGGCGCCCTACCTCGCGCGTCCCTGCGACGTGCAGGTGCGGATCAGCCCTGCCTCGGCCGCGGCTTGACCGCACGACCCGGCTACTGTGGGTGCCGCGGAGCGGCGCGCTTCTGTCGGTTGGCTCGCCATTCCATGAACTCACGGAACAGCCGCGGATCGGCCGAAACGCCGCTCGCCTGCAGATCATTGGCCTGCGCGTTGGCCCCCAGCATCTGGGGAGGCGGCGTATTGCGATCGAGCCAGTCCTGTGCCGTCTTGAACCGTGTCCAGCCGGCGATCGGCGCCAGCGGCGCCACCTCCTGCCATTTCGGGTGGTATGGCGGCCGCTGCAGCGCCTGCATGTTGCTGAAGAAGGCTTCGACCAGCAGAGACAGCCGGCGGTGACGGTCGCTGCCCGCTGGCCAGTTGAACGACGCCAGCACGGCCTCGGCCGCGATCGTGTTCACCGGCGCCGAGGCGCCGACGAGGTTCGGATAGTCCTCGGCGGACAATTGCGCCGGCAGATAGTCGTCGTGCAGAGCCTTGTCGTAGTCGACGGGCACCAGATGCAGATTGGGATCGTTGACCTGGCTCAGCCATTGCACCGGCTTGCCCTCGACCGTGATGATCGCGTCGATGTCGCCCTTGCGCAGCATGTCCAGCGCCAGCCGCGGCTCGATATAGAGCAGATGTGGCCTGATCCCGAGGCGCTCGAACACGTTGATCGAGGTGACGAAGGTGCCGCCGTCGGGCAGGTCGACGGCGATCGTCTTGCCGTCGAGCTCGCTCAGGCTGGCGATCGATCTCGGCGCCAGCACGTGCATCTCCTCGTTGAACAGCTTGGTGACATAGACCAGTTGTTCGCGGATGTTGTTGGCGAAGTCCTTGCGCTCGAGAAAGGCCAAGGTGTCCTTGCGGATGATGCCGGCGTCGACGCCGCGCAGCAGCAGGATGTCGGCGACCGATTGCACCGAGCCGCGGCCGATCACGGGAAGGATGCGCAACTCCGTCCCCTTGTCGAGCGCGGATGCGAGGTCCGCGCCCATATTGGCGTAGGTGCTGCCGAACGAGCCGGTCATCAGCGTGACGGTATTGGCATTCAGCTGGTTGGCCAGATCGCGCTTCGCCGTGCCGTAACGGAAGATGGTCTTGAAGGAATCGCTGACGCTGCCGGGATCGATACCGCTCCGGACCGGACCGAAGCGCTGCCACTTGCCGCCGGTGAACTGCATCATCTGCATCTGCTCCAGCGGCGCGTGATCATGGGGGCTGGTGTTGACGGTGATGCCGGGCGTCAGCATCGGCAATTTGAGGCTCTTCAGGGATGCCGCCTGCTTCATGATGTTGTCGCGCGACAGGTCGTCGCCGCAATTCCGCAACACTGCGACCATCGCGTTTGCCGCGAGGTAGCCGAAGGTCGCAAGACCATTGCTTCTCGGTACGTCGGGCAAATAGCGGTCCATGAATGCGGACCATTCGCGGTAGGATGGATCGCCTGCGGCCGCGGCCTCCTCGCCCTCGTAGTAGTAGCCCGCGGACAAGATGCCTTCGGCATTCTGCAGGCCGGCCGGCTGCATCACGGCGGAGACCGATTCCGAGACCGTCGAGATGATATGGTCCGGACGCCAGCCGAGCTCGGCCGCGCGGCGGATCGCCATCACGGCGAATTTGGGCGTGGTCACGTCGAAGAAGATGTCGGCGCCGGATGCCTTCAACGTGGCGATCTGCTGATTGACGTTGGCGTCCGTCACCTTGTAGGTGACTTCCGCGACGATCGGAAGCTTGCCACCCAGGCCGTCCTTCAATCCCTTGACGTAATCCTTGCCGAAATCATCGTCCTGATAGAGAATCGCGATCTTGCCGCGGCTGTGGGTCTCCAGCAGGTACTGGGCATAGACGTGCGCCTCGGCCTGGTAGCTCGGCTGAAAGCCCATGGTCCACGGAAAGTCGTGGGGCTGGTCCCATTGCGAGGAGCCTGATGCCACGAACAATTGTGGGACTTTGTTGGCGTTGAGATAAGGGCGGACCGCCAGGTTGGGAGCCGTGCCCAGACTGGCGAACATCAGGAGGACGTTGTCCTCCTCGACGAGCTTGCGGGTCATCTCGACCGTCCTCTGCGGCGCATAGCCGTCGTCGTAGGAAATGAAGTTGACGCGCCGGCCGTTGATGCCGCCCTCGGCATTGATCTTGTTGAAGTAGGCCGCGATCGTCTTGCCGATGACGCCATAGGCGAGAGCCGGGCCGCTGTAGGGCATGGTGTTGCCGATGCGGATCTCGTTGTCCGCGGCGACCGCTTGATGTCCGGTCAGCGCCAGCGGAGCGGACAGAGCCAGGGCGAGGCATGCGGCTGCTCGAGGGGGGCTGATCTTTGCATCCCGTGGTCTGCGACGTCGGCTCCATCTGGCGGCCAAGCCGGCGCGAACTGCAGCATGGATGCCGTGCATCATCAGTCCTCCCATCGATATTTGGTTCTCGGGCGCAGCAGATCGCGGCCGCCCGTCTCGCAGGGAGCGGTCCGGGTCGCGTCTCGAGCGCTTCGAGATTTATGCGTTAGCGCGCAGCCGAGATGCGTCGGCTGGCTTCCGGCGATCCTTGCTCCGCAGCCCTGAGATACCAGGCACGCGCCTTGGCTGCGTCGGGAACAGCACCGAGCAACCGCGATTTCGTCAGTTCGGCCGGGTCATAGGTGCGCGCGAGCAGAAGGGAGGCGTCCGCAATTCCGGCGTCGGAAAGCCGCGTCAGGATCAGGCGCGCGCTGGCGACGTCGCCCGCGGCGAGCAGGTCGCGTCCGCGCTTCATCAGAGCATCGACCTCGTCTCGCGGCAGTGGAACGGTCGGGCGAGGCGAGGCCATCGGGAGCGCAGCGGAGGGGGGCGAGACCGCCGGTGCTGCGGCGGCCGGCGCTGGCGACGTCGGCGTCGAGGGCCATGGCCGCATCGCCAGTTCTGTACCGCTGGGAGCCGCGAGCGCGGCGACCGTCTGCGGCGGGTCGTCCTGGGCGACCTTGGCTTCCGCAGGATCGATCTGGGCCAGGCTTTCCAGTACGGCGGTCGGCATGATCGGGCTCTTGCCACCCGGTGTCGCTGCGCCGTTGTCGAAGGAGACCATGTTGACCACCATCATGGCGATGGAGGCCGCGATGCCGACGGCGGCACCGATCTTGATGATGCTACTCAGCCGCAACGATTTGTCCGGATCCTCCGGCGGCAGGGGCATCACCACGGGATCGAGCTTCGCGCTCCAGGCACGGTGGGCCTCCTCATCGTCGAGGTCAAGGGCCGCTGGCCGGGCCGGCAGGGAGCTTGGCCGGGACACCAGATGATGCGGCAGGGGGATGCCGTCGGCGGGCGGATCGAATGCCGTCGGGCCGGCCTCCGTCTGGCGGCGGCGCGGCGCATATCTGCGGAGCTCTTCGTTCGCCCAGGGCGGCGCTGGTTTCGCCGGATCGTTCTGATCTGGAGCACTCATCACTAGCCTCCTGTCTCCGACGAACGGGTCGTGGGAGATAGCTTCAGGACGTCGGGCGCGCGCGGTCCAACCGAAGCGCACATGATGCGACATCGGGGACATTGCATCAACGCTTCCGTCGAGACCGACAGGTCCGGTTTCCTTCCGACATGCACGCCATTGTTTTCGCGCGCCCTGGTCACAATCGATGTTGCTTGGTCCCTAAGCTGATCAATGTTCTTGTCGGGAAGGGTGAGTAGGTAAGGCTATTTGATGGAAATTTCCCGGCGCGCCGCATCGGTGACTACTCGCAATGCGCGAGACCGGGGGCGAGTTCTGCGCTTTGCGGAAAGATCGGTTGGAGTATCAGGATGCCGCAGCCATCTCGACTTTGCCGCGAGGTCAGGGGCTTAGCGGACCGAGGAGTTGCAGGCGCGCCGGGAAATTCTGCAACTCAGGCGAGAAATGGCGAAAGACAAATGCGGCCGGACAATGCCGGCCGCATTCACATATCCGATCGATTCTTATTCCGCCGCCAGCGCGACGGACACACCAGCGGCTTCGATCGCAACGGCAACCGACTGGATGATGGCGGCAAAGCGCACGGCGGTCTGGATCGTGGCCGCGGGCACGCCCGCATCCTGCAGGACCTTCTCGTGCGAATCGATGCACGTGCCGCAGCCGTTGATGGCGGACACCGCGAGCGACCACAGCTCGAAATCGGCCTTGGCGACGCCGGGGTTGGCGATGACGTTCATCCGCAGCCGGGCCGGCATCGTCGCGTACTCCTTGTTCGAGGCAAGGTGCACGAAGCGGTAGTAGACGTTGTTCATGGCCATGATCGCGGCGGCCGATTTCGCCGCCGCCAAAGCGGCGGGCGACAGCTGCGCGGCCGCAACCGATTCGAAGGCCGCAACGACGCTCGGATTGCGAGTCGCAATCGCGCAGGCGACGAACAGGCCATACTTGGCCTGCGGCGACAGCGTCTCGTCGGACGCCATGGACGACAGGTTGAGCCTGACGTCCTTGGCGAAGTCCGGGATCTGGTCCTTCAGCTGCTCGATCGACATGATCAGGCGACCTTCAGGGTCTCGCCGCCGACTTCGCGGTTGCACGGGCAGAGCTCGTCGGTCTGCAGCGCGTCGAGGACGCGCAGCGTATCCTTCGGAGCGCGGCCGACATTCAGGTTGGTCGCATAGACGTGCTGGATGGTGTTGTCGGGATCGACGATGAAGGTGTAGCGGTAGGCGACACCGTCGGGCGAGCGGACGCCGAGGCCGTCGACCAATGCGCCCTTGGTGTCGGCGAATTGCCAGATCGGCAGCTTGTGCAGATCCTTGTGGTCGCGGCGCCAGGCGAGCTTGCAGAACTCGTTGTCGGTCGAGCCGCCGAGCACGACGGCATCGCGGTCCGCGAAGTCCTTCGCCAGGCGCGCGAACTCGGCGATCTCGGTCGGGCAGACGAAGGTGAAATCCTTCGGATAGAAGAAGATGATCTTCCACTTTCCAGGGAAGCTGGTCTCGGTCAGGGTCTCGAAGGCGCTCTCGCCCTTCTCCTCCTGAAGATGAAAGCCGGGTTTCACGCCGACGATTTCAAACGATGGCAGCTTGCTTCCGATTCCGAGCATTGGGGCACTCCAAGAAAATTATTGCGCTGCAATAGCGAGACGCATTGTGCATTGCAAGCGATATGCCATTCGTTTTTAGTATCAGTGGATTGTCGAAAACCCGACACGTGGCGGCAACATGCTGCGAGTGCGAGGCCGTGGCGATGGGGAGCTTTTGGATGGAGCTGGCTTGGAGCGTCGGCTTCGTGACATTGCGATCGGACATCGAGCGACGACAGCCGGAGCGCGCGCGTCGTCGCCACGGCAAAAGGAGGTTGATATCCCGCTTGGTCGAAGCGCCATGCGAAGTCGTGTTGACGGTCTCGACGACGCCCGACGTGCAATTTCTTTGTGCGGCCGAAGTGGCAAAATTGACATTATCGCCTTCGTCGCGATGCACGTTTGACCACGGCGATTCGCTAAGCGGCATCAAGGCGACAAGCCGTCGGCAGATCACGGCGCGGCACGGTGCAAGGTGTCGCGCGGCGCACAGTGTTGTCAGCTTTTCGGCAGATCGCGTCTGTTATTTCGCCTTGCTGCGCGATGACCCGACCATAGTCTCCTCGCAGATTTTCATCGGCCTGGGAGGAGTTCATCACCATGAGCGAAACCGTCTCGGCACCAAATGCAAGCGCGAGCCTGTCGATCGATCGACGATTTCTCGCGACCTCAGCCGCGCTCGCGGCAGGATGGGGAGCCCTGCCGCGGGAGCGCGCCGACATCTCGCCGCCACTCTGGTCTTCGGCCGCGAGGCGCCGCCGCACTATGCAGCCATGCCGAGCTGACGCCGCTATCCCCCCTGGACGGCCGTGAGCGGCCAGTCTCCGATGATGCGGAAACGTTCGTGGGCCTTGGCCTGGCGGAACAGCACAATCCTGTCGATCCGAAGCTCTGTCAGTGACAGTGCCGCGAATCTCTCCTGCAGCATCATCAGGATCGGCCGGCGCCGTTCGTCGGACAGCCGGCAGGTCAGCGTCATGTGGAAGCGGAAGTCCTCCATGACATAGGGATAACCCCAACGATCGAGATGATCGCGCTGCCGTGGTGTCAGCAGATCCGGCTTGCGCCGAGCGCGGTCGTCAGCCGTCATCGGAGCGCGAAATGGCTCAAAGGCCTGGACACAATCGGCCGCGAGCTGTTGCAGCGCCGGCGACGGCTCGCCGGGGATCATCGCGATGAAGCCGCTGATTGCGTCCACGATCGGACGGATGGCCGGGACGGCTCGCGGCGTGGCCGCGAACGCGGCACAGGCGCTGCGGAGCGCGGCTTCGTTCTCCGCATCGGACAGCTCGAACGGAGCCTTCAAGGTCGCGTGAAAGCCGTATTTGCGCGGGTCTGCGGTCAGCTCAGCCCAGTCTGGAAGCGCGCGGACGATCTCGCTCGGAAAGCTGCGGTCATCGCCGCTCCACGCGTCGTATCCGAGCAGGCTCGCGCCGAATTCCGCCAGGTCGGCTGTGGCTGGTGGAGCATAGTAGATCGCATAGCGCGGAAATTTGGCCATGGTTCGCTACTCCGCCGCTATGGCACGCGCCGGCCGGGCGTTCAGCCGGTCTGTCTCGGTGAGATAGACCAGCCGGCCGGACGCGATCACGGCGACGACATGGGGGCGCAACGGCACGCGGTCGTCGACCAGAATGATATCGGCGCGGCGGCCCTCAGCGAGCGTGCCGCGGTCCGCCAGCCCGGCTGCGCGTGCAGGGCCGCCCGAGATCAGATCCCAGGCGCGCGCCAGCGGGAGAACGCCCTCGGTCGCGAGCCGGTACGCTGCCAGCAACGGTGCGGGATAGTAGTAGTCGGAGGCCAGCACCGAGCAGAGGCCCTTGGCGATCATGTCGCTGGCCCTCGTCCACCCGGTATGGCTGCCGCCACGGACGACGTTGGGCGCGCCGAATACGATGGCGTCGCCGCCCTGGGCGGCCTCGCGCGCAGTCTCCTCGTTGACCGGAAACTCTGCGATGGTCACGCCCTGGCTGCGAAACGCCTTGCGCATGGCCGGGCTGTCGTCGTCGTGCGACAGCATACGGACACCAGCCTTGCGAGCGATCTCGGCCAGCCGCGCGATCGAGGCCGGAACGGCATCGGCGCGAGAGGCGATGCGCGCGACCAACTGGTCGAACTCCGCGCCGGGCAGGCCGGTGCGGTCGACCATGCGCTGGCGCTTGTGCGGCTTGTCCAGACTCGCCACCGTCGAATCCATGTGGTCGTTGAAGGCGAACAGGTCGACGCGCCGGTCAGCGAGCCACCACCCGATCTCCTCCTCGTCGTCGAGATTGAAGGTCTCGTGGCGCAGATGGAAGCGCGTGTCGGCTGCGAGCCGCGGGCGCAGCGCTTCGATCGATTCGAGCAGGCGCCGCGCATTGTCGGCGCTGCGCAGGCCCGGCTCCCACGACCAGGTCGTCGCGTGAAAGACCGTGGTGATGCCATTGCTGATGGCCTGGCGGTCGCTGTCGATCAGCGCAACGTCAGTCGGGAAATCGACCCCGGCGCGCGGCATCATCTGGCGCTCGAACGCATCGCCGTGAATGTCGACGATGCCGGGGAGCACGGTGAGTCCCTCCGCATCGAGTTCGAGACCCGACCGGCGTCCCGGTGTCCCGACGCCGGCGACGATGCCGCCGGATATGATCAAGGAGGTGTCGACGAGGTCAGTATCGACGAGGCAGCGGCCCCGCGAGATGGAGATATCGGTCATGGGGCGGCACTCTGCCGCACCGCGACGCGTGCGTCGAGGGCAGCCTCGTATTTGTCGAGAAACGCGGTGATCGCGAGCTTGCGGAAATCCGGCAGCGCCGCGCTCAGCGCCTCGTGATTCCAATCCCACCACGCCAGATCCAGCAGCCGCTGCTCGACCTCGTGCGGAAACCGGCGCTTGATCGGGCGCGCCGGATTGCCGGCGACGACGGTATAGGCCGGAACGTCCTTGGTAACGATGGCGCCAGCCGCCACAACCGCGCCGGTGCCGATGTTGCGGCCCGGCAGCACGATCGCGCCATGGCCG
Source organism: Bradyrhizobium sp. SZCCHNR1017 (assembly GCF_032381375.1). Lineage (NCBI taxonomy): Bacteria > Pseudomonadati > Pseudomonadota > Alphaproteobacteria > Hyphomicrobiales > Nitrobacteraceae > Bradyrhizobium > Bradyrhizobium sp. SZCCHNR1017. The sequence continues at coordinate 169,720 of NZ_JAUHIR010000010.1, read as the reverse complement.
ATCCAGACATCGTGTCCGATCTGGACATGATGCTCTCTCCGCCAGGCGAAGAACTCCGTATCGTCCGGCTCTCCTGGAAAATAGGCGCTGGCGCGATAGGTGAAATGGGCCTGCGTCGCCCGCTGCATCGGGTGGTTGCCCGGATTGATCCGGGTCATCGCCGCGATCGAGCAGAACTTCCCGATCGTCGTGTAGGTGATCTGGGAATCGTTGACCACGTAGGAGTAGTCGCCCATCGTCACCTCCTGCAGGATGGTGCGGGCGCCTATCTCGCAATAGGCGCCGAGCGTCACGTCCTGGAGCTTGGCCGAGGGATCAACGGTAGGTTCAATCGAAAGCGACTTGCCGGCCATCTCGCGTCCTGTCTCTACGCCTGTGAGGGTGTTGGATCTCCCCTATGACAGAGGCGTGACATCTGCATGACTGTGACCGGCATGTGGACGGACGTGGCGCCGCAGTGTCCCTGTCACATAACTGTAGAATCCAGACGCTAGCGATAGGCCAAAGCGAGGCGTCTGGAGAATTCAATGCTGGTGGTGGATGGCCTGACGTGCCGTTTTGGCATGAAAGCCGCAGTCGACAATGCATCCTTCTCTGTTGCACCGGGCAGCTTCGTCGGCGTGATCGGGCGTTCCGGCGCCGGCAAGTCGACCCTGCTGCGGTCCATCAATCGTCTGAGCCCGGTGAGTGGCGGGCGCGTCCTCTTCAAGGATCTCGACGTGACGGCGCTGCGCGGCCGTGACCTGCGGCAGTGGCGCGCGCGCTCGGCGATGATCTTCCAGCAGTTCAATCTGGTCGGCCGATTGGACGTGCTGACGAACGTGCTGATGGGGCGACTGGCCGAAATCCCGTCGTGGCGCTCGCTGGCGCTGCTCTGGCCAGCGGAGGATGTCGCCATGGCGCTGTCCGCGCTCGAACAGTTCGACATGGCCTCCCTCGCCGCGCAGCGCGCCGATCAGCTCTCGGGCGGGCAGCAGCAGCGCGTCGCGATCGCGCGCGCGATGGTGCAGAACCCCGAGATCATTCTCGCAGACGAGCCGATCGCCTCGCTCGATCCCCGTAACACCAAGATCGTGATGGACGCGTTGCTGCGCATCAACAAGCATTTCGGCATCACCGTCGTCTGCAATCTGCATTCGCTCGATCTGGCGCGCAGCTATTGCGATCGCCTGATCGGCATGGCGACCGGACGGATCGTGTTCGACGACGTGCCGTCGGCGCTGACGGCGCAGATCGCACGTGAACTCTACGATCTCGAGGCGGACGAGGTGATGGGTTCGATCCATCCGGCACCGGCGGCAACGGTGCCGGTACTTGGCGAAGCGGCCGTGGCCTGAGACGCGGATTTCTGCAAGCTCGAGCTTCCGCATGGCGCGGGGGCGAGACCTGTTACTTACTGCAACAAGAGGGCATGTTATGATCAATCGTCGCATCGTTCTGGCGGGCGTCGCTGCGCTGGCTTTCACGGCCTCGGCGTCAGCCGAGGACTGGAAGGCGAAGTATCCTGAGCTGACCTTCGCCGTGGTCCCGGCAGAGAACGCCTCGGGTGTCACCGAGCGCTGGACGCCTTTCGTGAACTATCTCTCGAAAGAGCTGGGCGTGAAGGTGACGCTGCGTATCGCCAACGATTATGCGGCCGTGATCGAAGGCCAGCGCGCCGGCAACATCCACATCGCGAGCTATGGCTCGGCGTCGTTTGCCCGCGCCCGGCTCACCGGGGTCAAGACCGATGCCTTCGCCAACGACATCAACTCCGACGGCAGCACCGGCTACTATTCGGTGTTCTTCGTCAAGGCGAGCAGCCCGTACCGGAAGGTCGAAGACCTCAAGGGCAAGAATTTCGGCCTCGTCGATCCGAACTCAACGTCGGGCAACAACGTGCCCCGCTTCGAGCTCAACAAGATGGGCGTGACCGACGCCGAGACGTATTTTGGCAAGGTTGTCTTCACCGGCAGCCACGAGAACGCGGTGCTGGCCCTTTCGCAGGGGACTGTCGACATCGCGGCCAACCAATGGACGAGCGACAACGATTCGACGTTGGCCCAGATGCTGACCAAGGGCATGCTGAAGAACGCTGACGGTTCGCCGATGAAGAAGGACGACTTCCGCATCATTCACAAGTCGGCGCCGATCATCAACGGCCCCTACGCCTACAACACGGACCTGCCGGACGATCTGAAATCGGCGATCGCCAAGGCCTTCTTCGATGCGCCGATCAAGGACAAGGCCGCCTTCGACCGTCTCTCCGACGGCCAGAAGAAGGGCTTCCACCCTGCCACGACGAAGGACTGGGATGGCACGATCGACCTGATCAAATTCGTCGACAGCCTGCGCAAGAAGGCGTCCTGATCGACGATCCATCGATGGTGAGCCGGGTCTCGTGGGGCCCGGCTCGTCCGTTGAAGAATCCCTCGCACGTCCGAACCAAGAGCAGCACGAAGCCGATGGCTGTTGCCGTTTCGATCCTTCCGAGCCAGCAGCTTGCGGCTCTGAACGAGACCTATCGGCGGGCCGTTTCGCGCCGTCGATTGCGTCTTGCCCTGTCCGCCATGGTATTCCTGGCGGTGCTCTTCGCCGCGGCCATCGGTGCCGAGGTCAATCCGCGGACGTTCTATACCTACTTCGGCAACTTCATCAGCTACTTCGATCGCATCTTCACGCTCGACGACGGGCAGCGGGTCTGGACCAATCTGCCCGAATGGTTCTGGGGCTTCAAGAAGTGGATCAAGCTTCTGGCAGAGACGCTGCTGATCAGCTACGTCGGCACGATGGCCGGAATGCTCGTCGCATTCGGTCTCAACTTCTTCGCCGCCGAGAACACCTCGCCCGCGCCGTGGATCCGCTTCACGGTGCGCCGGCTCCTGGAATTCGCCCGCACCGTTCCGAGCGTCGTGTTCGCCCTGATCTTCGTCATTGCTTTCGGGCTTGGGCCGATCCCGGGCGTCCTCGCCATCGCCCTTCATTCGAGCGGTGCGCTCGGCAAGCTGTTCTCCGAGGTCGTCGAAAACGCCGACATGAAGCCGGTCGAGGGCGTGCGCGCCACCGGCGCGAGCTGGCTGTCCTGCATGCGCTTTGCCGTGCTGCCCCAGGTCATCGCCGGCTTCTCCAGCTACACGCTGCTGCGGTTCGAGATCAACGTGCGCGAGGCGTCCGTGATGGGCTTCGTCGGTGCCGGCGGCATCGGCCAGGAGCTCGTGGTCGCGATCCGCAAGTTCTACTATTCCGACGTCAGCGCCATTCTTGTCATGATCGTGGTCACCGTGTTCCTGATCGACATCGGTACCGGCTGGCTGCGCGGCCGCCTGTTCGGCTCGGAGGCCCGCACATGAGTATCTCCGGCTCACCCGACCCGAAGCAGCTCGCCGAGCGCTATCCGCAGATCTTCAATCGGCCGCTGTCCGCACGCCTTGCAACGCCGCTCGTGCTGGCGTTGGCCGTGGCGATCTTCGTCTTCGGTCTGGTCGATCTCGACTTCTCGCCGTCGCGGATGCTGTCCGGCCTCGGCCAGCTCGGCTGGATCGCGCGGATGATGCTGCCGCCGGATCCCGGCTCATCGCTTCCGATTTATCTCAAGGCGCTCGGCGAGACGCTCTCGATCGCGGTGCTCGGCACCACCTTGGCGGCCGTGTTCGCTCTTCCGGTCAGCCTGCTTGCAGCCAGGAATATCATCCCGTCGGCGATCTTCCGTTTTCCGGTGCGTCGCCTGTTCGACACCATTCGTGGCGTCGACACACTGATCTGGGCGCTGGTCTGGATCAATGTCGTCGGCCTCGGGCCGTTCGCCGGAGTGCTGGCGATTGCGGTCTCGGATTTCGGAGCGCTCGGCAAGCTGTTCTCGGAGGCGATGGAGAGCGCCGACCGGCGGCAGGTCGAGGGCGTTCGCGCTGCCGGCGGCAGCCCGCTGCATGAGATCCGCTTCGGCCTTCTGCCGCAGGTTCTTCCCGTGATTGCCGGCCAGGTGCTCTACTTCATCGAATCCAACACGCGCTCGGCGACGATCATCGGCATCGTCGGCGCGGGAGGCATCGGGCTGCAGCTGGCGGAGCAGATCCGCGTGCTGGAATGGCAGAAGGTGTCGTTCCTGATCCTGATGATCCTCGTTGCGGTGGCTGTGATCGACTGGATCTCAGGCAAGCTGCGCTTTGCGATCATCGGCCGCCGCGCCATTGCTTGAACAGCGCGGCATCCGAAGGTTGCGATCGTTCGCCTACGAACGATCAGGATGCAGTGCCGGCTGTGTGTGCTGCACCGACTGTCGCAAATCCTTCACGTGCCGCCTTTAGGGGAAGCTCCGGAACTGGCTGCCATGCCAGGACATACGGAGTCCGTCTTCATGAAGCTCACTCGCCTCGTTCTCGCGCTGCTCGCGCTATGTGTTGCCGCATCATGGCAGCCGGCCAAAGCCGCGGACGTCATCTGCTACAACTGCCCGCCGGAATGGGCCGACTGGGCCTCGATGCTCAAGGCGATCAAGACCGATCTCGGCTACGACATTCCACACGACAACAAGAACTCCGGCCAGGCGCTGGCGCAGATCCTCGCCGAGAAGAGCAATCCGGTCGGCGACATCGGCTATTTCGGCGTCACCTTCGGCATGAAGGCGAAGACGCAGGACGCGCTGGAGGCCTACAAGCCCGCAAACTGGGATCAGGTCCCCGCCGGCCTGAAGGATGCGGACGGCTACTGGACCACGATCCACTCCGGCACGCTCGGCCTGTTCGTGAACAAGGACGCGCTCGGCGGCAAGCCCGTTCCGGCCTGCTGGAAGGACCTGCTCAGACCCGACTACAAGGGCATGGTGGGCTACCTCGATCCGAGCTCTGCGGCCGTCGGCTATGTCGGCGCCGTTGCCGTGAACCTTGCGCTCGGCGGTTCGCAGGCCAATTTCGAGCCGGCCCTTACGTTCTTCAAGGATCTGCGCAAGAATGATCCGATCGTGCCGAAGCAGACGTCCTATGCACGCGTCGTCTCGGGCGAGATCCCGATCCTCTTCGACTACGACTTCAACGCCTACCGCGCGAAATATACCGAGAAGGGCAATTTCGAGTTCGTGATTCCCTGCGAAGGCTCGGTGGTCTTTCCCTATGTCGTCGGCCTTGTGAAGAACGCGCCCGACAAGGACAAGGCGAAGAAGGTGATCGACTATCTGCTCTCCGACAAGGGGCAGGCGATCTGGACCAATGCCTATCTGCGTCCGGCGCGCCCGATCGAGCTGCCGGACTCGGCAAAGAACAAGTTCCTGCCGGACAGCGACTACGCCCGCGCCAAGAGCGTGAACTGGGGCGATATGGAAGCTGCGCAAAAGGGCTTCGTCGATCGCTATCTGTCCGAAGTCCGTTGAAGGAGCACCGCGCCTCCGCCGGAGACGATCCGGCGGAGGTGCACTTGATCACATGTCGCACAAATCCTTCGTCCGGCTCTGCCTGCTGCCCCTGGCGGCCGTCACCGCGGCATTCTTCCTGTTGCCGATGGCGAGGCTGCTCGCGACCGGCGCCGAGGGACCGCACGGTCTGACCGAATATCTCGCGATCATTCTCGAACCGCGCTACCGCACGACTCTCCTCAACACGCTGGCGCTGGCGGCGGCCACCACGATCGCGACCCTGATCATCGCGACGATCGCCGGCCTGTTTCTGCAGCGTCACCGGTTTCCGGGCCGCGCGATCCTGGTTGCGATCCTGACGTTTCCGCTCGCTTTTCCGGGCGTCGTGGTCGGCTTCATGATCATCCTTCTGGCTGGCCGTCAGGGGCTGATCGGCGAGGTCTCGTCCCGGCTCACCGGCGACAAGCTCGTATTCGCCTATTCGATCTACGGGCTGTTCCTCGGCTATCTCTATTTCTCGATTCCGCGGGTGATCCTCACGATCATGGCTGCCGCGCAGAAGCTGGACCCGGGGCTGGAGGAGGCCGCGCGCTCGCTCGGCGCAAGCCCCTGGGCCGTGCTGCGCGACGTGATCCTGCCAGCCCTGACGCCGGCGCTGATCGCGTCGGGCGCGATCGCGTTCGCGACGGCGATGGGCGCGTTCGGAACGGCATTCACCTTGGCCACGAACATCGACGTGTTGCCCATGCTGATCTACACGGAATTCACGCTGGCCGGAAACCTGGCCACCTCGGCGGCGCTCTCGGTCGGCCTTGGCCTGATGACCTGGCTGATGCTCGCATTGGCGCGCTCCTTCGCCGGCAGCTCGGTGGCAGCGGCAGGGTAGGCACGTGCGCGATAGAACCATCTTCATCCTTCAACTGCTGTTCACACTGCTGGTCGCCGCCTTCCTGGCCGTGCCGGCCGGCCTTTCGATCGCCGCGGGCGTGACCGTCAACTACTTCCGCGGCATTCAATCCGGCGTGACGCTGCAGTGGGTGGCCCAGGTCTGGGAGCTCTACGCGGGCACGATCATGGCATCGATCCTGATCGCGCTGGGCACGCTGGCGGTCACGCTCGTGGTCGGTGTTCCCGCTGCCTATGCGCTGTACGTTCGCGGCGGACGGCTGGCGCGGCTGGTCGAGGAAATCATCACCTTGCCGCTCGCGATTCCCGGGCTCGCCATCGCGCTCGCGCTGTTGCTCACCTATGGCGGGGCGGGAAGCTTCCGCCGCTCATGGCTGTTCATCCTCGCCGGCCATGTGATCTTTACGATGCCATTCATGGTGCGGTCCGTCATGGCGGTGTTCTCGACGATCGACGTGAAGTCGCTCGACGAAGGTGCCGCATCGGTCGGAGCCGCGCCATGGCGCCGCTTCATCGACGTCATCGTTCCCAACGCCGCGCCCGGCATCCTGGCGGGCAGCCTCATGGTGGTGACACTATCTCTCGGAGAGTTCAACCTGACCTGGATGTTGCATACGCCGCTGACCAAGACACTGCCGGTCGGCCTCGCCGACAGCTACGCATCGATGCGGCTCGAGGTCGCGTCCGCCTACACGCTGATCTTCTTCGTCATGATCATCCCGCTGCTGGTGGCCATGCAATGGATCGGCGAGAGAGGAAGCCTGAGGTGAGCACGATGACCCGGCATGGAGCCGCCCTCAAGGTGGAGAATTGCGGCAAGACCTTTGCCGACGGGACCTGCGCGCTTGCGCGCGCCACGCTCGACATCGCGCAGAGCGAGACGCTGGTGCTGTTGGGGCCGTCTGGCTGCGGCAAGACCACGCTGCTGCGGATCGTGGCCGGGCTCGAAACACCCGATGCGGGCGGGCGCGTGCTGTTCGGCGGCAAGGATCTGACGAGGCAGCCGATCGAGAAGCGCAATGTCGGCATGGTGTTTCAATCCTACGCGCTGTTCCCCAACATGACCGTCGCGGACAATATCGGCTACGGGCTCAAGATCCGCGGCGTGCCCAAGCCGGAGCGCGCCGCGCGGGTCGCAGAGCTGGTCACGTTGACCAACCTCGCCGGCCTCGAAGATCGGCGAATCGATCAGCTCTCGGGCGGCCAGCGCCAGCGCGTCGCGCTGGCGCGCGCGGTCGCGATACGGCCGAGCGTGCTGCTGCTCGACGAGCCGCTCACCGCGCTCGATGCGGCCTTGCGAGAGCGCCTGCGCGGCGAGCTCAACGGCTTGTTGCGCACGCTCGGCATCACCGCGATCTACGTCACGCATGACCAGGCCGAAGCCATGGAGCTCGGCGACCGCATCGTCGTGATGCGCAAGGGCGCCATCGCCCAGATCGGGACGCCGCGCGAGATCTATTTCTCGCCCGCCGATCGATTCGTCGCGGAGTTCGTCGGCGCGGCCAACATCATCGAGGCGCCGATCGACGGAGCCCAGCTCGTTCTGCCGGGAGGTCGGCAGCCGATCGCCGATCCCGGTCCACGTAACCTGGCGGTGGCGATGGTTCGGCCGGAAACGATCGGGATCGTCGATGCCGCGGCATCGAGTCTGACTGGCGTCGTCGACAGCGTCCGCTTTGTCGGCGACCGGCAGCGGATCATCGTCCGCGACGCCGCCTCAATTGCACTGACCGTGGACGCGCCGAATTCGATCAGGGTCGCTGCGGGAGAGCGGATCGGCCTGCGGATTGCACCGGACTCCATTCGGCTGTTGCCGGAGAAAGGCTGATCTGCTGATGACCAAGAGCCCCGTCGTCATCGCCCAGATATCCGACCTGCACATCAAGGCGCCCGGCCGGCTCGCCTACCGCCGCGTCGATACGGCGCGCGCGTTGACCCGTTGCATCACGGAGCTCAACCGGTTCGAGCCGAAGCTCGATCTGGTGGTGATCTCGGGCGATCTCGTCGATACGCCGTCGTCGGCCGAGTACGATCATCTCAAGGATATTCTCGTCGAGCTTGGAACTCCATTCGTCGCCGTGCCCGGCAATCACGATTCACGCGAGCTGATGCGCGCGGCGTTTCCGGACGCTCTGCATGGTCACCCCACCGGTCCGCTGAACCGGTGCGTGGAGTTGGCCGATCTCGATCTGCTTCTGCTCGATTCCAGCGTGCCCGGCCATCCGCATGGCGAGCTCGATGAAGCGAGTCTGCAATGGCTCGACGCCGCGCTGTCCGGATCCAGCGAAAGGCCGGCCCTGCTGTTTCTGCACCACCCGCCGTTCGCCACTGGCATCTGGCACATGGACCGGCAGAACCTGCGCAACGCCGACGATCTCGCGGCCGTCCTCACGCGCCATCCGCGGGTGCAACTGATCGGGTGCGGTCACGTTCATCGCGCGACGCTGACCCGGTTTGCGGGCATCCCCTGCACGATCTGCCCGGCACCGAACCATGCCGTCGCGCTCGACCTGGCCGAGCTTCGTCCGCCATCCTTCCGGATCGAGCCACCGGCCTTTCACCTTCATGCCTGGTTTCCAGGACCGGGATTTGGAACGGTCGTCACGCATCAGGTGCCGATCGGGGATTTCGACGGGCCGCATCCGTTCTTCAATCAGGACGGCACGCTCATCGACTGAGGGCGCAAGAACGAAGCGAGGCGGCGGGGTCTGGTCTAGCTCTCGACCTCGAACGTCACGCGCTCCGCCGCGAAGCGCGAGCGCTTGCTGACCAGCGGCGTCCCATCGGCATCGATGTCGGTGCTGTCGACCACCAGCACCGGACGGCCCAGCGCGAGGTCGAGCCGTGCGGCGTCGCTCGCGTCGGCGATGGCCGCCGTGATCCTGGTCGCGCCGCGGCGATAGTCGCGAATGCCGTAATTCGCAAGCAGCGCCGTCATCGAGCGGAGCGATGCGAAGATGTGGCCGGCCTCGGGAAATCGCTCGGACGACAGCCAGGACGTGCTGACGCAGATGGGGGTCTTGTCGGCAAGACGCAGTGCCTCGATTCGGACCAGCGGCGCCCCCGTCTTCAGTCGGAGCGCGTGCGCGAGTTCGCGCGTCGCCGACTCTTCGGACGCTGCGATCAACTGTCCGCGCGGCTCGCGCCCGCCGGCGCCCACGATCTCGGAGAACCTGGTTCGCGATCTCAGGGGATATGACAGACGAGGCGCTTCGACATAAGTGCCGCTGCCGCGCTCGGCGCGCACGAGGCCGCGCTCGGCCAAGGTCGCGAGCGCGCGACGCACCGTATGACGGTTGACGCGGTAGGTTTCGGCGATCTCGGTCTCGCCGGGCAGGCGGGTGCCGGCCGCGAAGCGGCCGTCGGCGATGTCGCGCTCGATGCCGTCGGCCACCCGGCGCCACAGTGCCACGCCCGAGTCGGCGCCCTGCATGCTCATCTGCGGTTCTCCGCTGCGCGACCTGAAAATCACGCCCATGTCATCAAACAGTCATGGCGCTTCGTTACGAAGTTGTCTATTAACATAGACAACTTCGCGATAGCAAGTTCGAGGTGAAGATGGAGGGCGAGACCGCGATGCAGGACCGGCGCAGGACGGCGATGCGGGTATTGGCGCATGCCTCGCATGCGGACATCCGCGCCAGGCTCGACGGACTGGCGCTGCCTGAGTATCGCGACCTGCGTCCGGCGGAGAATGGTCTCGTGATGCTGCGGGGCCGGATCGGCGGTGATGGTGCGCCGTTCAATGTCGGCGAAGCGACGGTGTCGCGCGCCGCGGTACGGCTGGAGAGCGGCGAGGTCGGGTTCGGCTATGTGCTCGGACGAGACGCCGGCAAGGCGCGTCTGATGGCGCTGTGTGACGCGATGATCCAGTCGTCGAGCCATGCGCGATCGATCGAGACTCAGGTGGTCGCGCCGCTGCAGGAGCAGATGCGCGCATCGCGGGAGCATCGAGCGGAGGAGGCTGCGGCCACGCGTGTCGATTTCTACACCATGGTGCGAGGAGAGGGCTGATGGGTCTCGCGGCTTCCGATCTGCAACACGGTTTCGCCGACAATGTTCTGTCCGCGCAATCCACCTTCCGTACCGTCATGGAGGCCATGGCGCGTCCGGGCAATGTGCGGCAGGTCGAGGGCGATGTCGGCCGGCCGTCGTCGTTGATGCCTGGTGCTGCCGCGATCGCGTTGACCTTGTTCGATCACGATACGCCGATCTGGCTCGATGCGCCGCTCGCCGGCACGCCCGAGGTCGGCGCCTGGCTCAAGTTTCACACCGGGGCGCCGATCGTCGCCGATGCCGCGCTCGCCTGCTTTGCGGTGGCGGCGGACCCCGAAGCGCTGCCTGATCTGAATTCATTCGCGCTCGGCAGTGCTGAATACCCTGATCGCTCGACGACGCTGATCCTGCAGGTGCCGAGCTTGTCCGAGGGGCCGGCGTTCAAGCTGCGCGGTCCAGGCATCGACGGGGCGACATCGTTCCGTGCAACGGTCGCGCCCGCCGATCTGTTCGAGCGGCTGTCGATCAATGAGAAGCTGTTTCCGCGTGGTGTCGATGTGGTGCTGGTCGATGGCTCGTCCATCGTCGCCATCCCGCGAACGACCCGACTCGTTTCCGCAGGAGAGTGAGGCATGTATGTTGCCGTCAAGGGTGGCGAGCGCGCCATCGAGAACGCGCACCGGCTGCTGGCGCATGAACGCCGGGGTGATCGCGATGTGCCCGAACTTTCGCTGGCGCAGATCTCCGAGCAGTTGGGGCTTGCCGTCGATCGCGTGATGACCGAGGGCTCGCTGTACGACCGCGAGCTCGCGTCGCTCGCAATCAAGCAGGCACGCGGTGATCTGATCGAGGCGATCTTCCTGGTGCGTGCCTTCCGCGCGACCCTGCCGCGCTTCGGTGCAACCGAGCCGGTCGACACCGGTGCGATGCGGGTGCAGCGGCGCGTCTCGTCGACCTTCAAGGACATTCCGGGCGGCCAGGTGCTCGGGCCGACCTTCGACTATACGCATCGGCTGCTCGATCCGCAGTTGGCGGCCGGCGCCGAGCCGGAGCCGCCGGCCCGTGCCGAGGCGCCGAATGCGCCGACGCCGCGTGTCACCGACATTCTCGGCCAGGACGGGCTGATCGAGCCGTCGCCGCAAGCCGATGTTGGCGCGCCGGTCGGCGATCTCACCCGCGATCCTCTGAGCTTTCCCGCGGATCGTGATCTGCGGTTGCAGAATCTCGCACGCGGTGATGAGGGCTTTCTGCTCGCGCTCGGCTACTCGACCCAGCGCGGCTACGGCCGCAACCATCCCTTCGCCGGCGAAATCCGCTTCGGCGAAGTCGAGGTCGAGTTCTTGGCCGAGGAGATCGGCTTTGCGGTGCCGCTCGGATCGGTCGAGCTGACCGAATGCCAGATGGTGAACCAGTTCAAGGGATCGGCCACCGAGCCGCCGTGCTTCACGCGCGGTTACGGTCTCGCCTTCGGCCAGAGCGAGCGCAAGACGATGTCGATGGCGCTGGTCGACCGCGCCTTGCGGGCGCGTGAGCTGGGTGAGGATGTGATTGCGCCGGCGCAGGATGAGGAGTTCGTGATGTCGCACTCCGACAATGTGCAGGCGACCGGGTTCGTCGAGCATCTGAAGCTGCCGCACTATGTCGACTTCCAGTCCGAGCTCGGCCTGCTGCGCAAGCTGCGCCAGGAATTCGCCGAGGCCAATGCCGTTCCCGAATTGAAGGAAGCTGCGGAATGAGCGCGCCGACCTACAATTTCGCCTATCTCGACGAGCAGACCAAGCGGATGATCCGTCGCGCCATCCTGAAGGCGATCGCGATTCCCGGCTATCAGGTGCCGTTCGCGAGCCGCGAGATGCCGATGCCCTATGGCTGGGGCACCGGCGGTGTGCAGGTCACCGCCGCCATTCTCGGTCCCGACGACGTGCTCAAGGTCATCGATCAGGGATCGGACGATACGACAAATGCGATCTCGATCCGCAAATTCTTCGCCAAGACCGCGGGCGTCGCGACCACGACGTCGACGGAAGAGGCGAGCGTGATCCAGACCCGGCATCGCATTCCCGAGGCGCCGCTTCACGAGGGGCAGGTGCTGGTCTATCAGGTGCCGATCCCGGAGCCGTTGCGCTTTCTCGAGCCGCGCGAGACCGAGACCCGCCGCATGCATGCGCTGGCCGAATATGGCCTGATGCACGTCAAGCTCTATGAGGACATCGCACGCTTCGGTCACATCGCGACGTCCTACGCCTATCCGGTCAAGGTCAATGCGCGCTACGTGATGGATCCGTCGCCGACGCCGAAGTTCGACAATCCCAAGATGGACAATTGCCCGGCGCTGCAATTGTTCGGTGCGGGGCGCGAGAAGCGAATCTATGCCATTCCGCCCTATACGCCGGTCGTCTCGCTGGATTTCGAGGACCATCCGTTCACGCGCTACAAGTTCGATGCGCCCTGCGCGCTGTGCGGCGCGGAGGATTCCTACCTGGACGAGATCGTGACCGACGACAAGGGCAGCCGCATGTTCGTCTGCTCCGACACCGATTACTGCGAGGGCCGCCAGGCGTCCGGACATCGTGGCGCGCAGAGCGCCGCCCCGCACAAGGAGAGCGCCCATGGCTGAGATGATCAGTGCGTCCGATCAGCCGCTGCTCGTCGCGGAAGGGCTTGCGAAGAGCTACGGCCGGTTGGCAGCCTGCCGCGACGTCTCCTTCGTGCTCTATCCCGGCGAGGTGCTCGCCATCGTCGGCGAGTCCGGCTCGGGCAAATCGACACTCCTGCAGATGCTGTCGGCGCAACTGGCGCCGACGTTGGGCCACGTGTCCTATCGGATGCGGGACGGGGTGCTGCGCGATCTTGCCGGCCTTGGCGAGGCGGAGCGCCGTTTTCTGTTCCGCACCGATTGGGGCTATGTCCATCAGGACCCGACGCAAGGCCTGCGCATGGCGGTCTCCGCCGGCGCCAATGTCGGCGAGCGGCTGATGGCGGTCGGCTGGAATCATTACGGTCGGATCAGGCAGACCGCCTCGTCCTGGCTCGCGCGCGTGGAGATCGACGTTGCCCGCATCGACGATGCGCCGCGGACCTATTCCGGCGGCATGCGGCAGCGGCTGCAGATCGCGCGCAATCTCGTGACCGAGCCCAGGCTCGTGTTCATGGACGAGCCGACTGGGGGGCTCGACGTGTCCGTGCAGGCGCGCCTGCTCGATCTGATGCGCAGCCTCGTCAACGAACTCGGCCTCGCCGCCATCGTCGTGACCCACGATCTGGCCGTGGCGCGGTTGCTGTCTCATCGTGTGATGGTCATGAAGGAGGGGCGGGTGATCGAGACCGGCCTCACCGACCAGGTGCTCGACGATCCGCGCGAGCCGTACACACAGCTCCTTGTGTCCTCGATCCTGCCGCCATGATGCAATTGGGCCCAATGCGATGACTGTGATGATCGATGTCGAGAATGCAGAGAAGACCTTCACCATGCATCTGCAGGGCGGCATATCTCTGCCCGTGGTGCGCGGCGTGTCGTTCCAGGTCAAGGCCGGCGAATGCGTCGTGTTGTCGGGACCGTCGGGCGCTGGCAAGTCGTCGATCCTGAAGATGATCTTCGGCAACTACCGTTGCGATGGCGGACGCATCGGCGTCCGGCACCTCGGCGAGATGACCGATCTCGCCGGCGCCGAGCCGCGCCTGGTCCTCCATGCGAGGCGGCAGACTATCGGCTATGTCAGTCAGTTCCTGCGCGCGGTGCCGCGCGTCCCTGCGCTCGATGTCGTTGCCGAGCCGCTGCTCGCGGCCGGCCTGCCGCGCGACGATGCGAGGGTGCGGGCGGGGGGACTGCTGCGGCGGCTGAACATTCCCGAGCGGCTGTGGTCGCTGCCGCCATCGACCTTCTCGGGCGGCGAGCAGCAGCGGGTCAACATCGCTCGCGGCTTCATCTCCGACGTCCCGGTGCTGCTGCTCGATGAGCCGACCGCGTCGCTCGATGCGGCGAACCGTGCGGTCGTGGTCGACCTGATTGCGGCGAAGAAGAAGGACGGGGTGGCGATGCTCGCGATCGTGCATGATGACGAGATCCGTGCGCAGATTGCGGATCGTACGGTCGACGTCATGACATTCGCTGCGGCGGCATGAGGTACACATTGCAGATGAGCGCGAACATGTCCGATATCGTGATAGGCAATGCCAGGCTGGTCCTCGCCGACCGCGTCGTCGAGCAGGGCTGGGTGGCGATCGCCGGAGGCCGGATCGCGGAACTGGGCGAGGGAGCGGCGCCGGCCGGCAGCCTGGATGCCGGCGGCGACCTGCTGATGCCCGGGCTGGTCGAACTGCACACCGATCACCTCGAGGCGCATTTCGTGCCGCGCCCAAAGGTCTATTGGGATCCCGTTGCGGCGGTCATTTCCTATGACGGGCAACTCGCGACCGCGGGCATCACGACGGTGCTGGATTCGCTGCGGGTGTGGAGCGAGGAGGGCGCCGAGGGCGTCGACGGCCAGGCCAATGTGCTCGCGGAAGCGATCGCGACGGCGCGCGACGGCGGGCTGCTGCGGTCCGATCACTTCCTGCATCTGCGCTGCGAGGTGCCGATGCCGACCGTGGTCGAGGAGGCGCGGCAACTGGCGGGGCGTCCGGATGTGCGGCTGATGTCGCTGATGGATCATACGCCTGGGCAGCGCCAATTTCGCGACGAAGGCAAGCTGCGCGACTACTATCGCGGCAAGAGCGGCGGCAAGACCGATGCGGAGCTCGACGTGATGTTCGCACGCCGCTTCGCCTATCAGCAGGCCTATGCGGCGCCGAACATGCGCGACATCGTTGCACTGGCGAAGACCCATGACGTGCCCCTGGCCAGTCACGATGACACGACGGAGGAGAACGTCGCCGATGCAATCAAGGACGGCATCGCCGTCGCGGAGTTTCCAACCACGATGGAAGCCGCGCGGGGCCTTCACCAGGCGGGCATCAGCATTCTGATGGGCGCTCCGAACGTGGTGCGCGGCGGGTCTCACTCCGGCAATATCGCCGCCGTGGATCTGGCGCGCGAGGGCCTGCTCGACATTCTGTCGTCGGACTACGTCCCGTCGAGCCTGCTGATGGGCGCGCTGCAATTGCCGCAGCGGGTGCCGTCCATCGGTCTTGCGGCGGCCGTCCGCACCGTCACCAAGGCCCCTGCGGACGCCGTCGGCCTGCATGATCGCGGCGAGATCGCGGTGGGCAAGCGTGC
Organism: Bradyrhizobium sp. SZCCHNR1017; assembly: GCF_032381375.1. NCBI lineage: Bacteria > Pseudomonadati > Pseudomonadota > Alphaproteobacteria > Hyphomicrobiales > Nitrobacteraceae > Bradyrhizobium > Bradyrhizobium sp. SZCCHNR1017. Next base: position 154,280 of record NZ_JAUHIR010000010.1, on the reverse strand, counting down.
GGACCTGATCCGCGTCCATGTCGCGGGCCAGTTGTCGGTCGTGCGCAGCGTCTGGCGGGAAGGACAGCGGGTGGCATGAGCGAAACCGAGGTTGCATCGGCGAAGACGCCCGCGAAGCTCGGTCCCGGCCGCCTGATCCTGGTGGTCGGGCCGAGCGGCGCGGGCAAGGACACCTTGCTCAATGTGGCGCGCCGCGAATGCGCCAGCGACGACCGGATCGTTTTTCCGCGGCGGATCGTCACGCGCGAGGCCTCGGCTTTCGAGGATAATCTCGAGATGAGCGCGTCCGCTTTTCGTGAGGCGCTCAGCGCCGGTGAGTTCGCGCTGCATTGGGAGGCCCACGGACATGACTACGGCGTGCCGCGCGCGATCAAGGATGACATCCTGGCCGGCCGCACCGTGGTCGTGAACGTCTCGAGAACGATCATTCCCGCCGCGCGTCGGGACTATGCCGACGTCATCGTCGTCGCCATCACTGCGCCGGCGGATGTTCTCGCCGAACGGCTCGGCAAGCGGCACCGCCCCAGTGACGGCGATATCGGTGAGCGTCTTCACCGGGCGGTGAGCGAAGACACCGCGGCGGACGTCACGATCGTCAATGTCGGCGATCCCGAGCCGCACGGTCACAGGCTGGCGGACATCATCAAGCGACCGATCGACGCAGAACCGATCGGATCCGAGGGAGGAAGCGGCCATGTCGATCATCACCACGATTGAGCAGCTCGAGGCGATCTATGGCGAGACGGGGCTGGCATCGACGGCGAAGGTGGCTGATCGCGTGACGCCGCACTACCGGATCATGATCGAGAAGTCGCCTTTCGTGGCGCTGGCGACGTGTGGTCCCGAAGGTCTCGACTGTTCGCCGCGCGGCGATCTTCCCGGCTTCATCCGCATCCATGACGACAAGACGCTTATGATGCCGGATCGCCGCGGCAACAATCGCGTGGATTCCTTGCGCAACGTCGTGCGCGATCCGCGGATCGCGCTGCTGTTCCTGATTCCGGGATCGGGCAATACGCTGCGTGTGAACGGGCACGGTCACCTGTCGACCGCTCCCGATCTGTTGGAGTCGTTCCGGATGGAAGGCAAGCTGCCGCGCTCCGTCCTGGTCATGACGGTGGAAGAGATCTACTTCCAATGTGCGCGCGCGATCGTTCGTGCCGATCTCTGGAACCCGGACAAGCGGGTCGACCCGCAGCAACTGCCGACGCCGGGACAGATCCTTGCGGCGATGACGGCCAACGACATCGACGGCGCGGCGTACGATCGCGAATGGCCCGAGCGTGCGCGGAAATCCATGTGGTGAATTCGGCGCGCGGCTCTTCAAAAAAGGGGAGGCCGCGCTCCTAAAGATCAGGCTGCGACATCGAGCAGGCGTGAGGATCCCCTGACGAGCACCTTGCGGCCGGCCATTGTGAGTGTTGCCGCGCCATTGTCGATGGAGGCGAGTCCAAATGCAGTGAGCTCGTCGACAATCATGCCGTTCAGCCTGCGGCGTTCACGCGCGGGAATGCGAAGCGCCTTCAGCGTCTCCCATTGGTCCGGCGTGAGTTCGTGTTCGAATTCCGCGTTCATGCTGCCTCGAATGTTGACGTTCGGCACTCGTCTTAGAAAGTCCGCGTGACGAAGATGCGACCTTCATGCATCCGTACTGATACGGTCCACGTCATTACGCTCGAACCCGCCCGCGATTAATTCAAATTTGAATGATCGCGAATGTGGTGCTGCATTGCAGCTCGCCGTGTTGGTAGCGGTGAACGATCGTCCGTCGTTAACAGATAATTAAGCCATGTGGGCAGCGCACAACGGTAACGCCGCTGTCACATCGGTGTGTCAAACGGCGCCATCGTCCTGCTCGAATCGGCCGGCGCATGTTTGAAACGAAACACGTTGAATGGCTGACCTGACCGACGTTCCGCCGCTGCGATCGAACCGCAGAATCTGGTTGCGCAGTCTGGGCGGACTGGCCTTGAGCCTCTCGATTGCAGCTGCGGCCGCGTATGTCCTGGCACGCGCCGTCAAGAAGCTCGACCTTGCTCATGTTCTGTCGATCGTCGAGGCCACGGACCTTCATCTGATCGCGATGGCGCTGGCGTTCATCGTCCTCTCCTACGCCAGCCTCACGCTCTACGACCTGTTCGCGTTGCGGACGATCGGCCGCCGGGACATTCCCTATCGCGCCGCCGCGCTTGGCAGCTTCACGAGCTACCCGATCGCGCACGGCATCGGTGCGGTCGCGCTGATCTCGCCGCTGGTGCGATATCGGATCTACGCGCCGTACCGGCTCGGTGCGATCGACATTGCCAATATCAGCTTCCTGACCGGCCTGACCTTCTGGCTCGGAAATCTCACCGCGCTCGGCCTGAGCTTGATGATCGATCCGGATGCCTTCGGATGGATGGAATATTGGCCGCCGGCGATCAACCGTGTCGTTGCCGCGGCACTGCTTTGCGCCGTTGCCGCCTTCGTCGTGTGGAGCTGGCCCGGGCGGCGAAGTGCGCGCTGGCCCGTTCGACTGCCGTCCGGGCCCGCTGTGCTGCTGCAGATCGTGGTCGGCCTGTTCGAGCTCAGCGCCGCGGCGCTGGCAATGTACGTCCTCATGCCGGCGGAACTCGGCATCGACCTCGCGCGGCTGATGGCGGTCTTCATTGCCGCGACCTTGCTTGGATTTGCCAGCCATGCCCCAGCCGGCATCGGCCTGTTCGACGCAACGATCCTGCTGGGCCTGGGCGGCGTTGACCAGGAGCGCCTGCTGGCGGCGCTGCTGATCTTCCGCGCGCTCTATCACCTGTTGCCGTTTGTGCTCGCCCTGGTCGTGTTCGGCAGCGTCGAGCTGTCGCGCTCCTGCCGGAGGTCGTCGATGGTGTCAGACCGGCGAGTTCAGCTTCAACCCGATCATGCCGGTGATGATCAGCGTGAGGCAGATCAGCCGTGTCGGGTCCGCCGGCTCGCTGTAGAGGATCATGCCGGCGAGGATGCTCCCGGCCGCGCCGATCCCGGTCCATACCGCATAGGCGGTGCCAAACGGCAGTGAGCGCAGCGCGAGCGACATCATCGCGAAGCTGAGCAGAATGGCGATCACGGTGGCGACGCTGGGCCAGAAGCGCGTCAGGCCGTCGGAATGCTTCAGGCCAAGCGCCCAGATGATCTCGAGAGCTCCGGCCGCGAACAGAGCTAGCCAGCCGTTCATGAGGGCCGCGCGCCCAACGGTTTGACATCGCCCACCGATCCGAGGCGGGCCTCGCGAAGCCGCGGATCGCCTGCACCGAGCAGTCCGGCCATTTCGTCATCTCCGCGCCGGTCGAACCTGCCGTCCATCTGCATGGTTTGCGCGACGCGCATATGACAAGCTGGGCGCGCGTCGGGTCTATCTCTCCTCCATCATCGTGAATACGAATCCTGTCAGCGTTGCGCCGACAGCAAAGGACAGCGTCAACACACCGACGAAGATCACGAGCGTCACGTGCGGATCGACACTGTGGGCGATCAGGGTCGAGATGCCGAACGCATCCAGTTGGGTCAGCCCGAAGGCGAAGCCGAGCCCCATGGCGATGCCCATCAAGGTGTGGCAGGCCAGCTCGATCAGCATGGCCGGATTGACTACTGCGCTGCGTCGTTTGGGCGGCATGGGCTCGGACTCCACGCTATGGCCGATGAACGCTGGAACGGTGAACGTTGTTCCTGTGCCGGCTGGCAAAGCCGATTGCCAAACCGAGCCGACAGCGGCTACGGATGACCGAGGTTCGGTCGCGGAAAAACAAAGCTCGAACGGCCCGTAAGGGGGCCGGCGCGCGGCCGAGCGGCGCAGCGTCGCGCGATCCGACAGGGAGGATAACCCATGACGAACGCCATTCGTTTCCACAAGACGGGCGGTCCCGAGGTTCTCGCTTGGGAGCAGATCGAGGTCGGCAAGCCCGGCCCCGGCGAGGCGCGTATCCGCCACACGGCGGTCGGGCTCAACTTCATCGACATCTACAATCGTTCCGGGCTCTATCCGGTCCAGCTTCCGAGCGGACTGGGCAGCGAGGGCGCGGGTGTGATCGAGGAACTGGGCGAAGGAGTGACGGACCTGAAGGTGGGCGACCGGGTCGCCTACGGCTCGTCGCCGCTCGGCGCCTATTCAGAGGCGCGGCTGATGCCGGCCGCGCTGCTGTTGAAACTGCCCGACGAGATCGACGACAAGACCGCCGCTGCCATGATGCTCAAGGGCCTGACCGCCCAGTACCTGATCCGGCAGACCTACCGCGTCAAGGCGGGCGAGACCATCCTGCTGCATGCCGCCGCCGGCGGCGTCGGCCTCATCCTCAGCCAGTGGGCCAAGCATCTCGGCGTTCACGTCATCGGCACCGTATCCAGCGATGACAAGGCGCAGCTGGCCAAGGCCCACGGCTGCGAGCACACCATCATCTATACGCGGGAGGACTTCGTCGCGCGCGTCGGCGAGATCACCGGCGGCAAGAAGGTGCCCGTGGTCTATGATTCCGTCGGCAAGGACACGTTCCTGAAATCGCTCGATTGCCTCGCGCCGCTCGGCTACGCCGTGCTGTTCGGCCAGTCCTCGGGCGCAGTCGATCCGCTCAATCTCGGCCTGCTCGCCCAGAAGGGCTCGCTGTTCGTGACCCGGCCGACGCTGTTCACCTACGCCGCCAAGCGCGAGAGCCTGGTCGCGATGGCCAACGAGCTGTTCGACGTGGTCAAATCGGGCACGGTGAAGATCGAGGTCAACCAGACCTATCCGCTCAAGGAGGCGGCCCGGGCTCACGCCGATCTCGCGGCACGCAAGACGACCGGCTCGACGGTCTTTCTGGTCTGATCTGGCGCGTCCCCCGGTCGCGAGATCCCGATAGGGCCGGCGCAGCCGGGTCAAACCCGCTCGTGCTTGCGCAGGTCGCGGAGGTGATCGGACCGGGCGGCCTGCAGATCGGCGTCCCGCCCATCGATCTCGGGCAGGGCGGCTTCGGACATGATGTCGGCCGTGACGTCGGCAACCGACCGGTCGACGATCTCGTGGATGAAGCTGACGTTCGAATATTCCCCCGACGCGATACGCGCAACGACGTCGCGCCGGGTCATTTCAGGATCGACCACGGCCTCGCGTCCGCGCCGGCCGTAGTCGATCATCACGACGAAATACTGCATGGAGCGCCGGTTCGCCTTCGGCTGACTGTGATCGCGCCATTATTTCTTTAAATCAGAATTTTGTCAAGGCTGATTCGGTCCACCCTCGCCTCACCGACTCCATCCCCAGCCTGCGCGGCCGTGACCACACCGGCATCAGCACAGAAATAGTCCAGGCGATGTGACGTGGTGTGCGGAAGCATGTTCCTGCACGCCATGAGGACCGCGTCATCGCCCATCACTGCACGTTGAACGTCGCGCCGGGACATTCGGTGGTCACGCTGATCGGGATCCCCTGCGCCGCAGCCGCGGTCGGCTTCGGCTTCGCAACCACCTTCCAGCGGCCGGGCTTGTTCAGCCAATATCTGTGCCTCGATGTCGCAATGCGGCGCTCGGTATAGGTCGTGCCCTTCCAGATCAAAGGGCCCTTCGGCTTCGGTGCCGCGACCTCATGCCACGGTCCGAACTCGCCGAAGTCCATGAACCACAGATGCCATTCGAGCTTCTGATATTCATGATGGGACGCGACCACCTCGACGATGGGGCGGCCGTTCAGCCACGACACCTCGTCCTCGAGTGGCTTGATCTGCTGGCAACGGGTATGCAACGGCTCCTGAACGCGAAGCAGATCGTCTCGCTGGCTTTGCGTGAGCATCGCCGAGGTGACGGGCAGTCCCACGTTCGGATCATCGGCCGGATATGAGCAGATCGGCACCGTCGGCGGCCCCTGGCCCGTCCAGGGATTGTTGCTGCAATAGACTCGCCTCGTCACCGACGAAATGCCGGTGGTCGCCGTTTCCTCCGCCTTTCCGGTTTCCCGGTCCCAGACACCGCTGAACGTCGTCTTTTGATTCGGCGGACAGGCCACGGTCTTGTGGGCCGTCCACCAGTGCGAAACCTCGAATTCATAGTACGAGTAGCGCGGCTCTGGATACAGCACGGCTCTGACGCTGGTCAGCGCGTGGTGCGCTTCGCACGCCGTTCCATAGGTATCCAGCCAGCACACGAGGTGGAAGTTTTCGTTCGGCCAGCATCCCGCACGCGCCGACGACGTGAAGCCGAGTGCGGCGATCACCAAGGTAAAGGCAAGAAGATATCTCCGCATGGCGTTTCCCCATGTCCTGCCTGTGCAGCCACAGGTTGAAGATGAGTTTGCTCCGGCGCGGCGCCTGGTCGTTGATCGGGATCAATCCGCTTGCGCGACGTCGGCAACGCCGGCCGGACGTCGGCGATGACGCGATGGCACAGCGGGTCCGCTCGCTGGCGGCCCGTGGATCGTCGGGGCCGGTCACCGCTTGGAGCCGAGATAGCGGAAGACCAGCCTGTCCCACCGCCGCCTCCGAATGCCGACTGCTACGTCCATCGCGATGAGCTGCGGGTCGAGGACTGATCCGGGCGCCGGGCGCGGCTGGTGGCAAGGCGTCACGCCCGTCGGGCGAATCAGGGTCGATGCACCCGCACGATGGTCCGTTCATGGCATTCGATGGCCTGCAGACGACGTGTGCGGAAACGCTTGTTTTGGGCGAGGCTTCAACGCATTGCCCCGGTCTGGCCCGCCGGGCCGAAAAATTCTTCTTTCTCTTTTTCAGAATTCATGATTGTCTACGCGCATCCCGCCTCATGGAGAGAGGCGTATCGCGGTCGTCACGACACGTGGAGGCGGGGAGTGATGGGCGAGCCGGTTTGCAGCGTGGTCATTCGCGCCGACGAACAACACCGGCTCGTACGGTCAAGTCGCGTGGTCCTGATACCCCGATGCCGGTATCAAGCCTGCGCCGGCGCTGACAGCGCCGCGTGGGTGACGGTGACCAACAAGCCCGGCGCACCGGGGAGAACGCGAAGCAGCCGTGAAAACCATCGCGCAGGGAGGGCCGGATCGTTCCGGCTGGACCTGTGGTACCTGCCGCCTGCGTTTTTTGAGCAGGCGGGCCACGGGCCTCAGTCGAGGTCCGGCCTTCCCTGCACCCTCTCGTTTGAAGAGGGTGAGACCACTGTATCACTCGGACGCCTGGGCGCCGCGAGGCTAAGGACGCACATCCCCATATGTCGCTCAGAATTGTTGATCACGACGGCGCCGCAGGCGCGGTGCCTACCCTCCCTTGGAGGTGGGATGCAGGGAGAGCGCCTCGGCGTTCCCCCTGCATCCGGCGTCGAGTCTTACTTGTTTGCCGCGCGGGCGCGCGACTTGGCGGCCGCCTTGGCGCGGATCCGCGAGATCTGGCCGCGTGGCAGGGTGACGAAGATCTCGCCGATCCAGTCCAGCTTGACCCCCACGATCGGCTTGGCGTTGAAGCTCTTCAGATTGACCACGGACGGCGATTTGCCGCGCTCGATCGTCTTCAGGTAGCGCTCGCCGGACTTGAGGCGTACCACCGCCTCCTCGCCGTAGAAGCTCGACAGCGGGTGCCGCTGCTCGCGGTAGACCACGATCACGTCGCCATTCTCGTATTTCGGCAGCATCGAATCGCCCGTGACCTCGAAGGCGATGGTCTCCTCGGAGATCGGGAAGGGCAGGGCGACCTCGCCGAGGCCCTCGACGGGCACCTGCTCGTAATCCGGCTCGATCACCGAGCCGGCTCCGACCCGCCCCATGATGGGGACGGAATTGAGCTCCAGATACTCCGTGATGAGCGGAATCTCGGCCGCCTTGATCAGGCGCTGGCCGCCGAGGATCTCGGAGACCGCGCCCGGCCGCACGCCCATGGCGCGGGCCAACCCTCCTTTCGTCTTTCCCGGCTTCTCGAGTGCACGCTCGATCATGGCAACGTCCAACATGGCTTTGACCTCTTTTGCGAATCTCGGAAGGGATTATATGTTTCGAATAATCAGAACTCAAGCTTGACTTTTTCTTCGGAATATCGGAAGATTTGGCCGTCGGGTGAGCCGGCGGGTCCGGCGGCCCCGACCCAGAAGGAAGAGGCGAGAATGCAATCCACAGATTGGCCAGACCAGCATTCCAAGATGCTGTGCGAGCTTCATGCCCAGGGGCGGTCCTATGCCGAGATCGCGCGCGCCCTCAATGCGCAGTTCGGAACCGCCTATACGCGGAACGCGACGCTTGGCCGCGGCAAGCGGATCGGGCTGGTCGCGCCGGGCGGGCCGAAAGCCGCGCGGTCCGCGCCCCGGCCGATGTCCGCGGCGGCCCGAACCGGACGGCGAGTCGCCGAGGCGGCGGTGCGGCCGATGCCGTCCCCGGTGAAGCCCGCCGCGGCCGTCAAGCTGCGTTGTGTCGGCATCAGCCCGCGCCTGCTGTCCCTGGACCAGCTCGAGCGCAACGATTGCCGCTACCCCTATGGCGGCGACCGGGACGACGATCCCATCACCTTTTGTGGCCATCCGCGCCAGCCCGGCTCCTGCTACTGCACGCCGCATTACCATCTCACGCGGCTTCCGCCCGAGGAGGCCGCCGTGCGTCCCGCCGGCCCCTTGATCCTGCGGCTGGTCGCGGCCGCGTAGAGCGCGGCAAACCCGACCCGAACCGACCCCGTCCATTTTCCGGAGACGAGACATGGCGCGCCCCAGACGCAGCAAGCCCCATCGCATGTCCAAGACCCACGACCGCAGAGCTCACGACCTGCCGCGAAATGCAGACGTGATTCCCGTGGAGATCGACGATCCGCTGGCGCTCGAGCCCGGTGATAAGATCGTCGCGTTGCGATCGGTCCGCAGCGACCCGCTCGGCCGGCTGCACGCGCACAAGCAGCTGGATGACGCCCAATACCGGGCCGGACGGGCGTTCCAGAATGATTGGGAGCGGGCCGAGCGGGGTCCGCAGGCGATCGATCCCTCGCGCGAGCACGTCGACGGCGCCCGTGGGCGCGAGCCGGTCACCGAAGGCCAGAGGCGGGCGGTGCTGCGGCTCAACCGCGCCGAGCGCGAGCTCGGCGCCGACGGCGCGGCGATCACCCATGACGTCCTGGTGCACGGCCTGACCATGGAGCAGGTCGGACACAAGCGGGGGCTCGCCAGCCAGCGCTGGAATGATTATTTTGCCCGGCGCTTCAAGGAGTGCCTGGACCGGCTGGCCGTGGTCTACGGGTTTTCCACCGACAGGATCCCCAGGAAATGCGATGGGGCCGTGCGATCGGGCCATCGGGGCGAGAGCTAACGGCCGGTACGACCGGCACTCGTTCCGTCGTCGACGGGTACGAGCGCCGGTCGGACAATCGTTTTCCCTCAGGGATGCGGCGTCACGACATAAGTGGTGCTGTAGGGCTCGACGCGCAGCGAGGCATGCGACAGCAAACCGATCTTGGCCGAAGGCGTCATCTGCAGCTCGCCGTTCGGGCCGCGATGAACGTTGTACTGCCAGGCCGCGAGGTCGCCTTTCTGCGCCAGTGCGCGCGCAACGGCGCTGGCATCGCTGCCGCCGATCGTCGCCAACTCGTCGCTATTGAGACCGATGACGATCTCGTCCTTGACGGTCACCACCTTGAACAGCGAGGTCGCGCTGTCACCGGCGCTCGCAATCGAAGCGGTGAGCGCCAGCGTGGCGACGGCGCTGAAGAATGGGCGTGTCAGTCTGGAAGGCATGAGGACTCCTGTTGCCGACGGCATGATGGACGGCGTCGGTGTGCAGCCATTGGTTCCCGACGGGGGGCCGTCGGTTCGCAGAAATCGATGCGGCGGTGGGCTGAACCAGGGGGCGTGACGTCGCGTCTAAGCACGATTGCGGAATGCGTACGTGCCGCCGGACGGCCGGGGTGGTCCCTGAGTTGACACAGGTCAAGCTGCACGCCCGGGCATGTTGTATTTGGGAACGAGTGAAGTGAAGGGTGATGCCATGTTCAGCGGGAAATATCGATCTCCTTCGGCCGGTGGAAAAGTCGCGATTGCGGCCGTCGCGGCCATCGCCGTGGTGGCAAGCGCGCCGGCGTCAGCTCATGAGCGGGCGGCGGGTCCGGCCAACAAGCCGGTGGTCGCGACGGCGACAGCCGGCGATTTGACCGATCTCAGCGCTCGCCGGCGCTATCGCCGCGTCTACAGGGGCAATCCAGCCGCCGGCTTGGCCATCATGGGTGCAATGATCGGCACCATCGGCGCAATCGCCGCGCATCAGCACGACGACTATTATTACTATGGGCCCGGCTATTATCCCGGACCCGGCTATTACGGGCCGCCACGGGTGTACTACGCACCGCGGCCATATTATGTTCGTCCGTATTACGGGCCGCCCGGTTACTACTACAGTCCGTACTGACGTGACGCGGCGCTCCGTCCATGTTGCGGTGTCGGCTCAGAAGCCGCCGGCGCTGAAACGGAGCGGCTGCACGACGTCGTACGCCGCCTTGCTGATCGGGACCGCATAGTCGACGGTAAGCGGTCCGAACGGCGATGCCCAGGTCATGCCGACGCCGACCGAGGAGCGCAGCACGTTCCTGTTCGCCACCTGGACATTCTGGGTCGGGCCGCGATAGCCGAACACGGTTCCGGCGTCGACGAAGGCCGATGCACGCAGGCCGTATTCCTGCGGCAATCCGGGAATGTTGCCCTGCAGCTCCGCCGTGGTCGCCCAAAACAGGCTGCCGCCGACATTGTCCATCGTCGATCCCGGCGTCAGATCGCGCGGCCCAAAGCCGCCCGGCGCGAAGCCGCGCACCATGGTGGGACCGCCGAAGAAGCTGTTGAGCAGCGGCGCCTGCTGGCCGCCCCATCCGGTGATATAGCCGCCTTGGGCGCGCACCATGCCGGTCAGGTCGCTGTTGATCGACCGATAATAGCGGACGTCGCCCGTGGTCCGTAAGAAGCGAACGTCGCCGCCGAGACCGGCGAGATCCTGCGTCAACTGCGAACGAATGCCGCTGGTCGGCACCTTGTTGTTGTCGAGCGAGCTGTAGGTGACGGTATTGCCGAGCGAGGACACCGTCTGCCGTCCGGCTGCGACCGCCTGGCGAACCGGCAGGGACACCGCCGCCGGCGAGATTCCCGGCGCGAGCACCACCCTTTGGTCGTAGAGCGAATAGCGCCACAGCATGGCAGTCTGCTCGCTGACCGGCATGCCCAGGGTGAGGGCACCGCCATAGGTGTTGCTGCCGAACGATTGGAATGTGCTGACCATGCTCTGTCGCGCGAACAGCTCCATGCCAGGTGTCGTTCGACCGAGGGCGTAGGGCGAGGTGAAGGACAGGCTGGCGCCTCGCGCGAACTGGCCGTAGGTGAAAGTGGCCTGCGCAGTGTTGCCGGTGCCGAGTACGTTGCGGTCACCGATCTTCACCTCGGCGAGCAATCCGTCCGTGGACGAATAGCCGCCCGAGACGTTGAAGTCCCCGGTCGCCTGATCGACTGTCTCGACATCCAGCACCACGCGATCCCTGGCCGAGCCCGGCCGCGTCGAGATCTTGACGGTCTTGAAGTAGTTGAGGTTGCGCAGGCGACGTTCGGCGCGGTCGATCAGCGTCCGGTTGTAGGCGTCGCCCTCGCTGACGTCGAACTCGCGTCGAATCACGTCGTCATGCGTGCGCGTGTTGCCGTGGATCTCGATGCGCTCGACATAGCTGCGCCGTCCCTGCTCGATCTGGAAGGTGACGTCGGCCAGCCGATCCTGCGCATGGCGATCGATCCTGGGCTCGACCTGCGCAAACGGAAAGCCGAGCTTGCCAAGTTCGGCCGTCAGGACGTCCGAGGTCTTGTCGATCTTGCTCTGGTCGAAGGTGTCGCCCTGCTGCGTCAACAACAATGTGCGCAGGCGGTCGCAGGCCAGCCCCTGCACGTTGCAGGAGACGTCGACTGCGGCGAATTTATAGAGGCCGCCTTCCTCGATCGCAAAGGTGAGGTTGTAGCCGCCATTTGCCGCGTCATAGTCGACGCTCACGTTCGTGACCTCGGCATCGGCGTAGCCGTGGTCACGGTAATATCGCCGCAGCAGCTCGCGGTCCTCGTTGACGCGATCTGCGTCGTAGACGTTGCCGCCGGTCACGAAGCTCAGCACGTTGGTGGCCGAGGTCTTGATCACCGCGTGCAATTGTCGGGCGCCATAGGCGCGGTTGCCCGTGAAGTTGATCGCCCTGACCGGCGTCTTCCTGCCTTCGGTGATGGTGAAGACGAGATCGACGCGGTCGTTGCCGCGATCGATGATCTCCGGGACGACGCGGACGTCGTCGCGTCCCGCACGATGATACGCCTGGATGATGCGGGCGACGTCGCCCTGGACAGTTGCGCGTTGCAGGCCGGCTCGCGGCTTTGATAGCACCGCGCCGGTGAGCTCCGCATCCTTCACCTTCTTGTTACCTTCGAAGGCGACGCGATCGAGCACTTTTGCTTCCGAGACGCGGACCACCGTCCGTCCGTCGGCGCGGCTGATCTTCACGTCGTCGAACAGTCCGCTTGCAACCAGCGCCTTCAAGCCGGCGTCGAGCGCGGCGGCGTCGTAGCGCCCGTTGGCGTCAGCGTGAAAATAGGATCGCACGGTGTCGGCATCGACGCGCCGATTGCCCTGTACTGCAAGGGCTTCGCCCGCCACCGCCGGCGGCGCGGACGTCAGCACCGACAGCGTCGCAACGATCAATGCGACGTGTCGCGATCTGCTGTCTCCGCGGTGACGGCTGTTTCGGGCGGTCAACATGCGCGCATCTGCCTGCTCGTCATGCCGGGATGCAAGAGCCGGTGGGCGGCCAAATCATGTCGGGGCCGTGGAGACTCGGGGGCCTGCGATCACGCCTGCGAAGGGTGACCGGCAGGGAACTGGGCGCGGCCGCAGAATCGACGCAGAGTCGATTCAAACGACGTGCAGCATCGTCCTCATCCGTACGCGCCAGCAGATGCTGATGCGGCGAACGTTTGTCGGGAGCAGACCATGCGCGCGATCGCCTTGGCCCTCATCGCTTGCACTTTCGTTCAATCAGCCCTTGCTGCTGCGGTCGTCCCAGAGATCGACCCACGCGCGTCGCTCGGTGTCGTCCAGAACTGGATCTACAACTATCGCACCAAACCCGACTACGCCCATGTGCCGGCGGCGGTCCGGGTGCTGTTTCATTCGCAGACGTTCAAGGAGCCGGAGAACGCTGGCATCTATCTCGGCTTCATCGCGGGGGCGATCGGCTCCAATCCCGCCAAGGCCGAACAACTCGTCAACAGCTTCTTTCCCGTGCCTCCCGAGGAGGAGTGGGTGGTCGTGCGTGCCATCGCTTATTCGGGTCTGCCGGACTGGCGCAATCTCATGCGCAGGGTCGCGCCGAAGATGCCGGGCCGCCGCGTGATGGTCGACGGCTATCTCAGCGGCGCACAGCCGACCTTGATGGACATCCCATTGGAGGAAACGAAGCCTGGCGTGATGGACAAGCTGCGTGGCGCATTGACGCAGAATCCGTTCAAGAAGGAGGAGCGCAAGCTTGACACACGGCTCAGCTACGCGACCCACCAGGATCTGCTCGACATCCTCTGGGGTTATTACTTCGCAACCGGCTCGCGCGTACCGATCCAGCGCATCGTGCAGATGCTGCCGTGGTCGAAGAGCCGCGACACGGTCGACAAGCTGACGATCGGCAGCATGGCGCGCTATACGCTTGCCAGCTATTCGGTGCGCGATGCCAGCCTGCGCGACTATCTCCGGGAGGAGCTGGCGCGGCAGTCGGGACCGGTCAAGGAGCCGCTCAGGGAGGTGGTTGAGGCCGCCGATACGGTGCAGCTCGGCGCCGTCCGCAAGGATGCCGTCGCCGCCGTCGAGGAGCTCAAGACCAGGGGCTCTGACGCCCGGCGCAACATGGATTTCTGGGGACAGCTCGGCGTCGGCGCCCTTGCGCTCGGTTGTGTCTCGGCCGCCGCGCTGGGGCAGGTCGCCGTCGGCATCCCTTGCGTGATCGGCGGCTCGGCCTCGCAGGGCCTGCTCTCGTTCTGGGAGAAGCAGCAATAGGCCCTCGGTGGCGCAGCGGCGGCGTTCGTTGGCGGCCGAGGGAAGGGGAGAGCCGGTGGAGTGGATCGGCGGGGCGTCTAGCCCTCAAGGTGCTCTTGCTGCGGAAGCGGCCCGATCGCGTGCCCGATATGCACACTCAAGAGTTGTTCGGCTTTTCGTTTCCTCTACGAAAAGTAGAAAAAGCAGTCAGCGCGCAGTCACTGCCGGCACGCCTATGAAAAAATCAGGACAGGCTGGCTTTCACTGCAGCCGGATAAACCGGTTCGCGGTGAACCTCCGCGCCAGATTCGTCGACGACGACGATGGACAGCCTGCGGTCGGTGATGCGCGGGTCGTGCCGGAGGCGCCGGGCCAAATCCCGGCTGTGCTCGATCGCCCCTGCACTCGTCGCAAATTCCAGGCCGGTCCGGTCTCTGGTCGGAATGCCATCCTTCATATCGAAATAATAAGTGCGCATGGTCTTCCTGCAGCCGCTGTGTCGCGGGAGTGGGCACGGATCCCGAGCGAGATCCGCAACCCATTCTTCCCCCCAAGCAAACTATAGAAGACCTCTAATGTGGAGGACAAGCTTACCGCTGCCGTAATCCCCCCGCCTCGTTCGGTAAACGACCGTTTCCACTGGTATCGTCAGCCAGAAACTGCCAGAAGGCTCAAATTGTGACGCCGAAATCAACCAACCGGTCAGTTCGGCTTGCTGCAAGAGTTGTTCGCTGGCATACTTTCAACCTCGTCGGGTTCCGCACGGTCGATTTCCAGGCGGGCCATCCTGAGGATCAGGGTCGCAGTCGTCAGACCGAGACTTTCAGCCTCGATTGCTGCAGTATCTACCTTGCGTGCAAGGCCTTCACGTTTGCTAAGGACTGGCATTACTGTTTCCTGCCAAAGGTGCGAGATGAAGAATTCAACATTCATCGCGGAGCTGCACACGAAGCTCGGAGCCCCATCGAGCGAAGCCGTGGAAAGCCTTCGTCTGCTGAAGGCATTCCTGAAGCTGGCTCCGGGCCAGCGCATCGAGGTGATCGAGATGGTTGAGCGGTTGACCGCGGAGTCCCTTTCGGAGACCGATCGCCCTCTGTCCTGAGCTCATCCCTCCCGATTACCCGCAATGGTTGCGGGAGGTCGCGTCGCAATCGCATAGATTGCATCATCCAGCGCTTCCGATTCGTGCAGCGTCCCGGCCGGCAGCAGAATCCTGTCGCCGGCCGTGCAGATGCGCTCGCCACCTTCCCAACGAAACGTGAGTCGTCCCTGGATCACGACGAGGATTTCGTCGACCGGGTGGGTATGGAAGGCGTGAACCTTGCCGGCCGCATCGTGCTGCAGCTCGATGCAGCCCTGCGTCGGCAACAACGCTAGGATGTCGGGATCGATCGCGAAGCTGGTCTTCGTTCCAGCGATGATCTGGGTCATGCGGCCTGCTCCTTGTCTGCAATGGACGATGGCTTGGTCTGCGCCAGCTTGTGGAAGGGACAGGCCGGCGGCGGCTGGTTGTCGTCGTAGAGGAAGTACTGTTTGAACTCCCGGCCCTCCGGATTGCCGTAGCGTCCGAGCTGGGGCGAAGGCGCCGTCGTGTCGAACGGGACCAGCCGTTTGCGCACCTCGCCGAAGGCCTTGGCGGCCGCCTCCTCCGTGCCGAGCATCCGTTCGAACACCCAGCGCGGCTGGAAGGTCAGCATGAATGCGCTCGAGCGGCGGCTTTGCCGCATCACATGCGCGGGCGTGCTGCAGACGACGAAGATCGGCTCACCGGCAAACGAAAACTCCCACATCGGATGATCGACGGTCTCGGGAATTTCGGCGGGCCACGGCTGGCTGTCGACGCGCGCCAGCTGATCGAGGATGTGCCAGAACTTCTTGTAGTAAGAGTTGATGGTCTGGACCGGGCGCGGGCGCGTGAACAGCACCAGCGAGGTGTTGGGTCCGTGCGAGCGGCTCTCCGAGACGAACAAGGCGAGCTGCTGGCCGAGCACGTCGATGTCGATGGGGTCGAGAAACAGATAACGAAGCTGATCGTGACGATAGCCCGCGACGCCGAATACGCACGGAAAGGGTCTTGCTTCGCTGCTCATCTGAGCCTCGAATTCCGAAAACAGGACACTTTGCCAGGTGCCGGCCTGATGGCCGGATCGGGCTTCGTCCCTTCTCAAATACAAACGCGACATACTGACCCTCTCTGTTCTTATGCTTAAGTACGAAGTATCAATTTGCGCCTCATCATCAGCGGCCCAAGGAGTCCAGGAAGCGACATCAGAACGAGAATTTCGATCAGGGCTGCGTAGCCGGAATCGCTGGCGGCACTGCGCAGGCTTGATCCGATGTCGGGGTTGAGGCCGCTCGCACTCACCATGGCAAAGGCGATCACCGGCTGAGCCAGTCCGGCAAAAATGCCGGCGGCCGTCGTATTGATCGATGCGCCGACGCCGATGCGCTCCGCCGTGTAGAGATGCTTGGTGCTTTTCAGGATCAGCGGCACGGTGCCCCCGGCCACCAGACCGAGCACGGCGAACACCGCGCCGACATAGAAGAAGCCGAAGCTGTGCGCCAGTGCCGGCAACAGCATCACGACGAGCAGCATGCGCAGCAAGGTGATGGAGATCAGAGCTGCATTGAGCGACTGCATCCGGTCCGCGGCATGGCCGAGAAAGATCGATCCGATGGCGTTGCCGACCATGAAAGCGAGCAGGGGACCGCCGGCCGCCGAAGGCGAGATGCCGAAATAATGCGCGACCATCGGGATGCCCCATACCCCGGCGAGCGTGGTCACGACCGCGAAATGGGCAGCGAAGCTCATGGCGCAGCCCCAGGTCGCGGCCGATCCGAGCGCATGCCAGCTTGTGACCAGGACGCTCTTCAACGTCCGGCTGGTGTAGTTCGCCGGTGCCGATTTCAAGGTCGCGAACGCGCAGGCAAAGTTCGCGACGCCGACGCAGGCGATGAAGAGAAAGCAGGCGCGCCAGCCGAAGCCGCTGACCGCAGCGGCGAGCGGGGTCGTGGCGAGGACGCCGCCGACATAGCCCGACACCTGGGAGATGCCGGACATCAAGCCGAAACGCTGGTCGGAAAAGCTCTGCGCGACGAGCTTCAGCAGCGCCGTGAACACCAGCGCGTCGCCGCAGGCCACGACCACGCGCGCGACGAAGACGTCGAGCAGGCTGGGCGACAGGGCGAAGGCGGCACTGCCGAGCACCGACGCCGTCAAGCTGCACAGCACGACACGCTTCACACCGTAGCGGTCGACCAGAACGCCCGCGGGGATCTGCATCAAGGTGTAGCCCCAGAAGTAGCTGGAAGCGAGCATCGCGACGCCGGAGGCGTCGGTGCCGAAGTCGCGCATGAAGTCGAGGCCCACGGTCTGCGGCGACATCCGCTGCAGGAAGGCGACGGCGTAGGCGAGCGCGACTGTACCCCACGCAACATAGGCGCGATCGAGGAACCGGAGCGGAGAGGATGCGACCGCTTGTTGTCCGAGCGCCGCCATCACACCCTCGCATAGCCGACGGAGAACAGGGCGTCGGCGGAATCCGGGATGATCCGCGACATCGCGGTCTCGACCAGCGAGGCCCTGCCGTGATAGTCTTGCCTGATGTGCTGGATGTGTCCGTAGGCGCCGCGCATGATCATGCGGGGCACCTCGAGCGGCTTGCCCGGATAGATCGTCGCGCACATCTCGACGCAGGCGGCCTGCAACTCGGCATCCGCCGTCTCATCGAGCAGCGACGGCGCGACTCTCTCGCAGATCTTGGCGTTGGCAGCCCACACGATCGGGTTGCGCGTACGCCATCCGTAAAGAATTTCTTCGCCGGGTGTGACCGACCCGTGATGCCTGAGGATCTGCGACGTAAAGAACCCATACAGGCCACGACCCTGATGTGCGGGTAATACTTCGGTCCCACTGCGATAAATGGCCGGCCGCTGCGCGATGGTCATCACGCGATAGACCGAGAACGCGACCAGTCCGACGTGATCGTAGACCAGAACGAGGCCGTATTTGCCGTTGAATGGCGACGAGGCCGCGGTCCAATGCGGTTCGATTGCTTTCCAGTTAATGGCAATGATCGAATTCATCGCATCCATGATCGGCTGCCGATCAGACAGCTCGATCTCCGACGCGTCGGAAAAGCTGTAGACGGTGTAGTCGTCCCAGGGCGAGGCGATGGTCCTGTATCGACCGTCCAAATTGCGCGACATCGCGTGAACTCCACCACTGCAAGGTCGAGCTATACAGGCGGTCCTCCGATGGCTTAAAGGACAATATGCCCTCGAATTCTGCCAACTCTCCCCGGCGTGCTGCGGTGCGTCGAGATAGTGCCGAAAGGCGGCTGGCCATCTTTGCCTTTCCCGGAGTGACGTTGCTCGACGTTTCCGGCCCGGCGCAGGTGTTCGCCGAACTCAGCGAGATCGAGCTGCCGGGGCCGGGCTATGCGCTGAGCTACGTGTCCAAGGAGGGCGGACTGGTGCCGACCGATGTCGGCCTGATGATCGACACTGCGCCACTCTCGTCCCTGAAGCCTGAGGAGGTCGATACGCTGCTGATCCCGGGGGGGCCTGGCATCTGGAAGCTGCGGCAGGACGAGACGGTGATGCAGTGGATCGGCCAGGTGCTCCCCGGTGCCCGGCGCATCGCATCCGTCTGCCTGGGCGCCTTTGCGCTGGCATGGGTCGGCGCGCTGGAGGGCAGGCGGGCCGCGACACATTGGCGCTACTGCCCCCGTCTGCAGGACAGTTTTCCGAACGTGAAGGTCGAGCCCGACGCGATCTTTGTGCAGGATGGCCGGGTCTGGTCATCCGCAGGCGTGAGCGCCGGCATCGATCTCGCGCTGGCGATGATCGAGGAGGATTTCGGCCATACGATCGCGCTCGACGTGGCGCGCCGGCTCGTCGTCTTTCTGAAACGTCCTGGTGGCCAGAGTCAGTTTTCGACCGTCCTGGCGGCGCAGGCGTCCGACGTCGAGGGTCGGTTCAGTGCGCTGCATGCCTGGATCATCGAGAACATCGCCAGCGACTTGCGGGTCGAGGCGCTGGCCGCGCGAGCCGGCATGACGCCGCGCACCTTTGCGCGCACCTATGTCAGCCGCACCGGCATGACCCCGGCACAGGGAGTCGAGGCGCTCAGGGTCGAGACGGCGCGCCTCCTACTCGAAAGCCGCCAGATCGAAAACGTGGTCGAAATCGCCAAACGGGCGGGCTTTGGCGACGACGAGCGCATGCGGCGGGCGTTCCTGCGGCATCTCGGCGTGTCGCCGTCGGAGTATCGGCGCCGCTTCTCGGGCTGAGCGGCGCTTGCCGCAACCGGGGCTGACAAGATCCGCCGGACTCGGCGCCCTTTCCTTTGCTTTCGGGTCAATCCCGCCGCTCGCTTTGAGGCCGGTGCGGCCATGCCTTATGCGAGCGCTCAAAGCCTTCCGTAAAAGGCCACGTGTATAATGCTGAAAATTTGATGCAGATCCGCCTCCGCCGAGGGGAAAGGCCAATGACCAACATCGTTCCCTTTCGCACGAGGACACTCTCTCCTGAGGCCGCCTTTGCGAGCGCTGAGCAGAAGGCGGTGGTTGTGGTGGCCGGTGCTGGCCTCATGGACACCGTGCGAGTCGGTGCATTCAGCGTCAGGGAGGATGCGAGAAAAACTGTCCTCCTCCTCGATCTTGCCCTGCAGCATGCGCGAGAGCTCTCGGGCCTGTTGCGGACGAGCGCGCGCGACGGATCTATGATCGTCACCTCGCTTCGATCGAATACGCTTTGCAGATTGCGCGTCAACGTATAGCCGCATTCTGACAGCCGCTGGCGGCTTTCCTCCGCATCCATTTGTACGGCGACGCAGGGAGTCGGATGTGGTAGTTGGATCTGTCGTGGAGGAAGCAACGATGACCCAAACCAAACTGGAAGTGCCCGCTGAACTGCGGGACCTGGCCGAAAAGACCATCTCGCAGGCTGAAAAAGCATTCGAGATGTTCTTCGACGCAGCCGGCAAGTCGATCGGCACAGTTCCCGGGCCTGCCGCCGACATGTCCAAGCAGGCGCTCACTCTTACCGAGCAGAACATCAAGACGGCCTTCGAGCACGCTCGAAAGCTCGTTCACGCCACCGAGCTCGAGGAGGCGATGCGGATCCAGTCCGAGTTCCTGCGCAGCCAGTTCACCAACGCCGGTGAACACATGAAGACGATCACGGCGAGCATCATGTCGGCCGCGAGCAAGGCGACCGAGCCCAAGAGCTGAAGCGCGAGCCTCGCCGTCGCAGGAGCGACGGTCTGCATGGACGGAACTCGGCGGCAGTGCTGCCGCCGAATGGATGCGAGCGGACGAGACGGGCGAAAGAGCCCAGCCCTATTTTCGCAGGCTGCCGATATAGGCGGCGATGTCGGCTGCCTCCAGCCGGTTGAGCGGGAAGCTTGGCATCTTCGGATGCGGGTCGAGCAGGAAAAACGCGACCTTCTCCGGCGTGAAATCCGTTCTCTGAGCAATCTGGGCGAAGGAGGGAACGTCCGCGCTGGCCTGCTTCTGCGTCCCCTCGATGAGGTGGCACGAGGCGCACCAGCGACGGGCCAGATCTCCGCCGTGATCCGGATCGGCGGCCCAGGCCGGTGTCGATGCCGCAGCCGCGATCGCGATCGCCATAACTCTCATCACCGAGGCGTGCATCAAGGAACTCCTGATCTTTGTCTGTTGGGTGGTGGCATACCTCGCCGGAGTGACGGCGGGTGGCTCACGAAGGAATGTTTCGCCCCCGGAGAGGAGCGATCTTGGCGGCTCCGTCTCGCAGGCACGCGCGGCACGTCGATGAATCTCGACGTCAATTACAGCATGATTTGGGAAAGTGGGACAGGTCGATCCGGCTGACGATTGCCTTCAGGAGCGCGGTCGCGCGGCGCAGCCAAGACATATCGGCCGGGCGAGACACGTCGGTCGAGGCGGTGATCGTCAACTCTTCCGCAACGTAGGACATGTCGAGCCCTCCCTGTCGCTCAGCATCTTTCCGCTCAGCCTGTTGACGAGATGCGTACCGCCACATGCTGGGCATGCGGCCGCCTCATAGGCATCGAACTGGTCGGCAAGAGCCGGTGCGGCCAAGTCGATCTGAACGTTCGATCCCGTCTGGGAGCAGCGAAAAACGAGAGTTTCCATCATCTGAACATGACAAATGCCGGCATCGATGCCTTGATCTGTCTCAACAGACGATGAGGCGACCGGCGCGTGCCGGACTGCCGGAGGGCAGAATGTCAGGTCAGGCTATGCGATGCGGCCTTCGCCCTGCCGATCCGTTCGGCAACGTTTACCGTGGACACGGAACCCGTCTGGGCCGCACGGAGGGCCGCATCGATCTTCGACTTCACGCGCCGCGCTGCGAGCGCAGCGAGTCTGGTCTGGGTGCGTCCGGTCTTGATCTGATCGCCAAACTCGTACCGCCATTCCCAAATGTCCGGTTCAGCAGTCGCCACGACGGTATATTGAACACCTCGGTGGATCACGGAACCCCCCCCTGTCAACACTTCCACTCAAAGTCAATGTCTAACCAATCTACAATCAATCCGGGCAAATACGGGACTGGAACAATTGCCAGCTCCGCGGTGGTTAGAGGGTTAACACCACCATGCCGACAATGTTCCGCAGGTGCCCGGATTCCGTGCACACTTTTCCGGTACGGATATCGGCCGTGCACAATCGGCGGAAATCGCGGGGCAGCCTGAAGACGCAGACGGGGGCTGCGTTCAAGGGCCCGAAATTTGCCAGAAGGGCGGACGACGCGTGTGGCGGATTCGAGTTCCGATCGATGGCCGGCAGGAGATATCAAGGCACGACATGCCGGAGTCGATGTTAGTCCGCCATCCCGAGACGAGGTCCATCTTGTTTGCCGATGATCAAGAGCTGGCGAAGACAGATAGCGTGGCAGCCGGCAGCGGCAACGGAGGTCGTGACCTCCGGGTCGACGCGTTCCGGGGGCTCGCCCTTTGGTTCATCTTCATCGATCATGTTCCGGACAATTCGCTGGCGTGGCTGACGCTGCGCAATTACGGCTTCAGCGACACCTCCGAGGTGTTCGTCTTCGTCTCCGGCTACACCTGCATGCTCGCCTATGGCGGAGCGCTGCCGAAGCAGGGCTGGGCGACCACGGTGGTGCGGGCGCTGCGGCGCGCCTGGGAGATCTATGCGGCGTTCCTGGTGCTGCTGCTCGCCTATGCGGCGCTGGTCTGGGTGATCGGCGGCGGCACGCGCTTCGTCGACGAGACCAACACCGGCTTCTTCTTTCGCGAGCCCGGGCCCACGCTGGTGCATGTGGCGCTGCTGCAATTCGCGCCCGTCAACACCGACATCCTGCTGACGTTCGCAATCCTGCACATCTGCTTTCCCGTCATCCTGTGGCTGATGATCACCAGCGCGACGTTGACGCTGGTGCTTTCATTCCTGCTCTACATGATGGTTCAGCTGTTCAGCTGGCAGGTGCCGGCGTGGCCGAGCGGCGAACTGTATTTCAATCCGTTCGCCTGGCAGTTCCTGTTCGTGATCGGCGCCTGGTACGGCTGTGCCGGCACCACGCGCCTGCGTCCGCTCCTCGACTCGCGAGCGCTGTTGATCGTGGCGATCACCTATCTCGCGTTCAGCCTGTTGATGGCGCTCAGCTGGGAGTTCAAGAGTCTCGAGAACCTGATCCCGTCGGCCATCAGCGGCCTGATCTATCCGATCTACAAGAGCCACCTGGCGCCAGTGCGGCTCTTGCACTTCCTGGCGCTTGCCTTCGTGGTGTCGCGGCTGGCGCCGCGGGACTGGAAGGGGCCGATTCGTCCGCTGATGACGGCCATGATCAGGTGCGGCGAGAACTCGCTCCCGATCTATTGCCAGGGTGTGCTGCTGGCCTTCCTCGGCCAGGTCATTCTGACCGACGTGGCGAGCGGGCTGGCGATGCAGCTGCTGATCAGTGTCGCCGGGATCGCGATCATGACCATCGCGGCCACGCTGCTGACATGGGAATCACAGCTCGACCGGCGCGGGCCGCGGCTGTTCTGACCACCGCTCCTCAACGCCGGCGTGCGACGGTGACCCCGAGCAGGAAGGCGACGAACAGGCTCGCGAGCGGCGCCTCGCGGGTGATCGCGCTGATGGTCGACAGGGCGGTTCCGGGCCGCCGCGCGGCCCTTGCCGCTTCGCTCAGTCGGTCGACGGCCGCACCCAGCGTGCCCACCACCTCGCCGAGTGTGTGTGACATGTCCGTCGCGGTGTCGAGCGCGCGTTCGGCAACGCCCGGCTGTGGAGGTGTTTCGAACGTTTCGCTGTTCACTGTCGTTGCCTTCTTGCCGCGGCTCGTCGGATTGGCACCCCCGTGCCGACGCGATTCGGCCGAGGGCGAATGTAGTGCTCCTGAAAATGCCGGCTGATGCGATTGGTTCCCATGGACCGAGACGTCGCTGGCGAAGCATGCGGTGCAAAATCGCGCTACGCTGGGCGACCGGCCGTCGATGAAAGGATTCCGTCTTGGCTTCTCCAGACCTTACAACGCCACATCGCATCGCCGTCCTTGGTGCGCCGATCGATCTCGGCGCGTCGGTCCGCGGTACGCTGATGGGGCCTGCTGCGCTGCGCACCGCAGGTCTCGTCACCGTGCTGGAAAGCCTCGGGCTCGACGTCACCGACTACGGCGATGTCGGCATCGCCGACATGACGGAGCAGGTTGACGAGCCCCCGATGAAGGCCAAGCACTATCGCCAGATCCAGCGCTGGTCGCGGGTGCTGGCGCGTCGCAGTCAAGAGCTGGCGCAGACCGGCGCCATCCCGGTGTTCCTCGGCGGCGACCATTCGCTGTCGATGGGGTCGGTGAATGGGATCGCGCGCCATTGCCGCGAGATCGGGCGCGAGCTGTTCGTGCTCTGGCTCGACGCACATGCCGATTACAACACGCCTGAAACCACCATCACGGCGAACATGCACGGCATGTCCGCCGCGTTCTTGTGCGGCGAGCCGGGTCTCGATGGTCTGCTCGGCGACGAGGCACGCACGTCCATCACCCCAGATCAGTTGGAGCTGTTCGGCATCCGCTCGATCGACAGAGCGGAAAAGGAACTGCTGCGTCTCCGGCGTATCAGCATCGCCGACATGCGCGCCATCGACGAATTCGGCGTCGGCGTGCTGATGCGCCGGATCCTCGACAAGGTTCGTGCGCGGAACGGCGTCCTGCATGTGAGCTTCGATGTCGACTTCCTCGATCCCGAGGTCGCCCCCGGCGTCGGCACGACCGTACCGGGCGGCGCGACCTATCGCGAGGCGCATCTCATCATGGAGATGCTGCACGATTCCGGCCTGGTCCGTTCGGTCGACATCGTCGAGCTCAACCCGTTCCTCGACGAGCGCGGCAAGACCGCGCGCGTCGCCGTCGAACTGGTCGCCAGCCTGTTCGGTCAGCAGATCACGGACCGGCCGACGCCGAGCAATGCGATCGTTCCGGATCAATAGAGCGGATGCCTCCTCACTCGACCTCGGTGAGCCCGAGGCATCCGCGATCTCGGGCTCAGTAGCGGGCGTCGTACATCTTCGACTCGACGAAGCCGAGCAGATCGTTCGGCGCAGGCCCTGTGGCGAGCCCGTTCTGATAGGCAACGCCGGCCACCGCGGCGCCGATATAGGCAGACACCTCGCGGATGCGCGGCAGCGCCGGGTAAAGGCTGCCCTGCTCAAGATCGGCGCCGGTGACGCAGTTCGCCAGGGTATGCGCGGCGGCCATGAACATCTCGTCGGTCACCAGCCGCGCGCCGCTGGCGATGGCACCCAGGCCGACGCCGGGAAAGATGTAGGAGTTGTTGCCCTGGCGCGGCACGAAGGTCTTGCCGTCGAGCTTGACCGGATCGTAGGGGCTGCCGCAGGCGAACAGCGCGCGGCCCTGGGTATAGCGATAGGCCGACTCCGCGGAGCATTCCGCCTTCGAGGTCGGGTTGGAGAGCGCGAAGATGATGGGTCGCTCGTTCAGTTCGGCCATGGCCTGCAGCACTTCTGGCGTGAAGGCGCCGCCGACGGCCGCCACGCCGATGATCGCGGTCGGCTTCAGCGTCCTGATCGCGGTCAGGAAGTCTGCGATCGGCGCCTGGTCGTGCGCATAGCGCAGCTTGTGGCCGTGCAGGTTCTCTCGCCCCTTGATGACGAGGCCGCGCGAGTCCGTCAGCCAGTTGCGCCGCAGCGCCTCTGCTTCGGACAGGCCCTCGGCCATCATGGCGGAGACGACGAGATCCGCGATGCCGGTGGCCGCCTCGCCGGCCCCGAGGAACAGCACCGTCTGGTCGCGGAGCTTGCCGCCGGTGATGCGCAGCGCCGAAAACAGGCCGGCAAGCGCCACCGCCGCCGTGCCCTGGATGTCGTCGTTGAAGACGCAGGCGTCGTCGCGATATTTGTGCAGCAGCTTGAATGCGGCGTGGTTGGCGAAGTCCTCGAACTGGATCAGCACGCCCGGGAAGGCGGCGCGGGCCGCGGTCATGAACTCGTCGACGAACGTGTCGTAGGCTTCGCCCGTAAGGCGCTTCTGGCGCAGCCCAATGTAGTAGGGGTCGGCCAGAAGCTCTTCGTTGTTGGTGCCGACATCGAGCATGACGGGCAGGCACTCTTCCGGATGGATGCCGGCGCAGGCCGAGTACAGCGACAGCTTGCCGACCGGAATGCCCATGCCGTTGGCGCCGAGATCGCCGAGGCCCAGTATGCGCTCGCCGTCGGTGACGACGATGAGCTTGGCGCGATACGGCCAGTTGGCGAGGATCTCCGCGATCCGGCCGCGGTCGTTGGCCGAGATGAACAGGCCGCGCGGACGCTGGAAGATCAGGCCGAATTTCTGGCAGGCGAGGCCGACGGTCGGCGTGTAGATCAGCGGCTGGATCTCGTCGATGTTGTCGCAGACCACCCGGAAGAACAGCGCTTCGTTGCGGTCATGCAGTGCGTTCAGTGCCACGTACTTCTCGAGGTCGCTGGACAGGCTGCGAAGATTGACCAGGATCCGCTCGGCCTGGGCCTGCATCGACATGACCCCGGCGGGCAGGAAGCCGCGCAGGCCGAGCGCATCGCGCTCCTGCTCGGTAAAGCCGGTGCCCTTGTTGAGCAGCGGATCGCGCAGCAGCGCGAGTCCGCGCGGAGAATAGGGGGGTAGCGTCGATGCGCTCATGCGTTGCGGCTGGGTCAAGGCAGTCTCCGAGGTCCTTTGTTCGAGCACCGCCATACCGGAGCGCGCCCGACGTTGATCGGCATCAATCGCGGCGGGATGGCGGGAACGGGACTGTTAACACAGTTTACGTTCCGCATTGCACCAATGACGTTGTGCAACTGCGTTGCAGCCCACGCAGAGGGAAATGCGATGGCCGCTAGGCGCGGCCCGTGACGAATGACCAAAGCAGCGCCAGCACGGCGATGGCCATGATACCTGTCCCCATCCACCCCAGGGCGATCAGCCAAGTCCGTCCGCGGAAGCGGCCCATCAGTCTGGCATTGGACACGATCACCATCATCATCGCCATGATCGGCACAGCGGCGATGCCGTTGAGCACGGCGCTCCACACCAGCATATGGATCGGGTCGATGCCGGTGAAGCCGAGCCCGAAGCCGATGATCGTGGCGGCAGCGATGATGCTGTAGAAGCCGACCGCCTCGTCCGGCTTGGCCTCCAGGGTCGCGTGCCAGCCGAAGATCTCGGCGACGGCGTATGCCGCCGAGCCCGCCAGCACCGGGATCGCCAGCATGCCGGTCCCGATGATGCCGAGCGCGAACAACAGGAAGGTGAAGTCGCCCGCGAGCGGGCGTAGGGCTTCGGCCGCCTGCGTCGCCGAGTCGATCCTGGTGATGCCATGCGCGTGCAGCACCGTGGCGGTCGTCACGATGATGAAGAACGCGATCGCGTTCGAGAAGATCATGCCGATCGTGGTGTCGATCCTGATCCGTCGGAGGTCGGGGTGGTCCTTCTTCGACAGCTCGCGCAAGGGACGGTCGACCTTGCCCTGGTTCATCTCCTCGACCTCCTGCGAGGCCTGCCAGAAGAACAGGTAGGGGCTGATGGTGGTGCCGAGCACAGCCACCACCGTCAGCAGATAGTTGGCCTCCGTCGAGAAGCTGGGCCAAACCGCCGCGAGCAGCGCCGTGCTCCAGGGCACTTTGACCATCAAGGCGGTCGCGACGTAGGCGAACAGGCTGAGGGTCAGCACCTTGATGAAGGGTGCGTAGCGGCGGTAGGGCAGGAATACCTGGAGCAGCGTCGAGCCGGCGGCGAAGATCAGCGCGTGCTCATGATTGAGACCGCCGATCACCAGCGACAGCGACTCCGCCATCGCCGCAATGTCGGCTGCGATGTTGAAGGTGTTGGCGCCGACCAGGAGCGCGACGAGGCCGAAGACGATGCCGCGTGGCGCAAGCGCGGTGATGTTGGCCGCCAGCCCTTTGCCGGTGACACGGCCAATGCGCGCGCTCACCAGCTGGATCGCGATCATGAAAGGCGCTGTCAGAAAGACCGTCCACAACAGCCCGTAGCCGAACTGCGCGCCGGCCTGGGAGTACGTCGCTATTCCCGACGGATCGTCGTCGGCGGCACCGGTCACGAGACCTGGACCCAACAGCCGGAATACGCTCCAGAGCGACCGTTTCGGCTTGTTCGGTTCAGATCCGATGGTCGTGGCCATGGCAGCGCTCCCCCGGCGGTGTATGTCTCTCGAAGTCGCACGACCCCTTTTTGTTCCCGGCTCCGGAACCGGAGGAGATTACCAGCGTTCCAGATCACGTCGGATTTCGACCAGGGGGAGCGCGTGCCGGACCAGCGACAAACAGGGCACGATCAGGAGCTCGGCATGGCCGAGCGCGAGAGGCTTTTTTCCGGAGGCAGTGAGCTGGCCGGACTGATGTTGCGGTTCGATTGGGAGAGCACCTCGATCGGACCGCCGGCGCGTTGGCCGCAGAGCCTGAAGACGGCCGTCAGGATCATGTTGACATCCCAACAGCCGATCTGGATCGGTTGGGGCAGGGAGCTGATCTATCTCTACAACGATGCTTACAAGACCATCATCGGCGGCAAACATCCGTGGGCTCTCGGCCGACCGATCTCTGCAGTCTGGCACGAGATCTGGGAGGACATCGGTCCGTTGCTGGCCAAGGCCGGCGGCGGTGATCAGGGCACCTATGTCGAGGCGCAACTCCTGATCATGGAGCGCAACGGCTTTCCCGAGGAGACGTACTACACATTTTCCTACAGTCCCATTCCGGACGACGATGGATCACCCGGAGGAATCTTCTGCGCGAACACCGATGACACTCAGCGCGTGATCAGCGAGCGCCAGCTGTCGTTGCTGCGCGAACTGGCAAATGCCGGGGCCGGGGCCCGCAGCATCGATCAGGCCTGCGCAAGCTGCGCGGACGCCTTGGCGCGGGAGTCGCGCGACCTGCCGTTCGCAATGATCTACATGACCGACCCGGACGGCGAGGCGGCGCGACTGGAGGCCCTGACCGGCATCGACCGCGATCATCCTGCCGTTCAGCCGAGGCTGAGAATTCAGCCGGAGGGAACGTGGCCTCTGGCTGAAGCGCTGAAGCTGCAGGATGCGGTGCTGGTTCGTGACCTTCCGCGGCGGTTCGGCCTCAGCTTTCCGACCGGCGGATGGCGTCAGCCGCCACAGCACGCCGTTGTGCTTCCGCTGCCCGCGTCGGGGGAAGCCGGACGGGGCGGATTCCTCATCGCAGGTCTCAATCCGTTCCGTCTCTACGACGAGAGCTATGCCCGCTTCCTGAACCTCGTCGCGGGGCAGATTGCAGCGGCCGTCAGCAATGGCGGGGCCTATCAGGCAGAGCGGCGTCGGGCGGAAGCGCTGGCCGAAATCGACCGCGCCAAGACGACGTTCTTTTCCAACATCAGCCACGAGTTTCGCACGCCGCTGACGCTGATGTTGAGCCCGCTGGAAGACCTGCTCGGCCGCGACGAGGCCCAACTCACCTCCGACGCGCGATCCGTCCTCAGCCTGATCCACCGCAACGGCATTCGCCTGTTGAAGCTCGTCAACACGCTGCTCGACTTCTCGCGCATCGAGGCCGGCCGCATGACCGCGCACTTCGAGCCGATCGATCTTGCGGTTTTCACGGCCGAGCTCGTATCCAACTTCCGCTCGGCGACGGATCCTGCCGGCCTGCGTCTCACCATCGACCCCACGCCCCTGTCCGAGCCGGTGTATGTCGACCGCGACATGTGGGAGAAGATCGTTCTCAATCTGGTGTCGAATGCGTTCAAGTTCACCTTCGAAGGTGAAATCGCGGTGTCGATCGGCTTGTCCACTGACGGCAATCATGCCGAGCTCAGGGTTCGCGACACCGGCACCGGCATCCCGCCCAGTGAACTGCCGCACCTGTTCGAACGGTTCCGTCGCATCGAAGGCGCGCGCGGCCGATCCTTCGAGGGCAGCGGCATCGGTCTCGCTCTCGTTCAGGAGCTGGTGAGGCTTCATGGAGGGGAGATCGCTGTAGACAGCGAGCTCGGCCGCGGCTCGGTTTTCACCGTGCGCATTCCGCTAGGCTCGGCGCATCTGCCAGCGGGCCAGATCGGACCTTCCCGTGTCCTGGCCGTTACCAACGTCCGTGCCGAAGCCTACATCGAGGAGGCGCTCGGGTGGTTGAACGGCGGTGTGCCGTTCGAGCTTCCTCACCCGTCATCATCCGACGACCTGGGAGTTCGCTCCGCGACGGCATCGGCCCGTGATCGCGTGGTGCTCGCGGACGACAATCCTGATATGCGCGACTACGTCCGCCGTCTGCTCGGCGAGGATTATGACGTGGAGGCGGTCAGCGATGGCATGGCGGCCCTGGAGGCCGTCCGACAGCGCCGCCCCGATCTCGTGCTGACCGACGTCATGATGCCGGGGCTCGACGGCTTCGGCCTGCTGAAAGCGCTGCGTAGCGATGCGCAGCTTCGCGACATTCCTGTGGTCATGCTGTCGGCGCGCGCCGGAGAGGAGGCCAAGGTCGAGGGGCTTGATGCCGGGGCGAGCGACTATCTCACCAAGCCGTTCAGCGCGCGCGAGCTGCTGGCGCGGGTGCGCGCCAATATCGATCTGTCGCGGGTGCGGCACGAGGCCGAGATCGCGCTGCGTGAGCTGAACGAGCGTCTGGAGACGCAGGTCTCCGAGCGTACCGCGGAGCTGCAGGCCAAGGAGGCGCGGCTGCGGACGATCTTCGAGGCGAGCTACACGTTCCAAGCGCTGCTCTCGTCCGATGGGACGCTTCTGGACGCCAATGCGACCTCGCTCGAAGCGATCGCTGCGCCGCTGCACGAGGTCGCGGGGCTGCCATTCTGGGAGACGCCGTGGTTTGCGGGTACGCCCGGCATGCCCGAGGTGATCAGATCCCTGGTCGACGCCGTCGCTCGCGGCGACGGGGCGCGCCAGGAGCTGCAGCTCGAACTGCCGGTCGGCGGCTCGCGCTGGTTCGACTTCCAGATGCGGCCGGTGCGGGACGAGACCGGACAGGTGGCCGCCATCGTGCCCGAGGCGGTCGAGCTGACCGAACGGCGCAAGGCGGAGGAAGCATTCCGCCAGGCCCAGAAGATGGAGGCGATCGGCCAGCTCACCGGCGGCGTCGCGCACGACTTTAACAATCTGCTGACCGTGATCCGGTCGTCGGCCGACCTGTTGCGCCGGCGCCAGCTGTCCCCGGAGCGCATGCGGCGCTACGTGGATGCGATCTCGGACACGGCGGATCGCGCCGCCAAGCTCACCGGACAGTTGCTCGCCTTCGCGCGGCGGACGCCGATGGAGCGCCGCGTCTTCGATGCCGCGGGGCATATCGAGCGGATCGAAGAGATGCTGCAGACCGTCCTCGGAGCGCCGGCCGTGATCGAACTCGACCTCGCATTGCGGCCGCTTCCGGTCGACGTCGACATCAATCAGTTCGAGACAGCGCTCGTGAACCTCGTCGCCAATGCGCGTGATGCGATGGAGGGGCAGGGCGTCCTGACCATTCGCGGCGAGATCGTCCGAGAGGACGGTCGGCCCGGGCAGTCGTCGTTCGTCTCCATTGCCGTCAGCGACACCGGATCCGGCATTCCTCCAGATCAGATCGACCGGATCTTCGAGCCGTTTTTCACCACCAAAGGGGTTGGGCGCGGCACCGGCCTCGGCCTGTCTCAGGTCTACGGCTTCGTTCATCAGTCCGGCGGACGGGTGCTGGTCGACAGTGAGCTCGGCAAGGGCACGAAGCTGACATTGTTGCTCCCGCTGACGCACAAGCAGCTGGGACCGCGCGAGCGGAGCGAGCAGGGTCCCGAACAGCTCGCCGCGCGCTGGAATGTGCTGGTCGTCGAGGACAATCCGGAAATCGGCGAGTTCTCCACGCAGTTGCTCGAGGATCTCGGCTACCGAACGGTGCTCGCGCGCAGCGGAACGGATGCGCTGCGGATGATCGACGAGGATCCCGAGAGCTTCGACCTCGTGCTCAGCGACGTCGTGATGCCCGGCATGGACGGGGTGACGCTCGGCCAGGAAATCCGCCGGCGGCTGCCGATGATCCCGATCGTGCTCAACAGCGGCTACAGCCATGTCCTCGCCGACGGCGACCGTCACGGTTTCAGCCTGATCCAGAAGCCTTACTCGGTCGACGAGCTGTCGCGCGTGCTGCGGCAGGTCATGGCCGCGCGAGCCGCAGGCGCGAAGCCGGCGTCGTCGGCATGAGAACCGCGGCAGCTTTCCCCTGACCTGGTGGGCCTCGCGCGATCCGCACTTGAAGGATCGCGCCGGACCGGCGTATTTTCGGTCTCCGGGGGAAGTCTCATGGCAGACGAGAAATGGCGGCTGCGCGGCGGTCGGGCGCAGCGGCGGATATTCGCTCTTGTCTCGGGCGCGGCGCTGGTGACGAGCGGCGGCGCCCTTGCCAAGGACGATGAGGCGGACGCGGCGGCGCCGGGCCTTGCCAACGTCTACATCGATTTCCGCACGAACTACGCCTATGTGCCCGGCGGAGCATTGTCGACGGGCCTTGGCGACACCTCCCTGTTCGGGACGCTGTCGCAGCTCGCCACCTTGCGCAAGCTGCTCGACCGTCCAGCCTTGCCAGGACGGCCGCAACTGTCGGCTCCGACCAACCAGGGCCTTGGCGTCGACGTCCCGCTCACGGTCGATCTCGGCGACGCGTTGTCGCTCTACGCGGGCTTCACCGGCAGCACGTCGTACAACGGCCTGTCCGGCTGGTCCGACGTGGCGGTCACGAGCTGGTTCCTCGGCTTCCAGGCCGATGTCTATCAGCAGAACGGCGGCGCGCTTCCGACGCTCACCTTGCAGTCGACGCTGACCCGGTCGGTGCCGGACGCGCCGTTGGCGACGACCTCGTTCAACACCGTCATCGAAGCCAAATACGCGCTCGATCCGGATGAGATGAAAGGCTGGCTCGCCGGCGTTCAATATACCCATGTCGAGGTCGACTCAGTGCTAGCGCATGTCGGCAGCACGACGGCGGGCTATGTCGGCGGCTTCTATCAGTGGGAGAACAACTGGAAGGTCTCCGCGCGCGTCGGCCTCCAGTCGTTCGGCGGTGCGCAGCTGCTTGCTGTCACGCCGATCGCGCCCTACACGCAGCCGCTGGTCAGGCTGGATCTCGACCGCATGGACGATGACGACAACCGGCTGTTCGGCATCACCGCGCAGATCGCCTGGGCGCCGAAGCCGGTCTACCAGCTGATGGTGAGAACGCCGCTCTACGCGATCAAGAACTGACGGGTTGATCGAAGCTTCGCGCCGGCTCGTGTCAGCGCATGCTCACGAACTTGCCCCAGATGGCGGCCAGCAACGCGCCCGTCATCATGTAGTGCGGCTTGTCGCAGAACAGGCTGCCATATTGACAGACATCGGCGCCGACCGCTCCGAGCTGGTGCTGGCTCGCCACATAGAACAGGGCGGACAAGCCGGCGAGCACGACCGCAACGACATACATCGGAAGATCTCCTCCGCCGGCCGCGCCCGACGGGCTGAAGTTGCGTTGCCGGCCGGCGCAACTATCTGCGCTTGACACGTCGGGCAAATCAGGCGCATTTTGCCATCGTCGAAGAAATCATAGAGCCCGCGCCGCGAACTCGGCAGCGGGCTTTTTGTTCGCTCGGACCGGATTTGGAGCGGCGGTTATCGAAATCGCAAGGCCTGACTGCTGCATTTCGATCAAATTTGACACGTCGGGCAAATCACCGGCATAGTGTTATTATCGAATTTTCCGAAAATATGATGCCGGGTTGTCCGCGGGCATTTGACGTGAGCAGCGCAGGCCGGCATCGGCTGTCGACCATGATCGCCGGCAATTCATCGCGCGCCGGCGCGAAGACAACTTCGAACATCCGGTTACTCGCTGGCCCGCGCGAACGGGCCGGCGCGTGGGCGTGGCGACCGTCGCTCCGCCCGCACCGGTCCCTTGCTTGAGCCGAGGGATAGGGTTCGCGCCTGAAACGATCGCGCGTTCGGCTGCGATCTGCCGCACTTTTCCTTCGCCCAGGAGAGAGAGGAAGATGACCGCCTATCTCATCGCGCTCGCCCTGATCGGCCTGGTGATGATCGCAGCCGCCGATGCGATCTCGTGACGATCACCAACCTCGCATTCACCATCCATGATACCGGACTTGACCATGTCGAAGACGATCACCGAAATGAGAGCCGATTTCCAGCACCTGCGGCGCTGGCGCAAGAGCGTGGAGCAGGCTCAGAGCTATACGTTCAAGGCCGTCATCACGGTCATCGCGACCGGTCTGATCGGTGCGATCTGGCTCGGCATCAAAGTCGTGCTCGGAAGGTGATGCCGTGCCAGCCAGGATCTCACGGCGAGGCCGCCGCTTCCGCATCAGGGAGGTCGACGCTTGCGAGCCTGACGTCCTCGACACCTTGAAGGAGCTCCATGCGCGCACATTC
Organism: Bradyrhizobium sp. SZCCHNR1017; assembly: GCF_032381375.1. Lineage (NCBI taxonomy): Bacteria > Pseudomonadati > Pseudomonadota > Alphaproteobacteria > Hyphomicrobiales > Nitrobacteraceae > Bradyrhizobium > Bradyrhizobium sp. SZCCHNR1017. Next base: position 120,450 of record NZ_JAUHIR010000010.1, on the reverse strand, counting down.
CTCGATTGCGCGCCTCTGCCCGATTTCGAGAGCGGACAATGGTGGATATCGACCGAGCTCGGACGGCCCGTCGCCTTTGCCGGAATGGTGCCGTCATCCCTCGGCAAAGGCATAGCCTATCTTTCGAGGGTTGGTGTTCTCCAAGAGCGCTGTGGTTACGGCCTGCAGCGGCGGCTGATGCGTGCGATCGAACTGCGCGCGCGTCGCTCGGGCCTGGATTGCATCGTTTCGGACACGACCTGCAACATCGTCTCCGCGAACAATTTCATTCGGTGCGGATATGTGTTGTTCCAACCGGGCCGGCCCTGGGCCTGGGGGAACTCGCTCTATTGGCGCAAGATGATCGGCCGGTGAGCTGTCGACCGACGCCTTATGCGGATTGCATTGCGCTGCAGCAGAATTAAGCCGGTCCGACAGCTCCGACCCGGGCCTTTTTTTGCGGCTGTCGTTGAGCTAACCATGCGTTGTCGGACGTTGGAGACAAGCCGCGCCCGGCAGTTAACGGAAGATCGCTTCAGACGATCAAAGCAGCGGGAAGGACTCTGGGATGCCGGCCGAGGTCACCCTGCCAGAGCGTGCGCCACGGCCGCCTGACGCGCCAACCGCGCTGGCGGGTCTGCTGGTGATCGACTTCACGCGCGTTGTCGCAGGGCCGGCGTGTACACAGACGCTGGCCGATTTCGGCGCCGAGGTGATCAAGATCGAGCAGCCGCTCACGGGAGACGATACCCGCGCATACGAGCACGCCGAGCTCGGCGGAGAGAGCGCGGCGTTCCTCAGCCTCAACCGGAACAAGCGCGGTATGGTGTTGGATCTCACGATACCGCAGGCCAGAGACGTCGCTCGTGCGCTGATCGCCAAGGCCGACATCGTCGTGGAGAATTTCTCGTCGTCTGTCATGGAGAGGTTCGGGCTGGACTATCAAACACTGTCCAGCACCAATCCCGGGCTGATCTATTGCTCGATCTCGGCCTACGGACGCTCAGGTCCATTCGCGTGGCGATCAGGGTTCGATCCAATCACCCAGGCGGAAAGCGGGTTCATGTCCCTCAACGGTTTCGCCGACGGTCCGCCGGTGCGGACCGGTCCTCCGATCGTTGATCTGGCCACCGGCATGTCCGCCTGCAATGCCATCCTGCTGGCACTTGCCGCCCGGCAGCGGCTCGGTCGCGGGCAGCACGTCGAAGTGGCGCTGTTCGACATCGCCTTGGCGATGACGGGCTTCTCCGGAATGGCGTATTTGATGAGCGGCGTGAACCCCACGCGAACGGGCAATTCGCCGAACGACTCTCCGACGGTCGGCGTCTTTGAAGCGTCAGATGGCCCGCTCTACATCGCATGTGCCAACGATCGACTCTACCGCCGGTTGGCAACGGAGGTACTTGGTCGTCCGGATCTCCTGAGCGATCCTCGCTTTGCCACGCGAAGAGCGAGATGGGTCAACCGTGCGCAACTGCGCGGCCTCATCGCCGACATCCTTGCCGCGGAACGGATGGATGTCTGGATATCTCGGATGAACCAGGCTGGAGTTCCGGTTGGACACGTTCGAACGGTCGAGCAGGCGTTCAACGCGGCCGAGGTCCGGATGCGCGACCGCACCTGTCGTATTCCGCACCCGACGGCAGGCTCGATACCCAACGTCGAGCCGGCAATCACCATGAAGCTCACACCGACCGTCGAGCCCACGGCGGCGCCGCGGCTGGGAGAGCATACGGCCGCAATTCTGCGCGACAGGCTTCGGTACACCGAGCAGGAGATCGAAGCCCTGCGTCAGGTAGGGGCGTTCGGACGCAACGATCCGGGAGCCTAAGGCATCGTCACTGGTGCCGGACACGGAAGAAGAGCGGCAGCGTCCTCAGCAGCCATCAGCCGGCTTTGGCCATCTCATCGTCTTCCGGTGAGTTCAGATACATGCCCGACATGGTGTCGATCCAGCACAGATGATCATGCACCTTCTTGACGCCAGAGATGTTCTCGGTGGCAACGATCGCCGCCTGCCGCGACCGCTCTTCGGTAATGACGCCGCTCAGATGAACGATACCGTCCTTGACGATGACGGACAATCCGAACGGGCACCAGTCGTTCTTCTCGAGGGCGTCGATCACGCGGTTGCGGATGTGATCGTCGTCGGCCGTTGGATCTGGAACCTGCCGCCCGAGCGCGGCAACCGCTTGCAGCAGGTTCGCCCGTGACACGATGCCGATCACCCGGTCTCCCTTGACCACGGGCAACCGCTTCACGTGGTTCTTTTCCATCAGTTCCACGATCTCAGCCAGCGCGGCGTCTTCGGTGATCGTCAAGGGAGACTTGGTCATCACCTCTGACACTTTGCGACCATGCTCGTGGACGAAGTCGGCGGCCGACTTTCCGGGCCCGAGAATGAATCGCAGCCAGCGGCCGCGCTTTCGCCCAGTGCCGATCTCCGTTCGGCGAATGAAATCGCCTTCCGAGACGACGCCCACCAGCTTCCCGCCGGGGTCGACCACTGGAAGGCCGCTGACGTGCCGTTGAAGCATGATATTTGCCGCGTCCACGATGGAAGTGTCAGGGGTGACAGTGATGACGGGACGGGTCATGATCTGATGGGCGCGCATGGCGAACTCCAATGTCAAAAGCTAAGAAAAAGTAACCCGCTGCGACGGTCTTGAATTGACGCAGGTCAAAGGAGATGCCGCCGCCGTCATTGACGCAGCTCAAGGTCTTGGCATTGAATTGCAGCTATAAGGCAATCTGATCCAGCGCGAGGAGAGGTGCCTATGTCCGAGTTCTCCGGGACCAAGATCCTGGCCGACGAAACGGCCGAACTGTCCGAACGTGTCGCTCTCTCCAACAAGCACGCACTTGAGCTGCTAGTTGGTTCGCAGCAGATCGTCATGGAGGAGGTTCTGTTTGCCAGCAACGAAGTGCTGGATCGCGCGCGCACGGAGACGCATCTGCTGGCCGAGTTCGTGTCGAAGCTGGCTGGCGTGCATTCCGTGACGGGAATCCAGGCGATGGTTCAGGAATGTGGACGGCATCAGATTGATTTCGTCAGGCGGGATTGCGATCGACTCTTCAAGCACGGGCAACGCCTGATTGATGCCAGCGTGAATCTTATGGGGCAACGGTGGCGAAACTGAAGAGTGCGGGTGTGTCGCGTCTCGAGGCGCGGGAGCGTGAGAGAACAACCGACAACGACCGGAGCAAGGCCGTTGTCTCCGTAGAGACCTCTTTGAAGCCGGCGGGGGGGCTCGCTGCATCGAACGCAAGGTCGCTCTGTCAGGAAGCCGACGCGGGCTCCGGGGCATTTCGGCGCGAGGACCACGAGCTGGACAAGGCGTTCAGCGCGATGCTGGCTCGACTCACCGCGGGGATATCGCCGGCTGCTCTGTCGATGGCGTATCTGGATTGGGTTTGCCATCTGGCGGCTGCGCCTCAGCGTCAAATCGAGATCGTCCGAGACGCCTGGAACGGCGCGAAGCTGGTTGCCGAACGGTCATTGCATTTTGCGGATCCCAATCGCGGTCCTTGGGATCTGATCAGGCCGCAGGCCAACGATCATCGCTTTTCCAAGCCGCAATGGACGGCCCAACCGTTCAACTTGTTCGCCCAGGCGTTCCTGCTCGGAGAAGATTGGTGGCACAAGGCGACCACCGGCATTCGTGGTGTCGACCCCGCCAACGAAGCCGTCGTTGACTTTTCAATTCGTCAACTGCTCGACATTTTAGCGCCATCGAACTTTGCAGCGACCAACCCGGAAGTTCTGGAAAGGACGTTTCAAAGCGGTGGCGAGAACCTGATCTTCGGCTGGCAGAACTGGCTCGCCGATATCATGCAGGTGATGCAGCCGGGAAAGATATCGAGCAATGGTGAGTTCGTCGTCGGCAAGACTGTCGCGACCGCACCGGGCAAGGTTGTGCTTCGCAATCAGTTGATTGAGCTGATTCAATACATGCCGACGACCGAGAAGGTGCGACCAGAGCCGGTCCTGATCGTACCGGCTTGGATCATGAAGTATTACATCCTGGATCTGTCGCCGCACAATTCGCTGGTCCGATACCTGACCGACCAGGGCTTTACGGTTTTCATGATCTCCTGGCGAAACCCCGGAGCGGAAGACCGGGATCTTGCGTTTGACGACTACCGCTCGCTGGGCGTCATGGCTGCCCTGGACATGATCGGAACGATCATTCCGAATACGCCGGTCCATGCCGCAGGCTATTGTCTCGGGGGAACGCTTCTTTCGATCACGGCGGCAGCCATGGCACGGGATGGCGACCAGCGTCTGAAGACAATCACGCTGTTTGCGGCCCAGACCGATTTCACGGAAGCGGGAGAGCTGACGCTCTTCATCAATGAAAGCCAGGTCGCCTTTCTCGAAGACATGATGTGGGAGCGTGGATATCTCGATACCACCCAGATGGCGGGCGCATTTCAATTGCTGCGCTCCAACGATCTGATCTGGTCTCGTGTCTCGCGCGACTATCTTCTCGGCGAGCGCGCAAACCCGAGCGACTTGATGGCATGGAACGCAGATGCGACGCGGCTGCCGTATCGGATGCACTCCGAATATCTGCGCAAGCTCTTCCTGAACAACGATCTCGCCGAGGGGCGGTATCGGGTCGAGGGGAAGCCTGTTTCGCTCTCCGATATCCACACGCCGATGTTCGTCGTCGGGACGCTGCGTGATCACGTTGCGCCTTGGAAATCGACGTACAAGGTCCATTACGAGGTTGATGCTGACGTCACTTTCGTGCTCGCGAGCGGCGGCCACAATGCCGGCATCGTGTCGCCGCCGGGCGAGCAGGGGCGCTCCCATCAGATGCGGACCAAGGCTGCCGACGCTCCTTATCTCGGGCCGGACGAGTGGCAGAGCAGCTCTCCAAAGCTGGAGGGATCGTGGTGGCCGGCCTGGACAGCATGGCTCGGACAGCAGTCGGGAGCGCCGGGCGCGCCGCCGCAACTCGGGACAGATCGTTCGAATGATCTCGGAGACGCGCCGGGCGACTACGTGCACACGTGATCGCCGCATGTTGCGGCCAAGGAGCACCATCCCGTCGGGCTTAGGCGCTGGCCCGGAGCAATGAAAGGCTTCGGTCCAATGTCGTCTCAGCCGTGCCTGACGCATCGACCTGGAGCCAATCGAGACCGCCGATATCGTAGTGTTCCTGATCCTCGGCAACCCCGACCGTTGCATCGGACGCATCGGCGACTCGATGGTGAATCCGCTCCTGCCGGCTGCGCAAATCTGCAACGAGGAAGAGGCCGGCAAAGGGCACCTTCAGCCGTTTCGCGAGATCATGGATATCCTGCCGTTCATCCGAACGTGCAAACACGGCGTCGACGATCACCGTGAAACCTTGTGAGAGCACGCGGCTGGCCCGCGTCGTCAACTCTCGATAGACTCGTGCACTCGATTCCGGCGTATAGGCCTCAGCTGGGAGGCGTTCGGTTTCCTTCACGCCAGACAGTTGCTTGCGCAGCACATCGCTGCGCAACACGATTGCTCCCGGTGGAGGAACCAAGAGAGGAGCGAGAGCCCGGGCGAGCGCAGATTTCCCCGTTCCCGACAGGCCTCCGACCGCGATCATCCTCGGCTCCGCCGGCCGAATCAGGCTGCGCGCAAGTTGAAAGTAGCTCTCTGCGGTCTCGATCGTTGTGGAGCGATCTGCGTCCGAGTGTTCAGCATCAAGGCGGTCGAACCTTGCGACAAAGACTTGTGCACGGATGGCGGCCCGGATCGCCATGAACAGAGGCAGAGCAGCCAATCCTCCGGTCTGGTCGGGCGCCGCGGTCGAGAGGTAGCGGTTCAAGAGGTGGCTTGCAGCGACCGGCTGCGCGAAGTGCAAGAGGTCCATCAGTGGAAAGGCGAGGTCGTACAGGACGTCGATCGTGGCTATTCGGTCGTCGAACTCGATGGCGTCGAACAGCACCGGCTTGTCGTCAATGAGGACAATGTTGGCCAGATGGAGGTCGCCATGGCAGCGTTTCACGTGCCCGTCCTTTGCACGTTGCTCGAGCAGGGGGCGGAGCCGCGCGAAGGCCGAGTGGCAAAGGACGCGGAGTTCTTCGACCTCCGTTTCGCCAAATCGCGAGACTGTCCGAAAGCTGGCGACGAATGCGTCGATCCAGATTGGAATGGAGTCCGTCCACAGATTGGAGGAGCTCCGAACGGCGACTGCATGCGACGCCGCGATCGTCTCTGCCAGACGCTCGCCCAATCCGACGTCCAACTGCTGGCGGCGAGAAAGATGATCAAGCGTCTGGCTGTCATCGAAGCGACGCATCTCGACGGCATATTCGACCGGAGTGCCGGATCCACCGACATCGAATGACCCGTCTGGCGCCTTGGTGATGGCGACGACACGCAGATAGATGTCCGGAGCAAACGGGTGATTGATCTCCATTTCCTTTACGCACGCGGCCTTGCGCCGATCGAGCGTCGAATAGTCCAGAAATGGCAGCCGAACGGCGCGCTTGATCTTCAGAGCGCGGTCGCCGATCAGAAACACGGAAGCCGCGTGCGTGTCGATCCGGCGGACACCTGGATGTCGGGCGGTATTGCCCAGGAAGGAGAAGACCAGTTCCTGATCGGATGGTGATGCCATGGGCGGTCTTGCCACGTTCAATTCAAAAGTCCGGGATGAGCACCGCCGCGCCGACGACGTCACCCCGCCTCAGGCGGGCCAGAACGTCATTTGCGTCGGATAGCGGATAGGGCGTCGTATGGGTCCGTATTTGAGCCTGCTGCGCGACTCGCAGGAAATCGAGACCGTCTTGCCGCGTCAGGTTGGCGACGGACACCACCTGGCGTTCTCCCCAGAGGAGGGAATACGGGAACGTCGGAATGTCGCTCATATGGATACCTGCGCAGACCACCCGGCCGCCCTTCCGAACAGCCCGCAGAGCGGCCGGAACAAGCTCGCCAGCCGGCGCGTAGATGATGGCCGCGTCCAGAGCAACATCGGGACGCTGGCCCGCCGCTCCGGCCCATGTGGCGCCAAGTTGGCGCGCGAAATCCTGCGCAGCCTGGTCGTGCTCGCGGGTGAACGCGTAGATCTGGCGCCCCTGCCAGCGGGCGACCTGGGCAACGATGTGACCGGCCGCGCCGAATCCGTAGATGCCGAGCTTCTCGGCCTTCCCTGCCATGACCAGGGATCGCCAGCCGATCAGGCCGGCGCACAACAGCGGTGCGGTGGCGATGTCATCCTCCAGGCCTCCGAGCGGGAACGCATAATTTGCGTCGACGACGGTGTGGGTCGCATAGCCGCCATCGCGCGTATAGCCGGTAAACGTCGGCTGGTCGCAGAGATTTTCCATACCACGTGCGCAGAACGTGCAGTGGCCGCATGTATGCCCCAGCCATGGAATTCCGACCCGCTCGCCGAGCCTGTGCGTCGTCACACCAGGACCAATCTGATCGACATGACCGACGATCTCGTGTCCGGGGATGATCGGATACCGGATGTCGGGAAGCTCACCGTCGAACACATGCAGGTCAGTGCGACACACACCGCATGCCCTGACCTTGACGCGGATCTCACCGGGACCAGGATCGGGGTCCGCGAGTGTCTCGGGCTGCAGAGGCGCTCCGGGCTTTCGCAGAACCATCGCTCGCATCGGAGAGCCTCTCGGACGAATTTGCAGGGTAATAAGATAATCAGCCCGGCAATCGTTTGATGCTCGTCAAGGACTTGGTTCGAATACTGCGGCCTACCGAGCAGAGCCGGCAGGTACGGTCGGGGAACGGAGCGGTATTGCATCACTATGCTGGGATGATAAGTCGCGCTAGACCCGCTGCGGATTGAAACTAAGATCAATCTCCGGGATTCACCCGCCTTTCACCAACTGATGTTGGACGTGCAAATGTCGACCTACCGATTGCGGAACCTGCTTTTGCCTCGCTCCATCGCTCTGATCGGAGGGAGTCCGCGACCGAACTCGGTAGGGAAGGCCATTCTCGACAATATCGTCAAGGCGCGGTTCGAGGGCAAGCTTGGCCTGGTCAATTCCCGCTATCGGGAAATATCCAACATCGCAGCCGTTGGCAGTCTCGCCGAATTGGCGTTTGTGCCGGAACTTGTGGTGATCACGACGCCACCCCCTTCGATCCCGGATCTCATTCATCGCGCAGGCGCGTTAGGGACGGCAGGGGCTCTGATCATTACCTCGGGTCTCGGGCACGGAGAGGGGTCCCTCGCCGATCAGGCAGAGAAGGCAGCGCAGAAATACGGCATGCGTCTCATTGGGCCGAACTGTCTCGGCATCATGATGCCGACCATCAAGCTCAATGCGAGCTTTTCGGCGCACATGCCGGTTGCAGGCAGCCTGGCGCTCATTTCACAGTCCGGCGCTATCGCGGCGGGGATGGTAGATTGGGCTGCTCAGCGCGGTGTTGGGTTTTCTGGAATCGTCTCGATCGGCGATCAGTTGGACGTCGATCTCGCAGATCTTCTGGACCACTTCGCGCTGGACGGTGGGACCCGCGCGATCCTGCTCTACATCGAAGCCGTCAAGGACGCTCGAAAGTTCATGTCCGCGGCGCGAGCGGCGGCGAGGGTCAAGCCGGTTGTGGTCGTGAAATCGGGCCGCGGTGCCGTCGGTGCGCAAGCTGCCGCGACACATACGGGCGCGCTGGCGGGAGCGGATGCCGTCTACGATGCGGCTTTTCGCCGGGCCGGCGTTCTGCGGGTCTCCGATCTGCGCGAGTTGTTCGACTGCGCCGAAACGCTGGGGCGGGTGGAGTCGCCCATGGGCAAGAGGCTCGCCATTCTCACGAATGGCGGCGGGATCGGCGTGCTCGCGGTGGATCGACTGGTCGAGCTCGGAGGCGTGCCTGCCGCACTCTCGCCGGTCGTCCACGACAAACTCGACGCCATCCTGCCGCCGACCTGGTCCGGATCCAACCCGGTCGACATCGTCGGCGATGCCGATGCTGCACGCTACACGCTCGCGCTCGAGGCGCTGCTCGCCGATCGAGCCAACGATGCAATTCTCGTCATGAACGTTCAGACCGCGATTGCATCCGCGAGCGCCATTGCCACGGCTGTCACCGAGTTCGTCAGTACCTATCGAAAGCAGCACCGGCGCTGGGCAAAGCCGGTTCTGGCGGCATGGGTCGGTGCGGAGCAGTCGGTCATCGAGACCTTGAGCGGGGCAGGAATTCCGAACTACCCAACGGAGGATGATGCCGTTCGCGGCTTCATGCATCTCGTTCGTCATCGGGAGGTGGTCGAATCGCTTGCCGCTGTGCCGCCGGCCATGCCGAGCTCTTTTGCGCCCGACGTCGAGGCAGCCCGCAGAATTGTAGCGACAGCCCTCGCCGACGGGCGGACCTGGCTCGATCCGGTCGAGATCAGTCGCCTGCTGGAGGCCTATGATATTGCGATGGTGCCGACGTTCGCTGCGTCCTCGGTCGACGAGGCGGTCGGATATGCGGAGCAGTTGTTCGCTCAAGGCACAACTGTCGTGCTCAAGATCTTGTCGAGAGATATCATTCACAAATCCGACGTCGGCGGTGTCGTGCTCAATCTCACTACGGCCGAGGCCGTGCGTAACGCCGCGAACGAGATCATGGCCCGCGCGAAGGCCGTTCGGCCCGACGCACGGATTTCCGGCGTGATCGTGCAAGCCATGATCGTCCGCGCCAAGGCGAGGGAGCTGATCATGGGCATTGCCGACGATCCGACCTTTGGAACCGTGATCGTGTTCGGCAGGGGCGGTACCGCCGTCGAGATCATCAACGACAAGGCGCTCGGTCTGCCTCCGCTCGATCTCCATCTGGCGCGAAACCTCATCGAGCGGACGCGCGTCTCACGATTGCTGCGCGCCTATCGTGATGTCCCAGCGGTCAAGCCCGATGCAGTCGCACTGGTGCTGGTCAAGCTTGCGCAGCTTGCAGCAGACGTTCCGGAGATTCGCGAACTCGATATCAATCCGCTGCTCGCCGACGAGAGCGGCGTCATGGCCGTCGATGCGCGCGTCGCCGTCGGCAGGGTTCCGCCGAAATTCAAAGGCTCTGGTCCGTCGAATTTCGCCGTTCGGCCCTATCCGAGCCAATGGGAGCGGCATCTCCAGGTCAAGGACGGCTGGCGGATCCTTGCGCGGCCGATCCGACCCGAGGATGAGCCAACCATTCATGAGTTCCTCAAGCATGTCACTGCGGAAGACCTGCGTCTTCGATTCTTTGCTCCAATGAAGGAGTTCACGCACGAGTTCATCGCGCGCCTGACGCAGCTCGACTATGCGCGCGCGATGGCTTTTGTGGCTCTCGATGAAGCGACAAACGAACTGGTCGGCGTCGTGAGGATTCACTCCGACTCGGTCTACGAGAGCGGGGAATACGCGATCCTGTTGCGGTCGGATCTCAAGGGACGCGGACTCGGCTGGGCATTGATGCAGCTGATCATCGAATACGCCAAGTCGGAGGGCCTGAAGATGATCTCCGGCGACGTCCTGCAGGAGAATGTCGTCATGCTGGAGATGTGTAGGAATCTCGGTTTCGAGGTCAAAACCGATCCAACCGAGCGCGATCTTTGCAATGTCAAACTCAGGCTCTAAGCTCAGATCTTCGGTGTCCTCTCACCCGGTCCATCGGTTCAGGTCGGATGGTGGTCGTCATTGGACGGCGGACTCGCCGCCTCGCCTTCGGAAGCGCCATGCGAGCGGAGAGTTCTGATGATCATCGTCGCAATGGGAACGATGAGCAGCGGAATGAGGCTGTTGAGCGGATGGTTGACCACGCTCGAGATTCGGGACTGCAAAGCTCGTGCTTCCAATTGCAGCGAGTCCATCGCCGAGGAGTGAATCTCGTTGGCTAGTTCGAGTTCCCGGCCGGACGGTGCACGGGATGCGATGATCAGCAGGATCGCCGCAATCGCGATATTGCAGGCTCCGAGTGCCGCGGCTGCCACGACCGCGGAGGTGACCTGGACCAATGCAAGATAAGCCGCCAGCTCGAACATCAGGAGGCCAAAGACGGCGATCAGCGCCGCAAAGGCCCGGAGGCCAAGCCCGACGAGCAAGTGCCGAAGCCTGATGTCGGCAATGACCCGGTCCGTCCGCCAGAGAAGGCGTAAATGTTTAACGACATTTTCGGTATCCACTTAAGTTCTCCGCAGCAGGAGGCCAACGGCAAGCCCGAGGGCGAAGGCCGAAGCCGTCGCCACGATCGGACGATCCCTGATCATTCGTTCCACCTGAACGTCTGTCTCGCTTAGACGCATGTCTAGCGCCTCGATCGCTGCAGCGAGCATTCCGGCGGCTGGTTGCGCGTCCGGTTGTCACGCGGCGTACCCGCGCCCCGCAACAGCTGGCTTAGCTCTCGCGTCAGGCTCTCCAGCTGGGTCCGGAGGGTCGTCGGGTCGATGGCCATGTTTTGTCCTTGCGTCAAGATCACTGTAGAACGTAGCTCGGCACGATGCTTGATTTCGCTCAACCCGTTGCGCTGACGGGATTGACGCAGATCAAGCGAGGCAGATCGGCGCGATTTAGGAACGGGTGTGCCTCGGCACGCCGACTGAGGGAGACATCCAATTGCGTGCTCATCCGGGACTGACCGCGGCGACGACGGAGGATGTGCTCGAGCTTCGTCCGAGCGGATCATGGGTGTCCCTGAACGTGGCAGAGCTCGAGAGCTTGACCAGCTCTGTCGGCAACAGCATCAACAGCGCGACCGCCGTGAAGCTCGATCTTGGGGCCGTCAGCGAAATCGATACCGTCGGTGCTTGGTTGCTTGAGAAGCTCGGCCGCCGGGCTGCTGCGGGCGATCGTCGGGTCGAGATAATCGGGGTAGCAGAAAACTACATCGGCCTCGTCGAGGAGGTCCGGCAGGTCAATCGACGAGTCGTCGAGCCGGCACCGAGACTGAACCCGATCCTCGCCAAACTCACCGACCTCGGTCGTTCGAGTCTGGGGGCCGCCCAGGACATCAAGGTGTTTCTGGACATGTTGGCCGCGCTGTTCTTTGCGCTGCTGCGCACGCTGCGCCGGCCTCAATCTCTGCGCGTGACCTCCCTCGTCTATCAGATGTACCGCATCGGGTGGCAGGCCATTCCAATCGTGGTGTTGATCACATTCCTGATCGGCGCCATCATCGCCCAGCAGGGGATCTTCCATTTTCGACGTTTCGGTGCCGAGTCTTACGTCGTCGACATGGTCGGAATTCTGGTCCTGCGCGAGCTTGGCGTTCTGATCGTCGCGATCATGGTGGCAGGGCGGTCGGGAAGCGCCTACACGGCCGAGCTTGGATCGATGAAGATGCGCGAGGAGATCGACGCGCTGGTGACGATGGGACTTGATCCTGTCGAGGTGCTGATTCTGCCCCGTATCGTTGCGTTGATCTTGACCTTGCCAATTCTCGCCTTCATCGGCTCGATGGCTGGCCTGTATGGAGGAGGGCTGGTGGCCCAGCTCTATGGCGGCATGGGACCGGCAATCTTCATCGCCCGGCTACACGATGCCATCTCGGTGACGCACTTCGAAGTGGGAATATTGAAGGCGCCGTTCATGGCCCTGGTGATCGGCATTGTTGCCTGCAGTGAGGGACTTCGTGTGAAAGGTAGTGCCGAATCGCTGGGGCAACAGACTACGACATCCGTGGTGAAATCCATTTTCCTGGTCATCGTGCTCGATGGTCTTTTCGCCGTGTTTTTTGCGTCCATTGGAATGTAGCGATGGATGATCTTGGCGTGTCCAGCGCGATCCGCGTGACCGATCTCGTTGTCGGGTTCGGCCGGCAGCTCGTTCTGAACAATCTTTCGCTCGACGTTCGTCGCGGTGAGATTCTCGGGTTGGTTGGCGCGTCGGGCGGCGGAAAATCCGTCCTGATGCGGACGATCATCGGACTCATTCCTCGGCGCAGCGGGACCATTGAGGTCATGGGGACAACCGTTGGGGGCGCCGAGGAGCGGACGACGCAGGCTGCAGCGAAGCGCTGGGGAATTCTGTTCCAGCAGGGTGCTCTGTTCTCGTCACTGACGGTCAAACAGAACGTACAGTTTCCGCTGCGCGAGAGCCTGCAGATGTCGCAGGAGTTGATGGATGAGATCGCGATAGCCAAGCTCGAAATGGTCGGCCTTCGCGCAGAGGACGGTGATAAATTCCCAGCCGAGCTATCCGGCGGCATGACGAAGCGCGCCGCGCTGGCGCGCGCCCTCGCTCTCGATCCGGCGATCGTATTTCTTGATGAGCCGACCTCCGGCCTCGATCCGATCTCCGCCGGCGACTTCGACGCCCTGATCAAGACGCTCCAGCTGACGTTGGGATTGACGGTGTTCATGGTGACCCATGACCTCGCCAGCCTCAACACGGTCTGCGACCGTGTCGCTGCGTTGGCCGATGGCAGGATCGTGGCGATTGGTCCTATGAGCGACCTCCTCCGATCAGAACATCCATGGGTCAAAGCCTATTTTCACGGCAAGCGATCCCAGATGCTGCAACCAAAAGCGAGTTGAAAGATGGAAACCCGTGCGCCCTTCGCTGTCATCGGCGGCTTCGTGCTGGCGGCCATCGTCGCGATCTTTGGCTTCGTTTACTGGCTCAACAACACCGGAGGACTCGGGCCTCGCACGACCTATCACGTGCAGTTCGAGGGCTCGGTGCCCGGCCTGCTGGTCGGGGCTGCCGTTCTGTTCAACGGAATCCGGGTCGGCGAGGTGACTGAGCTCGGTCTGGCGCCGAACGATCCGCGTCGGGTCAACGCAACGATTTCCGTGGCGTCGACGACCCCGGTGCGCGCCGACACCAAAGTAGGGTTGGAATTTCAGGGGCTGACCGGAGTGCCGGTGATCGCGCTGGAGGGCGGCGCGTCTGCAGGAGCGGCGAGTGCCGTATCGACCTTGATTGCAGAACCAGGCGCCGGACAAAGCATGACGCAGGCCGCCCGGGACGCCCTGCGGCGTGTCGACGCAGTTCTTGCGGAGAATGCCGGGCCGCTCAAAGATACGATCGCCAACCTCAAGACATTCTCGGACGGCCTCGCGCGGAATACCGGCAAGCTCGATGGAATCGTCTCGGGTCTGGAGAAAATGACGGGAGGCGGTGCTCCAGCACAGAAAGTCACCTATGATCTGAGCGCGCCAAGAGAACTGGGGCCGGTCAACAAGACCATCAAGGGTCAGCTCTCGATACCTGAGCCCACGGCCGTGGCGATGCTGCAGACTCAGCGCATGCTGTTCACGCCCACAAAGGACTACCCCGGGTTCGGTGATTTCCTGTGGGCTGACAGCATCCCCAAGTTGTTGCAATCACGTCTGATCGATGCCTTCGAGAACTACGATGTGGCCCACGCTCCGCTGCGGACATCCGATCTGGGCCAGCCGGATTTTCAGCTGCTGATCGATGTCCGCCGTTTCCGGATCAATGGCGATACCGCCGCGGTGGAAATTGGCCTGTCGGCTCGCCTCGTCGACAAGAACGGCAAGGCCATCGCGTCTCGGCTGTTTGACGAAAGCCAGCCCGTTGCCCGGCTTGATCCTGCTGATGCCGTGTCCGCCTTCGATGAGGCCTTCGGCCGGATTGCCAAATCGATTCTGACCTGGACGATACAGGCGCTCTGAATCGATCGGGCTATTCCAAGCTCTTCAAATACGAGAGCAGATCGTGGATCTGCGGCGGCGCAAGCTGGAATTGGGGCATGGCCGGGTGACCAGTCATGATCCCCTCCGCGAGCGCTTCGCCCAAAGATTCGATCGGGTAGCGGAGATGGAGGCTTCGGAACGGAGGAGCCGGTTCGAACGGGCTATCTCCCGTTCGACCAATGGCGTGGCATCGTGCGCAGTGGGCCTTCGCGAAAGCCTGTCCGCGTTGCTGCGCCGTCGACGCCGCGTATGACGGGGTCGCTAACGCAATCGCGGCGAGAAGGTGGCACAGAACAAGCCGCTGCATTCACGATATCCATTGGTTGGGAGTGGCGGCCACGATAGGGCCCGGATTGTTGGTTCGTTTGATTTGAATCAATCGGAACTTCGAGCGTCCGTTAGAATGCAATCATTCTCTTTGCGCTTGGCCCACCGGAGCCCCCGTATGAAGACGTCTCTTGTTGCAATCGATTTCCACGGGCAGGCCTGTGCCGATTGTGCCGTGCGGGGATTCAGTGTCTGTGCGTCGCTCGACCAGTTCGAAATGCGCGAATTCGAGCACCTCAGCCGCCGAGCGCATTTTGCGACCTGCGAGACGGTTTTCGCGCAGGAAGACACATCGTCCTGCTTCTACAATTTATTGGATGGGGTCATGAGGCTCTACAAGCTTCTCCCCGACGGACGCAGGCAGATCGTCGGATTTGCGCTCCCCGGTGACTTCGTCGGCATGACGACGGAGGAACGGCACGGATTTTCGGCTGACGCGATCGGTCCCGTCACCGTCTGCCAGTTCGCGAAGGGACCGTTCGGACGCTTTGCCGAGGACAAGCCGAATCTGCTGCGCCGGATGAACGAACTGGCCGTGCAGGAGCTGAATCAGGCGCGTGATCACATGGTACTTCTTGGGCGCCGATCAGCCGAGGAGAAGGTCGCGACATTCCTCGTTGGCTGGAGGGATCGGCTGGTGGAGCTTCGGGGACCCTCTAACATGGTACCGTTGCCGATGAGTCGGCAGGATATCGCCGACTATCTCGGGCTCACCATCGAGACCGTCAGTCGAACGTTCACGAAGCTCGAACGGGAGGGCATCATCGCGATCCTGCCCGGGGGCGTCTCGCTTCGGGACTCGGCACGAGCCGAAGCAATGGCTGCTGCCTGACATCGTTGGCGAAATCCGCATTGCATTGATCTGGATCAAGGACTGTCGCGCAGCCGGTAGGGAACTGTATCTCAAACTCGAACAGGGGAGAGAGACATGCCGCTCGACGCTATGTTGGTCAGCTTTGCAGTTGTGGGGGTCTTTGTCGGGTTCGCCGCGGTCCTGCTTTGGGCTGATTCACAGACAAGGCATCGGGTGTGAGGTACAGGCTACCCTTGGACTGCGGCATCTTGCGCTCAGAAGAGTAGCGCTGCTGGTCCGACGGGGCGGCTGGACGATTCCCACGCGCTGCACAATGTATGCCGGGCCCGTATCGGCGGCGGAAACGCCTCCGGCGTCGATTGGCACATGGCTTCGCCGTTGAGCGTTCGCCGCATTTTCCTGGACAATCCGCCGATCTGCCGTATTCCGAGGTGCAATGAAATCGAGGATCGGTGGTCGCAAGTCTGAGGGATCGTCTTTGCTGGTGGCTGTAGGCGTGTCCATAGTCCCCTGACATTCGCGGGGCTTTGGCCACCGGCTTTGGACCTCTCCCTTGGGCGGCGGTATTCGGACGCCTGGGAGATGCGGTGTGGCTGAGGAAAAGCGGGCGAGCGTCCGACCTACCAACAACGGCAAGCTGTCGGTGCTGCGTCAGCATCCGATTTTTCGTGAACTCGAGGCTGATGCGGTCGATCAGCTCTGCCGCTACGCCAAGCCGACATCGCTCAAGCGCGGTGCAACCATCTTCTCAAAAGGCGATCCCGGCTCGAGCTTGTATGCCGTGATCAGTGGCACCGTCAAAATCAGTGTCTCGTCGCCCGACGGCCGCAATGCTATCCTGAACCTGATCAGCGCCGGCGAGATATTCGGCGAAGTCGCCGTGCTCGACGGACGAGAACGTACAGCCGATGCAACGGCCAATACGAACTGCGAGATCCTGGTCATCGATCGGCGCGAATTCCTGCCGTTCGTAAAGAGCCAGCCGGTGCTGGCAATGAAGTTCATCGAGCTGCTTTGCGATCGGCTGCGCTGGACCAGCGACCAGGTCGAGCAGGTCATCCTTCAGGATCTTCCCCGCCGCCTTGCCAGTGCGCTGCTCGGCCTGACCGACAAGCGCAAGCTGGATGCCGCGAGCCGCACCATTGCCATCACGCAGCAAGAGATCAGCGAAATGGTCGGCATGACGCGGGAGAGCATCAACAAGCAGTTGCGTGCATGGGCGGCGCGGGACTGGGTCCGCCTCGAGCACGGGGCGATCGTGCTTCTGAACCCCGAGCCGCTACGCGGATTGGCGGAGGCTGGTCAAGACGAAGACGAGTAGGGGCGGCGAGGCATTTTCCGGCGTCCTACCTAGCCGATGATGGCCGTATCTCGCCGGCGGCGAGCTGGATTTCGGGGGCGGCGGACGACCAAATCCTTGGCCGGACCCGCTGGCCGTGGGGGATGGCCCTCGCGATAGGCGATCACGATGCAGAGCAGGATCAGCGAGAAGCCGAGCAGCGGCCCCGGGAATACACCCGCCATGAACAGCGCGCTGATCGAGATCGTCCCGCCGGTCGCGAGCGCGTGAAGGACGGCGTTAGGGCTTGGTGGCACCAGCACAACAGGACGGCCATCGCCTCGGGCCAGGAAGCGGCGCCGTTCAGGACGTAGCGGGTGAAGACCGCCCAAGGGATGACGGCTGAGATCAGCACGAGCGCCGTTACGCCCACGATGACGCAAGCGGGATACAGTGCATCCATCGCCCGGCGATAGAGTCCGGCCATCGTAAGCCTCCTGATCGTCCGAACCGAGCGTGCGGTCTATGCGATGTCCTGAATGCGCTTGATCATTTCTTGGTACTTCGGACCGTATTTGTCCCAGACCGGCTTCACGGCCTTCTGGAACGGCGCCTTGTTGGCGATTTCGACGATCTCGGAGCCACCGGCCTTGGCCTTCTCAATCGCTTCCCGCTCGTAGGCCTTCCAGAGTTCGCGCTCCTCCATCTGCGCTTCGCGCGCGAACTTCTTGATCAAGGTCTGGTCGTCGGTCGACAGGTTTGCCCAGGACCGCTTCGAGAACACGAGGATTTCCGGAATGACGAGATGCTGGGTGAGCGAATAGTACTTCGCGGCCGTGCAATGATTGCTGGAGACGTAGCTCGGCGGATTGTTTTCGGCCCCGTCGATCACGCCGGTCTGCAGCGCGCTGAAGACCTGATCGTAGCCCATCGCGACGCCGTTGCCGCCGAGCGCGTTCATCATGTCGATGAAGATGGGATTGCCGATCACGCGGATCTTCAGCCCCTTGACGTCCTCGACCGTCCTGATGGGCTTCTTGGTGTTGTAGATGCTGCGCGCGCCAGAATTCATCCAGCAGAGTGCGACGAGATTTGCGCTGGCATTGGCGCTGACGCGGTCCAGAAGGTCCTGACCGATCGGACCGTCCATCATCTTTTCAGAATGTTCGATGCTCTTGAACAGGAAGGGCATGTTGACGACGTTGACGTCGTCGACGATCGGGCCGAGCGCGCCGGCGCTGACCCGCAGTATCTGGATCGCCCCGATCTGGGTCTGCTCGATAGTCTCTTTCTCGCCGCCGAGCTGAGCGGAGGGATACATCTGGATCAACAGCCTGCCGTTGGTTGCCGCTGCAAGCTTCTTGCCGAGGTTTTCTGTTGCTGCAACCGTCGGATAACCCGGCGGCTGAACGTCGGATGCCTTGAACACCGCCTTCGATTGCGCAAGGGCGGCCGAGATCGGCGGCAGCGTTGCAACGCCCGCAAAGCCCACGCTCAGTCTGATGAAATCGCGTCTTTTCATGGCGTCTCTCCGACGGAATGATCGTGTCGCCGCAAGGTTCGATGCGATCATCTCGTTAGCCTGGTTGATCGAAATACTCTGGATTCTTGGTCTGAATTTCAGAGATGTCGTCGAGCAGGCGTTCCAGATGACTCGCCATGGCAGCCCTGGCACGATCCGGATCGCGCCGTTCGATGGCCTGGAGAATTGGTTCGTGCTCTGCGATCACTTCGGCCATCCGTCCGATCTGCGGCAGGGTCAGTCGACGATAGCGGTCGACGTGAACCTTGACCTGAACGATCAGCTTCCAGATCCCGGGATAGCCGGCGACCTCGGCGATGCCAGCGTGAAACATCTCGTCCGCCTGGTGGAAGGCTTCGCGATCCTTTGCGGCGCAGGCCTCGCGCTGACGTTCGAGGGTCGCATGCAGGTTGAGCAACTGGCTCGATGTCGCATGCTCGGCCGCCATCCGTGCGGTCGTCTCTTCGAGAGACTTTCGGATGATGATGGTCTCGGGGAGTGCTGCGACCGGAATGCGCGAGACGAAGATGCCGGACTGCGGAAAGATCTCGACCAGCCCTTCGTCCGCGAGTTTCAGAATGGCCTCGCGGACCGGTGTCCTGCTGACGCCATAGGCCGTCGCGATCTGCGCTTCCGAAATCGGTTCGCCCGGCAGGCGCACGAGCGACACGAGTTCGGACCTGAGATCGGTGTAGATGCGTGACGCTGCTGTCGCGCCGCGGGGGCGACCATTGCGGCGCATGCGGGCGACCACGGGCCGTGGCGCTGCGGCCAATTTCCTCGGGGGTCGACCGGACATCTTCGTTTCCTCAGCTGATATATTAATATATGAAACTGGCTTTGCAATCGAAATTGCCGTCAGCTGAGGACTCGTGATGGTGCACTGCGCTGTACGCAGGCAGCAACCACGAGCACGCAACAGAGCCTATCGTCTTTTCTTGCCGTCTTCATCTCGCCCCTAACGCCGGATCGGCCGTTGTCGGCGGCGACTTGTCCACATCCAGAAGCAAATCTGCGGTGGAGCAGACACGCACGAATCTCGTTCGTGCGAATGCCTCGCGAATGCTCTCGGCGGATGCATTCTTTGATGCTACCAATCGGGCATGAACCAGCAGACTCGGGTCGATATCCGCCATTCTACCTGCCCGCACGATTGTCCGTCGGCCTGCGCGCTCGACGTCGAAGTGCTCGATCGGAAGACGATCGGCCGCGTTCGCGGCTCGAAACGGCAGACCTATACGGCTGGCGTGGTTTGCGCCAAGGTCGCGAGATATGCCGAGCGGATTCATCATCCTGAAAGGCTGATGCATCCGATGCGTCGCATCGGTCCGAAGGGCTCAGGGCAATTCGCACGCATGTCCTGGGACGAGGCATTGGACGAGATCGCGGAGCGATTTCTCCAGGCGGAGCGCGACTTTGGCGCTCAGTCGGTCTGGCCGTATTATTACGCGGGCACGATGGGGCTCGTGATGCGCGATGGCCTCAATCGTCTCACCCATGTGAAGAAGTATTCGCGGTTCTACTCGACGATCTGCGCCAATGTCGCGCGTATCGGCTTTGCCATCGGCACTGGGAAGATCGCCGGCGTCGATCCGCGGGAGATGGCGCTCTCGGACCTGGTCGTGATTTGGGGCACGAACCCGGTGAACACGCAGGTCAATGTCATGACTCATGCCGCGCGCGCCCGAAAAGAGCGGGCCGCCAAGATCGCGGCGATCGATGTCTACGACAATGAGACGATGAAGCAGGCCGACATCAAGATCATCCTGCGCCCGGGCACAGACGGCGCCTTTGCCTGCGGCGTGATGCACGTGCTGTTTCGCGATGGCTTTGCCGACCGCGCCTATATGGAGAAGTACACGGACTGCCCTGCGGAACTCGAAGCGCATCTGCAGACGCGGACGCCGCAATGGGCATCGCAAATCTCTGGCGTTCCCGTGGCCGAGATCGAGGCGTTCGCCCGTCTGGTCGGAGAGACGAAGCGGACCTTCTTCCGACTGGGTTATGGCTTCACCCGCAGCAGGAACGGCGCGACGCAGATGCATGCGGCATCCTGCATTCCCGCCGTGACGGGCGCCTGGCAATACGAAGGAGGCGGTGCCTTCTTCAACAACGCGGCGCTGTGGCATTTCGACGAGTCCATCATCGAGGGCCACGACGCCGTGGATCATTCCACTCGCTTTCTCGATCAGTCCCAGATCGGGCGCATCCTAACGGGAGACGCGGTGGCCCTCTGTGGCGGCCCGCCAGTCAAGGCGATGCTGATCCAGAACACCAATCCGATGACGGTGGCACCCGAGCAGGAGCTGGTTCGCAACGGATTTGCGCGCGAAGACCTTTTCGTCGCCGTCCACGAGCAGTTCATGACCGAGACGGCGCAGATGGCGGACATCGTGCTGCCCGCCACGATGTTCATGGAGCATGACGATCTCTATTACGGCGGCGGCCATCAGCACATTTCGGTCGGACCGAAGCTGATCGACCCGCCCGGCGAGTGCCGGTCCAATCATGAGGTGCTGCAGGGCCTAGCGCGCCGGTTGCGGGCGGTGCATCCGGGCTTCGAGATGTCGCCGCGCGAGCTGATCGATGCGACGTTGAAGAAGAGCGGCCATGGCGATATCGCCGGGCTCGAGGCCGATGTCTGGCGTGACCTTCAGCCGGACTTTCGCACCTCGCACTATCTCGACGGTTTCGCGCACAGGGACGGTAAATTCCACTTCAAGGCCGACTGGGCTCATCCGCCATTCGGCCGCGTCATGGGCAATCCGGAGCGCATGCCGTCATTGCCCGACCATTGGGCGGTGACCGAAGAGGTCGATCAGCAGCATCCGTTCCGGCTTGCGACAAGTCCGGCTCGCTCGTTCCTCAACACCTCCTTCAACGAGACGCCATCGTCGCAGGCGCGGGAAGGGGGCCCCTCCGTCATGATCCATCCGCTGGATGCAGCCCCGCTCGGCATTGTCGACGGCGACATCGTCACGCTCGGCAATGAGCGCGGACAGACCTCGCTTGCCGCCCGGCTGTTCGACGGAGTTCAACGCGGGGTGCTGATCGCCGAATCGATCCATCCCAATCGCGCCCATATCAGTGGACGGGGCATCAACGTGCTCACCGCAGCCGACACCGTCGCTCCGATCGGGGGCGCTGCCTTCCACGACAACAAGGTCTGGCTGCGCAAATCGGCGGGCTGACCAGCTCGGCAAAGCCGAGTTATCAACATCCCTTTTGCTTCCAAGGCGTTATTCACCTCTCACGCCTAGGACGGGCCGTTCATAGGATTATTTTACCTTTATCTGGCCTCTTGCATTCTCCGCTTGAGCGTCGCTCAAATTTGTTGTAAGTATTTTTGAGCAACGCTCAAAAATATGGAGAAGTCCCATGCAGGTTCTCAGCTCTCGCGCTCCGCAACTTTTTTCGATCAATCCCATGGTGATGCTGAACGGTCTGGCCCGGTCCGCGTCTCACCTTTTGACGGCGCGTGTCGAGCGCATCGCAAATGCCTGTGATGTTGCCGGTCTGCTCGCTGCGCGACGAACGAGGCGGCTGGCCGGACAACGTCTTTTTCGTGCCGCCGGGCGCGAAGGGCACCGGCTTCGCCGTGGCGGCCTATTCGGCTGCTTCCGTTACCTGAGCGAACTGACCTGACCTCGTCTCGAATCACCATCTCAGGCGCAACGAAGCGGTCACCATGTCCTTGCGTTCCATACATCTCCTCCAGCTCCCACAGGTCTGGATAAGCCTTTTGCACACGACCTTCGCGCTACTCTTCGTGCTGGTCGGCGACCAACAGAGAACGCGAAAACGCATGACCGCGTCTAACGGGATGCATCACCGGCACCACCTCATTTCATCACCAACCAAGGCTCTTGCGGTCCTTGCGGCCAAGCCGCTGCAGCACACCAGGAATCGATCATGATCAAGCAGTTGATGTCGTCGCGTCGTTTTGCCCCGCTGTTCTGGGCCCAATTCTCCTCGGCGCTGAACGACAACGTTCTGAAGAATGCGCTGGTCATCATGCTGCTCTACGGCGCCGTGGCAACGCATGGCGACGCGCTTGTGACCGTGGCGGGCGCCGTCTTCATCTTCCCATTCTTCCTCCTGTCCGGGCTCGGCGGCGAGCTGGCGGATCGATACGTCAAGGGAATCGTGGCGCGCCGGCTCAAGTTCGCGGAAATCTTCGCCGCAGGCTTCGCGGCACTGGGCTTCTTTCTGCATTCGATCCCGCTTCTGTTCGTCGCCCTCGGCATGTTCGGTGTCATCGCCGCGCTGTTCGGCCCCGTGAAATACGCCATGCTGCCGGATCAACTGACGGTCGGTGAACTCGCTACTGGCAACGCGCTGGTAGAAGGTGCGACCTTCATGGCCATCCTGATCGGCACCATCGCCGGCGGCCAGCTCGTCTCCGGCTCGTCGCATATGGGATGGGTCGCTCTCGCCGTGATCGGCCTCGCGGTGATCTCCTGGGCTTCGGCGTCGCGCATTCCGCACACTTCGCCGTCGGCACCGGATCTGCGCATCACGGCCAACCCTTGGACATCGACCTCGCACCTTCTGAAGTCGTTGCATGCCATGCCCCGGCTGTGGGACGGCATGGTGATCGTGTCGTGGTTCTGGCTGGTCGGCGCCGTCGTGCTGTCGCTGCTGCCCGCGCTGGTCAAGGATGTCGTCGGCGGCACCGAGGGCGTGGTCACCTTGTGCCTCGCCGTCTTCGCGATCGGCATCGCCATCGGCTCGCTGTTCGCGGCGCATCTCAGCCATGTCAGGCCGAATCTCGCGCTGGTGCCGATCGGCGCCATCCTCATGGGCGTGCTCGGTCTCGATCTGTCCTGGACGATCGGGACGACAGCGACCGCGAAGGACCTCTCGCCGCTCGCCTTCGTCGGCTCCTGGGCGGGAGCGCGCATGCTGATTGATTTCGCGATGTTCGCCTTTGGTGGCGGCCTGTTCGTGGTTCCTGCCTTCGCCGCGGTGCAGGCCTGGTCGGAGCCGACTGAGCGCGCTCGGGTCATCGCTGCCGGCAACGTGCTGCAGGCCGCCTTCATGGTGGTCGGCTCGCTGGGCGTGGCCGGTCTGCAGGCCGCAGGCGTCTCGATCGCCTGGATATTCTTCGGTCTGGCTTTGGCGAGCTTCGGCGCCGTTTGGTTCGTGCTCAACAAATGGGGCAGGGAGGGCGTGCGCGACTTCGGCGCGATGCTGTTCCGCGCGCTATTCCGCACTGAGGTGCGTGGGCTGGAGAACCTGCCGCCGGCCGGCACCCGCATGCTGATCGCGCCGAACCATGTCAGCCTGATCGACGGTCCGCTGCTCCACGCGGTGCTGCCGATCGATGCCACCTTTGCCGTCGACACCGGGATCTCCAAGGCCTGGTGGGCGAAGGTCTTCCTGAAACTTGTGAGCCACATCACGATCGACCCGACCAAGCCGCTCGGTGCTCGCGATCTGATCAAGCTGGTCGCCAGCCAGGAACCGGTGGTGATCTTCCCGGAGGGCCGCATCACGGTGTCGGGCTCACTGATGAAGGTCTATGACGGCACCGCGATGATCGCCGACAAGGCCGACGCCGTCGTGGTGCCGGTCCGTATCGAGGGCGCGCAGCGCTCGCATCTCAGCTATCTCAAGGATGGCCAGATCAAGCGCTCGTGGTTTCCCAAGGTGACGGTGACGATCCTGCCGCCGGTGAAGCTCACCATCGATGCGGCTCTCAAGGGCAAGACCCGCCGCAATGCAGCTGGCGCTGCGCTGCAGGACGTGATGATCGAAGCCATGGTGAAGAACGCCATGCTGGATCGAACGCTGTTCGAGGCGCTCGCCCATGCCCATCGCGACCACGACACCGGCAAGGTGATGATCGAGGATCCGCTCGGCACCAAGCTGACCTATCGCAAGCTGCTGCTTGGCTCGCAGGTGCTCAGCCGCAAGCTCGAGCAGGGAACGATGGTGGGCGAGAACATCGGCCTGTTGCTGCCGAACTCCGCCGGCGTCGCCGTGGTCTTCATGGCGCTGCAGTCGATCGGCCGCGTGCCGGCCATGCTGAACTTCTCCGCCGGCCCGGTGAACGTGCTGGCGGCGATGAAGGCGGCGCAGGTCACGACCGTTCTGACGTCGCGGGCCTTCATCGAGAAGGGCAAGCTCGACAAGCTGATCGCGGCGATCGAGGGGCAGGCCCGTCTGGTCTATCTCGAGGACGTCAAGGCCTCGGTCAGCCTGGCCGACAAGATCAAGGGGATGATCGACGGCACCAGGCCGCGCGTCGCCCGCAATGCCGACCACCCCGCCGTGATTCTGTTCACGTCCGGCTCCGAAGGCACGCCAAAGGGCGTCGTCCTGTCCCATCGCAACATTCTCGCGAACGCCGCCCAGGCATTGGCGAGGGTCGATGCCAACGCTAACGATCTTGTGTTCAATGTTTTGCCGGTGTTCCACTCCTTCGGCCTCACCGGCGGCATGATGATGCCCATGTTGGCGGGCATTCCGATCTATATGTACCCGTCGCCCCTGCATTACCGGATCGTGCCCGAACTGATCTATCAGACTGGCGCCACGATCTTGTTCGGCACCGACACCTTCCTGACTGGTTACGCACGCTCCGCTCATGCCTATGATTTCCGCACGCTGCGGCTGGTCATCGCCGGCGCCGAGCCGGTCAAGGATCGGACACGGCAGATCTACATGGAGCGTTATGGCATCCGCCTGCTCGAAGGCTATGGCGTCACCGAGACCGCGCCGGTGCTGGCGATGAACACGCCGATGGCCAACCGGGTCGGCACCGTCGGGCGCCTGTCGCCGCTGATGGAGTACAGGCTCGACAAGGTGCCGGGCATCGAGGAGGGCGGGCGGCTTTCGGTCCGGGGGCCCAATGTCATGCTCGGCTATGTCAGGGCCGAAAATCCCGGCGTGCTCGAGGCGCTGCCGGAGGGCTGGCACGACACCGGCGACATCGTCACCATCGACGCGCAGGGCTTCATCACGATCAAGGGCCGCGCCAAGCGCTTTGCCAAGATCGCCGGTGAGATGGTGTCGCTGACGGTGGTCGAGCAGATCGCCGCGACCTTGTGGCCGCAGGCGGCTTCGGTCGCGGTGTCGATCCCCGATCAGCGCAAGGGCGAGCGCATCGTGCTGATCACGACGCAGAAGGATGCCGAACGCTCCGCAATGCAGCGCCAGGTCAAGGGCCAAGGTGCGCCGGAGCTTGCGGTGCCGGCCGTCGTGATGGTGGTCGACAAGATCCCGCTGCTCGGTTCCGGCAAGACCGACTATGTCGGCGCCAAGGCACTTGCCGAGGCGAGTGCGGCAACCGCTACGACGGAGCGCGAGCCGGAGGAGCGGGAAGTCGCGTGATCGCATCGCTGCGCCGGCGTTCTCAGCACAGTGGCCCCCGCGGCGCGGGGGTTGTGCTGCTGCATGGCATCGCCGGCCGATCATTGATGCTGCGTCCACTGGAAAAGCGGTTGCAGCGCGCAGGTTTTGCGACGCTGAACCTCGACTATGAAAGCCGCAAGAAACCGCTCGAGTTTCTTGCCGACGACATCCGCCCGGCGATCGCCGATTTCACCGCCGGGATCGACGGTCCGATCCACTTCGTGACCCACTCGATGGGCGGGCTGCTGGCACGGGTCGCGATTGCGAAGCATCGGCCGGCGCGGCTCGGCCGTGTCGTCATGTTGGGAACGCCCAATGGCGGCAGCGAGCTTGCCGACCGGCTGCAGAACGTCGGGCTCTATCGCGCTTATTTCGGTCCGGCCGGCCTGCAATTGGTGACCACGAAGGACGTCACGCTCGCCTCTCTGCCACCCGCCGACTACGAGATCGGCGTGATCGCCGGCAACCGCTTCCTCGATCCGATCGCCGGGCTGTTCCTGCTGCCGTGGCCGAACGACGGCCGCGTCTCCGTCGAGAGCTGCAAGCTCGCCGGGATGACGGACCACACCACCATCAAGGCGTCGCACATGGGCCTGCTGGTGCATCCGACGTCGTTCCGGCAGACCATCGCGTTCCTGCGCACTGGCCAGTTCGAGCCGGTGCGTCCGCTGCTGCACGGGGTCATCGCCGAGATCGGCCGCCGCGCGGCCTCTTGACGCAAGTTTTCCTTGCCCGCGGCAGCTATCCCGCGACAATCTCGCATTCGACATCAAGCGACAGGCAAGGCGATGACCGACGACAGCGTGATTCTCGACAAGCGCGGGCAGGCCCTCTGGATCACCATCAATCGTCCGGAGAAGCGCAACGCGCTGAATGGCGACGTGATCGCCGGGATCTCGCGCGGCTATCGCAAGGCGCATGACGATCCCGAGGTGCGCGTGATCGTGCTGACCGGCGCAGGAGACAAGGCGTTCTGCGCCGGCGCCGACCTGCAGAACTCCGGCGCGGCCTTCGCGATGGATTTCTCCCGCCCGAATGTCGATTACGCGGACTTGCTCCGGCTGTCGCAGAATTCCACCAAGCCGGCGATTGCGCGCGTCGGCGGCGTCTGTATGGCCGGCGGCATGGGCTTGCTGTGCATGACCGACATGGCGGTCGCAGCCGATCACGTGGTCTTCGGCCTGCCGGAGGTGAAGGTCGGCGTGTTCCCGATGCAGGTCCTGAGCCTCTTGCAGAGTATCGCGCCGCCGCGTCTCGTCAACGAATGGGCGCTCACGGGCGAGCCGTTCGACGCCAAGACTGCACAGGCTGCCGGGCTGCTCAACCATGTCGTTCCCGCCGCCGAGCTCGACGGCAAGATCGACTGGCTGATCGGCCGTCTCGTCGACAAGTCGCCGACCGCCATCCGCCGCGGCAAATACGCCATGCGCGCCATCGCCTCGATGTCGTTCGACGAGTCCATCGCCTATCTCGAAAGCCAGATCGCGCTGCTCGCGATGACCGAGGACGCCAAGGAGGGCCTGAGGGCGTTTGCCGAGAAGCGCAAGCCGGTGTGGCCGGGGAAGTAGCTCGCTGCGGGTAGAGTGTGTGACGGCGGCTCTGTTGTTGCCGCTGTCATGCTCCGCGAAGGCGGAGCATCCAGTACGCCGAGGCCTCCCGGTTCGATGACCACGGCCTCTGGAATACTGGGTAGCCGCTTTCGCGGTCGATGACAGTGGAGGGGTGGAAAGGTTCTTTGCTCCAACAATATTTGTCCACATAGGGTGATACATGGATCCGCGATCTCGCGACGCTTCGCGTCCGAGTCTTGCGTCAGATTTCGCCCTCTGAACGAAGAGGGCGCAGGGAAGGCCGGGAGCTCGCCGCCCCCATGGCCCGCCTGCAGGAAGAAAAGCAGGCGGCAGTCACCACAGGTTTGGCCGCAACTACCGGCCTTCCCTGCGCGACGGGCTTACGGCTTATACGTGGTCTCCCTGGTGCGCCGGGCTTTCTGGCCACCATCCCCGCGCGAAGCAAAGTCTCGTCGCGAGTTGACATCAGCGTCGGGATGTCAGGACCACACGATTTCGCCGTCCGCCACGCCACCAGTCGTCTTGCGCAAACGCGCCTGATGCCGCGACGGCCATCGCATCACCGGCCCAACGCTCGTGACGATCGCGAGGCGCCCCTCTCGTAGGCCGTGACGCCGGGAAATGTGCAGCTGATTTGCCCGACGGCGCAACACCCGTCGGGGTGCGACATAGTAACCCGACGGGTAAAGTCGCATCAGGAGTGCGGCCGAAGCCGCATCGGCTGCAGCTTGTTGTACATCAGGCTGCGCCACAGCCATTCGATGGGGCCGAACTGAAACAGCCTCAGCCAGCACCAGCTTGCGATCATCTGGAGCACATAGACAGCCACGCCGATGCCGAGTGCGAGCGAGACGCTGAGCCGGCCGAACAGGCCGAGGCCATAGCCGTAGAACACGACGCCGAAGATGACGGACTGCATGAGATAGTTGGTGAACGCCATCCGGCCGACGGGAGCCGCCCAGCCGAGCAGGCGGGCGCCCCAGATGGTGCTTGCAGCTGAAAGGATCAGCGCGCCATAGGCAAGCGCCAGGCTCACAGTCGCAAGCGATGCGCCGGCGTCGATCGTGACAGCGAGTGCGGCCAGGGCCGTCAGCAGCAGCATGACGCGGTGATGCGGCATATCGCGCAGAAGGCCGGATCGCCAGATGACGATGCCGGCGAGGAAAAGTCCGAGCGTGCGCGGAAAGATCCACAGATGCAGCGGCGCGATAGCGCTGATCTCGGAAAGCCGGAAGGCGAGGATATGCGGGAAGTTGCCGTTGGCATAGATGCGATTGGCATCGACGACATGCTGCATCATCCAAGAGGAGCTTGGTAGCGGCAGCACGGGAATCAGCCAGCCGGTGAAGTACAGCCCGAGCAGGGTGAGACTGCTCGCGATCACCAGCCAGCCTGGCGCGAACAGGAACGGCAGCACGAGCAGTCCGGCAAGCGCATATTCGGTCAGGATGTCACCATTCCACAGCAGCGTCAGGTGCAAAATGCCGATCGCGAGCAGGACGAGCAGCCGCCGGAGCAGCAGGGGGATACGTCGCTCCGGAGCGATCCGGTCGAACTGCATGGCCAGCCCGATGCCGAACAGCAGCGAGAACAGGGCAAACGCCTTCATGGAGACGGCGCGCGCGAGACCATCTTCGATGGCGCGATTGAAGGGCGAGTCGCCGATGATGGTCCACAGCAGATCGATCATCTTTGGCGACAATGAACCTCCGAAGAAGATTGTGCCGGTCTCATGCGTTGTCGTTGCCGGCAGAAATTGCTGGAAGATCGAGATACGGAACTCAAATACGACGTTGATGGCCATCACCCCGAACAAAGCGAGGCCGCGGAGGATGTCGAGGCTGACAAGACGGTCGGTGGTCGCGACGGAGGGAGGCGGACTTTGCGCGATGTCTCTGCTAAGAAGGGCTGTCAAATCGACCTCGGTGGTACGACGTCTCATCGGCGCGGCAATGCCGACGGTGAAGCAGGAGCAGTGGAGATGGCCTCAGTCAAGGCCTCGTTGCTGATGCGGGGCTGTGTTCAAGGCATGAGGATGAGGACATGACCTCGTCCCATGCAGCCGACGGCCTCCTCATCCGAACGATGCGGCCTGACGAGATTCCACTAGTCCTCGACTGGGCGGCGGCCGAGGGCTGGAATCCCGGCCTGTCCGACGCCGCGTGCTTTTCCGTGGTCGATCCGCAGGGATTTCTCATCGCCGAACGTGACGGTGTGCCGGTCGCGACGGTGTCCTGCGTCAACTACGACGAACGCTTCGCGTTTCTGGGCTTCTACATCGTACGTCCTGATCTGCGCGGGCATGGCTATGGCCTGCGGCTCTGGCAGGCTGCGATGGCGCATGCGGGATCGCGTGTCGTCGGCCTCGACGGTGTCGTCGCGCAGCAGGACAATTATCGAAAGTCCGGCTTCAAATATGCCTATGCCAATGTCCGCTACGGCGGGAAGGCCGCTACGGTGCTGCCGGCTGCTGCGCGATCGGACTTCGTTGCGCTGAGCGACGTGCCGCTGGCCGATATCGAGGCCTCCGATGCGGCTGTGTTTCCGGCGCCGCGCCGCGCGTTCCTGCAGGCCTGGATCGGAGCCCCCGGCCATGTCGGCCGCGCTGTCATCCGCGATGGCGCGCTTGCCGCCTGGGGCGTGATCCGGCCATGCCGCACCGGCTCTAAGATCGGTCCGCTGGTCGCGCACAGCCGGGCCGATGCCGCGGCCATCGTCTCGGCGCTGCTGAGCGAGATCGGCGACTCCGAGGTCTTCCTCGATGTGCCGGCGATCAACTCGGAGGCGGTGGCGCTGGCGGAGAGTCTCGGACTGAAGCCGGTGTTCGAGACCGCGCGCATGTACACCCGCCCGATCGCGCCACTACGCATCGAGCGGCTGTTCGGCGTCACCACTTTCGAACTCGGCTAGCTCATTTGCCGAGCGGCCGCGCGAAGCTCAATTCGTGACCGTCGGGATCGGTGAGATGGAAGTAGCGCTCGCCCCATTCGGCGTTGCGCGGCGCGGTGGAGGGCGAGAAGCCGGCAGCCAGCGCCTTGGCGTAGACGGCGTCGACGTCCGAGACATGGAAGATGATGCGGCCCCACCAGCTCCACTGCTTATCCTCGGGCACGACAATCAGGTTGAGATAGCCAGTGCCGATGCGGAAGGTCGTGAACGGGCCGTCGGCGCCGCCATATGGGATATCGTCGAAGCCGAGCGCGCGATAGAAGGCGACTGCGCGGGCCATATCGTGGGTGGCAATGGTGATCGCGCTGATGCTTTCGATGGTCATGCAGGCGCTCCGGATGGGAATGGATAGCGCGGAGCAGAGAAGCGCATCTCGCCGGTGTCACGCAAGCACCGCGTTGCAACGCGCGGCCTAGCGCCTCCCCCGCCGGCTCAGCGTCGCTCCCAGCGCAAAGAAGACAGCGGCCCCGATTGCGACGGTCGCGGCGCGGGCCACATCGCCGGGCACGAGCATCGCGTGCAGGGCCGCGCCGCGGCTGAACGAGCCGCGTGTGCGGTGCAGGCGTGTAACCGGGTGATCGAGATTGTCGGTGCGGTCGGGCACCAGCGGCACGTCGGTCTGCTGCCCGGCGATCGCCTTGGCGGCGAGGTAGCGGTCGAGCAAGGCCGGGGCGACGGCGTTGCCGAGGATCGTCAGCAGCGTCGGCCAGCCGATCCAATATTCGCGGAAGCCGCCATCGGCAACGCGATAGACGGCGTCAGCGATCACCTCAGGCTCCACCGGCCGGCCCATTGGCCGTGGCGTATGCGCAAGATGCGCGCGAGCCCAGTCGAATTGCGGTGTGTTCACCGCGGGCAGATCGACGATGCAGAGCGTGATGCCTGAGCGCTCGTGCATCAGCTCGGCCCGCAGCGAGTCGGTGAAGCCCCGGATCGCATGTTTGGCGCCGCAATAGGCCGCCTGCAGCGGAATGCCGCGATAGGCGAGCGCCGAACCGATCTGGATGATGCGGCCTTCGCCGCGCCGGCGCATCGATCGCAGCGCCGCCATCGTGCCGTGCACGAAACCGAGATAGGTCACCTCGGTGACGCGGCGGAATTCCTCCGGCGTGATGTCGGCCACGGTCGAGAACACCGTTTCCATGGCGTCATTGATCCAGATGTCGACCGGACCCAGGCGCTGCTCGAGCCGCTCGGCAGCGTCGAACAGGGCCTGCGCATCGGCGACATCGACGGCCTCGTATTCGGCATGGGCAAACCGCGCCTGTAGCTCGCGCTGGACGTCGCGCAGCGCATGCTCATCGCGCGCGATCAGGCCGATGCGATCGCCGGCCTCGCCGAAGCGGTTCGCGATGGCACGGCCGACGCCGGCGGAGGCGCCAGTGATGATGATGGTGCGAGTTCGTCTGCGAGGCATGTCCGGTTCTCCACGCGCCCCGTCATACAAACGTGCAGCAGCCGGCAATGT
Organism: Bradyrhizobium sp. SZCCHNR1017; assembly: GCF_032381375.1. Classification (NCBI taxonomy): domain Bacteria; kingdom Pseudomonadati; phylum Pseudomonadota; class Alphaproteobacteria; order Hyphomicrobiales; family Nitrobacteraceae; genus Bradyrhizobium; species Bradyrhizobium sp. SZCCHNR1017. The sequence goes on along the minus strand of NZ_JAUHIR010000010.1, from coordinate 88,603 downwards.
TTCGGGCCGGTCAAGCCGGCCGAATGAATTCTCCGTCAGCCGCGATCTGAGCCGTGGAATTCGACGCATGATCGATCAGGCTCCGAGAGGGCGGCCAGCCCCCTCGAGATTGTGGGACGGAAAAGCTCGCTGAGCTTTGCGGGTGCGACCGGAGCTCAGCCCGGATTGGCCTTGAGGCCGGCGGCCTCGATACCGGCGACGGCGCAGATCTCGTCATTGTCGGAGCTGTCGCCGGAGACGCCGACGGCGCCGACGAGCGTCGTGCCGTCCATGATCAGCACGCCGCCGGGCACCGGGACCATGCGGCCCTGGGCCAGCGTGTTCACGGCGTCGATGAAATAGGCCTGCTCCTGGGCGCGCTGGAACAGGGCGCGGGAGCCGAGGCCGAGCGCCAGCGCGCCATAAGCCTTGCCATGCGCGACCTCGGCCCGCATCAGGCTGGTGCCGTCCTGGGCGGCGGCCGCCTTCAGGCAGCCGCGGGCGTCGAGCACCATCACGGCGAGCGGCTTGAGCTTATTCTCGATGCCCTTCGCGAGCGTGGCATCCAGAATCTTGCGAGCGGCGTCGAGCTTGAGATCAGCCATGTCGGTGTCCTTTGCGATTTGTGATGAAAAGTCGGCTCTATCATCCGTCATTGCGAGCGAAGCGAAGCAATCCAGGGCGAAGGAAAAGGTCTGGATTGCTTCGTCGCTTCGCTCCTCGCAATGACGAACATTGAGGTCGCGCTCCGCGGCGTCCGGTCTCTCGTGACCTACGTTGATGCTTGCGCCCGCTCCAGGCTCATCGCCAGGAGCTGCGCGGCGTGAACGGCACCGCGGGCGGCGCCGTCCTGGATCTGGTGGCGGCAGGAGGTGCCGTCGGCAACGATGAACGTTGCGGCGTCGGCGTTGCGCACGGCGGGCAGCAGCGACGCCTCCGCCATCTGCAACGAGACCTCGTAGGTCTCCGCGCCATAGCCGAACGCGCCGGCCATGCCGCAGCAGGAGGATTCGATGGTCTCGACCGTGAGCTCCGGAATGAGTCGCAGCACCTGCTCGACAGGCTTGAAGGCGGCGAAGGATTTCTGATGGCAATGGCCGTGCAACAAGGCCTTACCGGGCAGGGGGGCGAGCGGCAGCGCCAGCCGGCCGCTCTCGGCCTCGCGCGCCAGAAACTCTTCCAGCAGCAGCGCGTGTGCGCTGATTGTTTTCGCGGTGGCGTCGTTGCGCAGCGACAGCAGTTCGTCGCGCAGCGTCAGCAGACAGCTTGGCTCGAGGCCGATGATCGGCACGCCGCGCGAGGCGAACGGCGCGTAGGTCTCGACCAGGCGCTGCAGCTCGGACTTGGCCTCGTCCACGAGGCCGGCGGAGAGGAAGGTGCGGCCGCAGCACAGGGCGCGGCCGCCATCGGCCGGCTTGGGCACGTAGACGCGATAGCCGCCGGCGATCAGCACGCGCAGCGCGGCGTCGAGATTTTCGCGCTCATAGACGCGGTTGAAGGTGTCGCCGAACAGCACGACCTCGGGGCCATCAGCCGGACCGAACGCGTCGGCGTCGACGCGGAAGGTGTCGGTGCGGAAGGCCGGAAGCTTGCGCTTGGCGCTGATGCCCGCAACGCGCTCCATCAGCACGCGCAGGGGCGCAACATGATTGCGCAGGTTCACGAGCGGCGCGATGCGGGCAGCCATATCGGCATAGCGCGGCAGATAGGCGATGAGCCGGTCGCGCAGCGTGAGGCCATGCGTCGTCGCCCGGGCCGCCAGCACCTCGATCTTCATCTTGGCCATGTCAACGCCGGTCGGGCACTCGCGGCGGCAGGCCTTGCAGGAGACGCAGAGCTTCAAGGTCTCCATCATCTCGTCGGACGACAGCGCGCCGGGACCGAGCTGGCCGGAGATCGCGAGCCGCAAGGTATTGGCACGGCCGCGCGTGACATCCTTCTCGTCGCGGGTGGCGCGATAGGACGGGCACATCACGCCGCCGTCGAGCTTGCGGCAGGCGCCGTTGTTGTTGCACATCTCGACCGCGCCCTGGAAGCCGCCGGCGGCACCCGGATAGGCCGACCAGTCGAGCACCGGCTTGATGTCGTCGATGCGGTAGTCCGGCGGATAGCGGAACAGCGAGCGGTCGTCCATCCTGGGTGGATCGACGATGCGGCCAGGATTGAGCACGTTCGCCGGATCGAAGCGCTGCTTGACCTCCTTGAAGTCGGCGACGATGCGGCTGCCGAACATCTGCTCATGGAATTCCGAGCGCACGATGCCATCGCCATGCTCGCCGGAATGCGAACCCTTGTACTCGCGCACCATGGCGAAAGCTTCCTCGGCGATGGCGCGCATCGCCTTGACGTCCTTCTCCAGCTTCAGGTTCAGCACCGGGCGGACATGCAGGCAGCCCTCGGAGGCGTGCGCGTACATCGTGCCGCGCGTGCCGTGCCTGGCGAACACCTCGTTAAGCCGCGCGGTGTAGTCGGCGAGGTGGGGCAGCGGCACGGCGCAGTCCTCGACGAACGACACCGGCTTGCCGGCCTCCTTCATCGACATCATCACGTTGAGGCCGGCGGCGCGGAAGTCGGCGACGGCGGTCTGCAGCACAGGGTCTGATATCTCGACGACGCCGCCCCATTTGCAGATCTCGTTGCTCCAGGAGAAGCCGAGATCACCCATCAGCTCGGAGAGCTGCTTCAGCTTCGCGAGGTTCTCGTCCTTCGTCTCCTCCGCGAACTCGACCACCAGGATCGCGTCGGGATCGCCGCGCACCGCCGCCGCGATCACCGGCTGGAACATCGCGATGTCGCGGCCCAGCCCGATCATGGTGCGGTCGACCAGCTCGACTGCGATCGGCTTCAGCTTGACCAGATGCTGGGCCGCATCCATCGCCTGATAGAAGCTGCCGAAATGACAGACGCCGAGCACCTTGGTGCGGATCAGCGGCCACAGCTTGAGCTCGATCCGGGTGGAGAAGGCCAGCGTGCCCTCGGAGCCGACCAGCAGATGCGCCAGGTTGTTGGCGGCGTTGCGCGGCGTCAGTGCGTCGAGATTGTAGCCGCCGACGCGGCGCTGCACCTTGGGAAACCTGTCGGCGATCTCCGCGGCCTCGCGCTCGCCCAGCGCCAGCATGTCGCGAAACAGCGTGCGCGCGCTCTCCGGCGCGCTGACGTCACGAAGGTCTCGCGCCACCTCGCCGAAATGCGCCAGCGTGCCGTCGGCCAGCGCGGCCTCGATGGCGATGGTGTTGTCGCGCATCGTGCCGTAGCGCAGCGAGCGGCCGCCGCAGGAATTGTTGCCGGCCATGCCGCCGATCGTGGCGCGCGACGCCGTGGAGACGTCGACCGGAAACCACAGGCCGTGCTTCTTGAGCTGGCGATTGAGGTCGTCGAGCACGATGCCCGGCTCGACCACGCAGGTACGCCCCTCGACATCGAGCGAGACGATGCGGTTCAGGTGCTTGGAGAAGTCGACGACGATCCCCTCGTTGACGGTCTGGCCGCATTGCGAGGTGCCGCCGCCGCGGGGCGTGACGATGCGGCCATCGTCGCGGGCGATGGCGAGCGCACGCAGCGCCTCGTCCATCGTGCGCGGCACGACCACGCCCGCCGGGATGACTTGGTAGAACGAGGCGTCGGTGGCGTAGCGGCCGCGGTTGAAGCGGTCGAAGAAGACGTCGCCCGTCATCTCGGCGCGGAGCTTCTGTTCGAGCCTGGACGGACCGGCTTTGGCGTTCGGCATGGTGATCCCTGGTCGGGCCCGGCTGTCGTCCGGCGGGCGCTGTTCCGCCCGGTGTCATTCATTTCCGCAAATGCGTCAATCTGATTGCATGCAAATTTGGGCAATCCCCGGCGTTATTCGACCTTGTCTGGCTTGGCTCCCGCCAGCGGCGGCTGGCTCTCGGCGAAGTACGCGATCGCAGCCGCGCCCTTGTTGCGCAGATGCTGGAACAGGATGTCGGACAGCTCGCTTCCGGCGCGCCGGCGCAGGGCATCGAGGATCAGCTCATGCTCGCGCATGGCCTCGCTCCAGCGTTCGCGCTTGCGGGCGAAATTGGCGGAGAAGCGAACCCGGCGGATGCGGCCCGCCAGGCTCTCATAGGTCGTATGAAGGGTGGCGTTGGCGGCGGCGTCGACGATCGCCCGGTGGATCAACTGGTTCATGCGGAAATAGCCCTGCATGTCCTGCCGCATGTAGAATCCGTACATATCATGATGAAACTGCTCGATTTCCGCAATCGCTTCATCTGAAATCTTCTCGCAGGCGAGGCGTCCGGCGAGGCCTTCGAGGCCTCCCATCAGGTCGAACAATTCGTGGATGTCGGCGGCGCTGAGCGGGCGCACCCGGGCGCCGCGATTGGGCAGCAGCTCGACCAGCCCCTCGGCTGCGAGCACCTTGAGCGCTTCGCGCAAGGGGGTGCGGGACACCCCCAGCATTTCGCAGAGCTGGCGCTCGGACAGGCGTCCGCCGTCGGCGACATGGCCCTCGACGATGTAGTCGCGCAGCCGAGCCAGGATCTCGTCATGCAGCGAGGTCTCGTCCCGCGCAGGCACGGATCGACCGCTTGGCCCGGCCAAGGGTGGCGTCTCGATATCGGGAATCGTGGAATTCATCTTACGCATTGTAGCGGTAGTTACAGATGTGGTCGACCTCGTACGTGCATGCGCTTAAGCTCTTGCATGCTGAAGGATTGAATGCAATCATGGGTGCCAGAATGCCGTCGTCGGCCGGAGCCCTGTCGTGACCCGTCCCCAAGGCCGTCATTTCTTGCATATTCCGGGTCCGAGTCCGGTGCCCGAGCGGGTGCTGCGGGCGATGGATATGCCGGTGATCGATCATCGCAGCGCCGAGTTCGCCGAACTCGGCAAGGCCGTGCTCGGCGGCTCGCAGGCGATCTTCAAGACCACGAGCCCGGTGATCATCTATCCGTCCTCGGGCACCGGCGCATGGGAGGCTGCCATCGTCAACACGTTGTCGCCGGGCGACAAGGTGCTGATGGTCGAGACCGGCCACTTCGCCACGCTGTGGCGGCAGATGGCGGCGCGGTGGGGAATCGAGGTCGACTTCATTCCCGGCGACTGGCGCCGTGGCGTCGACCCTGCCGTCATCGAGGAGGCGTTGGTCGCCGACGCCGGTCATCGGCTCAAGGCGGTGATGGTCGTGCACAACGAAACCTCGACCGGCGCGACCAGCCGGATCGGTGAGGTGCGCGCCGCGATGGACCGCGCCAAGCATCCTGCGCTGCTGATGGTCGACACCATCTCCGGTCTCGCCTCGGCCGACTTCCGCTTCGACGAGTGGAAGGTCGATGTCGCCGTATCCTGCTCGCAGAAGGGCTTCATGCTGCCGCCGGGGCTCGGCTTCAACGCCGTCTCGGACAAGGCGCGCCTTGTTGCCAAGGCCAACAAGATGCCGCGCTCGTTCTGGGACTGGGAGGACATGCTGAAGCTGAACGCGAACGGCTTCTTCCCCTATACCCCGGCAACGAACCTGCTCTATGGCCTGCGCGAAGCGATTGCGATGCTGCTCGAGGAGGGGCTCGACCAGGTGTTCGCGCGCCACCAGCGGCTTGCGGCCGCGACCCGCGCTGCGGTCGAGCATTGGGGTCTCGAGGTGCTGTGCCAGGAGCCGAAGGATTTTTCCCCGGTGCTGACCGCCGTGCTGATGCCGCCGGGCCATGACGCCGATCAGTTCCGCCGGGTCGTGCTCGACAATTACAACATGTCGCTCGGCTCGGGCCTGTCCAAGGTCGCGGGCAAGGTGTTCCGCATCGGCCATCTCGGCGAGTGCAATGCGCTGACCCTGATGGCGGCGCTGAGCGGAGTCGAGATGGGGCTGCGTGCGGCCGGCGTGCCGCATCGCGCGGGCGGTGTCGATGCCGCGATGGTGCTGCTGGATGAGCCATCGCAGGGCAATGCGCCGCGCCAGCTTGCGGCGGTGAAATGAGGCCAAACCGCGTGCAGCAAGCTGGGGCGTCCCGCTATGCCGCACTGCACAGAAGAAGGGGGGGTTGTGTGCATCTGAGGGATGTCGGCCCGAAGCGATCGGTGCTTGCGTCTTCTTTGTTGACGCCAGCGGTCCGGCGGGAGAAAAGCGCGGCCAGCGCGTGGCATGCCACGTCCGCGCACCAACCAAACGACCGGGGATGGACGCCAATGACTGTGCACACGGGACGGCATTTTCTTCAGATTCCGGGGCCGACCAACGTGCCCGACCGCGTGCTGCGCGCGATGGACATGCCGACGCTGGACCACCGCGGCCCCGAGTTCGCCGAGCTCGGCTTTGCCGTGCTGGCGGCCAGCCAGCGGATCTTCCGCACCAAGCAGCCGGTGATCATCTATCCGTCGTCGGGCACCGGCGCGTGGGAAGCTGCGATCGTCAACACGCTCGCGCCCGGCGACAAGGTGCTGATGGTTGAGACCGGCCAGTTCGCCGTGCTGTGGCGTGGCATCGCCGACAAGTTCAAGCTCGACGTCGACTTCATCCCCGGCGACTGGCGTCATGGCGCCGACATCGCGGCGATCGAGCAGCGTCTGGTCGACGACAAGGCGCACAAGATCAAGGCCGTCTGCGTCGTGCACAACGAGACCTCGACCGGCTGCCTGACGCCGCCGCTCGAGGTGCGCAAGGCGCTCGACCGGTCCGGCCACCCGGCACTCCTGATGGTCGACACCATCTCCGGCCTCGGCTCGATGGAGTATGAGCACGACGCGTGGGGCATCGACGTCTCCGTCGCGGGCTCGCAGAAGGGCCTGATGCTGCCGCCGGGCCTCGGCTTCAACGCCGTCTCGGAGAAGGCGCTCGCCGCCGCCAAGGCCAATCCCGGCATGCGCTCCTACTGGGACTGGCAGGAGATCATCACCTTCAACAAGCTCGGCACCTTCCCGTACACGCCGGCCTGCAATCTGCTGATGGGCCTCAACGAGGCGCTGAAGATGCTGGAGGAGGAGGGGCACGAGAACGTGTTCGCCCGCCACCGCCGCCACAGCCTTGCGACGCGCGCCGCCGTGAAGGCGTGGGGCCTCGATACGCAATGCGCCGATCCGCAGGCGCATTCGCCGGCGCTGACCGGCGTGGTCATGCCTGAGGGCCACGACGCCGATCAGTTCCGCAAGACGGTGCTGGAAAACTTCGACATGTCGCTCGGCACCGGCCTCAACAAGATCAAGGGCAAGGTCTTCCGCATCGGTCATATCGGTCACTTCAACGACCTGATGCTGATGGGGACGCTCGCCGGCGTCGAGATGGGCCTTGCGCTCGCCAATGTGCCGCATCGTGCCGGTGGCGTGCTCGCGGCAATGGACGTCCTGAAGGCGCGCGAGGCGGCGCCAATTCCGAAGGTGGCCTGATGACCGCGCCTGTGACCGGCTCCGACGATCTGATCTATGCCGTCGACGACGGCATCGCCAAGATCACCTTCAACCGGCCGCAGGCGCGCAACGCGATGACCTTCGCGATGTACGACCGGATGGCCTCGATCTGCGAGGCCATCAACGCCGACCGGTCGATCAAGGCGCTGATCCTGACCGGCGCGGGCGACAAGGCTTTCGCTTCCGGCACCGACATTTCCCAGTTCCGCGCCTTCAAGACCGCGCAGGATGCGCTCGACTACGAGGCGCGGATCGACCGCGTGCTCGGCACGCTGGAGCTGTGCCGTGTGCCGGTGATTGCGGCGATTGCGGGCGCCTGCACCGGCGGCGGCGCCGGCATTGCCGCCTGCTGCGACATTCGCATCGGCACCGAGACGACACGTATCGGTTTTCCAATCGCGCGCACGCTCGGCAACTGCCTGTCGATGTCGAACATCTCGCGCGTGGTCTCCTTGATCGGACCGGCGCGCACCAAGGATCTGATCTTCAAGGCACGGTTGGTCGAGGCGCCGGAGGCGCTCGCGCTCGGTCTGCTCAACGAGATCGTGCCTGACGTCGAGACGCTGCAGACACGCGCGCTGGAGACCGCGAGGCTCATCGCCTCGCACGCGCCGATCACCCTCGAGGTGACCAAGGAGGCGGTGCGCCGCATTCGCCGGACCCTGTCGCGGGACGAGGGCGAGGATTTGATCCTGCGCGCCTATATGAGTGAGGATTTCCGCGAGGGCATGGAGGCGTTCCTCAGCAAGCGGACGCCGAACTGGAAAGGCAAGTAGTCCGATGCCGTGCTTGCGACCTTATGCCGAGGAACATGAGGCCGCATCATGCTTGTGTTCTTGAACTGACCACAATAAGCCAGCAGTATCCTGGTAGGATGCAAGCTGGCGCTTCGAACGGGGAAGAAACACGTGCGCAAACTCATCAAGATCGCGGCCGCAACGGCGGCCTTTTTCGCAACTGCGCCCGCCTTTGCCGGCTGGGAGCCGACCAAGCCGGTCGAGATTGTCGTCGCCGCAGGCGCCGGCGGCGCATCAGACCAGATGGCGCGGATGATGCAGGCTGCCATTCAGAAGAACAATCTTCTGAAGCAGCCGGTTGTCGTGTCGCTGAAGGGCGGCGCGTCGGGCGCCGAAGCCCTGATGTACATGAAGTCCAGCGACGGCGATCCGAACAAGATCCTGATCGCCTATTCGCTGATCTACATGCTGCCGCTGTCGGCCAAGCTGCCGTTCGACTGGCACGAGCTGTCGCCGGTCGCGGTGATCGCACTCGATCAGTTCGTGCTGTGGGACAACGTCAGCGGCCCCAAGACGGTGAAGGAGTTCATCGAGGCTGCCAAGGCGTCGAGCTCCCCGTTCAAGTTGGGCGGCACCGGTTCCAAGCGCGAAGATCACGTGCTCACGGTCTTCATGGAGAAGAAGACCGGCGCCAAGTTCTCCTATCTGCCCTACAAGTCGGGCGGCGAGGCCGCGACACAACTGGTCGGCGGGCACACCGAAGCGAACGTCAACAATCCTTCCGAGAATCTCGAAGTCTGGCGCGCCGGCCAAGTGCGTCCGCTCTGCGTGTTCGACAAGGAGCGTATCTCCTACACGACCAAGGTCACGGAGACGCAGTCCTGGAACGACATTCCGACCTGCAAGGAGGAGGGGCTGGACGTGCAATACCTGATGCTGCGCGCGATGTTCCTGCCGGGCAAGGTGACGCAGGAACAGCAGGAGTTCTACATCGACCTGTTCAGCAAGCTGGTGCAGACGCCGGAGTACAAGGACTACATGGAGAAGCAGGCGCTGAAGCCGATCTTCCTCACCGGCAAGGACATGCTGCAGTTCCTCGAAGAGGACGGCTCGCTCAACAAGCAGCTGATGACGGAAGCCGGCTTCGTCGCCAAGTGAGGCTGGGCGGGGCGAGGGGATGAGGAGGATCGATGTCCAACGCTGAGCTCGAGATTGCCGTCGACGATCCGACCGCGCCGGAGGAGAATTCTCCGGCCGTCACCTCCACCCGGACCGTCGACGTCGCGGTTTCGCTGCTGCTGCTCGCGCTCGCGGCCGTACTCGCCTGGGACAATTGGCGGACCGGTGCGTCCTGGGACTCGACCGGTCCGGAGCCCGGCTACTTTCCGTTCTATCTCTCGGTCATCCTCGGCGGCGCCAGCCTTTACGGGATCGGCGCGGCGTTTCTGTCCAGCAAAGAAGCGGTCGAGACTTTCGTGACGCGCGCGCAACTGCGGCGCGTGATGGCGGTGTTCGTGCCGACGCTGCTGTTCTGCATCGCCATGCAGTTTCTCGGCATCTATGTCGCGAGCTTCCTGCTCATCGCCGGGTTCATGCGTCTCGTCGGCAAGATCGCGATCTGGAAATCGCTGCTCACGGCGTTCCTGTTCAGCGCCGTGATGTTCGTGACGTTCGATGTCGTGTTCGACGTGATCATGCCGAAGGGCCCGCTCGAAGCGGCGTTCGGGTACTGACACCGGTCTCTCCGCCGTCATTGCGAGGAGCAACGCGACGACGCAATCCAGGGCTGCGCACTCGACTCTGGATTGCTTCGCTGTGCTCGCAATGACGAGGAAACAGTTGGAATGAAATCATGGAAGCCTTGGGTCTGCTGCTGCACGGGTTCGCGGTCCTCCTGACCTGGAAGACGCTGCTGCTGATGATGGTTGGGCTCGTGCTCGGCGTCTTCGTCGGCGTGCTGCCAGGGCTGGGGGGGCCCAACGGCGTCGCCATCCTGCTGCCGCTGACCTTCTCGATGGACCCGACCTCGGCCATCGTGATGCTGTCCTGCATCTACTGGGGCGCGCTGTTCGGCGGCGCCATCACCTCGATCCTGTTCAACATTCCCGGCGAGGCGTGGTCGGTGGCGACCACTTTCGACGGCTATCCGATGGCGCAGCAGGGCAAGGCGGCGGAGGCGCTGACGGCCGCCTTCACCTCGTCGTTCATCGGCTCGCTGGTCGCGGTGATGCTGATCACCTTCCTGGCGCCCTGGATCTCGTCGTTTGCGTTGAAGTTCGGTCCGCCTGAATTCTTCGCCGTGTATCTCCTGACCTTCTGCTCATTCGTGGGCTTGGGACGCGAGGACAAGCACAAGACGGTCATTGCGATGGCGCTCGGTCTGCTGCTTGCCGGCGTCGGCATGGACACCGTGTCCGGTCAGTTGCGGATGACCTTCGGCTCGACCGATCTGTTGCGCGGCATCAACTTCCTGGTCGCGGTCATCGGCCTGTTCGGCATCAGCGAGATCCTGCTGACGATGGAGGAACGCCTGGCGCTGCGCGGTCACGCCGCCGCGATCTCCTTGCGCACGGTGCTCGCCGTCTGGAAGGACCTGCCGAAATACTGGATGACCCTGCTGCGTTCCTCGGTGATCGGCTGCTGGCTCGGCATCACGCCGGGCGGCGCGATCGCGGCCTCCTTCATGGGCTACAACCTCGCCAAGCGATTCTCCAAGAATCCGGACAGTTTTGGCAAGGGACGCATTGAGGGCGTGTTCGCGCCTGAGACCGCAGCGCATGCCTCAGGCACGGCGGCGCTGTTGCCGATGCTGGCGCTCGGCATCCCCGGCTCGGGCACCGCGGCGATCCTGCTCGGCGGCCTGATGGTGTGGGGCCTCAATCCCGGCCCGCTGCTGTTCGTGGAGCACAAGGACTTCGTCTGGGGCCTGATCGCCTCGATGTATCTCGGCAATGTCGTCGGCCTCGTGCTCGTGCTTTCCACCGTGCCGATCTTCGCCTCGATCCTGCGCGTGCCGTTCGCGGCCGTGGCGCCGATGATCGTGGTGTCCTGCGCCATCGGCGCCTACGCGATCCAGAACGCGATGTTCGACGTCTGGCTGATGCTCGGCTTCGGCGTCGTCGGCTATGTCTTCAAGAAGATCAAGATCCCGCTGGCGCCGTTCACCTTGGCGCTGGTGCTCGGCAGCCGTGCCGAGGACGCGTTCCGGCAGTCGATGATCATCTCCGGCGGCAACATGAAGGTGTTCTGGGCGAACGGGCTGGTGGGCACCATCACGACGCTGGCGATCGTGCTGCTGTTCTGGCCGCTGATCGATCGTGTGATCGCGACCTTCAGCAAGTCGGGAGCGCCGGCCGCGAAGGCCGAGGCTTAGTACGGTTGTCGCTGATCACCCCTGCCAGCTGGACGCCTGCGCTCGATCGGCTACGCCGCTCCTACCACGAGTAGCGCACGCTGCCCTTGCCGGCATAGGAACGGGTGACGCTCGAGAACTCGCCTTCGAACGTCGCCACGGCGCTCCAGCCGTTCTGCCAGCTCATCTCGACCGAGGTCGTCGTCAGCGCGGAGTCGCGCGCCTGCGCGGCGCCGTTGACGACGAAGCTTGCGCCCTGCAGCGTCTGGAACGTCGCCGCGACCGAACGATCGGGATTGAAGTCGTGCGCCCAGGCGAGGCGGCCGCGCAAGGTGAGCGCGCCGTCTGCCAGCGCGTAGGACTTGTCGGTGCGTAGGCCGAATTCGGTGCGTGTGTCGGTGACGGTCTTGCCGGTGTAGCTCAGTGCGAAGGTCGACGTGCCGGAGATGGCCTGCTCCACATAGGCCGGTAGGCGCAGGCTCGTCACCTGCGCAGCCGCGTAAGGCGTCAGGCCGATGCCGCCTATGGGAGCGACGAAGCGCGTGCCGCCCTCGATGCGGCCGATCCAGGCATTGGCTTGATAGGTCGCGCGCAGCCGGTCGACACCGGAGATGGTGACGGTGCGATCCGCGGTGACGTCCTGCCAGCCATAGGCCAGGGCCGCTCTCAGATAGCTCGGGCCGATATGATGATGCAGATAGGCGCCGGCCTGGAACAGATCGGAGCGGCCGGAGCCGAGGCCGTTGACGCTGAAGCTGGTGCCGCCGCCGCCGAGCGCGAAGCCCGCAATCGTGCGCGGTGCGATCCGGTAGTCGGCGCCGACGGCGGTGCCGGCGATGCGGCTGGTGGTATCGTTGGAGCCGACGACTGCATTGCCGCTGGTCGTTTGCGAGCCGCCGAAGCCCGCCGCCCAGACATTCCAGCGCTGCGCAAACTCGGCCGGCCTGTCGTCAGTCAGCATCGCGAAAGCATCGGTGCGCTTGCGGGATGTGTCAGCATAGCTGATCGCGCCCCCGCCGCTGGCTTGACCTTGTGCGAAGGGATCGGTCAGCAGGCTGGCGAACTGGCTCATGGCGTTGAACGTGGTCTGTTGCACGCCGGTGGCGCTCTCGCCGGACGCTTGCGTGAGGCCCGCCTGGTTCAACTTGCCGAACACGACGGGAATATCGCCGGTGCGATCGAAGAACGCCGACAGCGTATCGCCGACCGTCTTCTGATTGCCGTTGAGTCCGCCGGGCACGGCGAAGGCGAGGATCAGATCGAGATAGACGTTGTTGGCGTCGTAGCTCAGGCTGGTCTTGAAGCCGGAGGGCAGGTTGGTCTTCACCACCGATCCGAAGCCGCCCGAGATGCCGCCGCTCGTGGTCAGGATGGTGTAGCGCTTGTCGATATAACCGCCGCCGGTGCCGAACACGGCGTTGACGGTGGCGCCGCCGAGGGTGGCCGTTCCGGTGACGCTCGCGAATGAGGCCGTGGTCGGATCGAGCTGCACCAGATAGTACGCACCGGACTGGAAGGCGAGATTGCCGACGATGGTCATCGACGAGCCGGCGGTGCCATTGCCCGGCGCCAGCGTGCCGCCGGCATTGATGCCGACCGTCATCGGCGGATCGACGAGACCCGCACCCGTCAGGGTGCCGCCGGCATTCACGGTCACCCCAGAGGTGTTCGTGATCGCACCTTCGACGTCGAGCACGCCGCCGTCGATGGTCGTCGCCCCGGTGTAGCTGCTGGTGCCTGACAAGGTCAGGATGCCTACGCCGACCTTGGTGAGCCCCCCCGTGCCCGAAATCGTCCCGCTGAGTGTCGCGTTGTTGCCGTTGGTATCGAACGTGCCGCCGCCGGCATTGAGGGTCACGGTCCGGCTGGAGCTGAAGCCGGCGAGATATTGCAGCGTGCCGCCACCGAACGACACGCTGCCGGAAGCATCGCCGAGATTGGCATCTGATGACACCGCGAGCGCGCCCTGGTTGATGCTCCACGGCGTAACCGCGGTCGTCGTGCCGGTCAGCGTCCAGGTCGCGGTGCCCGTCTTCACGAAACTCGAGAAGCCCTGGAATTGTGCGGTCGCGCCGATCGTGGAAACGTCGAAGCTGCCGTTCGCGGCGCCACCGAGCCGGAACGTATCGGTGCCGGTGCCGACGACGTTGCCATTGATGATCGAGCTCGCCCAGATCTCCAGCACGTTGCTGCCGCCGGTGAAGCTGATGGCGGCGGGGGCTGCGAACAATCCGAAGCCGTTACCGCGCGAGATCGTGCCGCTGTTGATGATCGCGAGATTGGCGCCGATGACGCCCGCACCGGCCGTTCCAGCCGTGCCGGAGTGACTGGTATCCGTCGCGCCGGCCACGCCTGCGTCGCCGCCGGTGATGGTGCCGGAGTTGATCAGCGTGCCGCCCGCGGCGAAGGCGACGCCGGCGGCACCACTACCACCGTCGCCACTCGCATTCGGTTGGGTGCTGGATGGCGCGTCACCACCATTTCCGCCGCCACCGCCTTTGATGGTGCCGGCGTTGTTCAGCACGACGCTGCTTCCCGTCAGAAAGATACCGTAACCGCCCTGGCCGCCATTGCCGCCCCAGCCATTCACGACGACATTTAGCGAGGCAGCCGCGCCGCCATTGCCGCCCTTGCCTCCCGTGATGCTGCTGCCATTGCTGTAGGTGAGCCCGTTGCCATCGACGACCACCCCGTATCCGCCGGCGCCGCCGCCGCCACCGCCGAAATCCCCGGTGGTGGCGCCGCCACGTCCACCATTGCCGCCGGACAGCGCTGCGGAGTTGCTCGTGTCCGTGGTTACGACGGCGCCATGTGCGCCACCGCCACCTCCGCCTCCGCTGTGAATCGAGAAGCCGCTTTGACCGCTTAGTCCGTTGGCGCCCGGACCGATCCCGCCGCTGCCACCCGGTGCGGCACCGGTCGAATCGCTGCCGCCGGCCCCGCCGAGTGTGCCGGCGCCGCCACCGCCGCCGCCTCGGGTAGGAATAGGTGCATTGGCGCCGACATTTCCAACGGCCGTGGCCGAGCTGGCACCGCCATTGGCGAAGGTGTCCTGGCTGCTGCCGCCGGCGCCGCCTCTGGTGGCCTGCGCAACGGCTGGCGCCGCCGCAAGCACCGGGGTGACCAGCGCGGCCGCTGACAACCAGCACAACCGCCTCGAGCGCGAGACCGTATGGGGACCGGATCGGTTTGCGATCAGCACGTCAGCCTTTGCATCTTCGCGATTGAATCCATGTCGTGCAGGCGCCGTCAGGCGCCTCCAATCGTGCCAGACGGCATATCGCAGCCAAGATCGTCTCGGCGGGTACTGTGATTTTTTGGGTGGATTTCGAGACGGCCTAAGTTCGTCGCTGCCTGTGACCGTCGTGCAACATTCGATACGAACCAGCCTCCGCCTCCGGTTGTGCGTGGTCGTTCCGCAACCGAATGGCGCGCATGCGGCGGGCTTGTGCAGCATGGGCTGTGGCATCAGCGATCCTGCCTCAAACGCTGCGGATAGACCGCGACGAGCACCTGAATTGCCCAGATTCTCCCTGCGCGTCAGCCTCGCGGACCGAGCAGACCAAACGCGGCGGGTGAACAGGCCACACGCTGAGGCTCCCACGACCATCGGCATCAGTTGCGAGTCTCTGATTGGGACCATGCCGTAATTGGTTCGCGGATTGTGGTGGATAGGACTTGGCTGGGAACACCAAAACAATCGTACCGATGTTCGAAGCCGTCCGGTGCTTCTCCAGAGGTTGTGTCTTTGCGATGACAGCATTTTAGGCAGAGCGGTGATAGGCTCCATTCATGGGCAGATATCGTTCTGCTCACGCGCGGTGCCTGATCTCTGGTCATCGCGCCCTGATGTTTCCTCCCGAGACGATCACCTTGCCCGGCGCGTGCGTCGGGCTTTTTTTTGCGTTCGGTGGATCAGAGTTCGCAGCTCATCCCGTCGCCCTCGAAAAGAAAAAGCCTCCGTCCGGCTTTCGGAACGAAGGCTTCGAGCAAAGATGATGCAGGTCAGCGGGCGCGCGGACCCGAGGCGAGTCAGCCTCAGTGGGCCTTCTCCGCAACCGGCATGTGGTACCAGTCGGACTCGTTGTCGAGCATCGTTTCGTCGAACGGCAGAACGCCGACGTGATTCAGAGCGGCCGCGTTGACGTCGCGCACCATGTCCATCGCCGTCAGAAACTCGTTCAATTCCGTCGCGCTCATGGAAGGCTACTCCTCACACGCGCGGGCCGAAGGGGTCCGCGATCAACTGATGCGAAGAGATTAACGCGGTCTCCCTCTGGCCTCAATCCCGCCCAGGTCGAAGTTCCAACGTGGTGACATCTGGGCCACAGCGGCGGGATGCCGCAGCTTGGTCATATTGCACCTGCTCACACGACGCGGTGCAGCCGGAGATCGGCGATCTCGCCATCGGTGAAGCCGAACTCGGAGAGGATCTCCTCAGTCTGCTCGCCGAACTCGGGCGGCCGTGCCGTCATCCGGCTCGGCGTGCGCGACAAGGTGAAGGGCTGCGCCACCAGCGTGATGTCGCGGCCGTCGTCGCTGGCGACCTGCTGCGCCATGCCGAGATGCTTCACCTGCGGGTCCTCGAACATCTGATCGATCGCGTAGATCGGCCCGCAGGGCACGCCGGCGGCATTGAGCTCGGCGACCCATTGCTCGCTCGTCTTCGCCAGCGTGCGCGCATTGATCTCGGCGTTGAGCGCATCGCGGTTCTTGGAGCGCGCCGGCGCGGTCGCGTAGTCCGGATTGTCGATCCATTCGGGCGCGCCGAGCGTCTGGCACAGCCGCTCCCAGATCCGTCCCCCCGTGGCGGCGATGTTGATGTAGCCGTCGGAAGTCTTGAACACGCCGGTCGGAATGCTGGTCGGATGGTTGTTGCCGGCTTGAGGGGCGACCTCCTTCTCCATCAGCCAGCGTGCGGCCTGGAAGTCGAGCATGAAGATCTGCGCCTGCAACAACGACGTCTGCACCCACTGGCCCTCACCGGAGACCTCGCGCTCGAGCAGCGCGGTGAGGATGCCCATCGCGCAGGACAGGCCTGCGGAGAGATCGGCGATCGGGATGCCCGCGCGCATCGGGCCCTCGCCAGGCGCGCCGGTGATCGACATCAGCCCGCCCATGCCCTGCGCGATCTGATCGAAGCCCGGCCGCTTCGCATAGGGGCCGTCCTGGCCGAAACCGGAGATGCTGCCATAGACGATGCGCGGATTGACGTTGCGCACGGCCTCGTAGTCGATGCCGAGCTTGGTCTTCACATCAGGGCGATAGTTCTCGATGACGACATCGGCCCGCTTGGCCAGCCGCATGAACACCTCGACGCCCTTTGGGTCTTTCAAGTTGAGCGTCATCGCGCGCTTGTTGCGATGCAGGTTCTGGAAGTCGGAACCGCGGCGCGGGCCGCCCAGGGCCTCGCCACCATCCTCCATCATGGCGTCGATCTTGATGACGTTGGCGCCCCAATCGGCGAACTGCCGTGCGCAGGTCGGGCCGGCGCGCACCCGCGTCAAATCGAGGACAGTGAAGCGGGACAGGGCTTTGGACGCGCGCGGAAAGGCCATGCGGACGAACTCCGAGAGAACGTGACATGGCTGTATAGGAGAGCGCGCGGGAGGCGACAATTGCGTGCGGGCGGTGCGGGCCGCCCCGCTCATGCCGCTGGCGCAGGGCTTCCTGCTACGGGAACAACACGAGGAATTCACCGCTCGTCGGCGATCACCTTGCCGTCGTTGGGCAGCGTGCCTGGTGCGATCAGCTCGATGCTGCCGCCGAGCTTGGTGATGTTGCGCAGGCTGGCGGCGAGCGCGTCCTGCAGGCCATCTGATGGCGAGGCGCATTCCGCCTTCAGCGTCATCGCATCGGTCTCGTCGGCGCGGGTGACGACCAGGCGGAGGCGGCCGAGCTCCGGGTGGCGCTTGCCGATCTCGGCGACCTGCTCGGGGCGCACGAACATGCCCTTGATCTTGGTCGTCTGGTCGGCGCGGCCCATCCAGCCCTTGATGCGCATGTTGGTGCGGCCGCAGGCGCTGGTGCCGGGCAGGGTGGCGGTGAGGTCGCCGAGGGCAAGGCGAATCCAGGGATGGTGGGGATCGAGCGAGGTGACGACGATCTCGCCGACATCGCTTGGCGCCACCGGATCGCCGGTGCCGGGGCGGACGATCTCCAAGATCAGGTCCTCGTTGACGACCATGCCGTCGCGCGCTGCGGTCTCATAGGCGACGATGCCGAGATCGGCGGTGCCGAACGCCTGATAGGCATCGACGCCGCGCGCCTTGATTTCGGCCTGCAGCGACGGCGGGAACGCCGCGCCCGACACCAGCGCGCGCTTGAGCGAGGACACGTCGCGGCCGGCGCAGGCGGCGCTGTCGAGCAGGATCTTCAGGAAGTCGGGCGTGCCGCTGTAGCCGATCGGGCGATAGGCCTCGATCAGCTCGAACTGCGCCTCGGTGTTGCCCGGGCCAGCCGGGATCACCGCGCAGCCGAGCGCACGCGCCGAGGCGTCGAAGATGAAGCCGCCGGGCGTGAGGTGATAGCTGAAGGTATTGAGTACGATATCGCCGCTGCGGAAGCCCGAGGCGAACAGGGCGCGGGCGCCGCGCCAGGGATCGCTGTGCGCCGCCTCCGGTTCGAAGATCGGCCCGGGCGACGTGAACAGACGCGAGAACGCGCCGGGCGCCTGCGCGACGAAGCCGCCGAATGGCGGGGCCGCCTTGTGCAGGGCAGGCAGCTCGGATTTGCGCAGCACCGGCAGTTGCGCGAGCGCAGCGCGCGTCGTGATGTCCTGGGGATCGATGCCCTGCAGCAGCGCGGCATAGGCCGGCGCCTTCATCGCCGCGTGCAGCACGTCGGGCAGGCGGCCGAACAGATCCTGCTCGCGGGCTGCGGGATCACGGGTTTCGAGGGCATCGTAGTGGGTCATCGTACCCAGTCCTTGAATCTTGCGGTCGTCATGCCCGGGCTTGTCCCGGGCATCCACGTCGTTCATCGTTGCGGCTCGTGCGTGGATGGCCGGGTCAAGCCCGGCCATAACGAGGAGAGAGTTCGGCTACAGCCACCGCTTCCGCCGCTTGAAGCTCTTCAGGTTCTTGAAGCTCTTGCGCTGGTCGCCGGCGCCGCCGAGGTAGAATTCCTTGACGTCCTCGTTGTCGCGCAAGCTGTCGGCGGTGCCGTCGAGCACCACCTTTCCCTGTTCCATGATGTAGCCGTGGCTGGCCACCGACAGCGCCGCGCGCGCGTTCTGCTCGACCAGCAGGATGGTGACGCCGAGATCCCTGTTGATCTCCTTGATGATCGCGAACACTTCCTTCACCAGTAGCGGCGACAGGCCCATCGACGGCTCATCCATCAGGATCATCTTCGGCCGCGCCATCAGCGCCCGTCCGATCGCCAGCATCTGCTGTTCGCCGCCGGAAAGATAACCCGCAAGGCCGGTGCGTTCCTTCAGCCGCGGGAAATAGTTGAACACCATCTCGATGTCACTGTTGACCTCGCGATCGGATCGCGTGAACGCCCCGAGCTTGAGGTTCTCCAGCGACGTCATGTCGGAGACGATGCGGCGGCCCTCCATGACCTGGAAGATGCCGCGGCGGACGATCTTCTCCGGATCGATGCCGTCGATGCGCGTGCCGTCGAACATGATCTCGCCGCGCGTGACCTCGCCGTCCTCGGTCTTCAACAGGCCGGAGATCGCCTTCAGCGTCGTCGACTTGCCGGCGCCGTTGGCGCCGAGCAGCGCAACGATCGCGCCCTTGGGCACGTCGAGGCTGAGGCCGCGCAGCACCAGGATGACGTCGTCATAGACGACCTCGATGTTGCGGACGGAGAGCAGGGGGGCTGCGCTCGCGGTCGCATTTGCATTGGGCTTATCGAGGGTCTCAACCATATCCGTTCACCTCACTGTCGTCCCCCGCGGTAGGCGGGGGGCCCAGTATTCCAGAGCCGCCGATGCTCGGTGGAGAAGCCGCGGCGTACTGGATCCCCCGCTTTCGCGGGGGATGACGATGGCGTGCGGAGCGGCTGCTGAGTTGAATCAGCGGCCACCTGGCAACTTACCAACCCGCCCATTCCGCCTTGCGCGGCAGCTCGATGGTCTTGACCTTCTCGAGCTTGATCGTGCCCTTGGCCATGAGATCGTTGAGGTCGCCATCGGTCGGGCCGGTCACCTTGGCGCGATAGAGGTCGACCTTCATCGTGCCGCGGTGATCCTTGTCGGTCCAGGTCGAGGGGCTGCAGACGCCTTCCATCCCTGCGGGCACCCAGTCCTTCTTCTGGTAGAAGCCCTTGGCGACGTTCTCGCCGGTGGCGCCGCCGTTCTTCGCAGCCCACTCGATCGCCTCCTTCATGTAGAGCGACGAGCAGACCGCGGCGACATAGTGCACCGGTCGATAGACCTTGCCGGTCGGGTCGGACATCTTGGAGATCTCCTGCACCGTCTTCATGCCCGGCGCATCGCCGCCCCAGGCCACCGAGGTGCGCAGCGGAAAGACGACGCCGTCGGCGGCATCGCCCGCGGTCTTGGCGGCGTTCTCGTCCATGCCCCAGACGTTGGACAGGAATTGGACGTCGACGCCGGCA
Source organism: Bradyrhizobium sp. SZCCHNR1017 (assembly GCF_032381375.1). Classification (NCBI taxonomy): domain Bacteria; kingdom Pseudomonadati; phylum Pseudomonadota; class Alphaproteobacteria; order Hyphomicrobiales; family Nitrobacteraceae; genus Bradyrhizobium; species Bradyrhizobium sp. SZCCHNR1017. The sequence continues at coordinate 68,608 of NZ_JAUHIR010000010.1, read as the reverse complement.
TTCTTGCAGGCCTTCATCACCGAGATGTTGGAGGCCGCGGTGTTGCCCAGATAGGCGTAGTTGGCGCCGGAGCTCTTCAGGCTCAGGCACTGCGCGCTGTAGTCGCCGGGCGCCAGCGCGAACACCAGCGGCGGCAGCACCTCGAAGCCGAGCTCGGTGGCGAGCGCTTCGCCCGCGGCCTTCGGCGCGTTGGGATAGGGATGGTTGGCGCCCATGTGCACGAATTTCGGCTTGCCGGGCTTGCCCTTGGCCTTCCAGTCCTCGGCCGCCCAGGTCAGCTCGGCGCGCAGTGCGTCCGAGTAGCTTGGGCCGTAGAAGAAGTTGTACGGCGCGGCCTTGGCCTTGCCGCTGGTGCCTTCAGGGTCGGTCAGCGCGGCGGCGTAGGAGCCGGACATGTCAGGGATCTTGTCGTTGGCGAGGAAGCCGGTCAGCGCCTCGGTGTCCGCGGTGCCCCAGCCCATGATCGCCGCGACCTTGTTGTCCGGGGCCGACCACTTCTTGTACAGCGCGATCGCGCGCGGCACCTGGTAGCCGTAGTCGTTGCTGTCGACCGCGAGCTGCTTGCCGCCGATGCCGCCGTTCTTGTTGACCCAGGCGAAGGTGTCCATCACGGCCTGGCCATAGGGCGTGCCGACGTCGGACGTGCCGCCCGAGAGATCCTGCAGATGTCCGATTGCGATCTGCTGCGCCTGCGCCGTTGAGGCGAAGGCGCCTGCGAGCAGCGCCAGCGCCGCCGAGCCGAGCAATGATTTCATCGTCATAGTGCTTCCTCCTGTGATGCGTTCGGGCCGGATTGTCGCCGGTCCCTGTTGGTTGAGTTCAATGTGAGAACGGATAGAGCTTCCAGTATGTCTTGATCTGGCGCCAGCGATGCGCCAGCCCGTCGGGCTCGAACATCAGGAAGGCGATGATGATCAGGCCGATCGCAATCTCGCGCAAAAAAGTGATGTTGTTGTTGAGCGCGAGCGCCTTGTCGATCGCGCCGCCCTTGAGGTGGTGGCTCAGCCATTCCATCGATTCCGGCAGCAGAACGACGAATGCTGTCCCCATCAGGGTGCCCATGATCGAACCGGTGCCGCCGATGATGATCATGGCGAGAAACAGGATCGAGCGCTCGATGCCAAAGCCTTCCTGCGAGATCACCAGCTGGTAGTGCGCGTAGAGCGCGCCGGCAATGCCGGCGAAGAACGCGGCGAGGCCGAACGACAGCGTCCGGTACTTCGTCAGGTTGATGCCCATGATCTCGGCCGAGAGATAGTGGTCGCGGATTGCGATCAGCGCGCGGCCGTCGCGGGTGCGCATCAGGTTGGTGACCAGGAGGTAGCACACCACGACATAGGCCAGCACGACGTAGAAATATTGCCGGTCGCCGCGCAGCGTATAGCCGAAGATCGAGAACGGATTGGCGGAGGCCGGCACCGAGCCGCCGGAGAACCACTCGGCGCGGGAGAAGAAGTCGAGCAGGATGTATTGCGCGGCGAGGGTGGCGATGACGAGATAGAGACCCTTCAGCCGCGCCGCCGGAAGTCCGAAAATCAGCCCGACGAGTGCTGTGATCACCCCGGCGAGCGGGATCGCGAAGAACACCGGGATCGCGTAGGTGTTGTTGATATAGGCCGAGGTGAAGGCGCCGAGCAGGAAGAAGCCGGCCTGTCCGATCGAGATCTGGCCGGTGAAGCCGACCAGGATGTTGAGGCCTAGGGCGGCGATGGCGAAGATGCCGATCTGGATCGAGACCGACAGCCAGTATTCGGAGAACACCTGCGGCGCGAAGCACAGGAGGATCACGCCGGCGATCGCGAAATTGCGGCTGGTTCTGGTCGGGAAGATCGTGGTGTCGGCCGCGTAGGAGGTGCGGAAGTCGCCGGCGGGTATCGTGGAGCGCGCAACCATGATTCAGATCCGCTCGATGTCTTTGGTGCCGAACAGGCCGTAGGGCTTGATCATCAGGATGATGATCAGCACGTAGAACGGCGCGATCTCGTACAGATTGCCCCAGTGCAGATACTGGCTGTCGACATATTGCGCGATGTTCTCGAGGAGGCCGATGATGATGCCGCCGAGCACGGCGCCACCGACCGAGTCGAGGCCGCCGAGGATCGCCGCCGGAAAAACCTTGATGCCGTAGGCCGACAGGCCGGAGGAGACGCCGTTGACCACGGCGACGACAACACCTGCCACGGCCGAGACCGTTGCCGAGATGGCCCAGGCCATCGCGAACACGTTCTTGACGGAGATGCCGAGCGATTGCGCGACCTGCTGGTTGAAGGCGGTCGCCCGCATCGCCAGGCCATATTTGGAGGCCTTGAAGAACCACGCCATGCCGAGCATCATCAGGATCGATACCACGAGGCTCATGACGTAGACCGTCTGGATTTGAAGTCCGAAGAGGTCGACGGACGTGCTGGCGAACACTGGCGGGAACGGCTGCGGGTTGACGCCGAACATCCATTTCAGCGCCGCCTGGAACACGGTCGAAAGGCCGATCGTGACCATGATGACGGAGATGATCGGCTCCCCGATCATCGGACGGAGGATCACGACCTGGATCGCGATGCCGAACGCGAACATGAAGACCAGCGTCAGCGGCATGCCGACCCAGAACGGCACCTGATATTTCGTCAGCAATGCCCAGCACACCCAGGCGCCGATCAGCAGCAGCTCGCCTTGCGCGAAATTGACGACCTGGGTCGCCTTGTAGATCAGCACGAACGACATCGCGACCACGCCATAGAGCGTTCCGACGACGAGGCCATTGACGAGGAGCTGGATGAGGAAGGCGGTGTTCATGATCGTTCTCACTCGTCATCGCCGGGCTTGACCCGGCGATCCATCGCGAAGGAGGTTTTCGGAAGAGGATGGATGCGCGGGTCAAGCCCGCGCATGACGACCTCATGTGGCAGAAGGCGCATCACTCCGCGGCCTCCGCCATGGCGCCATGTCCACCCAGATCCACCACCTTCAGCGTCGTGCGGATGCGCTGGGTGGTGCCGTCCTGGAAGCGGATGACGGTATCGACGGGGATGGCAGGCTTGCCGCCATAGATGCCGTCGATGATATCGGCGTACTTCTCGTTGATGACGCTGCGACGCACCTTGCGCGTACGTGTCAGCTCACCGTCGTCGGCGTCGAGCTCCTTGTAGAGCAGGAGGAAGCGGGCGATGCGCTGCGCCGGCGGCAGGTGGGCGTTGACGGTCTCGACCTCCTTCTGCAACAGCGCGTAGACCTCGTTGCGCGAGGCGAGATCGGAGTAGGTGGTGAACGCGATGCGGTTCTTCTCCGCCCATTTCGAGATGATCGAGTAGCGGATGCAGATCATCGCGGCGAGATGCTCGCGGCCGGCGCCGAGCACGACGGCCTCGGCAATATACGGTGAGAACTTCAGCTTGTTCTCGATATATTGCGGCGAGAAGCGTTCGCCGCGCGCGGTCTCGGCGAGGTCCTTGATGCGGTCGATGACGACGAGCTGCTTCGCCTCGTTGAAATAGCCGGCGTCGCCCGAATGCATCCAACCGTCCTTGACGTCGGCGGCCGAGGCTTCCGGGGCCTTGTAGTAGCCCAGGAACATGTTCGGATGGCGTACCAGGATCTCGCCGATCCCCTGGCTGTCGGGCTGGTCGATCTTGATCTCGATGTCCTCAGCCATCGGCACGCCCGTCGTGTCCGGATCGACCTTGTCGGCCGGGTGCAGCGTGTAGGCCCCGAGCAGCTCGGTCTGGCCGTAGAGCGTGCGCAAGGGCACGCCCATGGCGCGGAAGAACTTGAACGTGTCGGGCCCGAGCGCGGCGCCGCCGGTGGCGGCCGAGCGCAACCGGGTGAAGCCGAGCCGGTCGCGCAGCGCACGGAACAGCAGCATGTCGGCAAGGCTCGAATGCTGGCCCCTCTCCAGCGCGGCAAGGCCGGTCGACATGCCCAGATGATAGAGCCGCTGCTTCAGCGGCGAGGCGTCCATGACGGCGGCACGGACGTCGGCCGCGATCTGCTCCCACACCCTCGGTGCAAACAGCACGAAGGTCGGCGCGATCTCGCGGAAGTCGTTCATCATCGTATCGGGTTCTTCGACGAAGTTGACCTTCATCCGGCAGAGCAGACCTTTGCCGAGCACATAGACCTGTTCCATGATCCAGGGCAGCGGCAGCACCGAGACGTATTCGTCCTGCGGTCCCTTGGGGTCGAAGGCGAGATAGGTGGCGCAATGCTTGAGCACGCGCGCGGCCGAAAGCATCGCGAGCTTTGGATGCGAGGTCGTGCCCGAGGTGGTGCAGAGGATGGCGACGTCGTCGCCGACGGTTGCATCGACCATGCGGTCGTAGAGATCGGGCTCGCGCGCCGCCCGGTTGCGGCCGAGCTCGGCGAGCTTGTCCGCCGGCAGCAGCCTGGGATCGTCATATTTGCGCATGCCGCGCGGATCGGAATAGACGATGTGCTTGAGCGCCGGCACGCGCTCGGCGAGGTTGAGCAGCTTGTCGACCTGCTCCTCATCCTCAGCGAACACCAGTCGTGCCTCGCCGTAATTGAGCAGGTAGGCGGCCTCGTCGTCGAGCACGTCCCGATAGAGCCCGAGGCTCATGGCCCGGATCGCATGCGTCGCGACCTCCGCGGCAACCCAGTCCGGCCGGTTGTCGCCGATGATGCCGATCACGTCGTCCTTGCCGAGGCCGAGCTCCACCATGCCGAGCGCGAAATCGCGCACGCGCGCCTGGTAGTTGGCCCAGGTGAAGGTGCGCCACAGCCCGAGATTCTTCTCGCGCAGCGCGATCTCCGTCCCGTGCTCTTTCGCGTTCAGCCGTAGCAGCTTCGGATAGGTGTCGGCCTGCTTGACGCGACCCGCATAGTCCATCATGCCGCGTCCTCCGCGATGGACGGCGCCTCGTCGGGATCGACCAGCAGTTCGTCCTCCTCGCCGAGATAGGCACGCTTGACGTGAGGATCGGCGAGCACGGCGGCCGGGTCGCCCTCGGCAATCTTGCGGCCGAAATCGAGCACCATGACGCGATGGGAGATGTCCATGACCACGCCCATGTCGTGTTCGATCATCACGACCGTCATGCCGAATTCCTCATTGAGGTCGACGATGTAGCGCGCCATGTCCTCCTTTTCCTCGAAGTTCATGCCGGCCATCGGCTCGTCGAGGAGGATCAGATGCGGCTCCAGCGCCATGGCGCGCGCCAGTTCGACGCGCTTGCGCAAACCGTAGGAGAGGGTGCCGGCGGGCGCCTTGCGCACCGACTGCAGGTCGAGGAAGTCGATGATCTGCTCGACCTTCTCGCGATGCTTCAGCTCCTCGCGCCGCGCGCCGGTGAGCCAATACAGAGAGCCGGTGAGGAAATTGTTCTTCAGCAGGTGATGGCGCCCGACCATGATGTTGTCGAGCACGCTCATGTGGTGGAACAGCGCGAGGTTCTGGAAGGTGCGGCCGATGCCGATGTTGGCGCGCGCGCTCGGCGGCAGGCCGGTGATGTCGCGGCCGCGATGGAACAGGCGGCCTTCGGTCGGCTTGTAGCGGCCGGAGATGCAGTTGACGATCGAGGTCTTGCCGGCGCCGTTGGGGCCGATGATCGAGAACAACTCGCCCTCGCGCACGCCGAAGCTGACGTCGGTCAGGGCTCGCACCCCACCGAAACGCAGCGACACTCCGCGCGCTTCCAACGTATAGTCCAAGTCGTCCTCCCGAACTGTCTTCGGCGCTTGGTGCGCTCTTCAGGCATCGTGTCGTGCGACGTTGAGTTCGTCGCATTGGTGCAATCCTATCCCGGGCATCGGTTCCGCGCCATCCGACGAATGACGGGCCGCCCGGGCGGGCGCATTTTGCCGCATCTCGATGCGCCTCGTCCGTGTCCAGAGGCGCGAGTCGAAGACGGTGGTCCTCGATAGGGGAAAGCGCTATCAGGAATTGTCTTGCGCCTGACAATTCCCAGGCAAAATTCACTGCAGGATTGTTGCGATGCAATATGGTCGCCGCGAGCTTCGACGAGACGAGATGCCGGCTTGATCTCTCCCGATACCCTTCTGCGCATCGCGCCCTGGTCTCGCCATCTGAAGCCCGAGGAAATCGACACGGCTGCGGCCGGCATCGTCGAGCGGTCGTTTGCGGCCAACGAGCACATCTTCCTTCGCGGCGACCAATTCGACTACTGGACCGGGATCGTCACCGGTCTCGCGCGGATGAGCACGGTGTCGCGCGGCGGCAAGGCGACGACATTCGCCGGCATGTCGGCGGGCGCCTGGTTCGGCGAGGGCAGCGTGCTGAAGAACGAGCCGCGCCGCTATGACGTCGTGGCGCTGCGCGATACGCGCGTCGCGCTGATGGAGCGGCCGACCTTCATGTGGCTGTTCGAGAACAGCGTCGGCTTCAACCGATTCCTCGTCACCCAGCTCAACGAGCGGCTCGGCCAGTTCATCGGCCTGGTCGAGGTCGGCCGCACGCTGGATGCGACGGCGCGGCTCGCCCGCAGCATCGCTTCGCTGTTCAACCCGATCCTCTACCCGAATACGACCCGTCACCTGGAGATCACCCAGGAGGAGATCGGAGCGCTCTCGGGCCTGTCGCGGCAGAATGCAAACCAATGCCTGAAGACGCTGGAGCGCGAAGGCTTGCTGCGCGTGGAATATGGCGGAGTGACGGTCATCGATCTCGACCGCCTGCGCTGTTACGGGGATTAGATTCCGCTTTTCGCAGGCCCTTCAGGGTCTATCCGGCGCTGGTTCGTCGTTGAGCTTGACCCGCGGCCTCGGCTGTGGACTGCTCACCGGGAACTCCGGCCTTGAAGGGCCGAGACGGTGTTGGAGTGAGCATGGCGGGGAAGGACTGCAGCGGCCGCGTGGCGCTGATCACGGGCGTCACGGGCCAGGACGGCGCGTATCTGGCCGAATATCTGCTCGGTCTCGGCTACACGGTGCACGGGATCAAGCGGCGGTCATCGTCCTTCAATACCGCGCGGATCGACCATCTCTACCAGGATCCGCACGAAGGCAACGTGCCGTTCCTGCTGCACTACGGCGACATGACCGATTCCACCAACCTGATCCGGCTGGTGCAGCAGATCCGCCCCGACGAGATCTACAATCTCGCCGCCCAGAGCCACGTCGGCGTCAGCTTCGAGAGTCCGGAATACACCGCCAATGCCGACGCGCTCGGGGTTCTGCGCTTGTTGGAAGCCATTCGCATTCTCGGAATGGAGAAGCAGACGCGGTTCTACCAGGCCTCGACCTCGGAGCTGTACGGCCTGGTCCAGGAGATCCCGCAACGGGAGACCACGCCGTTCTATCCGCGCTCGCCCTATGGCTGCGCCAAGCTCTACGGCTACTGGATCACGGTGAACTATCGCGAGGCCTACGGGATGTTCGCCTGCAACGGCATCCTGTTCAACCACGAGAGCCCGATCCGTGGCGAGACCTTCGTGACCCGCAAGATCACCCGCGGCGTCGCCCGCATCGAAACCGGCCTGGAGGAGACGATCTATCTCGGCAATCTCGAGGCCAAGCGCGACTGGGGCCATGCGCGCGACTATGTCGAGGGCATGCATCGCATCCTGCAGGCCGATACGCCCGACGATTTCGTGCTGGCGACCGGTGAGACCCATTCGGTGCGCGAACTGGTCGAGCTCGCCTTCGCCGAGGTCGGTCGCCGCATCGAATGGCGCGGCGAGGGGGTCGAGGAGACCGGGATCGACGCCAAATCCGGCAAGGCGGTGGTGCGGATCGACCCGACCTATTTCCGCCCGACCGAGGTCGACCTCTTGATCGGCGATTGCAGCAAGGCGCGCGACAAGCTCGGATGGAAACCAAGGACGAGCTTCGCTCAACTGGTCAAGGAGATGGTCGCCAGCGATCTGTGCGCCGCGCGGCGGGAGGCGAGCAGTGGCCACGCCGTTTGATCTCCGCGGCAAGCGTGTCTTCGTCGCCGGCCATCGCGGGATGGTCGGCAGCGCGCTGGTGCGGCGGTTGGCGAGCGAAGGCGTCGAGTTGCTGACGGTGCCGCGTAGCGAGGTCGATCTGCGCGACCAGGCGGCGGTGTTCGCATGGTTCGCGCGCGCCAGGCCGCAGGTCGTGTTCCTCGCTGCGGCGAAGGTCGGCGGCATCGTCGCCAACAACACGCTGCGCGCCGAGTTCATCTACGACAACATTGCCATTGCTGCCAATGTCATCCACGCCGCGCATGTGAACGGCGCCGAGAAGCTGATGTTTCTCGGTTCCTCCTGCATCTATCCGAAGCTTGCCGCGCAGCCACTGCGCGAGGACGCCATGCTGACCGGGCCGCTGGAGCCGACCAACGAGCCTTATGCGATCGCCAAGATCGCCGGCATCAAGATGGTCGAGGCCTATCGCAGCCAGTACGGCGCCGACTTCATCAACGTGATGCCGACCAATCTCTATGGTCCCGGTGACAACTACCATCCTGAATACAGCCACGTGGTCGCGGCGCTGATCCGCCGTTTCCACGAGGCCAGGCTCGCCGATGCGCCCGAGGTGGTCGTCTGGGGCACGGGAACGCCGCGGCGCGAATTCCTCTATGTCGACGACATGGCGGATGCCTGCGTGCACCTGATGAAGACCTATTCCGACGCCGGGCTGGTCAACATCGGCACCGGCGAGGACATCACGATTGCCGATTTCGCCCGTGTGGTCGCGGCGACGGTCGGCTATCAGGGACGGATCAGCTTCGACACCTCGCGGCCAGACGGCACGCCGCGCAAGCTGCTCGACGTGTCGCGCCTCGCCGCGCTCGGCTGGCGCGCGACGACGACGCTGGAGGACGGCATCGCGCGGGCCTATCAGGCGTTCCTGCGCGAGACAGGGCAGGGTTAGTTCTCCGTCATTGCGAGGCGCGAAGCGCCGAAGCAATGACGGCTCTCCAGGAGCGCGATCAAACCCGCTGCGCCTTCGCGCCCAGCGCGGTCGCCATCGCCGAGATCAGCGGCTTCATGAAATAGGCCTCGCCCGCTGGCGTGATCGACGGCGCCAGCCCATGCGCAGCCAGCTCCTCCGTGACCACGGGCCCAACCGAGGCGATCGGCGTACGCGCCAAGCCCTGCCGCAGTCGATCCTCCACGCCGTGCGCCTTGGCGACGTCGAACAGCCGCCGCGGCTGGCCCGAACTCGTCAGCGCGATCGCATCGACATGGCCGGCGATCATCTCGTCGATCGCGATGAGGATGTTCGCATCCGCCGCCTTGGCGTCATAGACATAGGGCAGCACCGGATCGACCTCGGCGCCACCAGCCTTGATTGCACCGATCAGCGCGGAATGATCTTTGTCGGGATAGAGCTGCAGGCCGAGCCGATGGCCCTTGAGGTCGTAGCTTGCCAGTAGTTCGGCAACACCTTCCGAGGTCGGCTTCTCCGTGGTGACCTGCGCCTCCAAGCCGAGCTCGCGCAAGGCACGCCCTGGCTTGGGGCCGCGGGTGAACTTCCGGGCCTTGCCGAGCGCGGCGATGAACTCGGCCTCGACGCCGATCCGGCGCACCACGGTCATCAGCCGCCTGAGACCCTCGCCGGTCATCAGCACGAGATCATCCAACGGCCGCTCGATGCAGCGGCGGATCCAGGCCTCGATCGGCGCGGGGTCCGGCGCATCCTGGATCGTGAACATCGGACATTGCAGCACGTCGGCGCCTTGCTCGGCGAGCAGCCGCGAGAACTGCGCCTCCTCGCGGGTTTCCAGGATCAGGATGCGGTTGCCGGTCAGCCTGTCAGCCATGGCGATGCTCGAAGTATGAGAGTTGATGTTTTGTTCATCCTGCCCCCGCGCCGAGCGTTGGCGCAAGGGCGCGGAGGGTGGTAGAGCAGGGCCCGAACGGGCGCCAAGCCTGCCGCATCATTCCCCTCATATCATCCGCCCGGTACGTCATCGCCATGTCCGACCACCAATATGTCCTGACCCTGTCCTGCCCGGATCGTCCCGGCATCGTCTCGGCCGTTTCGACCTTCCTCGCCCACAATGGCCAGAACATTCTCGATGCCCAGCAGTTCGGCGACTTCGAGACGGGTCACTTCTTCATGCGGGTGGTGTTCACGGCCGCCGATCTCGCCGTCAACCTGCCGGCGCTGCAGACCGGCTTCGCCGCGATCGCCGAGCGCTTTGCGATGGACTGGCAGATGCGCGACCGCGCCGGGCAGCGCCGGGTGATGCTGCTGGTGTCGAAGTTCGACCATTGCCTGGTCGACATCCTCTATCGCTGGCGCACCCGCGACCTGGCGATGATTCCGACCGCGATCGTGTCGAATCATCCGCGTGAGACCTATGCCGGGCTCGATTTCGGCGACATTCCGTTCCACCACATGCCCGTCACCAGGGACACCAAGCGCGACCAGGAGCAGGCGATCCTGAAGCTGGTCGAGGAGACCAGGACCGATCTCGTCGTGCTGGCGCGCTACATGCAGATCCTGTCTGACGAGATGTCCGCCAGCCTGTCGGGCCGCTGCATCAACATCCATCATTCGTTCCTGCCAGGCTTCAAGGGCGCCAAACCCTACCACCAGGCCTATGAGCGCGGCGTCAAGCTGATCGGTGCGACCGCCCATTACGTCACCCGCGATCTCGACGAGGGCCCGATCATCGACCAGGACGTCGAGCGCATCAGCCATCGCGACACCCCGGACGATCTCGTGCGCAAGGGCCGCGACATCGAGCGGCGCGTGTTGGCACGGGCGATCCGCTATCACCTGGAGGACCGTGTCATCCTCAACGGCCGCAAGACCGTCGTCTTCATGGATTGATGTCGTCACCGCTTGTCAGCGGCCGGGGACGGTCGCCTGCGCGTTGGCATTGGACTGCGTCTCCTTGTCGCGTTCGGCGGCCGGCATCTGCCGCTGCCGCTCGCGCTCCTGCATGAACCGGTCGTATTCGGCGGTGCCCGGCCGGGGTGGCGCGTCGGCCGGCAGACCGCCGGCCCATTGCGGCATCAGATCGCCCATCCCCGCGCCGACCTTCTCATTGATCGACGAGCAGCCGGAAAGGATCGGCCCGGCCATGGCGAGAAGCATCATCGCGGCCGGAAACAGTCTGGTCCGGTGGGGGTGTCTGGCCGGCATTGATGGGTGACCTTTCGTGCTGCGGGCGACCCGCGGCCTGGACCCTAACGACTTGCCATCAATTGGCAAAATTTGGCCGTTCGATGATTTGGGTATTAATATACCAATCACGGATTGGTGGTCCGTTGCGGAAACCTACCGTTCACGAAGCCTCCCATGATCGCCATTGACAACGGGGTCCCGAGTCCGCAGCGATGCGCCCGCGATATCGTGAACGAGATCGCACGGTTAAGACAACAATGGCCGGGGGCTGCGGTCCTGATCCGACCAGGGAGGTAGTTTCAATGTTCGTGCGAAGCAAGACACTGACGCTCGCCAGTGCGGCTCTTGCCGCGGCTGCGCTCGCGTCGGGTGCGGCGCGGGCCGAAGACGTGTTCAAGATCGGCCTGATCGTGCCGATGACCGGCGGCCAGGCGTCGACCGGCAAGCAGATCGACAATGCCATCAAGCTCTACATGCAGCAGAACGGCGACACCGTCGCCGGCAAGAAGATCCAGGTCATCCTCAAGGACGACGCGGCGCTGCCCGACAATACCAAGCGTCTGGCGCAGGAACTGATCGTCAACGACAAGGTCAACGTGATCGCCGGCTTTGGCGTGACGCCGGCGGCCTTCGCCGCCGCGCCGCTCGCCACCCAGGGCAAGATCCCGGAAGTCGTCATGGCGGCCGGCACCTCCATCATCACCGAGAAGTCGCCCTACATCGTCCGTACCAGCTTCACGCTGCCGCAGTCCTCCACCATCATCGGCGACTGGGCGGTCAAGAACGGCATCAAGAAGGTCGCCACGCTGACCTCGGACTACGCGCCCGGCAACGACGCGCTGGCCTCGTTCAAGGAGCATTTCACCGCTGGCGGTGGCGAGATCGTCGAGGAAATCAAGGTTCCGCTGGCGAACCCCGACTTCGCTCCCTTCCTGCAGCGCATGAAGGACGCCAAGCCGGACGCCATGTTCGTGTTCGTGCCGGCCGGCCAGGGCGGCAACTTCATGAAACAATATGCCGAGCGCGGCCTCGACAAGAGCGGCATCAAGGTGATCGGACCGGGTGACGTCACCGACGACGACCTGCTCAACGACATGGGTGACGCCGTGCTCGGCGCCGTCACTGCGCACATCTATTCGGCGGCGCATCCGTCGGCGAAGAACAAGGAGTTCGTCGCGGCCTACAAGAAGGCGTTCAACAGCCGTCCAGGCTTCATGGCGGTCGGCGGCTACGACGGCATCCATCTGATCTACGAGGCGCTGAAGAAGACCGGTGGCAAGACCGACGGCGATTCCCTGATTGCTGCGATGAAGGGCATGGCGTGGGAGAGCCCGCGCGGTCCCATCTCGATCGATCCGGAGACGCGCGACATCGTTCAGAACGTCTACATCCGCAAGGTCGAGAAGGTCGACGGCGAGCTCTACAACGTCGAATTCCAGACCTTCGACGCCGTCAAGGATCCGGGCAAGGCCAAGAAGTGACGCGATAGGCGTCATCGAGGGACGCGCAAGGACCGTGCGCTCCCTCCCCCGCCCGCGGGGGAGGGCTGGGGAGGGGGCACCCCACGGCACACGCGTCATGTGGAGAGATTTCCCCCACCCGGATCACATCGTTCCGATGCGATCCGGCCTCCCCCGCAAGCGGGAGAGGCGCAGACCGAGCAAGCGTTGTATGCATGCCCTTCGATGAAGGGATGACCGGGGACTGAAACTAGACTCCATGACCGCCATCCTCACCAACCTGTTCGACGGCGTCGCCTACGGCATGCTGCTGTTCGTGCTGGCCTGCGGGCTCGCCGTGACGCTCGGCCTGATGAACTTCGTCAACCTCGCCCATGGCGCCTTCGCCATGGCCGGCGGCTATGTCTGCGCCGTGCTCGTCAACCGGATGGGATGGCCGTTCTTCGCGGCGCTGCCGCTGGCCTTTGTCGCGAGCGCCATGATCGGCGCGCTGCTGGAGCGGACGCTCTATCAGCATCTCTATGCGCGCAGCCATCTCGACCAGGTGCTGTTCTCGATCGGGCTCGTCTTCATGACGGTGGCCGCGGTCGACTACATCATGGGCTCCTCGCGAATCTTCATCAATCTGCCCGACGTGCTGCAGGGCCAGTTCGACGTCTTCGGCGTTGGCATCGGCCGCTATCGGCTGATGATCATCGTGATCTGCGGGCTGCTCACGGTGGGGCTGCAGCTGGTGCTCTCCAAGACTCGGTTCGGCAGCCGACTGCGCGCCGCCGTCGATGATCCCCGCGCAGCGAGCGGCCTCGGCATCAACGTGCCGCAGGTGTTCGCCTTCACCTTCGCGTTCGGCTGCGGGCTCGCTGGCCTGGGCGGCGCGCTCAGCGCCGAGATCCTCGGCCTCGATCCGTACTTCCCGCTGAAGTTCATGATCTACTTCCTGATCGTGGTCACCGTGGGCGGCTCGTCCTCGATCACCGGGCCGTTCCTGGCCTCGCTGCTGCTCGGCATCGGCGACGTCGCCGGCAAATACTACGTGCCGAAGCTCGGCCCCTTCGTCATCTACACCATCATGATCGTGATCCTGATCTGGCGCCCGAACGGCCTGTTCGGTCGCACGGCGACGCGGTGAGGATCGCATGACGACGAATGCACAAACCGAGGTCGGATTTCACGCCAGGCAGCACGGCCGCTGGCACTGGAGCGAGTTCGCCTTCTGGATCGTCGTGCTGGCGGTTGGCCTCGCGTTTCCCTCGCGCTACCTGATCATGACCGAGATCCTGCGGCTGGCGCTGTTCGCGCTCTCGCTCGACCTGATCCTCGGCTATGCCGGCATCGTCTCGCTCGGCCACGCCGCCTTCTTCGGCGTCGGGGCCTATTGCGCGGGCCTGCTCTCGGTGCACGGCATCATCAACGAGCCGGTGCTGGCGCTGATCGTGGCCGGCCTCGCCGCCACCGTGCTTGGCTTCGCCACCAGCTTCCTGGTCATCCGCGGCGTCGACCTGACGCGGCTGATGGTGACGCTCGGCATCGCGCTTTTGATGGAGGCGCTGGCGGAGCGCTTCTCCAACATCACCGGCGGTACCGACGGTCTCCAGGGCATCGACATCCAGCCGATCTTCGGCGTGTTCGCCTTCGACATGTTCGGCAGGACCGGCTTCTTCTATTCGCTTGCGGTGCTGTTCGTGCTGTTCCTGCTGGCGCGGACCATCGTACACTCGCCGTTCGGCCTGTCGCTGCGCGCGATCAAGAACAATCCGTTGCGCGCGGCCGCTGTCGGCATTCCCGTCAACAAACGCCTGATCGCGATCTACACCGTCGCGGCGTTCTATGCCGGCATTGCGGGGGCGCTGTTCACCCAGACCACGGCGCTCGCCTCGCTGGACGTGTTCGCGTTCGAGCGCTCGGCCGATCTGGTGCTGATGCTGGTCATCGGCGGCTCCGGCTATCTCTATGGCGGGCTGATCGGCGCCGCCGTGTTCCGGATGTTGCAGGAACTGTTCCAGTGGATCACGCCGCAGTACTGGATGTTCTGGATCGGCCTCGTGCTGGTCGTCATCGTGCTGGTCGGCCGCCACCGCATCCACGCCTATGCGCTGTGGCTGCCCAACCTCGTCCTGCGCCAGATCGCCGGCCGCAAGGCCGCGGTGGCCCTCACCGATAACGAGGCGCCATGACCTACGCATTGGAAACCCGCGGCCTCGACAAGCATTTCGGCGGCCTTCACGTCACCCGCGACCTGTCGCTGCAGATCGCGCCCGGCGCGCGCCACGCGCTGATCGGTCCGAACGGCGCCGGCAAGACCACGGTCATCAATCAGCTCACCGGCGTGCTGGAGCCGAGCGCGGGCCGCATCCTGCTCGAAGGCCAGGACATCACCGATCTGCCGGTGCACAAGCGCGTGCTGCGCGGCCTGTCGCGCACCTTCCAGATCAACCAGCTGTATCCCGACCTGACGCCGTTGGAGACCATCGGGCTTGCGGTCTCCGAGCGGCTCGGCGGCGGCGGCAATTGGTGGCGGCGCATGGGCACGCGCGACGACATCAATGCCGAGATCGCCGAGACGCTCGAGCGCTTCCGGCTGCTCGACGTGATGAACGACCGCACCTCGACCTTGCCCTATGGCAAGCAGCGCCTGCTGGAGATCGCGGTCGCGATCGCCGCCAAGCCCCGCGTGCTGCTGCTCGACGAGCCCGCCGCCGGCGTGCCCGAGGGCGAGCGCAAGGACATCCTCGCCGCCGTCGCCGCGCTGCCGCGCGACGTCACGGTGCTGCTGATCGAGCACGACATGGACCTCGTCTTCTCCTTCGCCGACCGCATCTCGGTCCTGGTCTCCGGCGCTCTGCTGGTCGAAGGCACGCCCGACGAGGTCGCGCGTGATCCGCAGGTCAAGGCGGTCTATCTCGGCGAGGCTGCGTGATGACCGATCTGCTCGCGATTGAAAATCTTCGCGCCGGCTACGGCCAGGCGGTCGTGCTGCCGAACATGTCGCTCAAGCTGCCCGAGGGCCAGGTGCTGGCGCTGCTCGGCCGCAATGGCACTGGCAAGACCACGTTGATCAACTCCATCGTCGGCGTCACCCGCCGCTTCTCCGGCAAGCTCGCGCTCGCCGGCACCGACATCACGGCTCTTCGCGCCGACCAGCGCGCCCGCGCCGGCATCGGCTGGGTGCCGCAGGAGCGCAACATCTTCCGCTCGCTCACGGTGGAGGAGAACATGACGGCGGTGGCGCAGCCGGGACCCTGGACGATCGAGCGCGTCTACCAGATGTTTCCGCGGCTCAAGGAGCGACGCAACAATTTCGGCAATCAGCTCTCCGGCGGCGAGCAGCAGATGCTGGCGATCGGCCGCGCGCTCACCCTGAATCCCAAGGTGCTGCTGCTCGACGAGCCGACCGAGGGCCTCGCGCCGATCATCGTCGAGGAGCTGCTGGCCGCGATCGGCACCATCAGCCGCGCCGGCGGCCTGTGCTCCGTGATCGTCGAGCAGCACGCGCAGAAGCTGCTCGCGCTGGCTGACCGCGTCGTCATCCTGGAGCGTGGCACCATCGTGCATGACGCGCCGTCGAGCGCCTTGAAGGCCGATCCGGCGCCATTGGAGCGGCACCTCGGCGTCGCGAGCGCGGCCGCGCATTGACCTGATCGTCGGGCTTGAACGCTACAGGGCGAAGCGTCATCCTTGGTTGTGGGGACGGTGTGGCTCGCGCAGTCAGCGTGAAGGCCATGCCGGAAGATCCGGCGGTATGGTGCGGCCGCCGTGGACACCGGTATGCAGGATCCGGTCGTTACAGCAGGAAGGCTGGCCAGCGCCGTTGTCGCGATGGCACTTCACCTGGAGGCGGATTTGATGGGTTCACCTCAGGATGCCCCATTGAACGAGGTCAGGGTAGGTCAGCCCATTGCTCGGGCCATGGATTGCGCCATGCCCCTCCACGATCTCTCCTCGATAGAATTGTATACCGACCGGATACGGGGTAGGGGATGGACCCAGTCCATCACGCTTTGCCCAGGTAACCAGCCAGGACAGATCGCAGCCGGTCCAACAACCCTATCCAACGAATCGACGCCTTCCAAGGAGTGAGCACATGCAACGCACCAAGCCCCCATTCCGCGCCGACGAAGTCGGCAGCCTCTTGCGGCCGCAGAAGATCAAGGAAGCCCGCGCCAAGCTCGAGAAGGGCGAGATCTCGGCCGACGATCTCCGAAAGATCGAGGACATGGAGATTGAGAAGGTCGTGCATCGCCAGGCCTCGACCGGTCTCAAGCTCGCCACCGACGGAGAGTTCCGTCGCTCCTGGTGGCACTTCGACTTTCTCGCCAAGCTGACCGGATGCGAGCTGTTTCACCCGGACACCGGCATCCAGTTCACCGGCGTGCAGACCCGTCATGACGCGGTGCGCGTGATCGGCAAGCTCGACTTCCCGGATAGTCATCCGATGCTCGACCACTTCCGCTTCCTCAAGAAGCACGCCGACACCGCGCATGTCACGGCGAAGATGACGATCCCGTCACCGGCGGTGCTGCACTTCCGTGGCGGCCGCAAGTCGATCTCCAAGGACGTCTATCCCGATCTCGACGCCTTCTACGAGGATCTCGGCAAGACCTATCGCAAGGCCGTGAAGGCCTTCTACGACGCCGGCTGCCGCTACCTGCAGTTCGACGATACGGTCTGGGCTTATCTGTGCTCGCAGGACGAGCTCAAGAAGGCGCGCGAGCGCGGCGACAATCCCGACGGTCTGCAGCAGATCTATTCGCGCATCATCAACTACGCGATCGCCGAGCGGCCCGCGGACATGACGATCACCACGCATGTCTGCCGCGGCAATTTCCGTTCGACCTGGATTTCCTCGGGCGGCTACGAGCCGGTCGCCGAGACCATGCTCGCCAATACCAATTACGACGGCTATTTCCTGGAGTATGACAGCGAGCGCGCCGGCGGCTTCGAGCCGCTGCGCTTCCTGCCCAAGGGCAACAAGGTCGTCGTCGTCGGTCTCGTGACCTCGAAGGTCGGCGAGCTGGAGAAGAAGGACGACATCAAGCGCCGCCTGGAAGAGGCCTCGAAGTTCGCCCCGCTCGACCAGCTCGCGCTGTCGCCGCAATGCGGCTTCGCCTCGACCGAGGAGGGCAACATCCTCTCCGAGGAAGAGCAGTGGGCCAAGCTGCGCCTCTGCGTCGAGCTTGCCGAGGAGATCTGGGGGAAGTAAGCGCGCCGTGAACACTGCACGCCTCGACATGGGGCGTGCTGATCAGTGATGCGGAAGCGGGGCCGGAGCAATCCGCTCCGCTTCTTTTTTGCGCAGCAGCGCGCGGCGGATCAGCCGCTGTGCCGGGGCCTCGAACCCGGAATAGGTGAGATACGCCGCGGTCAGGGTCAGCCCCATGAAGCCGACCCAGAACGAGGGGCTGCCGTAGGGGATCGCTCGTCCAAGCGCGCCGAAAGCCAGCGCGATCGTGAGCTGGATCGGGAAGTGCAACAGGTAGCACGAATAAGTCATGTTGCCGGCGGCCTGCAGCAGGACTTCGGTGCGCCGCGGCAGCGTGATGGGCGTCGCGCAGACGAACAAGAGGATGGGTGTATAAACGAGCAGGAGCGCTGCGGAGCGCTCGGCAAGCTCAACGCCGGAGAGCCAGAGGGCCGGCGGGATTGTAACGACGGCGCACGCGGCGAACGCTTCCAGCCGCGCGCGGTACGGGGCATCGGCGACGCTCTGCCGCGCCATGGCGGCCAGTCCGCCGGCATAGAAGAACACGAAACACTTGCCGACCAGTGTGCCGCTCGCGATGCCGGCCAGGATCATCGCCAGGTTCAACAGCGGCGATGTGGTGACGAAACGCAGCGCCAGGAAGAACGCCGCATAGACCAGGACCTCGATCGAGACCGACCAGATCGGGCCGTTGAAGCTGATCCCGGTCGGCGGCAGCCAGTCGCTCGCCATGAAAAGCTGGGCGACGAAATGAGCGAGGTCGTTGCTCTGGTAGACGAAGAAGACGCCGTGCTGCGCGACATAGAGGGCCTGCAGCCCCGCGACCAGCAGCAGCGTTGCGAGATGCAGCGGATAGAGCCGCGACAGCCGGTTGACGAAGAAGGTCCAGCCGTCGACCGTGCCATCGGGGATGATCGCGCTGTACTTCCAAAAGAAGATGAAGCCCGAGATGCACCAGAAGATCACGACGCCGTATTCGCCGAGCTCATAGAACGGAAACAGGACATTGTAGAACGGCAGCTCGCTGCGGATGAGATCGACAGGGGCATCGGCGATGTAGGCGAAGTGCGGGTAGTGCCACAGCAGAACCGAGATCGTGGCGAGGAAGCGCAGCAGCTCCAGGCCGAGGAGCTTGTGAGTCCCAGGCGATGTCGATGTGTGAAGCGGGGCCATGCGGTGATCGTTAACCGTCTCGACGGGATGTGCGCCCCAATCCTAGCCGACGCGAAGTGAAGGATTGTTTTCGCAGCCTGCGGGATCAGCGGCAGGCGAGCTCGGTTCCCTGCAGGATCGCCTGGTCCCAGGACCGATAGCCCGTGGCATTCAGGTGGATGCCTTCGAGCGTGAACGGCGATTCCATCGGCGGCAGGGGCAGGAAGGTCGCGCCGGTGCGCCTCGCGAGGTCCGGCAGCATGGCGCGATAGCCGGTGATGCTCGCCATGGCGGCCTTCTCCATGGCCTGCGTGAATGGCCCGCGCGCCTCGACGGAGGGAAACTCGGTGACGAAGATGCGCGTGGTGAGCTTTGACAGCTCGCGCAGCAGGGCCTCGTAGCGCCCGGCGAAGGCCTCGCTGGAGTCGGACTTGGCGGTCAGCGCATCGTTCACGCCGAGGGAGACGATGATCGCGAACGGCCGTCTCGGGCCGAGTGCGGGCTTGAGCCAGCCGGCCAGGTCGCTGCGCGTCCCGGCGCCGGCGAGACCGGCGTTGACGACCGGATGCCCGCAGGCGCTGGCCGGCAGCGTCGCCGCCTCGACGATGCTGTCGCCGAGCACGACGATCGGGTCATCGGAGCGCGCCATCAAGTTGTAGTGGACGATGAGCTGGCGAACCGTGCGGTGGTCGCTGCCCGACGGCGTCGCGGAGCGGCGCGCCAGCACGAACGTCGCGGCTGCTGCGGCAATCACCGCAAACAGCACGAATCCCAGCCGCGCCTGCGTCTTTGCTGCCATATGGACGATCGATGCCTTGATGCGACCCGACCGTAGTCTGAATTCGCAAACGGAGCTCTAATTCGCCCGCGTCCAGGTCGAGGAACGGCAGATGACGCCGCCAAAGGCGCAACCGGCGGTCGTCAGGGTGCCGCCGGTGAGCGTCATCTTGGCATCATAGGTTTTGCCGTCATCGGGATTGCTGTAGCTGCCGGCCCAGGCATTGGGGCCGGTCGGCTTCATCCCGGAGAACAGCCGCTGTCCGACCTTGGCGGGAGTGTCGGTGCCTTCCTTGATCCAGACCAGCGTGCCGCAGACGGCGCCGCCGCAGGGCGCGAATTTGACCTTGGAGGCGCCGCTTTCGCGCAGCCAGACGCCGGTGACATCGTCGGCGAGCGCCGGGCCTGCGGCCAGCACGAGTGACAGACCAAGTCCAACAACGAAACGACCGATCATGCGAGCCTCCCTGATCCTTCGAGACGAGCTTGTTGCTGGCGGATCGTGTCGGCGATTGGGCGGGCCGACGGCGATACGCTTCGTCTCTATTGTGCGGCAGCATATCAGGATTCGGGCATGCTGCACCTGACTCCCCGAGGGCCGTGACGGTCGGGCTGGAGCAGCGCCTGCCCAGCCGCAGGTCTATCTCGCCGCCAGATAGACCTCACCGAGCAGCGAGGAGTTCGACCACGGCACCTGCTTGTTCTTGGTGCCGGCCACGACCTCGGCGCGAACGCGCGTCAGCATCTGCTGCACCTCGAGACCGGGCGTGCCGATGTGGCGGGTCAGCGCCGCCGAGAACGGGCTGTTGTCGCCGTCGCCGTCGAGCGCGACCTTGCCCGGCGCCGTCGCGAACGCGATCAGCGTGCCGGCCCCGGACGTCGCGCCGGTACCGAGCGACGTTGGTGCGGCGAGCCCGCTGGCGCTGAGACCCCGGCCGGGGCCGGCGCCTGCCGTCTCCGGCGGGGCGAACGGATTGTTGCGGCAGGCATCGAGGATCAGGATGTTGGTGCGGACCTGGTCGTCGAGCCCGGCCAGGATCTGGTCCATGTCGACCATCGCCGTGACCACGTCGCTGCCTGCAGACGGCGCAATGTCGGTGGGGACGAGATAGTTGCGGCCGTCGATCTGCACGCCGTGGCCGGCATAGAACACCACGGCGACCTGCGCCCGCGCCGCCTCGCGCAGGAAGTCGCGCGTCTTCGCCTGCATCGCCGCGCGGTCGAGATCGAGGCCCTCCGTCACCGTGAAGCCGATGTCGCGCAGGCTCCTGGCGATGGCTCGCGCGTCGCGCGGCGGATTGGGCAGCGGCTGCACGTGCGTGTAGGCGCCGTTGCCGATGACCAGCGCCATGCGCTGCCCGGTCGGCACCGCTGCGGCCGAGGAGGGGGCCGGGGATTCCGGCCGCTGCTGGGGGCGCGCCGCCGGCTCCGACAGCAGCGACAGCCGCACCCTGGCGGTGGCCTGGCTGGCCTTGCTGCCGGCATCGGATGCGGTGGGCTTCAGCGCCGCGGCGTAATCCGCCTTGGCCGCATCGAACTCGCCCTTGGCCTCATAGGCCAGCGCGCGATGCACGTGGGCTGAGATGACGACGCTGCCCGGCGGTGTCATCACGTTGGCCGGCGGATTCTGCGCCAGCCGGACCGCCTCGGAGGCGTCGGCAACGGCGCGGTCGAGATGGCCCTTGGCGCGCCAGATCACGCTGCGGTTGATCAGCGGCGAGGCCAGCGCCGGATCGAGCCGGATCGCCTCGTTGATGTCGGTGAGCGCGCCGTCGAGGTCGCCTGTCGCCTCCCTGGAGATGCCGCGGTTCTGCCAGGACAGCGCTGATTTCGGCGTCAGCCTGATCGCCTGGTCATAGTCGGCAATCGCCCTGGCGTAGTCGCCGGTGCCGCGATAGGCGTTGCCGCGGTTGTGGAAGAGCGTGCCGCTCGGCGCGCCGCTCTTGATGGCGTCGTTGAAGTCGGCGATCGCGATCTCGTACTCGCCCTTGTCGTAATAGGCCGAGCCGCGCAGATTGTAGATCGCCTGCGCCGGCTGCAGCCGTAGCGCCTCGGTGGCATCGGCGATGACGTGGACGTAGTCGCCCTTCTTGTTCCAGCCGACCGCGCGCCAGAAATAGATCGTGGCGAGCTGGCTGCCGGAGAACACCTTCAGCGCGATGATCTTGGTGCAGGCGGCGATCATCTGGTCGGCCGGCGTCGTCTCGGTGGTACAGAGGGGGCCAAGCTGGGACTTCGACTGGGCGAGGCCGGGAGACGCCCAGAGGGCAGCCAGCAGCGGTATCAGCAGCAGGAGGGAGCGGCGCATCGGCACGGACCGTGGGGGACGAGAGGCGGGAACCTATCCGGTTTGTTGCGTCCGGAAGGTTCCGGGTTCAGGCTCTTTCCAATGGTGGGCAGATGGTGCTAGGAGGTTGGGCCAAGGGCGCGTTGCCCACTCCTATTTCCCACCCGTCGGGCCGAATGAAGAACGACCAGCTGCTCGCCCAGATCACGGAGTTCTGCCGCCAGTCGGACATGGCGGAATCGACGTTCGGCCGGCGCGCCGTGAACGACGGCAAGCTCGTGCAGCGGCTGCGCGAGGGCAAGCGCATCACCATCGACACGCTGGATCGCATCCAGGCCTATATCGCGGCCTCGACTGGCACGCTGCCGCCGCCGCGGCTCGACGTCGTGCCCGAAAAGCGCGATCCCAAGAGCAATTTCCGCTTCTTCGAGAACCGTCAGAAATACCTGCTGTTCGTGCACACCTGCAGCGAGAAGCGGGTGGTGGCCGAGCGCGTCGGTCTCGAACTCGCCAGCATCCATCCGCGGCCGCCGGCGCTGCGGCTGTTCGACGCCGGCGTCGGCGACGGCACCGTGCTGTCGAAGGTCCTGCGCACCATGCACGGCCGTTTTCCACACATTCCGTTCTATGTGGCCGGCAAGGAGCTGAGCCTCGAGGATGTCAGGCTGACACTGGAGAAGGTCCCGGACCGGCTGTTCGAGCATCCGGCCAGCGTGTTCGTGTTCACCAACATGAACTATGCCGAGGCGCCCTGGCTGACGCCGGCGTCGCCTTCGGTAGCCGCCTCGATGATCTGGCACGAGGTCGTGCTGCAGGGCGATTCGTCCGGGGATTTCGAGGCCCAGATCACGGCGCTGAAGCCGTTTCTGGAGCAGAACTGGCGCGCCAATGTCTCCCAGCGCACCGGCATGCCGGTCTATGAGCGGCCGATCGCCCTGGTGCTGTATCGCGAGGATCACCGCTTCCTGCTCGACGGCATCATCCCGCGGGCCGGTCGGGTCGAGGCCAATTTCGACCTGATCATCGCCTCGCAGCCCTACCGGGCCCGGTCCTCGGTCAATTTCCGCGCCAAGCGCATCATCGCACCGCTGGCGCGGGCGCTGAAGCCGGGCGGCCGGCTGATCGGAATCCACTCCCACGGCCAGGATCCGGGCCTGGACATCATCCAGGCGGTCTGGCCGGGAGAAAATCCTTTCTCGGTGAGCCGCCATGAGCTATTGCGCGCCGTGAAATACGAGCTCGGCTCCAGTGGGCGGGACTTAAATTTTAACGCCTATGCGGACAATCGCTCGATTTTCAGGTATGAGATGGAGGCTCTGCCCAACGAGGTCACCGGTGCGATCGGAACCTCGACGGCCTTTGCAGCCTGGAACGCGGCGGTGTATGTCGCGCAGATCGAGGAAGACCGCCTGACCGAGGTGGCCCACTCGTCCCGCGCGCTCGACGCCGCCAGAGAGGTTCTGCGAAAGCACAACGGGCTGTGGTTCTACGATGAATCCTACGTCATCTCGCGGCGTCGCGACTGACATTCCTTAGGGATCAATACAAACGACCGCCGTGGGCGGCGAAGAAGGGGTTGCTTGATGCGCGCGTCATATCTGTTCACCTCGGAGTCGGTGTCCGAAGGCCACCCGGACAAGGTCTGCGACCGTATTTCCGACGAGATCGTCGACCTGTTCTACCGTGAAGGGCCGAAGGCCGGCATCGACCCCTGGCAGATCCGCGCCGCCTGCGAGACGCTCGCCACCACCAACAAGGTCGTGATCGCCGGCGAGACCCGCGGCCCGGCTTCGGTCACCAACGAGCACATCGAGCACGTCGTCCGCGAGGCCATCAAGGATATCGGCTACGAGCAGCAAGGCTTCCACTGGAAGACCTGCGACATCGAGATCCTCTTGCATCCGCAGTCGGCCGACATCGCCCAGGGCGTCGACGCCCTACAGCCGGGCGAAGTCAAGGAAGAGGGTGCCGGCGACCAGGGCATCATGTTCGGTTACGCGACCAACGAAACGCCGGATTTGATGCCGGCGCCGATCTTCTATGCCCACAAGATCCTGCGGCTGATCTCGGAAGCCCGCCACGCCGGTGTCGAGAAGGTGCTCGGTCCGGATTCCAAGAGCCAGGTCACCGTGCAGTATGAGAACGGCAAGCCGGTCGGCGTGCGCGAGATCGTGGTGTCGCACCAGCATCTGGTCGAGGACATGACCTCGGCGCAGGTCCGCGAGCGCGTCGAGCCCTATGTGCGCAAGGCGCTGCCGGAAGGCTGGATCACGCCGAAGACGATCTGGCACATCAACCCGACCGGCAAGTTCTACATCGGCGGTCCCGATGGCGACGCTGGTCTGACCGGCCGCAAGATCATCGTCGATACCTATGGCGGTGCGGCCCCGCATGGCGGCGGCGCGTTCTCCGGCAAGGATCCGACCAAGGTCGACCGCTCCGCCGCCTATGCCGCGCGCTACGTCGCCAAGAACATCGTCGCCGCCGGTCTCGCCGACCGCTGCACCCTGCAGCTCGCCTATGCGATCGGCGTGGCGCGGCCGCTGTCGATCTATATCGACACCCACGGCACCGGCAAGGTGCCGGAGGAGGTACTCGAGAAGGCGGCCGCTCAGGCGATGGATCTGACCCCGCGCGGCATCCGCAGCCATCTCGACCTCAACCGTCCGATCTATGCGCGCACCTCGTCCTACGGCCATTTCGGCCGCACGCCGGACAACGAGGGTGGCTTCTCCTGGGAGAAGACCGACCTCGTCGAGGCGCTCAAGCGTGCGGTGTAGCTCTTAGTGCCGTCATTCCGGGGTCGCGCGACAGCGCTGAACCCGGAATCTCGAAGTGATGGATTCCGGGTTCGCGCTGACGCGCGCCCGGAATGACGCCTTTTACAGACAGGAACCCTACATGACCGCCAAGCCAGGTTTCAACGACTACATCGTCAAGGACATTTCGCTCGCCGAGTTCGGACGCAAGGAGATCTCGCTCGCTGAGACCGAGATGCCCGGCCTGATGGCGACGCGTGAGGAGTATGGCCCGAAGCAGCCGCTGAAGGGCGCGCGCATCGCAGGCTCGCTGCACATGACCATCCAGACCGCGGTGCTGATCGAGACGCTGAAGGCGCTCGGCGCCGACATCCGCTGGGTCTCCTGCAACATCTATTCGACCCAGGACCACGCCGCCGCCGCGATCGCCGCCGCCGGCATTCCGGTGTTCGCCGTCAAGGGCGAGACGCTGGTCGACTATTGGGACTACACCGCCAAGCTGTTCGACTGGCACGGCGGCGGCCATCCCAACATGATCCTCGATGACGGTGGCGACGCCACCATGTATGTCCATCTCGGCCTGCGCGCGGAGAACGGCGACACGGCGTTCCTCGACAAGCCGGCGTCCGAGGAAGAGGAGGTGTTCTTCGCGCTGCTGAAGAAGCAGCTCAAGGAGAAGCCGAAGGGCTACTTCGCCGAGATCGCCAAGTCGATCAAGGGCGTCTCGGAAGAGACCACCACGGGCGTGCACCGCCTGTACGACATGCAGAAGGCCGGCACGCTGCTGTGGCCCGCGATCAACGTCAACGACAGCGTCACCAAGTCGAAGTTCGACAACCTCTATGGCTGCCGCGAGTCGCTGGTCGACGGCATCCGCCGCGGTACTGACGTGATGATGTCGGGCAAGGTCGCGATGGTCGCCGGCTTCGGCGACGTCGGCAAGGGCTCGGCCGCCTCGCTGCGCCAGGCCGGCTGCCGCGTCATGGTCTCCGAGATCGACCCGATCTGCGCGCTGCAGGCGGCGATGGAGGGCTATGAGGTCGTCACGATGGAGGACGCCGCGCCGCGCGCCGACATCTTCGTGACCGCCACCGGCAACAAGGACATCATCACGATCGAGCACATGCGCGCGATGAAGGATCGCGCCATCGTCTGCAACATCGGCCACTTCGACAACGAGATCCAGGTCGCCTCGCTGAAGAACCTGAAGTGGACCAACATCAAGCCGCAGGTCGACGAGATCACCTTCCCCGACGGCAAGCGCATGATTTTGCTGTCGGAAGGCCGCCTCGTGAACCTCGGCAATGCGATGGGCCACCCGTCCTTCGTGATGTCGGCGTCCTTCACCAACCAGACCTTGGCGCAGATCGAGCTCTACGCCAACAACAAGGACGGCAAGTACAAGAAGGAAGTCTACGTGCTGCCGAAGTCGCTGGACGAGAAGGTGGCGATGCTGCATCTCGCCAAGATCGGCGTGAATCTCACCAAGCTGCGCCCCGACCAGGCCTCCTACATCGGCGTCAAGCCGGAAGGCCCGTTCAAGTCGGACCACTACCGCTACTGATATCCGGCGCACCGCGCGGCGAAACGACGAAGGCCGGGGCATTGCCCCGGCCTTTTGCTTGCTTCGGCGTAGTTGTGAGTTGAATCTGCGCCTGCCTCCGATCGTCATTGCGAGCCACCTTGTCCCCGCGGGTGCGCGGCCCGATGACAAGCTCCGCGAAGCAATCCAGAGTCGTGGACGGGACTCTGGATTGCTTCGTCGCTTTGCTCCTCGCAATGACGGAGATCGTGGCGCACTCTATGAAATCAGCGGAACGCCGCGACCTGCGGTGAACGTGACAATCAGCTCGTTCGCCGCGAGGCCAGCGCCGACGCGCGGATCGCCTTCGCACGCTTCGCCGCATGATGCTCAGGCCGTGCCGCGATCCGCTTGTGCTTCTTCGTCTCCGCCGCTGCCACCTTCACGGCCGGCGCGCGATGCTTGGCATATTCCTCGCCGTCGACCGGGCCGACATGCGGCGGGTCGTGATCGAGATAGGGCCGGCCGATGCCGAACGTCTTGCCGTTGGCATCGACCCATTTCCACAGCGCCTCGGTCGCCACCCAGCGCTGTGCGCGCGTCGCGCCGTTGACGCTGACGATGTCGGCCGCGAGTCCGTGGCCGTAGCCGCCGCGCAGGCTGCCGCCGTGATAGGAGCGGTTGCTGGCGGCCTTCAGGCCGCTCGCGATCTCCTGCCGGTAGTCGTCGCGGAAGCCGCTGGTGATGCCGGGCGCGAGCCCTGCGGCCTCGGCGGCATGCAAAGTGTGAAACAGCTTCAGCTTGAAGCCGCGGTCCATGCCGCCGATCACATACTCCATCATGCTGCGGCCGATGCGCTCGGCCGCCTTCGGATCCTTCCAGGTGAAGTCGTTGTCGACGAGCTTGGTGAAGCTGCGCGTCACCTTCACCATGCGCCCCTTGCGCTTGACCGTGACGACGCGGCGCTCGGTCTCGCGGATCTTGTCGAGCTTCGGTGCGCGCTCGTACAGCGCCCACAGATAGCGATCGATGCAGGCATCGATGTCGGGGCACTCGTCGAGGATCTCGATGCGGTCGGCGCTCGCGACGGTGGGCCGGGGCGGTTCGGCCGCCGCGCCGGGCGCGGCCTGTTCGTCCGCCGGCAGGACCGCCGATGGAGTGATCGACGCGGTCGTCAGCGCGGGCTCTGACGGCGGCAACTGTGCTGCTGTTTGCTCCGTCGTCGTGGAGGCTGTGACCTCCACGATGACGGGAGAGGTTGCAGCCTCCGGCTCGGCGGCGTTGGCAGGCCAAGCCATGACGCAGCCTGCGAGGACAACCGATCGGCACAACGCACGTGTGGTGAACTGCTGTGAGCTCATCATCCGGCCTCCCCAAGATCCAAGCCCCTGCCGAGAGGGGCGGTCAGGCATCCGATACCTGAGATTGTTCGGTGCTTGGCTGCAAGGTGCAAGGACACGGCGCGGGTGGTCGGCAGCTTTTGCGGGAACTGTGACTTGTGCGCAACGGTCGACGACTGTGAGTTCCGTGTGTCGCTTATGAGTCGACTCTCGCGCTGGATTGCGGCTCGCGCTGCATTGTTCGCCGCAGCAGCTTGCGCCCCGTCAGCATGGCGCGGGCGAGATTCTCGCGCTGCAGGCGGCTCACCAGCACGACGCCGGCGACATGCAGCACCACCAGCGGGATCAGGAGATATGACGTCACCTCGTGGGTGTCCTCGACCCACCAGATGCCGAAGAAGCGCACGGTCACCTGCATCGCGCCGGTCATCGCGGAGACGATGAGCAGAAGCAGCAGTGCGAGCTGCATCGCCGTGCCCGCGGGATTCAGCCCGAGATAGCGCCCGGTCTTGCCGCGCCGCAGATTCCACAGGTAGGCCGGCGTCGCGCGCAGCCGGGCACGGAGGCTGCGGAAGCGCGAATGGCGCGTACCGATGATGCCCCAGATCAGGCGAAAGGCGAGCAAGCCGAGGATCGCGTAGCCCGCGATCCGGTGCAGGCCGTCATAGACGTTCGGCGTCACCCAGGCGATGAGCACCAGCACGGCCAGCATCCAGTGCCACAGCCGCAGCGGCAGGTCCCAGACCTGCACGGTGTCGGCGGTGTCCTGGCGTTTCAGGCTGGCTCGGGGGGCTGTGCCGTGCATGGCTCTCACGTCACGTCGTCCAGCACGCTGGCCGACGCCTGCGCCAACTACTTGGCGATCGTGTGCTTCAGGCTGAGATCCTCCGGGCTGTAGAACAGCTCATAGAGCTTGCCGCCCTTGACGCCGTAGACCTCGTAGCAGGAGCCTTCGACCTTCGAGCGGCGCACCTCGTAGCCCGCTTCCTTGGCCTTGGCTTCCGCCTCGGCGGCCGGCTTCCACTGGGCCTTGTCGAGCTTGGTGCAGTCCTTGTAGCCGTCGGCCAGAGCCGGCGAGATGGCGAAGCCGGCGAGTGCGGCACCGAGCACGGCCGCGATGGTCAGTCTCATCAATCCCTCCAATGAGCAAATTCAAATACGATGCATCGTGGGATCAGTGGAGACGGCAACCGCCCCGATGTGTCAACGGAGCGGCGGCTGGAATCGCTCTTAGAGCTTTTCCAAGTTCGTGAGAGCGGCGATTTCGGCCGAGAATCGCAGACGGCGTGATGCGCGACGTTACGTCTCGCTCGTGCCGCTCGTCGCGACGCCGTGTCGTCTGGCGCCCGCTCTCGCCCTGTCCCGCTGGCGGGACAGGGCGAGATGCCGGCGTCAGAATTCCAGGTTCGCACCCAGATAGAACGAACGTCCGGGGCCGGGAACGGCGGTGCCCCACATCGTCGCGGTGCCCGATACGCCGCCGCCGGTGGCAGCGACGGTGCCGGCCTCCTTGTTGAACGACATCGATGCGCCCTCGCCGATATAGGCGCCGCCGAGCGGCAGGTAGTAGAGCTTGTTGAACAGGTTCTCGACGCCGAAGCTGATGCGCAGCCTCTGCCAGGTGTAGTTGCTGCGCAGGTTCACCAGGCTGTAGCCCGGGGTCTTGAGCTCGTTGCGCGCGACGGAGACGTCGGACTTGCGGCCTACCATCACCAGCTCGAGGCCGCTGTCCCAGCCGTCGAGCCGGTGCGTGAGCGTCAGCTTGCCATTGATCGGCATGATGTTGTAGAGGCCGCTCCCGGTGTCGAGGTTCCTGCCGTTGGTGTAGCTCAGGACTCCCTTCAGGCCGAAATCGCCGATCGACGTCGTGCCCAGCGGCACTTTGCCGGACAGATCGAACCCGTACAGCCGCGCCTGCTGGTTCATGTATTTCATGATTACGAACTGGTTGGCGACGGCAGGCACGGCGGCGGTGTTGGTGGCGGCCTTCCACTGCACCGCATCGATGTAGTCGCGCACATGGGTGTAGTAGGGGGTGAGCCGGATCTCGGCCTCATGGTCGGCGCTGTGCCAGGCGCCGGTGAAGCTCACGGTATGGGCGACCTCGGGTCTCAGATTGGGGGTTCCGAGATAGCCGTTGCCGTCGCCGACGAAGTTGTTCATCTCCAGCGCCATGGTGTTGCGCGACCAGGAATAACGCTCGTAGAGATTCGGCGACCGGGTCTTCTGCATCGCGCCGAACTCGAAGGTGAGATGGGCGCTCGGCGTGTTCCGGAACAGCGCCGTCAGATCGACATTGTTGTCCTTTCGCGAGCGATCCATGGCGTTGAACGCCGCGCGGGAGCCGACCGAGCTCGTCTCGTACATGCCGGACATGAATCCCGATGTCAGCGGCGTGGTGCTGGTGTTGTAGCCGACGACCGGTCCGGTGTCGGTCTCGACGCGTTCGAACCGCACGCCCAGCAGCGACAGCCAGGACGGGCTCCACTTCGCCTCCCACTCGCTGAACACGCCGGCCCGGTCGCGCTTGCCGCCGTTGATGTTCCAGAACGTCAGCGGCGCCATGCCGCCGATGCAGTTGCCGACGCCGCAATCGGGGGCCGGCGGCCACCAGTCGTCGAGACGGTAGGTCTGCAGGTCGACGCCGACGCGGACCACGTCGCGGGGCGACAGCGTGATGTCGGCCTTGGAGGTCAGGCCGTTGGTCTTGGTGCGCGTATACATCGGCATGCCGTTGACCGGATAGCGCGCACCCGTCGTGTTCGGCGGGCTCAGCGTGCCATACGAGAACAGCCGATCACCGCCGAAGTTCATGTAGTGATCGACGGACTGGTGATAGAGGCGGGTGTCCAGATCGCCCCAGTCGAACCGGCCGAGATGGTGCAGGTTGAAGCTGTAGGCATCGTTGCCCAGCATGTCCATGCGCTGGTTCGGGTAGAGCTGATAGGGCACCTCCTGCACTCCCGCCTTCAGCTCGATGAGCTGGCCGTCCTTGCTCCAGGCGATGCCCATCAGATGATTCCTGGTCTCGTAGGCGGATGAGCCGACCTGATCGAGGGGAAGCACCGGCGTGATGGAGCTCCTCAGGGTGAAGTTCTTGAAGTTGCCGCCGGCCGTATAGTTGTCGGCCTTGACCGCAGCGCCGCTGTAGCTGACGCTGTAGTTCTCGGTGGCCATGGTGGCCGACAGGTTGACGCCGCGCACGTTGCCGTTGCTGCGGTAGAAGGTGCCGATGCTGCCTTTGGTCAGCAGGCTCTGCCCCGGCGCCGCGAACAGGGCCGCCGGCGAGCTGACTGCGACGGTGCCGCCGATCGAATCGCCGCCGACGCTCACGGGCGTGATGCCCGCCCAGACCTTGGCCGCGGCGACCTGGGCCGGATCGATGTAGGACAGCGCCGGATTCATGTGATTGGGACATGAGGCGATGGTGTCCATGCCGTCGACCTTGACGCGCAGGCGGTCGTCGGCGAGGCCATGGATCGCCGGCAGGCTCGAGGCCCCGCCGGCCGAATAGAGGCTGACGCCGGGCACATCGGCAAACAGCGCAGCGGTGTCGTTCGTGATGGCGCGCTTCGCCAGGATGTCACCCGGCGCAACCGAAGTGGCGCCGGGAGGCGCGTCGACGGCGTCGGATGAGGCCGCCTGCGGCGGTGGCGCAACTGCCGGATTGGTCGTCGCCGCATGCGCGCCCCTGCGGCGGACTGCCGTTCGCGCGGCCGGGCGGGGCTTCGGGACAGCGACCGTCACCTGCGGCAGCGTGGCGGCGGAGCGAGCCTGCGATGGGTCCTGCGCGAGCACGGGACTCGAAAGGGCGAATGCCAGCAGCGCCGGCGATGTGAGCACAGTGGTTGAGCGGAGCAACCGCCGCCGGACGGGTGTCGAACAATGGTCCATGATGGATCTCGGAATAGGAATGGGAGAGGCGCCCGGCTGCGAGCGCGCCGTGGCCTCGTGAACATGTCGCGACGAGGCGGCTGCGGGCACGGCTGCGGCGACCGCCGGACGGCAGCCCACAGCGCGCGCGGACGAGACCGGCCGCATCGTGACGGGATGAGATGTCTGGAGTATCGGCCTAGAGGGCCGCCGGTGGTCCGCGAGCGACCGGCAGTTCGAGCGTAGGCCGAGGCGCCGCAACGAGGTCTGTCCGCTCGATCAGGATCGCCACGACCACCGGCATCGGCCGCGCCACGGCGGGGACGTGCGGGACAGTGACGCCGCGCCCGAGCGCACAGAACGGACAACTCGCGCATTGCTTGGCCGCAGTGCCGATGTCGTCCGACGTCGGACCGTCGACGGAGCTCTGACAGATGATGGCGACGGCATCGGGGGCCGCAACCGCAGCGCTCATCGCGGAGAGCGCCAGCGCGGACTGGAAGATCAGGGCCCATGCCGCAAACCAGACGAGAGCGCCGCCGAGCCGCGACAGCGCTGCGCGCCGCCGCGCCGAGCGCATGCGCGCCTCACGTCGTCCTGATGCGATGCCTTGTAGTTGACGCCCTTGACGAGCCACCGACTAACGCCCCCGTCCCTCGCAACTACCTACAGGAGCGGACATCCGGTTGGCAATGGACGACACGCGGCCGGCTCGACTCCCGTCGCAGTGGATCAATTCAGCCACAGTGAAGTGACTTCAACTCATTCGCGAGCGGCCGGTGCGACTGAAATGCGCGCGGGCCATTCTTGCGAGTCGAACTCAATCGCGGCGCGGTCTCGCGACGGATGACGGCCGGGCCTGGACGCCGTCAGCGACATCTGTCAAATGTATCTTCATGACCTTTCGCATTCGCATCGCAGGCGCTGCCGTCAGCAGCCGAATTACCGACCCGGCCTGATCCGTCGGGCCGGGCGCTTCTGCCTGCGAGAATTGCCTGTGAATGTTGTTGGCGCCCGAAAAGGCGCTGTATGCGAGGTCTGTATCCGTGTCTCCCAACCAACCGACGCTGCACCTCGTGTGCGGCAAGATCGCTGCCGGCAAATCGACGCTCACCGCGGAGCTCGGCCATCGCCCGGCCACCGTCGTGGTCGCCGAGGACGACTGGCTGTCGCGGCTCTATCCTGGCGAGCAGAGCAGCCTGGCGGACTACGTGCGCAATTCGTCACGGCTGCGCAGCGTGATGGGGCCGCACGTCGTCGCGTTGTTGCGAGCCGGCGTTTCGGTCGTGCTCGACTTCCCCGCCAACACGCCGGCGAGCCGCGCCTGGATGCGCGGTCTGTTCGAAGCCGCGGGCGTGCCGCACCAGTTGCACCATCTCGACGTGCCCGACGAGGTCTGCAAGGCGCGGCTGCGCGCCCGCAACGCGGAAGGCCGCCACGCCTTCACGGTGACGGATGAGGAGTTCGACCTGTTCACCTCCTACTTCGTGGCGCCGAGCCCGGATGAAGGATTCGACGTGATCTTGCATCGGCCGTGACCTTGCGGCGGCGACCGGGACTGCTGTCGTCCCGCTGGCTTGATGGCGGCAATCCTGGCGGTGCGCGTCGCCGCGCAACCGTCAGCCGTGCCGCGGCGAGCACCGCCTGGTCTCAGAAGATTGCGTCCAGCGCGCTTTCGGCAGCGGAGATGAGCTCGCGCACCTTTGCGCTCTCAGACAGTAGCGCGGCGAATGACGGGTCCGCGCCGATGTGCTGATCCAACTCATCCAAGGCGTTGCGCCACTGCTGCAACTCTTGCTGGAGGCGTTCGGTCTGGGGACGCAGGAGTGCCCGACAAGCCGCCACGGCGTGCTGTTCGACGAATCGCGAGGAATCGGGAGCAGGAAAATGAATGATGTCGGCCACGGTCTTCTCGTCAGCGCCTTCTTGTGAACGCCCGCATTCGATCGCTTATGGGGCGGCGGCCCGCCGGGCTCCGCCGCCCTGGTCGTGCGCAGCTAAGCCGCGGTCCGGGCGGCCAAGGCCTGAGCTTCGGCTGCGGCGCGGGCCATGCTGGACGACATCTCGTTCGTCACCGTGCTCTGCTCTTCCACCGCCGCTGCCGTCGAGGTGACGTATTCGCTGACGCTGTTGATCGCCTGCTTGATCGAGTTGAGCGCCGTCACGACGTCGCCCGAGATGCCGTTGAGGTTCTCGATCTCCTGGGCGATCTTGTCGGTGGCCTGCTTGGCCTGGTTGGCGAGGTTCTTGACCTCGGCGGCGACGACCGCAAAGCCACGCCCGGCTTCGCCGGCGCGGGCGGATTCGATGGTGGCGTTGAGCGCGAGCAGGTTGATCTGCCCGGTGATGTTGTTGATCATCTCGACGATGCCGCTCATCGCCTGCGTGGCTTCGGACAGCCGCTGCGCCTGGCCGTCGGCGGATGCCACCTGACCGACGGCGCCCATCGCCGTCTCGCGGGACTTGGTCATGGCTTCGGAAATCTCCCGCACAGACGCGTTCAACTCCTCGGAGCCCGCTGCGACGGATTCCATCATCGCACGGACGCGCTCGTTGCCTATGCGCACCAGCACCTGCCTGGTGACGTCGGTCGCGTACTTCACGACCTTGAACGGCTTGCCGTTGAGATCGAGGATCGGATTGTACGAGGCCTGGATGTAGACCTCCTTGCCGCCCTTGCCGATGCGTTTGTATTCCGCCGCCTGATACTGTCCCCGGTTCAGGTCGGCCCAAAACTCGCGATAGGCGGCACCATCGCGCTCCGAAGGCTCCACGAACATGCTATGATGTTTGCCTTTGACCTCGGCCAGGGTGTAGCCGAGCACATGCAGGAAATTGTCATTCGCGGTGATGATCGTGCCGTCCATGTTGAACTCGATCACAGCCTGCGACTTGCCGATCGCATCGATCTGGCCGGCCAGATCCGCGTTCCTGAGCTTCTGCGCGGTGACGTCGGTCGCGAACTTGACCACGCCGAACGGCTTGCCGGCGGTATCGAGCATGGGATTGTAGGTTGCGAGAATCCAGACCTCCTTGCCTCCCTTGCCGATGCGCTTGTATTCGCCGCCTTGATATTCGCCGCGGTTGAGGGCCGTCCAGAACTCGCGATACGCCGCGCTGTCGCGCTGTGACGGCTCGACGAACATGCTGTGATGCCGGCCCTGGATCTCGTCGAGCCGATAACCCAGAACGTCGCAAAAGTTCTGGTTCGCCGTCACGACCGTTCCGTCCAGCTTGAACTCGATCACGGCCTGGGCGCGATCGATGGCAGCGATCTTGGAGCCGTCCGCCATGCTGCGCAGCTTTTTCACGGTAATGTCGGTCGCGAACTTCACCACCTTCACCGGTCGGCGGTTGCCGTCGAGAACCGGATTGTAGGACGCCTCGATCCAGACCTCGCCGCCGCCTTTGGTGATCCGCTTGAATTCTGCGGCTTGGAATTCGCCGCGGTTGAGAGCCGCCCAGAATTCGCGATAGGCCGCGCTGTCCCGCTCGGCCGGCGCCACGAACATGCTGTGATGCTTGCCCTGGATCTCATCCAGCCGGTATCCGAGCGTATCGAGGAAGTTCTTGTTTGCCGTGATGATCGTGCCGTCCATGTTGAACTCGATCACGGCCTGCGAGCGGCTGATCGCGTCGAGCATGGCCTGTGCGTCACCCTTGGCGTGTCTGCGGCCGAACATTCTCTTTCCTCTCTAGGTCTGCTCTGCCGGGGTTTCGGCACATGCACGTCTGTCGATTTCCAGGACCTTGGTTCGCTGGGGCCAAACGCCGCCGCGAGGCCCGACTCTGGTCCAGAGTGAGCGGATCGTAGTCGAATCGAATTATCCAAGTATTTGTCCGATCCCGGACAGATCGGCCGTATGCTGCCGCTCCGATGACCCCGATACCCATCGCATTTGGCCGCTTGGTCCGCCGTTGTTCCGAGCGAGCCATTGGACGACCCGGCGCAGACCACGGCCAGCCCCGCGAGGCAGCATTCTGTCCGTAACAATACGGGGTGTTCGGTTATCACCGCGAAAATCGTACGCCCCCTCGCGCCGGGACGTTGTCCGAACCGTGGAACTGAATGAAATTCGTGCTTGCCACGTGTCCTAACGCACGGCCTTGTGCTCACGCGCCTGACGATTGCACAAGGGTTGACCAGGTGGTGATGCCGATCGGGCGGAGGAGCTGTTTGGGTCAAATCTCATATCTCGATCGATATCCGCTGTTTCGCTCGCGTGATCGCGAGTTCGCGCGCGATCGCTTGTTCAGCATCTACGCCGTCGATCGTTTCGACAGCTCCGACTCCAGCTTCGGCATCGAGGCCAATCTTGCGCGGCTCAGCACCGCGGGGCTGGCGTTCTGCTCATATGCGGGCGCAGCGTCGCTTTCGTTTCCGGAATCGACGATCTACAGACAGTTCTTCTCGATCCAGGGCACTGCAGGATACAGGACCACGCGGGGCCACCGGGCGATCGTCGCCTGGAGTCCCCTGATATCCGGGGATTCAAGACTGGATCTCGAATTTCCTGCCGGCTACTGCCAACTGGTGGTCAGGGTCGAAAGCGCACCTTTGCACCAGCTGTTGAGAGCCATGCTCGGCGATGACAGAGACACGAATCTGACCTTTGACGAAGGCCCAACCGATCCTGCTGTCATGGCTCTCGTCCGCCAGGACGTTTTCAGGCTTGCCGGTGAGTTGCAGATGTTCGGAGCGGACTACTCGCCGATAGCCATCGCAGAGCTCGAGCGGAGCTTGATGATCCGGCTCCTGCTTGCAAATCGGCACAGCTTTAGCAGCCGCCTGCTGAATGCGCCCCAGCGAGTCAACCGTATGGTTGTCGATACCGTCGAGTCCTATATCGAGGCACATTGGGACGAGCCTCTGGACCTCGAGAAGATCGCCGCCATCGCGGGGGTCAGCGTCCGGTCGATTTTCCGCGAGTTCTCGGAGTCGGGACGCGGATCACCCGGCCAGTTTGCCAAGCGCGTCCGACTTCAGCGGGCATCTGAACTTCTGCGACGGCCCGATGCCAACACAAGCGTCGTGTCGGTCGCCTTCAAATGCGGCTTTGGCAATCTGGGCCGCTTTGCCAGCGAGTACCGCCAGATGATGGGTGAGTTGCCCTCGGAGACGTTGCGGAACGCAAGGAAGACGTGAGCTTCCATGGGATCACGGACGCGCCTGCGCTACAATCGTATCGGACGTCGAGCGATGATATACGCGTTTGACAATGTGCATTGCGACGCCGGCCGTTTCATCGCGAGCCGCGCGATTCTCAAGCCGTGACGAATCCGATCCTCAACCGCCGATTCTGCCGGCCCTTGTTGTCGACCTTGAGAATGCGGATGCGCCGCGCCTGCGCCGTCGAGACCAGGTGCGTGCCGCCGCAGGCCTGGCGGTCGAGGCCGTCGATGTCGACGATGCGGATCAGGCCGTCGGCCTGGCGCGGCGGGGCGACCGACTTGGCGCGAAACAGTCCCGCGGTCGCCTGCGCGTCGTCATAGGGCATGTCGAAGGCACGCACCGGACGATCGTCCGAAATCGCGGCATTCACCGCATCCTCCACCGCGCGCAGTTGCTCCGGTGTGACCTTGGGCAGATCGAAATCGACGCTGAACTCGTCGGTCTCGGTCATGCGGACGCCGGTCAGCAGCGCGCCGTCGAACAGCGTGTAGACGGCGCTGTTGACGAGATGCGCCACCGTGTGCTGCTCGCTCATGCGCTGCCGGAACGCCGGATCGACGCGCAGCTCGATCGCCCCGTCCGGGATGGCGTCATCACCGATCAGGTGCCAGATGCCGTCGGCGGTCGGCTCGAACCCGGTGACGACGCGGACGATCCCGTTCCACGCGATCGTGCCGCGATCCGGCAACTGGCCGCCGCCGCCGGGATAGAACGGCGAGCGCGCCACCAGCACCGCGCCGGGGCGCGCGTCGAGCGCGGTGATGTCGAGATCCAGCACGTCGGGACGATCGACAGCGAAAGGGCGGGGCAGGAAGTCGGTCATGCAGAACGGCTCGCAATCGCATCGCCCGGATGAGCGGAGCAACATCCGGGTTCATCGAGACGGCGCGTGAGGCCCCGGATATGGCTGCGCTCATGCGGGCCACGAAGCTACGACGATACGCAGCATCGCCGCGCTGCGCAAATGGCCGTTCCTGTCTCGGCCGCAGCGCCGGGTCTCAACGGCATGCGGCCACCGTGAACCACGCCATGCGAAACGCGCCATCGCCCAGGCGCAGGCACACGGTGTCGCCCGGCTGCAACCTTTCGTACAGCGCCTGCGCAACATGTGCATCGGTGGCTCTCGCGAACGGGCCCCACGGCTCGAGCGTCACCTGATGCGTGGCGAGCCGGCTGTGGCCGAGATGCTTGGCGAGCACACGGCTGCGCAGCAGCGCCGGCGCCGAGCGGTCGAGTGCGGTGTTGAACTGGCCAAGCGTCCCGAACGCATAGGCGGCGACGAAGATAGCGGCGAGCAGTAGCCGCCAGCCGCGGCGGCGGAGCTGGGTTTCGAACCGCGCGGCGACGATGAGGAAAATGATCGCGACCGCGGTCGCGAAGGCTGTCAGCGGCAGCCAGTCGACGAGATTGATGTCCGACAGCGTGCGCGCGGCGAGCGTGCCGGCCGCCACGATGCAACCGGTGCCGAGATTGGCGCCGTAGCCGGAGCCGAGGCCGATGCGGAACCGCCCGGGAAAGCGCAAGGTGAGGATGAGCGCCAGCAGCGGGATGACGGTGACGACCGCGATCAGCTGGCCGGCCGGAAAGCTCGGGAAGAGCGACCAGGCTGCGAGCCCGATTGCGAACAGCGAAAAGCCCAGGGCGATGTGCTGCGACGGCGCGCCACTGCCGTCCCGGCTGTCGCTGTCGCCGGGCCTGTCGTCGCGCGGGTGGGGAGCGTTCATCACCGGATCCGTATCGAGGGTGTTTCCCGCTGATAGCGGAGGAGGGTTGACCGACGACGAATGCGCCGGCGATTTGACAGCGACGAGCCGGGTTGCGACTGTCCGCAGCCAGAGCAAGAAAGCCGCACCAGGAAACGCCAGGAACACCTCATGTCAACAGAGCATGTCGACGTGCTGATCGTCGGCGCCGGGCTGTCCGGCATCGCCGCCGCCTATCATCTGCAGCACAAGTGCCCGGGCAAGCGCTTCGCGATCCTGGAGGGGCGAGGCGCGATCGGCGGCACATGGGACCTGTTCCGCTATCCCGGCATCCGCTCCGACAGCGACATGTACACGCTCGGCTATTCGTTCAAGCCGTGGACCGATCCGAAGGCGATCGCCGACGGGCCGCAGATCCTGAAATACGTCCAGGACACCGCGACCGAGAACGGCATCGACCGCCACATCCGGTTCAACCATCGGGTCCGGCGCGCGTCGTGGTCGAGCGCGGACGCACGCTGGACCGTCGAGGCCGAGCGCCGGACGGAGCAGGGCACGGTCGAGACCGTGCGGATGACCTGCGGCTTCCTGTTCATGTGCTCCGGCTACTACCGCTACGAGTCGGGCTATCTGCCGGACTTCAAGGGCATGGCCGATTTCAAGGGCCGCATCGTGCATCCGCAGGCCTGGCCTGAGGATCTCGACTATGCCGGCAAGCGCGTCGTGGTGATCGGCTCCGGCGCGACCGCGGTCACATTGGTGCCGGCGATGGCCAAGTCCGCCGCGCATGTGACGATGCTGCAGCGCTCACCGACCTATGTGGTGTCGCGCCCGGCGCAGGACGCGCTCGCCAACAAGCTGCGCCGGCATCTGCCCGCCAGCCTCGCCTATCACCTGATCCGCTGGCGCAACGTGCTGTTCGGGATGTATTTCTTCCAGCTCAGCCGGCGCAAGCCGCAGCGGGTCAAGCAGCTGATCCTGGGCGGGGTGCGCGCCGCGCTGGGTCCCGATTACGACGTCGCCACCCATTTCACGCCGCGCTACAACCCGTGGGACCAGCGGTTGTGCCTGGTGCCGGATGGCGACCTGTTCAAGACCATTCGCGAGCAGCGCGCCTCGGTGGTGACGGCCGGGATCGAGACCTTCACCGAGCGCGGCCTGCGCCTCGCCGACGGCCGCGAAATCGAGGCCGATATCGTGGTCACCGCGACCGGGCTGGTGCTGCAGGTGCTCGGCGGCATCGAGGTCGTCGTGGATGGCCGCACCGTCGATTTCGCCAAGACGCTCAACTACAAGGGCATGATGTATTCCGACGTGCCGAATCTGGCGGCGACGCTCGGCTACACCAACGCGTCGTGGACGCTGAAATGCGACCTCACCTGCGAATATGTCTGCCGGCTCCTGAACTACATGGACCGGCACGGCTATCGCCAATGCGTGCCGCACAATGACGATTCCACCGTTACGCCGCTGCCGTCGCTGAGCTTCAGCTCCGGCTATGTGCAGCGCGCGGTCGCCGACCTGCCGAAACAGGGCTCCAAGCGGCCGTGGCGGCTGTACCAGAACTACGCGCTGGATATCGTCTCGCTGCGCTTCGGCAAGGTCGACGACGGCGTGATGCGGTATTCGTGAGGGCAGGGGGGCACGAGCGGCGCTCGCCTCTATGACGTCAGCTTGGGGCGGCTCTCTCCACATCGTCATGGCCGGGCTGGATCCGGCCATCGATGTCGTTGGGCTTGGAAGAACGCGGATGCCCGGAACCGGTCCGGGGCATGACGGGTAAGCAACCAGCAGTTTTGCTTGGGCTTACCGCTCCGCCGCCCCCTCCCGCAGCGGCGCGCGGCTGAGATCGTTGCCGGCGGCGATCGCCTTCTGCATGAGGCGGACCAACTCCTTCGCCTCGGTCTCGCTGAGGCCGCGCACCATCAGCCGCTGCGCTGCCTCGACCGCCGGCGTGATCGCCTCCAGCGTCCTTCTCCCCTCATCGGTGATCAACAGCTCCCGTGACCGGCGGTCGCGCGCGCTCGCACGGCGGACGACGAGGCCCTTCTGTGCGAGCCGGTCGATCACTCCGGTGATCGTGGTGCGGTCATAGGCGATCAGGCCAGCGAGCGTGATCTGGTCGATGGCCGGGTTGGCCGCGATCGCCGCCAGCGCCGCATATTGCACCGGCGTCAGGTCGAAGCCGGCCGCTTCCACCTCCGCCAGGAACACCGCCACGGCGATCTGCTGAAACCGGCGCGCCAGGTGCCCCGGCATGTCCCGCATCTCGGTCAATTCGAATCTCCTGTCACCAGCTTGACAAGCATACTGATGATCAGCATACTGATCAATAAGAATGGCGAGGGAGGGTGGTCACGTGCAGTTTCATCTCAACGGCTTCCAGCCGGGCGATCCCGAGATCTTCGACGCGGCCGAACGTGTCGCGAGCGCCGGCGCGACCGGCCCGCTGCCGCCCGAGGCCGATGTCCTCATCGTCGGCTGTGGCCCCGCCGGGTTGAACCTCGCTGCCCAGCTTTCCGCTTTTCCGGACATCAGGACCTGCATCGTCGAGCAGAAGCCGGGCCGGCTGCTGCTCGGCCAGGCCGACGGCATCGCCTGCCGCACCATGGAGATGTTCCAGGCCTATGGTTTTGCCGAGAAAGTGCTGAGGGAAGCGTGCTGGATCAACGAGACCACGTTCTGGAAGCCGAGCGACCAAGACAGCAAGCATATCGCGCGCAGCGGTCGCGTGCAGGACGTCGAGGACGGCCTGTCGGAGATGCCGCATGTCGTGCTCAACCAGGCTCGGGTCCACGATTTCTTCCTGGACGTGATGCGCCGTTCGGCCGCGAAGCTCGAGCCGCACTACGCGCGGCGACTGCGTGATCTGCGGATTGATCCGGCCGCGGGCGTCGACGCGCACGGCGTGACCGTCAGCTTCGATCGCATAGACCCGGAGCATGAAGGCCAGGTGGAGACGGTGCGCGCGCGCTACGTCGTCGGCTGCGATGGCGCGCGCAGCGTCGTGCGCAAGGCGATCGGCCGTGAACTGCACGGGGATTCCGCCAACCACGCCTGGGGCGTCATGGACGTGCT
Organism: Bradyrhizobium sp. SZCCHNR1017; assembly: GCF_032381375.1. Classification (NCBI taxonomy): domain Bacteria; kingdom Pseudomonadati; phylum Pseudomonadota; class Alphaproteobacteria; order Hyphomicrobiales; family Nitrobacteraceae; genus Bradyrhizobium; species Bradyrhizobium sp. SZCCHNR1017. The sequence continues at coordinate 27,268 of NZ_JAUHIR010000010.1, read as the reverse complement.
CGCCGTGACCGATTTTCCCGACATCCGCTTCAAATCGCTGATCCAGTCCGCCAAGGACGGCAGCCTGCTGGTGATCCCGCGCGAGGGCGGCTATCTGGTCCGGCTGTATGTCGAGCTTGCCAAGCTCGAGGTCGGCGAGCGCGTGGCGGGGCGCAACATCACCGTCGACGAGGTGATCGCCAAGGCGCAGCGCATTCTCGCGCCCTATACGCTTGAGGTGAAGGAGGTCGCGTGGTGGTCGGTCTACGAGATCGGCCAGCGCATCACCGACAAGTTCGACGACGTGCCGGAGGCCGAGGTCGCAACGCGGCTGCCGCGCGTCTTCATCGCCGGTGACGCCTGCCACACCCACAGCCCGAAGGCGGGGCAGGGCATGAACGTGTCGATGCAGGACACGTTCAATCTCGGCTGGAAGCTCGCCGCCGTGCTGGGCAGGCGTTGCGCGCCGCAGCTCCTGCACAGCTATTCGGCCGAACGGCGGGCCATCGCCCAGGAGCTGATCGATTTCGATCGCGAATGGTCGGGAATTCTTGCCTCCGCCGCCAAGCAGGGCGGCGCCGACGCGGCCAAGACGCAGGACTATTTCGTCCGTCACGGCCGCTACACGGCGGGCACCGCCACGCACTATCGACCCTCCGTCCTCACCGGCGACGACACCTTCCAGCCGCTCGCCACCGGCTTCGTCATCGGCAAGCGCTTTCACTCGGCGCCGGTCATCCGGCTCGGCGACGCCAAGCCGGCGCAGCTCGGACATGTCGTGCAAGCCGACGGCCGCTTCCGCATCTTCGCTTTCGCGGCGGCGGAGGATCCGACCGCGCCGGGGTCCGCGATCCGCCGCCTGTGCACATTCCTCAGCGAGGATGCAGCCTCGCCCGTGCGCCGCCACACCCAGGTGGGCGCCGACATCGACTCCGTGATCGATCTGCGCGCGGTGTTCCAGCAGGGGCATCGCGAGCTCGCGCTCGAACGAATGCCGGAGCTGCTGCTGCCGCGGAAGGGCCGTTACGGTCTCATCGACTACGAGAAGATGTTCTGTGCCGATCTGAAGAGCGGCCAGGACATCTTTGCGATGCGCGGCATCGATCGCGCCGCGGGCTGCATCGTGATCGTGCGGCCCGATCAGTATGTCGCCGACGTCCTGCCGCTCGACGACGTCGGGAGGCTGTCGGCATATTTCGACGGCGTGCTGCTGCCGGTCCGCTGAGGGATGCAGAGGGTAAACGAAACCCAAATCCGGTCGCCGGATTTCCGGGCTTGGCGCTAGCCAGATCCCAAGGTTTCCTCGCTACAAACGAGGTCTCCGGATTGGACGATTGAGTGGGTGAGACGTCGAAATGTTGATGTTGGCGAACCGTCGCAAGAGTGAACGTCGGCTGTGCAGGAGGATCGCGAAGATTCACTATGGCAACGGCAGCCTGCCGCGGGACTGCACGGTCACGGATATTTCCGACGGCGGCGTCAAGGTGATCGCCGAATTCGTCGAGATTCCCCCGCAGTTCACCATCGTCTTCGCGCCCGACCACCAGCGCAAGTGCCGGCTGGCTTGGCGCATCGGCTGCGAGTTCGGCGCCGAATTCATCGATTGAGCGGGCCGGCCGCGCCCGCTTAACGGGACCTTAGGGTTAATCTGCCAGCGTGCAGATCATCTGGTCCCGAAGTAGTTCAGTTGCATGCGTACGCGGCCCCTTCGCTCTCTCCCTCTGCTCCGGCCGGCCGCGTTCGCGCTGTCGTTCACGGCCGTGCTGCTCGGTCTCGGCGCCTGCCAGACCACCGATCTCAGCGAGGTCACGGGGGCACTGGGCGGCAATCCCGAAAAGAGCCGCGCTGCCGCCGCCGACCCGCGCGCCGAGATCGACCAGCTCCGCGAGCGCTTCCGCGCCAATCCCAACGATCCCGAGGTGGCGCTGCGCTATGGCAGCGCCCTGCGCGGCACCGGCCAGCGCTCGCAGGCCGTCGCCGTGCTCGAGCAGGCGACGATCGCCAATCCCGGCAACAAGGCGCTGCTGGCGGCCTTTGGCCGCGCGCTTGCCGACAATGGCAATTTCCAGCAGGCGTTCGACGTGCTCAGCCGCGCGCATTCGCCCGAGGATCCCGACTGGCGCATCCTGTCGGCGCAGGGCGCCACGCTCGACCAGATGGGGCGCAACGAGGAGGCCCGGCAATACTACATGACGGCGCTGAAGATCGCCCCTGACGATCCTTCCGTGCTGTCCAATCTCGGTCTCTCCTATGCGCTCTCGAACGAACTGCCGAAGGCCGAGGAGCAGTTGCGCAAGGCCAGCGCGCACCCCGATGCCAGCCCGCGGGTCCGGACCAATCTCGCCGTCATCGTCGGCCTGCAGGGCCGGATGAGCGAGGCCGAGAGCATCGCGCGTTCGGGGCTGCCGCCGGAGCAGGCCAGCGCCAGCGTCGCCTATGTCAAGCGCATCCTGGAGCGCCGCAAGATCGCGCAGCGCGAGCTGTCGCCGCGCCGCGACCGTCCGGTGGCCGGCGAGCCCGACAAGGCGCTGGCGCGGGCACTCAGCCGGTCCGACGACTAGAGCATGATCCGGAAAGTGGAAACCGGTTTTCCCTCGCGACAAACGCCAACGGCATTTACGCGGAGATCATGCCCAAACAAAGAGATGAGATCATGATGCGAGTCCCTGGAATCGCATCATGATCTCAGGCGCTATTTCGCGCCGAGCAGTTTCGCGATCGGCGCCAGCAGCGAGCCGCGCTGCGGCTTGTGGTCGATCCGGCCGGTGAGCCGGTTCGCGATGTCCTGGAACAGTTTTGGCGTGCGGCTCAGCCCCGATATCTCCGCGATCATCTGGCCGTTGTTGGCGGCGGTGCCGAACAGTTTGCAGTCGAACGGGATGACCGCGACCGGCTCGGCCTCGACGGTCTTGGCGAAGCGCTTCAGGTCGATCTCCGGCCGCTTGGGCATGCCGACCTGGTTCAGGCAGTACAGCGGCGGCCGGTCGTTGGGACGCGAGGCCTTGAGCACGCCGAGCAGGTTCTTGGCGTTGCGCAGGTTCGCCAGATCGGGCTCGGCGACCACGAGGATGTCGTCGGCATTGATCAGCGCATGCCGCGTCCAGGCCGACCATTGGTGCGGCACGTCGAGCACGATGCATTGCTGGGTCATGCGCAGGGTGTCGAAGATCGCGTCGAACGCGTCGGCGCCGAAATCATAGACGCGGTCGAGCGTCGCGGGCGCGGCGAGCAGGTTGAGATTTTCGGTGCATTTGGCGAGCAGGCGCTCCATCAGCGCCGTATCCGGCCGGTCCGGCTGGAACACGGCGTTGGCGATGCCCTGCAGCGGATCCTGGTTGTAGTCCAGCCCTGCGGTGCCGAACGCCATGTCGAGATCGATCACGACCGAATCCAGCGTCAGGTCGCGCGCCATGCTCCAGGCGACGTTGTGGGCGACGGTGGAGGCGCCGACGCCGCCCTTGGCGCCGACCACGGCGATGATGCGGCCGGTGATGACGGCCTCCGAGGCCGAGAACAGGCTGCAGACCGAGCGGATCACGTCGATGGTCTCGACCGGGCCGAGCACGTAGTCGTTGACGCCGCGCCGGACCAGCTCGCGATAGGCGACGCCGTCGGACGGGCTGCCGATCAGCACCACGCGGGTGCCGGGATCGCAGACGCTGGCGAGATCGTCGAGGCCGCCGAGAATGTCGCCGCCGGGCCTGGTCTCGATCACGATGACGTTCGGCGTCGGCTGCGAATGATAGGTCTCGATGGCGCGCGGCATGCCGCCCGCCTTGATCGTGATGTGCGCCTTGCCGAGCCGGCGGTCCTGGCTCGCGGCGAGGATCGCGGCCGAGGTCTGGTCGGTTTCGCAGAATGCCTGCACCGAGACGCGCGGCACCGGCGCGATGTGATCGTCGAGGGCCGGGCCGGTGGGGCCGGGCTGCTCATCCTGGCTCTGACGGGACGCGTTGATCATTTGCCTGTATCGCTGAGCTTGGCCTTGTCGGACTCCGGATACGCCACCGCCGTCGACTCGCCCTTGCGGTACTTCTCGAACAGCGCGGAGCGGCGCGGCGTGTAGGCGGCCATCTCCGAGCGCGGCTGCTCGAGATCGGCCGGGTTGTCGATCATCGCAGCGAGGTTGCGCTGCGTGGCGCAGCCGAAATTCTGATAGTGCTGGTTGCTGCTGTAGCCGGGATTGCTGAAGTTCGGCCCGAGGTCGTCGGGCCACAGCCCGCAGGGACCGGCGACGGCGGCGATCTTCGGATAGCTCAGCCGGATGACGGCGAACTGCCGCGGATCGTCGGGCATGGTGTTGCGCAGGGTGATCGCGTGCGAGGGAACGCCGCCGGCGGTCAGCACGGCGCGGATCTCGCGGTAGGCGTCGGCCGCGGCGCGCGCATTCGACGTGCCCGTCGGCACCTCCGCCATGATCCCGCCGGTGCCTTCGCGCAGCCATGAGCGCGCGAGCCCCGCGACATCCACGCGCTGCTGGTAGGTCAGGCCGCCGCGGCCGCTGCCGATGAAGACGACGGTCGACTGCCGGCCTTCCTCGATCGCGATCGGATGGCGGATCTTGTAGTCGTCCGGGATCGTCGCGACGACCTCACCGGTGGTGGTGTTGCAGGCGCCGAGCGTGAGCGCCAGCCCCGCGATGGCGACGATCCGGCGCAGCGCGCGCCTGCCGTCTGGTATGGATGTTGCCGACATGATCGTTCCCCCGTGCCCCGTCGTCCCGCAATCTCAGTCGATGATGAAGCCGAAGCCGGCCGGCTGCCCCGTGGCCGCGTCGACCCTGGCGGCGATGCCGTACAGCCGGTTCATGCGGCCGAGGAGCGCCGACTCCGAGTCGGTGGCCGGCGCGAAGCCGTCGTCCGGACGCGACAGCTCCTTCTGGGCGACGGCGCGCACGACATAGGGCGTCACCAGCACCATCAGCTCGGTCTCGTTGTTGACGTAGTCCTGGCTGCGGAACAGCTGGCCGAGCACCGGCAGCTGGTTGAGCCCGGGCAGGCCGTTGATCGCCTGCTTGGTCTGGTTCTGGATCAGGCCGGCCATCGCCATCGAGCCACCGGAGGGGATCTCGACCGTGGTCTCGGCGCGGCGGGTGCGGATCGCGGGGATCGTCACCGACGAGGTCGAGGCCGAGGTCAGCGCATAGGAGACCGTGATCGCGTTGTCGTTCGACAGCTCCGACACCTCCGTCATCACCCGGAGGCTGATGCGGCCTTCGCCGAGCACGACGGGCGTGAAGTTGAGCGAGATGCCGAACTTCTTGTAGGTGATCGACGTGCTGCAGACCCGCGTGGTGGGATCGCAGGAATAGCCGCCGGGAATCGGGAACTCGCCGCCCGCGATGAAGGTCGCGGATTCGCCGGAGATCGCGGTCAGGTTCGGCTCGGCGAGCGTCTTGACGACACCGGCCGTCTCCATGGCGCGCAGCGTCGCCGAGACCGACGACAAGCCGCCGCCGGTGGCGGAAAGGCCGTTGGGGCCGACCAGCGACTTGCCATAGGCGGTGAACGGGTTGGTGTTGTTGAAGTTCACCACCGCGGTGCCGTAGTTCAGGCTGGCGCTGAGATCGATGCCAAGCTGCTTGACGATCTCGCGCCGGACCTCCGACACGTTGACCTTCAGCATCACCTGATCGCGGCCGCGCACGACGATCGAGTTGACCACCTTGTCGGCACCGCCGACCAGGCGTGCGGCGATCTCGCCGGCCTGCTGCGCCTCGACCGGGCTCGACACCGATCCGGTCAGGATCACGCCTTCGCCGACGCCGTCGATCTTGACGCCGGGAATGCTCTGGCTCAGCGCCTGGCGCACGCCGTTGAGATCGCGTTTGATCGCGATGTCATAGGCCGCGACCTGCTGTCCCTCGCCGTCGAAGAACACGACGTTGGTCTGGCCGACTGCGGCGCCGATGATGTAGGCGCGCCGGGCCGAACGGACGACCGCGTTGGCGACCTTGGGATCGGCGACCAGCACGTCCTTGACGTCCTGCGGGAAGTCGACGACCACCGACTTGCCGATGCCGAGCGAGAGGAAACGCACCTTCGACGAGCCGACCGACACCACCGGCGTCTCCAGCCTGTCGTCAGCCGCCTTCACCGGCGTCAGCGCCGGATTGAGCGCAAGCCCGATCACGGCCGATGTCGATAGCGCGCGGACGACCCACGTCCCGAATTTTGCGCGTTGATGCCCACCCATCATCTTCCTCGTCCTTTCGGTCACTTCTGCGCCGTGAGCGAGCTCGTGATCCCATAGCGAATGATCTCGATGGCGCTGCCCCGTCGCGCCATCTGCTGCTGCTGTTGCTGCGCCTCGGTCTTGTTGCCGTCGGCGGCGTTCACGTCGGCGATGCTGCGCAGCGCCAGCGCCAGCGAGCCGGCCTGTCGCGCGCGCGCCAGGGTCTCGGCCTGCTCGGGCCTGAGCTCGAGCGTCACCGTCTTGCCGACGACGGTGTTCTGGCCTTCCTTCTCCTTCGGCGCCTGATCGATCGCGAGCACGCGGACGTTGGAGAGAATGATCTCGGAGCTGACGAAGTCGGCGGCGCCGGGCTTGTCAGGGTTCTTGTCGCGCTTCGACAGGATGACGTCGACGCGGTCGTTCGGCAGGATGAAGCCGCCGGCGCCGGTCTCGGGCGAGATCTCGGTGGAGATCGCGCGCATGCCCGCGGGCAGGATCGCCGCCATGAAGCCGGAGCCGTCCGCCTTCACCAGCTTCTGCTCGCGGATCGGCTCGCCGATCACGAACGGCGAGCGGGCGATGGTGCCGACCAGCTGATTGGCCGCCTCGGGACGGTCGCCGCGCCGGATGAAGATGTTGCTCGCGGCCTCGGGCCAGGTCTGCCAGATCAGGTCGCCGGGCTTGATCGCCTGTCCGAGCCCGATGTCGGTCTTGGCGACCAGCACCTCGACCGTCGGCAACTGCACGACCGGCGCCACGGGCGCCTGCCGCTGGCCGTCGGAATTGCTGACCAGATAGGCCGCAACGCCGCCCGCGCCGAGAGCGATGGTTAACACCACGATGCGTGCGGTCATCATACGCGTGACTACTTTGCTTACTCATACGCCTGGGGCGACGCGCGAGCCGACTGACAGCCGTCCCCCTCACTTACGACTAAGCGGCAATAGTATATGCGAAATTGAACAGCATAGGCGGCAGCCGCTGCCGTGTGGACCGATTGCGCAAGTGGTGAACAGGTTGTTAGCGAGCAAATAGCGAAACGACACGAACGTGTTAGCTGTTTGCTGGCAGCGCGGTTGCGCGCGCTGATAGTTGCTCATCTGATTGAATGAAATTGTGAGTTGCAGCTGCGCCTCAGTGGCCGCGCGTCAGAGTGAATCATTGACTAATCGCGTTGGACGCGAACGCACGCTCATCGTGAGACGGTGTGCGTCGTGGCGCGATGGCGCCGCGGCTGATGCGATCAGCCGCTCGTGCCCGGACGAACAAGTGCCGCGCCGCACCGTAATCCGACGGGCCGACATTTTTAGAAAGCAGAAACGGGTTGGACATACGATTCCGTTGAGCGGGATTTCCGTCTCGGATTCAGATTTCCTCAACAATTTGCGCGCACGGTCCGGGCATGGCGGCTTTGCCCAATTCGATTTAGTTCGACCGAAAATGCACGTAGAAATTGTAACAGGCATATCGTGCCGCGGCGTGGGCCGGGCCATCGTCGGGGACAGCATGGGGTCGGGGGGAGACGTGCAATGTCGGTTGCTCGATTCCTGAAGCAGCGCGCGGTCAGGATTCAGACGGTCGGGTCCTACACGCTTCCGAACTGGTATTCCCCGGAAGGACGGCTGCGATCCTTCGCCTGCCGCACCACGCGGGTGTCGCCGTTTCGCGCGCTGCTCGAGGTGCCCGTGGTCGGCAAGGTCGGCGATCGTCTGACCTCGTATTTCCGCGACTTCGGCAAGTTCGAAGGCGAGATCAGCGACACCGTGCATGGCGGCTTTCTGCTCGAGCTGGAGATGACGCGCGCCGAGCGCGCCAAGCTCGCCGAGAAGCTGGTCTGGCTGGAGAAGAAGCAGAAGGATCCGTCGATCCGCGATTCCCGCCGCGATGCGCGCTTCGTGCCGAACTCGCCGCATTCGGCGCTGACGCTCGCCGACGGCAGATGCATCCCGTGCTTCGTGATTGATGCCTCGATGTCCGGCGCCGCGGTCTCGGCGGAGATCCAGCCGGAGATCGGCACGCCGCTGGCGGTGGGCAGTTGCATCGGCCGTGTCATCAGGCATTTCCCCGACGGCTTCGCCGTCCGCTTCGTCGACCAGTTGCCAGGCGCCAACGAGCTCGAACGGCGGGTCATCACGCCGCCGGTGCGCCCGATGCGGCGGAAGCTCGTGGTCCACGGCGATGACCGCCTGATCGGGGCGCCGGAGGACTTCTTCCTGGTGTGACGGCGGCGCTCCTGCGGCGCTCGACGGCGGCCGCTCCGGCCTGCGCGGTTTCGCGTATGGAGCGGCGGCAGGAATCGCGGCATGGGAACCGGCGGCCGTCCGCACGGTTAACGCGATGTTAATCGGCATCGTGACAGCTTGCGCGTGCCGGGTGCATTGCCAGGAGGACCAGTCCCATGGAGGCCCAGAAGACCGCGGTGGATGCCATCGTCGTCCTCACCGGCTGCGACCGCGACGCGGTGGCCGCCTTCATCCGCCGCATGTATCTGGCCGGCGTCCGGGACCCCAAGCGGCTGACCTTCAAGGGCCTGCAGGAGCTGACGCGGGCTTAGCGCGATCGCGAGCCGGGGCCGGCGGCTGTTGCAGCCGGGTCACGCCGCAGAACTTTCAACCCCGATTCCCGTTCACAACCCTCGTGCGAAGGGATGCGGCCGGTCGCGCTTGCGGCTAAATTGAGGCCCTTGGCCGGCATCAGAGCACCCCTTCGATCTCGCCCAGAAGGCGACACATCTGCGCAACACGCTCTGAGCGGCCGGATCATGGGTCCCGGACATGCTCAGACAGCTCTTCGCGCCACAGCTCATCGGCCTCTACATCCTGATCGGGGCCACCATCTACGTCCACTTCCGCGGCAAGCAGCGGCTGCGCTTCGCCCGCCAGCTCGGCGACCACTCCACCTATCTCGCCCCCTACAATGTGCTGATGTATGCCGGCTCGGCTGTGCCCAACACGCCGGTGATCCCGGTGGAGCAGTTTCCCGAGTTGAAGAAGCTCACCGATAACTGGCAGACCATCCGCGAGGAGGCGGTACGCCTGTTCGACGAGGGCTTCATCCGCGCCGCCGCCGCCAACAACGACTGGGGCTTCTACTCGTTCTTCAAGAGCGGCTGGAAGCGCTTCTATCTGAAATGGTACGACGACTTCCTACCGTCGGCGCGTACGCTGTGTCCGAAGACGGTCGAGCTTTTGAACTCCATCCCGAACGTGCATGGCGCGATGTTCGCGATGCTGCCGCCCGGCGGCAAGCTCGGCGCCCACCGCGATCCCTTCGCCGGCTCGCTGCGCTATCATCTGGGGCTCGTCACGCCGAACTCCGACAAGTGCCGCATCCTGGTCGACGGCGTGCCCTGCGTCTGGCGCGACGGCGAAGCCTTCATGTTCGACGAGACCTTCATCCACAGCGCCGAGAACGCCACCGACGTCAACCGCATCATCCTGTTCTGCGACGTCGAGCGCCCGATGAAGCTCGGCTTCATCGCCGCCATCAACCGCTGGGTCAGCCACCACATCGTCAAGGCCTCGGCGACGCAGAACGTCGACGGCGAGCACGTCGGCGTGCTGAACAAGGTGTTCGGCAAGCTGTATGAGCTTCATCTGGCCACGCGGAAGGTGAAGGCGTGGAACAGGACGGTGTATTATGCGGCGAAGTACACGTTGACGGTGGCGATCGTCGGCGCCATCGTGGTGTCGGCGTTTCGGTGAGATTGGGGAGTAGGGCGGATTAGCGGAGCGTAATCCGCCGCTTCTTCTCCGCGGAGGGACGGCGGATTACGCCTTCGGCTAATCCGCCCTACGCCTGCTCTATCCAGAATTCGTGATTGTAAGGTTCCTTCGTCATTCGCTTTTAGCTGTCATCCAAAACACTGCCGCCGAGCCGACGTTGCAGTGTGTGCAACACATTCAATACTCGATCACCCTCAGAGAAGTGGCGGCCGCTAATGTCCGCTTGGACGCAAATCACGCCATCTTCGTTCTTGTCAATGTTGAAATATGCAATCGGATCGCCTGTGTCCGAAGTGAGCAGCCAGGGATATGTTTGGCCGGGTAGCACTTCCAATAGTGCGGATCGAGCTTCTTCCTCGTCCAGGAGACCTTCGAGGAAATAGCTCTTCAAGTTAAATCTCGCGGTGATCGTTGTGGAATAGAGAACTCATGATGACGCCATCGAACATGGTGCGCCATTCGTCTCAAGCGATTTCGGTGATTTGTCGCCGGTTCAATCTGCTCCGTTATCAAGCTCTGCGCAATCCAACCCGTCGGGCAAATCACATCCCTCATCTGGAATCCTGTCAACATATTCCGAAAAACATAAATCGCTTCCCCGCTTACCCAAATCAGCATTACAGTCCCGTCCATCCCGTTGCACGGTAGGGGACGGTTCGCGGTCGTCACGGACGTTGGCAAGGGGATGCGGTGGACGCGGGCGGCGGCGTGTGATGAGCACGGACGAGCGCTTGGCTCGCGGACGGTGAAGGCGCGTGGTTCTGATACTCCGACGCTAGTATCAACTTGGCGACGACGCCTAGCGGCGTCGTGCTGGGGATGGTGGCCAGAAAGCCCGGTGCACCAGGAAGAGCGCGCTATAGCCCGTTAGAACCATCGCGCGGGGAAGGCCGGGTGTGTTCGGCCAGACCTGTGGTGACTGCCGCCTGCTTTTTTTCTGCAGGCGGGCCACGGGCGCGGCCAGCGCCCGGCCTTCCCTGCGCCCTCCATCTGGAGAGGGCGGGAATTGGAGCATCACTCGGGCGCGGAATGCGTCGCGAGAAGGTGGGTGCTCGTCTCTTCCTTGATGCTGTTTGAGATTGTGGATCAGTGTTGCCGCTCGGCCGGTGCCCACCCTCCCCTGGGAGGGGGAGGGTCGCTCGCGCGCGAAGCGGGCGAGCGGGGTGGGGTGATCTCTCCACGCGCACCGGTGCCAGAGGAGAGATCACCCCACCCCGCCTCACGTGTCGCTTCGCTCCTCGTGAGGCGACCCTCCCCCTCCAGGGGAGGGTGAACCAGTCCTCGGCTGCGATTGGGCTTCAATGAAGGAAAGCCGTTCAGGGCGCGGACTGCGTCGCGAGAGCGTGGATGTTCGTCTCAGCCTGAACGCTGTTGAGATTGTGGATCAGATGATGTCGCAAAGCAGGTCTGACCCTCCCCCTCCAGGGGAGGGTGACCCCGGTGCCTGGCTGCGATCGGGCGCCAGACCGAAAAAAGCCGCGCAGAGCGCGGCCTTTTTGGAAGTGTTGCGAGGGACCGTGGGCGCCGCTTACGCCGCCGCCGGCCCGATCGAGACCTTCAGCGTGCCCACGCCGTCGACGCCGCATTCGATCTTGTCGCCCGGAACGACCGCCGCGACGCCGGCGGGGGTGCCGGTCATGATGATGTCGCCGGCGGCGAGCTCGACCTGCTGGGACAGCTTCCAGATGATCTCCGGCACGTTCCAGATCAGCTCGGAGAGGTCGCCCGTCTGGCGCTCGGTGCCGTTGACCGACAGCCAGATCTTGCCCGTCGACGGGTGGCCGATCTTGGCCGCGGGCTGGATCGCCGAGCAGGGCGCGGAATGGTCGAACGACTTGCCGACCTCCCAAGGGCGCTGCATCTTGCGGGAGGCGAGCTGCAGGTCGCGGCGGGTGAGGTCGATGCCGACGGCGTAGCCGTAGACGTGGTCGAGCGCCTTGTCGGTGGGGATGTTGAGGCCGCCGCTCTTCAGCGCGACCACCAACTCGACCTCGTGATGCATGTCCGTGGTCAGCGGCGGGTAGGGGATCACGGCGCCCTCGGGCGCCAGCATGTCGGCATGCTTGGCGAAGAAGAACGGCGGATCGCGCTCGTCATTGCCCATCTCGCGGATGTGCTCGAGATAGTTGCGGCCGACGCACCAGATGCGGCGGACCGGGAAGACACCGGCTTCGCCGACGACGGGAAGCGAAGGCTGCGGGAAGGCCGGGATGACGGTGGAGGCGCTCATGAAATGGATCTCGGGTGCGGTGAAATAAGCGGTTCAGGAGGTCGCGGTCATGGGGATGACGTTCGGCCCCATGTCGCGCTGTTGCAGGCGGAAGAACGAAGCATAGCGGCCGCCACGGCGCAACAGATCGTCATGCCGGCCGCGCTCGACGATCTCGCCGGCCTCGACCACCAGGATGGCGTCGGCGTTCATGATGGTGTGCAGGCGATGCGCGATGACGATGGTGGTGCGGTTCTGGCAGAGATGCTCGATCGCCTCCTGCACCTGGCGCTCGGATTCGGAATCCAGCGCCGCGGTGGCCTCGTCGAGCAGGATGATCGGCGCGTTGCGGATCAGCGCGCGGGCGACCGCGATGCGCTGGCGCTGGCCGCCGGAGAGCTGGGTGCCGTGCTCGCCGACCGGGGTGTCGTAACCGAGCGGGAAGCTCATGATGAAGTCATGCGCGCAGGCCGCCTTCGCCGCCTCGATGATCTCGGCCTCGGTCGCGCCGGGCTTGCCGAAGGCGATGTTGGCGCGGATGCTATCGCGGAACAGGTAGACGTCCTGGCCGACATAGGCGGTCTGCTCGCGCAAGGAGCGCCGCGACACCTGCGCGATCGACTGGCCGTCGATCAGGATGTCGCCCGCTGTCGCCTCGTAGAACCGCAGCAGCAGCGCCAGCACCGTCGACTTGCCGCCGCCGGATGGGCCGACCAAAGCGGTGACCTTGCCGGGCTCGGCGACAAAACTCATGCGGTTGAGCACCGGCTCGTTGTCGCGATAGGCAAAGGAGACGTCGCGCAGCTCGATCTTGGCTTGCGTCAGCTTCAGCGCCGGCTTGTCGTCGTCGGGCTGTTCGCTGGCGGGGCTGTCGACGACTTCGAGCAGCATGCGGGCGCCGACGAGCTGGCTGTTGAGATCGATATTGAGCCGGGCGAGGCGCTTGGCCGGCTCGGTCGCCATCAGGAAGGCGATCATGAAGGAGAAGAACTGGCCGGGCGTGGCATCCAGCGCGACCACGGAATAGCCGGCATACATCAGGCAGCCGGCGACGGCGAAGCCGCCGAGCATCTCCATCAGCGGGTTGGAGCGGTTGGAGACGCGGGCCATCTTGTTGGCGTTGCGCTCGACCACGGCGATGTTCTCGTCGATGCGCGCGCGCATCGTGTCTTCCAGCGTGAACGCCTTGACGGTGCGGATGCCCTGCAGCGATTCCTGCATCGTCTCGAGGATGTCGGCGGTGCCGGTGAACTGGTTGTAGGCGAGGCCCTTGATGCGCTTGACCAGCTTGCGCAGCACCAGCATCGCCGGTGGCACCACGAGCAGGCCGAGCAGCGACATCCAGGGATCCTGGAGCACCATGACGGCGATCATGCTGATCAAGGTGACGAGATCGCGCCCGACGGCATTGATCAGCATGGTCAGGATGTCGGTGATCGACTTGGCGCCGGAGGTCAGCCGCGCCAGGAACTCGGAGGAATGGCGCTCGGAGTAGAATCCGACGCTCTCGTTCATCAGCTTGGCGAATAGCTGCCGCTGATTGTTGGCAAGGATGGCGTTGGAGATCTTCGACAGGATGACGGCGTAGCTGTAGGTGGTGATGCCCTTGACGAACAGCAGCAGCACGGTGACGCCGGAGAGCAGCACGATGCCCGGGATGCTCTTCTCGACATAGGCCTTGTTGATGACCTGGCCGAGCACGTAGGTCGCCGTGGCGCTCGCTCCGGCGGCGACCGCCATCAGCGCAAAGGCGGTGAGATAGCGGCGCCAGTAGACGAGACCCTGTTCCATCACGAGGCGGCGGATCAGGATCGCGGCGCCATAGGGATCGTCGGTGATCTTCTTCGGAAATTCGGCCATTCTGGTCCCTGGCCGCCGGGACAAATCGCCGGGCGGACAGCAGTGCTTGCCCGCTCGGGGCGGCTTTTTCAAGCCCCCCGGCGTCCGGCTAAGTCGTTGATTCTAGGCCGAGGCCCGCTGCAGCGTGCCGCTGTGGCGTTCCAGGAACAGTTTCTCCTCCCAGGCCAGCGCATGGGCGGCGATCGTTTCCAGATCGTCATAGATCGGCGTCCAGTCGAGCAGCGCCTTCAGACGGCTGGTGTCGGCGACCATGCTCATGATGTCGCCGGGGCGCCGCGGCGCGTATTGGACGGGAATGGCGCGGCCGGAGACGCGCCGGACGGCCTCGATGGTCTCGAGCACGGAATAGCCGCGGCCGTATCCACAATTCAGCGTGACCGAACTGCCGCCGGTGCGCAGATAGGCCAGCGCGGAGCGGTGCACCTGGGCGAGATCGCAGACATGGATGAAATCGCGGATGCAGGTGCCGTCGGGGGTCGGATAATCGGTGCCGAAGACGTCGATCTTGGCGCGCTGGCCGGTCGCGACCTCCATGGCGATCTTCATCAGATGCGTCGCGCCGACGGTCGCAAGCCCGGCTCGTCCGAACGGATCGGCGCCGGCGACGTTGAAGTAGCGCAGCACCACGTAGTTGAGGTCATGTGCCGAGGCCACGTCGTGCAGGATGATCTCGGCCATCAGCTTCGAGGTGCCGTAGGGCGAGGTCGGACGGGTCGGCGCGCTCTCGGGCACCGGCACCTCGTCCGGATTGCCGTAGACGGCGGCGGTCGAGGAGAACACGAAGCGGCTGACGCCGCGCTTGACCGCCGCATTCAACAGGCTGCGCGTGGTCATGGTGTTGTTGCGATAGTAGAGCAGCGGATCGCGCACCGATTCCGGCACCACGACCGAGCCCGCCAGATGGATGATGCTGTCGACGCCGTGCTGGCCGATGACGCCGTCGACGAGATTTTCATCGCCGGCATCGCCGATGAACAGCGGCACGCCGTCGGGCACGAAGGCGGAAAAGCCGCTCGAAAGGTTGTCGATCACCACGACGCTTTCGCCGGCTTCCGCCAGCGCGAGCACCATGTGGCTGCCGATATAGCCGGCGCCGCCGGTCACGAGCACGGTCATTGTTTGACGCGATCCCTGTTTGTTTCCGGCAGACTAACGCCCGCGAAATGAACGACCTGTTGCGTGCATAGCGAACTGGCGGCGATGCTTAATGTTGCGTATAGGGAACCGCTGCAATTGGAGTTGAGTGTGCAAGCCGAGCCGTTTTCCGCCGCAGATCTCGACGTGATCGTGCCCAACCTGCACCGGCGCTATTCCGGCGTGACCGCGACCAACCGGATGGTGGCGCCGAAGCTGGCGAGGCTGGTGCGCTCGGCGTGGCTCGGCTCCTACGCGCCCGAAGGGATCGCGCGGATGCGCGCGAGCGATCTGTTCAAATTGTGGGGCCGGCGGCGGCCGCTGATCTGGCATGCCCGCCGCAACGACGAGATGATCGTCGGCGTGATCATGCGGGCGCTCGGCTGGCCGTTGAAGCTGGTGTTCACCTCGGCCGCGCAGCGCCATCACAGCTGGATCACGCGCTGGCTGATCCGCCGCATGGACGCGATCATCGCGACCAGCGACATCTCGGCGTCCTATCTGAAGCGCGAAGCGACGGTGGTGACGCATGGCGTCGACACCGACGTGTATTCCCCGCCGGCGGATCGCGCCGCGGCCTTCGCCGAGAGCGGACTGCCGGGCAAATATGCCATCGGCTGCTTCGGCCGCGTCCGCGCGCAGAAGGGCAGCGACGTGTTCGTCGCGGCGATGTGCCGGCTGCTGCCGCGTTTTCCGGATTTTTCCGCGGTGCTGGTCGGCGCCGTGACGCCCGAGCAGATGCCGTTCGCGAGCGAGTTGAAGAAGCAGATCGCCGCCGCGGGCCTGGAGCAGCGCATCATCATCACCGGCGAGCTCGACATCGCCGACGTGCAGCGCTGGTACCAGCGTCTCACGATCTACGCCTTCACCTCGCGCAACGAAGGCTTTGGTCTCACGCTGATCGAGGCAATGGCGGCAGGAGCCGCCCTGGTCGCGGCGCGTGCCGGGGCGGCGGAGATCGTGGTCGAGGATGGCGTCACAGGCGTGCTGGTCCCGCCCGGCGACGTCGATGCGCTGGTCGCAGCGCTCGAGCCATTGATGCGGGATCCGGATGCCGCACTAGCGATGGGTGCGCGGGCTCGGACGCGCGTGGTGGAGAAATTCAGCCTCGAGGCCGAGGCCGACAAGATCGCAGCCGTCTATCGCGAACTGGTCTGAGCGATGATTTCGGCGACGAACGCATCGAGATCGCCGCCGGCGAACAGGAAGCCGGGCAGGCCGGCGGCTTCGGCCGCCGCGATGTCGGAGGCGCGGTCGCCGATCACGAAGCTGCCCTCGCGCCTGATGGGCCAGTGCTGCATCAGGTCGAGGATCATGCCGGGCGCCGGCTTGCGCCAGGGATGCTCGCGCAGATAGCGCTCGACCGAGCCTTCGGTGTGGTAGGGGCAGTAGCGGACGTCGTCGATGACAGCCCCCTGCGCCGCGAGCTCGGCCCGCATCCAGTCGTGCAGGCCCGTGACGTCATCCTCCGAGAACAGCCCGCGCGCCACGCCGGACTGGTTGGTGAACAGGAACACGTGATAGCCGGAGTCGTTGAGCCGCCGGATCGCCTGCGCCACGTTCGGCATCCAGCGGATGCGCTCCGGCGAGCCGATGTAGTTGTCGTCGTGATTGATGACGCCGTCGCGGTCGAGAAACGCCGCCGGCTTGAGCTGAGCGGTCGTCATCTAGCCCTCGTCCTGCATCAGCGCCGCCTCGATCATCTCGCAGATGCCATGCGCCGTCGCGAGATGGATCTGCTGGATCAGCGGCGTGTCGTCGCTCGGCGCCACCAGCAGTTCGTCACACAATTCGCCCATCGGGAGGCCCTTGGCGCCGGTGAAGCCGACCGTGACCAGTCCGCGCTCGCGCGCCTTGCGCAGCGCGTTGAGGATGCTCGGCGAGCGGCCGGAGGTCGAGATCGCCAGCAGCACGTCGCCCGGTGTACCGAGCCCTTCGACCTGGCGGGCGAAGACGTGATCGAAGCCGTAGTCGTTGCCGATCGCGGTCAGCGCCGAGGTATCGGTCGTCAGCGCGATCGCGGCATAGGCGGGCCGCTCCTGCCTGTAGCGGCCGACGATCTCGGCGGCGATGTGCTGCGCGTCCGCCGCGCTGCCGCCATTGCCGACGATCAGCAGCTTGTGGCCGCCACGCAGCGCAGAGATGATTTTCGTTGCGATCCGCCCGGCACTGGTGAGCATCGCGGCATCGTCGGCCGCGCGCTCCATGGCGGCGCGGGAGCGGGCGAGATGGTTGGCGATCGGGTCGAGGGCGCGGGTCACGTGGCGGCTCAGGTTACGTCAGGGCCGGTGTATGGGGCGCGGTGTCGCTTCGCAAGCTAGTGCACGACCGGTATTGCCGCGTCGGCAAGGACCTGCTGGGCGATGGCGGCGACATCGGTCGCCGGAATGTCGCGCATGCAGCGGTGGTCGTTCATCCGGCAGACCGGCCGGTGGCAGGGCTGGCAGGGGACCTGTGTCCTGGTCTGGACCGTCGCCGCGAGGCCGTTCAGCGGCGCCCAATGGTATGGGCTGGTCGGACCGAAGATGCCCATGGTCGGCGTCCCCAACGCCGCGGCGATGTGCATGAGCCCCGAATCATTGGAGATCGCGACGCTGGCCGCCGCCATGGCCAGGATGCCGTTGCGAAGGTCGGTTCCGGTGAGGTCGCGGACGTCCGGGCCGCCAGCGGCGACGATCTCGGCGGCGAGCGCTTTCTCGCCGGGGCCGCCGACCACCCAGACGTCGAGGCCGGCCCCGCGCAGCAGCCGGGCCGCCTCGCCGTAATAGGGCCAGCGCTTGGCGGCACCCACCGATCCCGGTGCCAGCGCCACGGCCGGGCGGTTCCCCAGGCCATTGGCCTCGCGCCAGCGCGCGACGTCCTCCGGCGGCACCCGCAGCTGCGGGACCGGCCATTCCGGCGGCAGCGGCGCCCCGTCGGGCAGCGCCAGCGCGGCATTCTTGTCGATGAAGCGGGGCAGCGCCTTCTCGCCCCAGCGCCAGCGGTTGAGCAGGCCGAAGCGGATCTCGCCGACGAAGCCCACCCGCTCGGGGATGCCGGCCAGCGCCGGTGCCAGCGCCGATTTCCAGGTCCGCGGCATCACCAGGGCGGTCCGATAGCGACGTTCGCGCAACATCGCGGCGAGCTGCCATTGCCGGCCGAGCGCCAGCCGGCTGCGCGGCAGGTCCCAGACGATGCCGGAGCGGACCCCGGGCATGTAATCGACCAGCGGCGCGCACAGCGACGTCACCAGCAGGTCGACCGGCCGATTCGGCCAGCGCTCCTTGAGCACCCGCACCACGGTGTGGCCGCGCACGAAATCGCCGATCCACATATAGGGGATGATCAGGATCGGGCTGGTGTCCGCCGCGTCCACCTCGACCTTGGCCGAATTCGAATTCATTCTTTGTCTGCCTAGCTCAGGCGCGCTGGTAGCCGCTCGGCCGCCGCAGGTAAAGTGGGCCGAGCGGGCCGTCACCAAAGCGCTTACACTTTGCCGCCGCATGCGCTACGCGAGGGCCGGGGTTTTCGGGATCAGGACGGGTTGCGGAATGTTGCTGGTGACCGGCGGCGCCGGGTTTATCGGATCGAATCTGGTCGCGGCGCTGAACGACGCCGGCCGGACCGATGTCGTGGTCTGTGACACGCTCGGCAGCGAGGGCAAGTGGCGCAACCTGGCCAAGCGGCAGCTGGCCGACGTCGTGCCGCCTTCCGATCTGGACGTCTGGCTGAAGGGTCGCCGGCTCGAGGCCGTCCTGCACATGGGCGCGATCTCCGCGACCACGGTGGTCGACGGCGATCTCGTGATGGAGCGCAACTTCCGCAGTTCCTTGCGCCTGCTCGACTGGTGTACGGCCAACACCACGCCGTTCATCTACGCCTCGTCGGCGGCGACCTATGGCGATGGCGCGCAGGGCTTCGTCGATGAGCCGTCGCTGGCGGCGCTGAAGACGTTGCGGCCGATGAATCTCTATGGCTGGAGCAAGCATCTGTTCGACATGGCGGTGGCTGCGCGCGCCGAGCGCGGCGAGAGGCTGCCGCCGCAATATGCCGGGTTGAAGTTCTTCAACGTGTTCGGTCCCAACGAGTACCACAAGGGATCGATGATGAGCGTGCTGACCCGCCGCTTCGACGACATCAAGGCCGGACACACCCTGCAACTGTTCAAGTCGCACCGCGAAGGCATCGCCGATGGCGACCAGCGCCGCGACTTCATCCATGTCGACGACGTCGTCCGCGTGATGCTGTGGCTGTTGGCCTCTCCCTCCGTCTCGGGCCTGTTCAACGTCGGCACGGGCCAGGCGCGCAGCTTCAAGGACATGATGCTGGCGGCCTATGCTACGCTCGGTGCGACGCCGCGGATCGAGTACATCGACATGCCCGAAGCGATTCGCGGCAGCTACCAGTATTTCACCCAGAGCAAGGTCGACCGGCTGTTGGCGGCCGGCTACAACGGCGGCTTCACGTCGCTCGAGGATGCGGTCGCTGGCTATATCCGGAACTATCTCGATTCCGCCGACCGCTTCCGCTAGACGATCTGGTTCCGACCATTGCACCGAGACTGCCGCTGATGTTCGACTTTGACGATCTCTCGCAAGCGATCGCCCGCCAGACGGTGCTGTGCATCGGCGACCTCATGCTGGACGAGTTCGTCTATGGCGAGGTGTCGCGGATTTCCCCCGAGGCGCCGGCGCCGGTCATCGCGGTCCAGCGAAGCGAGACCAATATCGGCGGTGCCGGCAACGTCGCGCGCAACATCGCCGCGCTCGGCGCCCGCTGCATCTTCGTCGGTCTCGTCGGGCAGGATGCGGCCGGCGACCAGCTGGCGGCCGAGCTCGCCAAGGAGGGCGGCATCGAGAGCGTGCTTGTCCGTGATCCTTCGCGGCCGACGACGCGCAAGGTGCGCTTCGTCTCCGAGCATTTCTCCACCCACATGCTCCGCGCCGACTGGGAGCGCGCCGCACCGGCCGCCGGCGAGATCGAGCAGAAGCTGATCGAGGCCATCCTGCCACTGATCGCGCGGGCCGATATCGTGCTGCTGTCGGACTACGCCAAGGGCGTGCTCACGGCGCGCGTGTTGCGCAACGTGATCGACGCGACGCGCAAGGCCGGCAAGCGCGTCATCGTCGATCCCAAGAGCGCGAATCTCGCGATCTATCGCGGCGCGAGCGTGCTGACGCCGAACCGCAAGGAGTTTTCGGAAGCGACCCGCAGCCGCGCCGAGACCGAACAGGAGATCGCCGCGGCCGCGCAGGACGCGATCTATCTCGCGGACTGCGAGGCGATCCTGGTGACGCAGAGCGAGCGCGGCATGACGTTGGTCCCGCGCGAGGGCGATCCGATTCACGTGCCGGCCTATCCCGTTAAGGTGCGCGACGTCTCCGGCGCCGGCGACACGGTTGTTGCCGTGCTTGCCGCGACGCTCGCGGCCGGCGCCGCCTGGGCGGATGCGTTGCGGATGGCGAGCGCCGCGGCGGCGGTGGCCGTCAGCAAGCACGGCACCGCCAGCGTGACATCGGCCGAGCTGCGCCGAAAGATCCTGCCGCATGCCTATCGTGCCGCTGAGGAGAAGATCATCGAGAGCGATGACGAGCTCGCCGCCCGCGTCGAGGTCTGGCGGGGAGAGGGCCTGCGCGTGGGCTTTACCAATGGCTGCTTCGACATTCTGCATCCCGGCCACGTCAAGGTACTGACCGCGGCGCGCGCCGCCTGCGACCGGCTCGTGGTCGGGCTGAACAGCGATGCCTCCGTCAAGCGGCTGAAGGGCGAAAGCCGGCCCGTGCAGGACGAGCGCGCGCGCGCCGAGGTCCTGGCCGCGCTCGAGGCGGTGGACCTCGTCGCCATCTTCGCCGAGGACACGCCGCTCCGCTTGATCGAGCTGGTCCGGCCGAGCGTCCTGGTCAAGGGCGGCGACTATACGCGCGAGCAGGTGGTGGGACATGAGGTCGTCGAGGCCGGCGGCGGCGAGGTGATCCTGATCGACATCCTGAAAGGGCACAGCACGACCGCGCTGGTCGATCGCGCCCGGAGCGAGGCGCGATGAGCGCGCTGGCAGGTCATCCCGGCCCGGCGCTGCTGGCGCGCCGCTGGCGCGATCCGGCGGCGTGGCGGACGACGGTCGATGTTGTGGCGATTCTGCTGGCGGCCTCGCTGCCGTGGTCGACCTCGCTGGTGTCGATCCTCGGCGTCGTCATGCTGATCACGATGGTGCCGTTTCTCGATGTCGAGCGTCTGCTGCAGGTCCTGAAGCGGCCGATCGCGCTGGCGCCGATCGCGCTGTTCCTGCTGGCGCTGGTGGGAACGCTGTGGTCGGACGTGGCATGGGGCGCGCGGTTCTACGCGGTGGGACCTGCGGCCAAGCTTCTGGTGCTGCCCGCGCTGCTCTACCATTTCCAACGGTCGGAGCGCGGCCTGTGGGTTTTCACCGCGTTTCTCGCCTCCTGCGTGCTGATGGTCGTGGTGTCGACCGCGGTCGCGTTCAATCCTGCGCTCGCGCTCAAGGCCAATGCCGATCGCGGCATCTTCGTGAAGAACTACATCGACCAGGGCCAGGAGTTCTCGCTCTGCGCCGTGGCGCTGGCCTATCCGATCGCCCAGTTGCTGCGCGCCCGCCGCTTCCTTCCGGCCGGCCTGCTCACTGCGATCATGATCGCGTTCCTCGCCAACATGATCTTCATCGTTGTCTCGCGTACCGCGCTGGTGACGATCCCGATCCTGCTTGCGGTGTTCGGGCTGATCCACTTGAAATGGCGTGCCAACCTGCTGATCGCGGCCGTTGCCCTTGCGCTGGGCCTCGCGGCATGGACTGTGTCCCCGCAATTGCAGGGCAAGGTGGCGACGTTCACGAGCCAATATCAGGACTACAGGAACGATCGCGCGGTGACGTCGATCGGCGAGCGGCTCGAGTTCTGGCGCAAGTCGTTGCGGTTCCTGGCCGACGCGCCGCTGATCGGACACGGCTCGGGCTCGACGCGTCATCTGTTCGAGCTGGCCGCGAGCGGGTCGCGCGACCTCTCCTCGAGCCAGGTCGTCAGCAATCCGCACAATCAGACGCTCTACGTGGCGGTCCAATGGGGGGCGCTCGGGATCGTGATTCTCTACGCGATGTGGGCCGCGCACCTTCTGTTGTTCCGCGGCGACGGGCTGGTGCCCTGGATCGGGCTGCTCGTCGTCGTGCAGAACATCTTCACATCGCTGTTCAATTCCCACATCTTCGATTTCCACGAGGGGTGGATGTACGTGATCGGCGTCGGCGTGGCCGGCGGAATGGTGTGGCGATCGCGGACGCCGCCTGATGCTAGGCAGGGGACGCTCGAACCATGACGCGTCCGTCTCAACTGACCTACCGGAATATGCTGATTGCCGCGCATGACCTCCTGGTCAGCGTCGTCGCGCTGTTCGCGGCGTTCTATATCCGCTTCGAAGGCGCCAGCACCTTCTGGGAGCGGGTGCCGCTGCTCTTACAGATCCTGCCGTACTTCATCGCCTTCAGCTTCGTCGTCTTCTACTTCTCGAGCCTTCTGACGACGAAGTGGCGGTTCATCTCGCTGCCGGACGCGCTGAACATCGTCCGCGTCGCGACCGTGCTGACGCTGGCGCTGCTGGTTCTCGACTACATCATCGTCGCGCCGAACGTCCGCGGCACCTTCTTCTTCGGCAAGCTCACGATCATTCTCTACTGGTTCCTGGAGATCTTTGCGTTGAGCGCGCTGCGTTTCGCCTATCGCTACTTCCGCTACACGCGGGTGCGACGGCACGCTCGGTCCGAGGACGCTGCCCCCGCGCTCCTGATCGGCCGTGCTGCCGACGCCGAGGTCGTGCTGCGCGGCATCGAGAGCGGCGCGGTCAAGCGGATCTGGCCGATCGGCATTCTCTCGCCATCGGCCGCCGACCGGGGGCAGTTGATCCGCGGCGTGCCGGTGCTGGGCGGCATCGACGATGTCGAGGATGTCGCGGCCGACTTCGCCCGCCGCGACCGGCCGATCGCGCGCGCCCTGATGATGCCGACGGCGTTCGATCCGGACTGTCATCCGGAGACCTTCCTGATGCGGGCGCGCCGGTTGCGCCTGATCGTGAGCCGCCTGCCGTCGCTGGAGAGCGGCGATGCGCCGAGGCTCGCGCCGGTCGCGGTCGAGGACCTCCTGCTGCGGCCGAGCGAGAAGATCGATTACGGACGTCTCGAAGCGCTGGTGCGTGGCAAGGCGGTGGTCGTCACCGGCGGCGGCGGCTCGATCGGGGCCGAGATCTGCCAGCGCGTCGTGGCATTCGGCGCGGCGCGGCTGCTCATTCTGGAGAATTCCGAGCCGGCGCTCTACGCGATCACCGAGGTGCTCGCGGCCGATCCCGAGGCTGCCGTCGCCGTCGAGGGGCGCATCGCCGACATCCGCGATCGCGACCGGGTGTTCGCGCTGATCGGCGAGTTCAAGCCGGATCTGGTCTTCCATGCCGCCGCCTTGAAGCATGTGCCGATCCTCGAGCGCGACTGGAGCGAGGGCGTCAAGACCAACATCTTCGGCTCGATCAACGTGGCCGATGCCGCGGTGGCCTCAGGGGCCGAGGCCATGGTGATGATCTCGACCGACAAGGCGATCGAGCCGGTGTCGATGCTCGGCCTCACCAAGCGCTTCGCCGAGATGTACTGCCAGGCGCTCGATCGCCAGCTCGCCGACCGGCCGACGGGACGGCCGCCGATGCGGCTGATCTCGGTGCGCTTCGGCAACGTTTTGGCGTCGAACGGCTCGGTGGTGCCGAAGTTCAAGGCCCAGATCGAGGCGGGCGGTCCTGTCACGGTGACGCACCCGGACATGGTGCGCTATTTCATGACCATCCGCGAGGCCTGCGATCTCGTGATCACCGCGGCCTCGCATGCGCTGGCGCCGCAGCGCCCGGATGTCTCGGTCTATGTGCTGAACATGGGCCAGCCGGTCCGCATCGTCGAACTGGCCGAGCGCATGATTCGCCTGTCCGGCCTGCAGCCGGGCTACGACGTCGAGATCGTGTTCACGGGCATCCGGCCCGGCGAGCGCCTCAACGAAATCCTGTTTGCGAGCGAGGAGCCGCCGGTCGAGATCGGTGTCGCCGGCATCATGGCCGCCAACCCGAACGAGCCGCCGATGCCGACGCTGAAGGCCTGGATCGCGGCGCTCGATCAGGCGATCGCGCGCAATGATCCAGTGACGATCAAGTCGGTGCTGAAGGATGCGGTGCCGGAATTCGGCTCGAGCGCGGCCTGAGTCTTCAATGGCGCCGCCGCGAGAAGCGGCTCAGCACCCAGGTGACGGCGCCGAGACCGAAGACGAGCAGGATGGCGTCGGCCGTCATGGAACGCTGCGCGACCGAGATGGCTGCGAGCGTCGCAAGCACGATATTGAGAATGAACACCTCGCTGACGACGCGCGAGACGGTGAAGCCGTTGTCGGTGGCCTGTTGATAGAAATGCGTGCGGTGCGCCGCCCAGAATGGCTCGCGCTGCGCCATCCGCCGCAACAGGGTGAAAGTGGCGTCGATCAGATAATACAGCGGCAGCAGCAGCGCCGCTGCGACGTCGCCCTGCCAGGCAAGATGGAGCAGGCCCCAGCCGAGCAGCAGCCCGATCGGCAGGCTGCCGACATCACCGAGAAAGACCTTTGCGACGGGACGGTTGAAGGGCGCAAAGCCGAGCATGGCGCCACCCAGCGCCGCAGTGATGGCAGTCGCCGGCCAGGGCAGTTCACCGGAGAGGCCAAACAGGACGAGCGCCGCCGTGATCGGCACCGCCTCGGCCACGGTCATCAAATCGAGCCCGTCCATGAAGTTGACGAGGTTGACGAACCACAGGCCGGCGATCAGCAGCAGCGTGCGCTCGGCCGCCAGCGGGATCGGAAACAGCCTGAGATCGTCAGGCGCGGTGAAAACGACGAGGCCGACGGCCAATCCCTGCAGGACCAGGCGCGGCAGCACCGGGATCGGCCTGATGTCGTCGATCAGGCCGACCAGCGCCAGCATCGGCACGGCGATGAACAGCATCAGCAGCGGCGCGAAACCGGCCACGGAGGCGAACGCGCCGCCGACAACGATCGTGGCGCCGATCACGGCAATGCCGGCCCCCTGCGGCGTCGGGATCTTGTGCGACGAGCGCGCATTCGGCCGCGCCAGCGCGTAGCGTTGGAGCACTGGACGCAACAGCACGATCAGGATGGCGCACATCGCGGCCGCGAGCACGGCGATGGCGGCAAGGACCGCGGTGGGATCGGCGATCATCCGCGGACCTCTGCGGCCGAGATGAGGCGATCATAGAGCGCCACCACCGAACGGCCAATGATCCTGGCCGAGAGCTTGTCCTCGACCAGTTGACGGGCCGCCGCGCCATAACGTGCGCGCATCTCGGGCGACGCCGCCAGCTGCGCCATCGCCTGCGCGAGCGCCGCCGCATCCTCGACCGGCACGGCGAGTCCGGTCTGGTCGTGGATCGCAATCTCGCGGCAGCCGGGTGCATTGGTGGAGATCAGCGGCCGGGCGCAGGCGGCGGCCTCCAGCAGGCTGACCGGAAGTCCTTCGCGATGCGACGGCAGCACGGCCACGTGGCAGCGGCGCCAGAGCTCGGTGATGTCCTTGATCTGGCCGAGCAGGGTGATGCCGGGTTCCTTCCGCCAGGCCTCGACCTCCTCGGCCGAGACCGAGGCGGGATTGGCCGGATCAGGCGAGCCGGCGATCAGCAACTGGTCGTCGCGGCCCTGCTGGCGCAGCATGCGGTGCGCAGCGACCAGGGCGCGGACGCCCTTGTCGGTCAGCAGCCGTCCTGCGAAGCCGAAGGTGATCGGCCCGTCCGGTTCTGGCAGCGGCTGGAAGCGGTCGGTGTCGACGCCCGAGCCCGGGATCAGCGTGATCTTGTCGCCCCGGACGCCCATGGCTTGAAGCGCCTCGCGATCGTCGGGATTCTGGACCAGCACGCAGCTCGGTGTCCGGTTCATGAGCTGCGGCAGCAGCCACAGCAGGCCCTGCTTGAGCAGACGCGAGCGCCAGCTCGCCGATGTGAACACATAGCCGAGGCCGGTCATGGCGTTGACGACCGGAGTGGTGCGTCCAAGCGCGGCGAGCGAGCCGAGCACGCTCGACTGCAATCCGGAATGATGCACCACGTCGGGGCTGATCGCAGCCTCGACGGCGCGGATCGCGCGGATCGTGGGCAGGGCTGATGACGGCGACAGCCCGCCGCGTTGGAATGGGATCGGATGCAGCACGAACCGCTCGGCGGCGATCGCGGCGGCGCCGGCATTGACGTTGGTGGCGACATGCACCTCGTAGCCGGCCTCGCGCGCCGCGCGCGCCATCGGCAGGCGATGCATCAGGAAGGCATAATCCTCGTTGGCCACGTAGAGCAGGCGGCGCGGCGAAGCGGAGCGGGGCGGGGGCATCAAACTCACGGTGTAGGATGGTCGAAGCGCCGTATAGGGCAAGAGCGGCCCTCGCGCGAGCCGTTATCTGTCCTGCGGCGGGCGGAAACCGCCCGCCGGGCACCCTTCGCCCGCCGAATGGCGGAGACGACGCCTCGAATGCCGCCGGTCTCAGACCAGATGGAAGCTCGACAGATGAGACAGCAGCTCGGCCGTCGACACGTGCTGAATCGTGATGGTGTCGAGTGCCGGATCGGTGATGACGGCGTTGCCCGCGGCGTCGTCATGGATGGCGGCCTGCAGCGTGGACGGGTCCGCGAAGATGCTCTGGCTGAACACGATCTTGTCGGTGCCGACCGCAAAGTCGGCGATGTTCACCTGACCGAAATGCTCGGCGAACACGAAGGTGTCGTGTCCCTGCAGCGACACCGATGAGGATGCCGCGCCGGAGATCGAGGTCCCGGAGATCAGAGTGCCGCCCTGGCCGTCCGCTGCGAAGTGAAAGCTGTCCTGCGACAATGGGCCGACGAAGTGCAGCGACGCGCTGTTGGACCCGTCGCCCAGCGACAGCATTCCGCTCGTCTCGTCGAAATGCATCTGAAGCGATGTGAATGCGATGCTCTTGAGATCGATCTGAGCGGCGGTGCTACCGAATCCGATGAGATTGCCGCTGAAGGAAGGCGCGGCGAGGACCAGGTCGGTCGCACCCGACGTCGTGGCCGTCTCTGCGCTCGCCGTCACCGAGCTGACGGTCGGGATCCCGATCGTGCCGTCGCCATTCAGGTCCTGATGGAAGCTGCTCTCGAGGGCTTCAAGTCCGGGGTCGTTGCCAGTGG
>NZ_JAUHIR010000009.1:0-325287 GCF_032381375.1 Bradyrhizobium sp. SZCCHNR1017 | reverse complement strand
CCGGCATTCCCTGCGCGACGGTCTTCACGCTTATACGCAGTCTCCCTGGTGCGCCGGGCTTGTTGGCCACCATTGCGCATGACGCTTGCGCATCAGCGCGTGATACCAGCGTCGGGGTATCAGGACGCTGCGACTTCACGTCCGCAAGCGATCGTTCGTCCGCGCCTTCGTGAGAAGACGCTGCGATCTCTCGCGGCCATCGCATCCCCGCCTCGCGTGTCGTGACGATCGCGCGCTACGCCCCTCTGCGGTGAGGCGGGATGCGGGGAGATAATCATGATTTCCGATAAATCGCAAGCTTTTTTTATTTTTCGGAACATGCGCAACCCCTCTCCCGTTGTCGGGCAGGCTATCTGGTGGCATGACGAGCAACTGGTTGAGGGCTATGCGCGTCGCAAAGTAGATGATCGTCGTCCTCGATGGCCGGCCTAACCGGGAGCGGACGCAGCAAGAAATTCCTCCGCCTTGGCTCGGCTCGAAAACCGCCCGAGCTCTTCATAGGCAGGCTGGTCCTCTGCGTCATCAGGCGAGCGCAAGACGACGAAGCAATCCTCGTTGCTCAGGATCAGCTCTGTCAGGTCCTCGCTCCGGGATGGAGACATGTCGCGGGCGCCGCAATGAGGACACTCGTCGTCGCACATGCACGACCATTCATCGCTCCAGGCCTGCGCGCAACGTTCACAGCGATAGAAGTTCAAGAACCAGGCCATTGCCGGACCTCATGTCTTCAAACGATAGCGGCCGCGCGCTACGAACTCCAGGAATCCCTGATCGCGCAGGAACTGGAGCTGCTGGCGGATTTTCGGCCGAACGTTCTGGTTGCCGGGATAGAGCAGGCTGAGATGGCGGTCGAAAGCGTAGACATCGTCGAGCGTGAATTCCGGCTTGCCGAGCGACTCGACGCATTTCAAGACCTCGATCAGCCATCCGCGTGCATCCAGGGATTCCTTGCGGAGGAAGAGCGTCCTGCTCCACTCCTGCAGCACGACCTCCTTCGCGCGGACGACGCGATTCCGGACGATGTGAATCTTGCCCGACTCGGGAACGCGATCGAGAAGAATGTTCGAGCCGACCCACCCTGCACGGCGCGCGGTCGCCGCGAGCGGCTTGCGCTGCTCGATGATGTCGCGAACAAAGAAATGCTTCGGCACGACGAAGAGGTTGATGACCGACCGGGTGTCACGGTCATAGTTCATCAGCAGGAGATTGGGATTGTTGCTGGCGGCCAGCCGCTCGCACTTCGTCCCATAGGCGCCGTCGGCGACCTTGGCGCCGAATGCCTTCTTCTGGCTCTTCAGCTCGAATTCTTCGCTGCAGGCTTTACAGAGAAAATCCGCCAGCGGGCTGTTGTTGGGAAACTGCGTCATGTTCGACTGGCCGCAGTTCGGACAATAGGCTTGCGAGCCAACCCACGCCTCGGTCCACGCCCGCGCCTTCTGCGCGCCGCTGGTGTAGGCCGTCTGGGGTTCTTCGAAGCCGAGTTTCATGTGAGCAGAGTAGCTCAACATGATTTGTTTTCCAGTCGAGATCGCGGGGCCGGAGGTCATTGCGAGCGAAGCGGCGAAGCGAAGCAATCCAGATCAGGCCAAGTGCATGGACTGGATTGCTTCGTCGTTGTCGCTCCTCGCAATGAGGCGGCGAGAAGGTTTACACCTCACCGCTTCTTCCACCCGCCGCGCTTTCCCGGCGCGCCACCCGTCGAGCGTGGCGCCGGACCGAACTCCGGGCCGGACTCGCGGGAGTTGGTGGGCTGGATGATCTTGCTGCTGCTGCCGAAGGGCTTTGGCGGCAGCTTGGCGTTGGGGCGGTAGGGCAGGGACTCCGGGCCGTGCATCTCGTCGAGATGCGGCTTGTGGACCTTGGAGGTGGAGGGAGTCCCCGTGGGGCGCCCCTCACCGCGACCCTCTCCCCGTGAAGAATGGGGAGAGGCACCGTCCTCGCGGCGCGAGCCGCCGCTGATGATGTCGTCGAGGGACGGCGCGAGCGGGGCGCGGGGCTTCACCCCACCCCGGCCGCCTTTGGCGGCCGACCCTCCCCCTCCAGGGGAGGGTGAAGAGGAGCCGCCAGCGCGTGCCGCAGCGCCACGGCCCTTCATCGCCGTGGTCGGGAGATTGGCGGCGTCGCCGTATTTCTTGGCGCCGGCGTAGCTGCCCGCCTTGCTCTGCACGGTGCGCTGCTTGGCGGTGGGGTCGTCGACCACGGCAAGCTCGGTGGCGCGGAGGCGCTTGACCTCGTCGCGGAGGCGCGCGGCCTCCTCGAAGTTCAAATCGGCGGCGGCCTCGCGCATGCGGGTTTCGAGGTCGGCCAGCACGGCCTCGAAATTGTGGCCGATCGAGATGACGTCGTCGGTGGTGGTGCCGCCGCCGGTCTCGATCAGCACGTGGTCGCGCTCGTAGACCGAGTTGAGGATGTCGCCGATCGACTTCTTGACGCTCTCCGGCGTGATGCCGTGGGCCGTGTTGTACTCGACCTGCTTCTCGCGGCGGCGGTTGGTCTCGGCGATGGCGCGCTCCATCGAGCCGGTCATCTGATCGGCGTAGAGGATCACCTTGCCGTCGACGTTGCGCGCGGCGCGGCCGATGGTCTGGATCAGCGACGTCTCGCTGCGCAGAAAACCTTCCTTGTCGGCGTCGAGGATCGCGACCAGCGCGCATTCGGGAATGTCGAGGCCCTCGCGCAGCAGGTTGATGCCGACCAGCGCGTCGAACGCGCCGAGGCGCAAGTCACGGATGATCTCGATGCGCTCGATGGTGTCGATGTCCGAATGCATGTAGCGGACGCGGATGCCCTGCTCGTGCAGATATTCGGTGAGGTCCTCGGCCATGCGCTTGGTCAGCACCGTGATCAGCGAACGATAGCCGGCCTGCGCGGTGGCGCGGACCTCGCCGAGGAGATCGTCGACCTGGGTGCGGGCGGGGCGAATGTCGACGGGGGGATCAATAAGCCCGGTCGGGCGGATGACCTGCTCGACGAACACGCCGCCGGCCTCGTTGAGCTCCCAGCCGCCGGGGGTCGCCGACACCGCCACCGTCTGCGGCCGCATCATGTCCCACTCCTCGAAGCGCAGCGGACGGTTGTCCATGCAGGAGGGCAGGCGGAAGCCGTATTCGGCCAAGGTCGCCTTGCGGCGGAAGTCGCCGCGGAACATGCCGCCGATCTGCGGCACCGTGACGTGGCTCTCGTCGGCGAACACCAGCGCATTGTCGGGGACGTATTCGAACAAGGTCGGCGGCGGCTCGCCGGGCAGCCGGCCGGTGAGATAGCGCGAGTAGTTCTCGATGCCGGCGCAACTGCCGGTCGCCTCCATCATCTCCAGATCGAAGGTGGTGCGCTGCTCCAGCCGCTGCGCCTCGAGCAGGCGGCCCTGCGCATGCAGCTGGTCGAGCCGCATCTTCAACTCGGATTTGATCGACTTCATCGCCTGCACCAAAGTCGGGCGCGGCGTTACATAGTGCGAATTGGCGTAGACCTTGATGAACTCCAGTTCGTCCTGCTTGTGGCCGGTGAGCGGATCGAACTCCTCGATGTTCTCCACGGTGTCGCCGAACAGGTTCACGCGCCAGGCGCGGTCCTCATAGTGCGCTGGGAAGATGTCGATGACGTCGCCCCGCACGCGAAAGGTGCCGCGGGTGAAATCGTGTTGGGTGCGCTTGTATTGCAAAGCGACGAGGTCGGCGATGAGCTGGCGCTGGTCGATGCGCTCGCCCTTCTTCAGCGCGAAGGTCATCGCGGTGTAGGTCTCGACCGAGCCGATACCGTAGATGCACGACACCGAGGCGACGATGATGACGTCGTCGCGCTCCAGGAGCGCGCGCGTCGCGGCGTGGCGCATCCGGTCGATCTGCTCGTTGATCGAGGAGTCCTTCTCGATATAGGTGTCGGTCCTGGGGACGTAGGCCTCGGGCTGGTAGTAGTCGTAATAGGAGACGAAATACTCGACCGCGTTGTCGGGGAAGAAGCTCTTGAACTCGCCATAGAGCTGCGCGGCGAGCGTCTTGTTCGGCGCCAGGATGATGGCCGGGCGCTGCGTCGCCTCGATCACCTTCGCCATGGTGTAGGTCTTGCCGGAGCCGGTGACGCCGAGCAGCACCTGGGTGCGGTCGTTGCGCGCGATGCCCTCGACCAGCTCCTTGATCGCCTGCGGCTGGTCGCCCTTCGGCTCATAGGCCGACTTGATCTCGAAGCGGACGCCGCCTTCGGACTTCTCGGGGCGCGGCGGCCGGTGCGGCGTCCACACTTTGAGCGAGCCGTCGTCCTTGCGGAACTCGGGACGGCCCTCGCGGATCAGCGACTCCAGCGCTTCCGCCGTGGCCTTGACGCCGAGCGCCTCCATCTTGTTGCGCGGTGGCCGGGCGAGCGCCTCCTCGTCGTCCTCGGCGGTGGGCAGGCCGAGCTGCCGCGCCAGTTCCGGATCGAGCGTCGGGATGGTGGCGGCGGTGCCGTAATTGGCTTGCGGCGCTTCGGCGAGTCCGGAGGCTGAGGCGGCGTCATCCGCCCCGAGGGGGTGATGCTGCGGAGGGAGGCCCCCACCCTGGCCCTCCCCCGCACGCGGGGGAGGGGACGCTAGCGGCGCAGTCTCGGCATCATCGCTGGCGCCGGCACGCGGCGCCTGCCGCCTGGAGCCCTCCCCCGCGTGCGGGGGAGGGTTGGGTGGGGGCGGGCCATGCGACGGATCGTTGTTTGACGATGAACGTCCACCCACCGGCTGCGGATTTGGCCGCAGCGGGATCGGGCGATCGGACGTGTCGCGGGCCGCAACCTCAGCGCTCTTGCCGCGCGTCGACGCCCGCGCGCGGTGCGCGGCGGCCTCGCCGCCGCTGCGGCGGTCCCAGGAATTGTCCGGCGGCGGCTTCAGTCCCGTTGAGGAACCGATGCCGCTCTCGCCCCGGTTGATGGCGGGATTGAGCAGCTCGGCGAGCGCGGGCGCGATCGGCTGCACGTCGGGCCGGTGCGCTTTCGATTTCGGGGTTCGGCCTGGCTTCTTGGGAGTGTCGGGGGTCTTCGCCATGGCCCGAATATGGGACGGATGGCGCCGACTTGAAAGAGTGATCGGGCGCCGCGCACCAGCCTTGCTGACAGCATGGTGGCAGCAGCAGGCATCGAGACGCACGTGCTCCCGAAAGGCCACACGAGATCAGCGGGCGACTCGCGAGCCATGACGCGCGCGATGGCGTTGCCGCGACGCCACGCTGCCGTTCAATGCCGCGTCGGCTGCTCGACGATGTCGAGATGCACGCCGTGGCAGGCGACGCATTGCAGGGCCCAGTACTCGGAACCGCCGCGGCCGTTGATGACGCTCAGGACGCTCAGCTCCGCATCGCAGTCCGGGCATCGCGTACGCACCGAAAAAGCGAGGTGTTTGACGGCAGGCTCAGCCATGAATTGCAGTCCGCATTACGAATACACTCGGCATTTCGAATTGGCGTTTGATGTTGGCTTGGAACCGTCTGGCCGCGCGGGGGGACTCTCGGGGACTTCACTCTCGGAGATTGTTCCACGTCGCGCTATCCGTCTTTTCCCGGGGGTCGGTCGATATCCTCCGTCGCGTGCTTCAAAGTGCTGCGATTCGGTCTGCAGGTGTCAGCGCCACCGCTTGCGAAAGCGGTCGATATGGCTTTTCGCGTCGGCAATCGCCATGTCCGCATCGGACCAGGCGAAGCCGACTTCGAGCGAGGGGAACGAAACGCCATTGATCACCACCGGGGTCATGTCCGCGCGGCGGATCCGCGCGTGCCACAAGCCGCGTCCTGCTTCGAACGGCTCGATGGCGAAGTCCTCGTACAAATACGTCATTGCGCAGTCCTGATGTCCCGAACGGCAACGACAGCATGAATTGGTCCGGGCATTTGTGAACAGGTTCACACGTCAGCGTCTTTTTTGATGGCGTCCCTGCGCTGGGAATTCCGGGTCGCGGGCTGTGACGCCGCGCGCATGATCCAGCGTCGGAACGCGGCGAAATCACGTTGGCCGGCCTGGAAATGGCGGTAGACAAGATACCAGCGCTCGCCTTTTGGGACGGTCAATGCGAACGGTGCAACCAGGCGTCCCGCCGCGAGGTCGTCGTCGATATAGGGACGGATGCCCATGGCGACGCCGAGCCCGTCGATCGCAGCCTGCAGCGCATGTCCATAGTACTGGAACTCGGTGCCGCGCGCGCTGACGCGCGTGATGCCCGCGGCCTTCAGCCACAACGCCCAGTCCTCGGCGGCATGCGACACCCGCAGCAGGCTCGAGCCCTTGAGATCGGCAGGCTTCTTCAAGGTCGCGGCGAGCCGCGGCGTGCACACCGGCACGAGATCCGCGGCGAACAGCGGCTCGGCGACGAGGCCCGGCCAGGCGCCGTGGCCGAGCTTGATGCCGCAGCTCCAGTCGTCGCCGAACGGCACCGCCGCCCCGCCGGTGGTGATGCGGACCTCGATGTCCGGCTGCTCGGTGCTGAAATCGGCCAGACGCGGGATCAGCCATTTCATCGCGAACGTCGGCCCGACGCCGAGCGTCAGCACCCGCATCGATGACGGCGCCATGATCTGCGCGGTCAGGCTCGACAGCGCATCGAAGATCGGCGTCAGTCCGCTCTGATAGGCGCGGCCGGCGGCGGTGAGCGCCAGGCGGTTGGCCTTGCGCTCGAACAGCACGACGCCCAGCCGCTGCTCGAGCAGGTTGACCATGCGGCTGATCGCGGCCGCGGAGACGTTGAGCTCGCTGCCTGCCGCGGCGAAGCTGCCGGTGCGCGCCGCCGCCTCGAACGCCTTGATGCCGTTGAGGAACAGCAGCCGTCTCATCGCGCCCTCAGGAAAACTGATGGAGGGCAAGATAACTCGGTTTGTGCGGATATCGCCAGTGCGACAAATTGCATGGCGAGGAGATCAGCCATGACACCCGCCCTGATTGCAGCGCTCGGATTGCTGATGGTGGCGACGGCGTTCCTGTCGGGCCTGTTTGGCATGGCGGGCGGGCTGATCCTGATCGGCGTGCTGCTGGCGATCATGCCGCTGCCGGCGGCGATGGTGCTGCACGCGGCGACGCAGATGGCGTCCAATGGCTGGCGTGCGGTGCTGTGGCGCCGGCACATCCGCTGGCGGCCGGTCGCGGTGTATCTCGTCGGCTGCGCGCTGGCGCTCGGCCTGTGGGCGCTGGTGCGCTACGTACCGGACAAGCCGGCGGCGCTCTTGCTGCTCGGCGTCACCCCGTTCATGGCGCGGCTGATGCCGGCCGGCCTCAAGCCCGATCCAGACAGCGTCTGGCAGGGCGCGATCTACGGCACGATCTGCATGGGGCTGATGCTGATGACCGGCGTGTCGGGGCCGCTGCTCGACACGTTCTTTCTCGGCGCGCGGTTCGACCGCCGCTCGATCGTCGCCACCAAGGCGACGTGTCAGGTCGCGAGCCACCTCACCAAGCTGATCTATTTCGGCGGCATCATCGATCAGGCCGCGAGCCTCGATCCGGTGCTCGCGCTCGTCGCCGTCGGAGCGTCGATGCTCGGCACGAGCCTGGCGCGGCGGCTGCTCGAGGCGATGAGCGAGCAGCAGTTCCGCACCTGGGCCAACCGCATCATCACGGCGGTGGCGAGCTACTACATCCTCTATGGCGGCTGGCTGCTGCTGGCCGCGCAGAGCTCGGCGGCGGCAGAGTGAGGCGAGCATGGCCGGATCGGCAGACCCCCTGGTGCTGGACTTCGTCGAATGGGTCGCGCGCGCGCCGCGCAGCCATGCCGAAGTGGTCGCGACCTGGCGGACGAGCTGCCCGCGGCTGACGGTGTGGGAGGACGCCGCCGATCTGGGCTATGTCACGCGCGAGGCGATCGCGGGCGCCGGCCTCTTCATCATCGTCACCGATGCCGGTGCGCGGCTGCTGCGCGACAACGGCCGCGTCGTGCGCTAGAACGGTCCGGACTTGGAGGAAGGACCGGGAATGGCCGTGAAGCTGTATGAACTCGTCGGGACCGATGCGGGCCGCCCGTTCAGCCCCTTTTGCTGGCGCACGCGGATGGCGCTGGCGCACAAGGGGCTGAGCGCTGATACGATTCCGTGGCGCTTCACCGAGAAGAGCGCGATCGCGCCGCATGGATCGGAGAAGGTGCCGGTCATGCTCGACGGCGACCGCGCGGTGGCCGATTCCTGGGCGATCGCCAACTACCTCGAGGACACCTATCCGGATCGGCCCTCGCTGTTCGGCGGCGCCGGCGGCCGCGCGATGGCGCGCTTCCTCAATGCCTGGGGCGATATCGCCATCGTCGGCGGCATCTTTCCGCTGATCATCGCCGACATTCCGAAGAACCTCGCCGCCGAGGATGCCGACTATTTCCGCAAGTCGCGCGAGGCGCGGTTCGGCAAGAGCCTCGAAGAGGTCATGGCCTCGCGCGACCAGGCGGTCATCGGCTTCCGCAGATCGCTGGAGCCGCTGCGGCAGACCCTGAAGACGCAGGCCTTCATCGGCGGCGACGCGCCCGACTATGCCGACTACATCGTGTTCGGCGGCTTCCAATGGGCGCGCGTGGTGAGCCCGTTCCGGCTGCTCGAGGAGAACGACAGCGTCCATGCCTGGCGCGAGCGGCTGCTCGATGCATTCGACGGGCTGGCGCGCAAGTCGCCGGGCCATCCGGTCTAGCAACGCGGCGGCCGGCGCTCGCGCCAGGCCGCCAGCCCGTCCGCGAGATCGCGGCTGCCGACGAGGCTCGCGAACTGTTCACTCTCGACCTGCAGCCCTTCGCCGATCGCCATGTTGAGCCCGCGCGTCGCGGCGGTGATGATGCCGGCGACGGTGTCCGGCCCGTGGCGGATGATGCGCTGGGCCAGCGCGCGCGCCGCCGGCAACAGCTCGTCATGCGGCACGACGGCGTTCACGAGGCCGATCTCCAGCGCGCGCGGCGCCGGGAAAGAATCGCCGGTCAGCAGCAGTTCGAGTCCGCGCTTGCGGCCGACCAGCCGCGGCAGCCGTTGCGTGCCGCCGAAGGTCGGCGGCATGCCGAGCCTGATCTCGGGCTTGGCGAAGCTGGCGCGCTCGCTCGCGACCGCAAGATGCACGGCCTCGGTGATCTCGCAGCCGCCGCCGAAGGCGAGCCCGTTGACGGCGGCGATGACCGGCTTGCGGAACGCCTCCAGCCGCGCCGTCATCGCCTGGCCGCGCCGGACGAAGTCGCGCAGCGCGGCAGCGCGCCCCTGGCGGACGCTTGCGGTGAATTCGTCGATGTCGGCGCCGGCCGAGAAGGCGCGTTGTCCCGCACCGGTGAGGATCACGGCCCTGACGCCGGCATCGGTCTCGATGCGGTCGAGCGCGCCCATCAATCGATCGATCAGCGCGTAGCTGAGCGCGTTCAGCCGCTGCGGCCGGTTCAGCGTGATCACGGCGATGCGGTCGGAGATGTCGAGCAGGAGGAGGTCGGTCATGGCGTCTCGCAGGCTGGCGGTTGGAGCAGGCGAAGACTAGGCGTCGCGGCAGCTAAGGTATATTCACTGGTCAGTATACATTGACCGAGACCGAGCGCCGCCATGCCCCGATCCTCCGATCCCACGCCCGCCCGCATCATCGCCGCCGCGAGCAGGCTGTTCTATGCCGAGGGCATCCGCGCCGTCAGCGTCGACGCGGTGGCGGAGAAGGCGGGGGTCACCAAGAAGACGCTGTACTATCATTTCCGCAGCAAGGACGATCTGGTCGCGGCCTATCTTGCCGCGCGCGACCAGCCGAACCTGACGCTGTTCAAGCGCTGGTTCGACGAGACCGAGGGCGGGCTGCCCGACAAGATCGCCGGGATCTTCAACCAGCTCGCGCGCGCTGCGCGACATCCGAAATGGCGCGGCTGCGGCTTCCTGCGCACCACCGCGGAGCTCGCCAATCTGCCCGGCCATCCCGCGATCAGGATCGGCGCCGCCCACAAGAAGAAGTTCGAGGCCTGGCTGCAGGCGGTCTTCGAGGAGCAGGGAATTGCCGAAGCAGGCGGGCTCGCGCGGCAGATGCTGTTGCTGCTCGACGGCGCGTTCGCGGTCGTGCTGCTGCATCGGGACGCCAGCTACATGGAAACCGCGGGCGCGGCGGCACGGACGCTGGTCGCAGCGGCGCTGCCAAAGGGAAGGCGATATGCTTCCCGCAGCACCGTCAGCCGGCGCAGCCGCGTCCCCTGACCTGCTCGCCGCGAACGATCGTCGCGACCATCCGGCTCGCCATGCCGTCGAAATCGGATGGCTTGATGTAGCCGGCGGCGTAGGCTTCCTGGGTGAGCCGTTCGATCCTTCGATCCTCGGCGGTGGTCCATACGCCGGCGATATAGGCGGCGCCGGCCGGACCATAGGTCTCGGGATAGCGCTCGTTCTGGTTCTGCCGGTGATAGTAGTAGTGGTTGAGGCCGCTGATGAAGCTGTCGCGCTTGGCGCCGCAGCGGTCGCTCCAGGCGAGGTCGAGCGACTTCAGCGCGTCTTCGCGCTGCGAACGCCGGGCGTCCTCGGTGTATTTCTCGTGGTCCTGAAACTCCGCGCCGGTGACGGGCGGAAACGCCGCCGCGGTCGGCGCTTCGGTCAGGAACAGGCGTCCGCCAACCTGCCAGACGACGATGGCCGCAATGATGAAGATCAGCCGGTTCATGGCAGCGCTCGTTTGCTATCGCCGGTCCCGTTGCGCCTGCCGCGTCCGGCACACCGCCGACTCGTCGGACCAGAAAGCGGGTCCGGCGAATTGCGGGACCTCCTCGCGCACATCGGCCGGAAAGTCCGCCTTGGTGATCCCCTTCTCCTCGAAGGCTTCGAACAACGCCTCCTTCACGCGCTGATCGAGCGGCGTGCCGACGCTGTCGGCCGCCTCCTGGAGCGATTTGTCGGTGCAGATCTTTGCGCCCCAGAACTGCCGCTTGCAATCCAGCTTGGCAACATAGGCGCGGGTGTAGGCCGTCAGTGCGTCCACCAGGTTCTGCTTCATGGTCTTGTCGCACGGCGACAGCTTGTAGGCCGTGGCGGCCTGCAACGCGTCCATCCGCAACGCGTCGAGCTTGGGATTCTTGTCGCTCTGCGAGGTGTGCTGCGCGAGCCACGCCTTGCGGTCGAACTCCTTTGCCTCCGGGCCGCCGAAGGTCATGTCGACCGTGGGGGATAGGGGAGCCACGACAGCCACGCCCCCCGGCGCCGGCGCAGCAAGGTTCGAGACCGTTTCAATCGAAGCTGTCCGCATCATGCCCCGCCACGGTCCATCCGGAAGCGGAAATCCCCTGGCCGCCCAACTCACACCTGCGAACGCAGCCAAAAATGCCGCACCCGCGGCGCCAATGAATCGCAACATGAAATGAGCCCATCCGCCAACGCCCAGCAAAGTAGTGCGTGCGGGTTAATGCATCCGATAGGACTGCGGACGGCGCGCAACGACGTGAACCTATCGTGACCGTGTTCGGCCGCGTTTGAAGAAAATGGCTCATGAGAAGGCTGCACGGCGATTCACGGCCTGCCGAGGTGACGTCACGTCCTGACGGGCAACACCGAACGGCGCGCGAGCAGCGCGATGGCGGCATCGAGATCCGGCAGCACGGCCGCCGCATTCGCCCGCGAATGATCGTTCGGCGGCACGATGTCCGGCACCATCAGGGTGATCGCGCCGGCGGCGTGCGCCGAGGCGACGCCGGGATTGGAATCCTCGATCGCGACGCAGGCCGGCGCGTGCGTCCGCAGCCGTTCCGCGGCGAGCAGATAGAGGTCCGGATGCGGTTTGGCGCGGGCCACGTCGTCGCGTGTCAGGACCGCATCGAAGCGGTGATCGATGCGGGCGAGGCGGAGATGCTCCGCGGCCGTGCGGCGCGAGGACGAGGTGACGACCGCCTTGGGCAGGCCGACCGCGTCGATCGCATCGAGCAGCGCGATGACGCCGGGCTTCAGCGGCATGCCCGCCTGCAGGATCTCGACCGTCTTGGCCGCGAACAGGCGGTTGACTTCGGCCAGCGGAAAATCGTCGCCGAAATGGTCGCGCAGGGTCTGCTCGTTGTCGGGTCCGGGAATGCCGATCATCGCGTGACAGAGCTCGACGACGCCATCGCTGTAGCCGAGCGCATTCAGCGCCGCGATCGCAGCTTCGAGATAGACCTTCTCGGTGTCGAGCAGCGTGCCATCCATGTCGAGCAGGACGGCTTCGACGTGCCAGCGCGTCACGAGCCCGGCTCCGGTTTGCCCGCCAGTCTCTTGAGGCAGTTGGCGCACAGGCAGTCCTTGAAATTGCTTTGTCCGGTCTTGGGCAGCGGCAGGCGCACGGTCTCGTCGAAGCACCAGCAGGAGCCGCCCGGATCGCAGCTGAACGCCGTGCCGCACGACTCGCAGATGAGTTGCCGCGCGGTCATGTCCGCTAAACGATTTGTCACCTTCGGAACCACGTCCGACCAGCCCCTTTTCATGTCCGGTTCATCTGCCGGGGCAAGTATAGTGCGTGACAATCTGCCGCGCCATCGCAGTCTGCGGCCGCGGCAACACAGCGTTTCGGGAGCTCCCGCGATGACGGGCTCGAGGATGTGGCATGGCGCGTGATGCTCGAGCGGCTCTTGTCGCATTGAATCGCTTCGGCTTCGGCGCGCGTGGCGGTGCCTCGGGCGATCTCGTCAATGCGGCGTCGGACCCGCGCGGCTTCGTCAAGGCCGAGCTCGGCCGTCCCGATGGAGCGCTGCTGGAGGCCCCGGGTCTGCAGCCGACGGCAGCACTCGCCGCTGCCGTCTTCGCCTATCAGGACGAGGTCAAGCGGGCCCGCGAGGCCGCGAAGTCGGAGGCTGCGCCGCAGGAGCAGTCCAGCCCCACGCGCGGCCTGTCCACGAACGGCGCGGACAAAGCCATGGCCGCAACGCCCTCGGCGGCCCCAGCGGCCGGTGCCGACCCCGCACCCGCGATGCAGGGAGCGCCGGCAAAGCCCGCGCAAGCCCAGCAGCCGCCCAACGTCGTCCAGAAGACGTTCCGTGCCGAAGCGCTGGCGCGGCTGCAGCGCGCGGTGCTCGCCGACTGCGGCTTCACCGAGCGGCTGGTGGCGTTCTGGTCGAATCATTTCTGCATCTCCGCCGGCAAGGGCGAGTTGGCGCGGATGTGGGCCGGTGCGTTCGAGCGCGAGGCGATCCGGCCGCACGTGCTCGGGCGCTTCGTCGACATGCTGAAGGCGGTCGAGCAGCATCCGGCGATGCTGTTCTTTCTCGACAACCAGGAATCGCTCGGACCGGACTCACGTGCCGGCCAGAACCGCAAGCGCGGCCTCAACGAGAATCTCGCGCGCGAGATCATGGAGCTGCACACGCTGGGTGTCGGCGGCGGCTACAGCCAGGAGGACGTGACCTCGCTGGCGCGCATCATCACCGGCTGGAGCTTCGCCGGCCGCAACGCCCGCAACGCGGCGCCCGGCAGCTTCGTGTTCAATGCCAATGCGCATCAGCCGGGGCCGCAGACGTTGCTCGGCAAGGTCTATGCGGATGATGGCCTCGCCCAGGGCGAAGCTGCGCTGGCGGACATCGCGCGGCATCCGTCGACCGCGAAGTTCATCGCCGCCAAGCTCGCACGCCATTTCATTGCCGACGATCCGCCGCCCGCGCTCGT
This sequence comes from Bradyrhizobium sp. SZCCHNR1017, assembly GCF_032381375.1. Classification (NCBI taxonomy): domain Bacteria; kingdom Pseudomonadati; phylum Pseudomonadota; class Alphaproteobacteria; order Hyphomicrobiales; family Nitrobacteraceae; genus Bradyrhizobium; species Bradyrhizobium sp. SZCCHNR1017. The sequence goes on along the minus strand of NZ_JAUHIR010000009.1, from coordinate 311,752 downwards.
CGCGCGACTCGAAGCCGTGTTCAGGAGGAGCGATGGCGACCTCAAGGCGCTGACCTTGGCGCTGGTGGACTCCGACGATGCCTGGTCGGCGCCGCTCACCAAGATCCGCTCGCCCTATGAGTTCCTGGTCGCCGGCGGCCGGCTGCTGGCGCGCGTGCCGGAGGATCCCGGCTTCTATCTCACTTCCCTGAACACGCTGGGCCAGCCGTTGTGGACGCCCGCGGGACCAAACGGATTCGCTGATACCAATGCGGTGTGGGCCGCGCCGGAGGGCATGAAGCTGCGGCTGGACATCTCGTCGCAGCTCGGCGGCCGACTAGGCAACAATCTCGATCCGCGCGAGCTGCTCGAGCTCGTCGCCGGCGATGCTGCGTCGACTGAGACACGCCGCACCATCGAGCGCGCGGAGTCGCGCCAGCAGGCGCTGGCGCTGCTGCTGATGTCGCCGGAATTCCAGAGGAGATGACGATGGACCGGATCGCGACCTCGCTGTCGACCTCGCGACGCCACTTGCTGCTGGCAGGCGCGTCATTCGCCGCGTGGGGCTATTTGCCGAAATTCGCCCGCGCCGCCGACCAGCGCGATCCGCGGCTGATCGTCGTAATCCTGCGCGGCGCGCTCGATGGTCTCGCCACCGTCGCGCCGGTCGGCGATCCCGACTACGCCGGACTGCATGGCGCGATCGCGCTGACGACGACGGGACCAACTCCGGCGCTGCCGCTCGACTCGTTCTTTGCGCTGCATCCGTCGATGCCGGAATTCGCGCGCATGTATCGTGACAAGCAGGCTGCCGTGGTTCACGCGGTCGCGACACCATATCGCGAGCGCTCGCATTTCGATGGCCAGGACGTGCTCGAAAGCGGCTTCGCCGGTCCCGGCCGCGTGCAATCGGGCTGGCTGAACCGCGCAGTCGAGGCGCTGCCGCGCGGCCCCCGCGTCACGGGCGCGCTCGCGGTCGGTCCGACGGCACCGCTGGTGCTGCGCGGCGCAGCGCCCACCGTCGGCTGGGCGCCGGTAACCTTGCCGCAGGCCGATGACGACACCGCGACGCGGCTGGTCGACCTCTATGCGCATCGCGATCCCGCATTGGCGGCTGCGCTGTCGCAAGGGCTGAAGCTCGAGAAGGTCGCGTTCGGTGACGACATGAAGCCCAAGCCGGGCGGCAACCAGATCGCGGCGATGCGCCAGGTCGCGCGCGGCGCGGCGAAGCTGATCGCGGCGGATGATGGTCCGCGCATCGCGGCGCTGGCCTTCGACGGCTGGGATACGCATGCCAATGAAGGCGGCGCAATCGGCCGGCTGGCGCAGCTCCTGTCGGGCCTCGACGGCGCGCTCGCCGAGTTCGAGAGCGGTCTTGGCCCGCGCTGGCGGGATACGGTCGTGGTGGTCGCAACCGAGTTCGGGCGCACGGCGAAGATCAACGGCACCCAGGGGACCGATCATGGCACCGGGACGATTGCGCTGCTCGCCGGCGGCGCGGTGAAGGGCGGGCGGGTGATCGCCGACTGGCCGACGCTGAAGATGGCGAGCCTCTACCAGGGACGCGATCTTGCGCCGACGACGGATCTGCGCGCGGTGTTCAAGGGCGTACTCGCCGATCATCTCGGCATCGGCGAGCACGCGCTCGGCGGCGCGGTGTTTCCGGACAGCGCGGCCGTGAAGCCGATCAAGGGGCTCGTGGCCTAGGGCTCGCTCGCGCCCTGTCCTGATCGGGGCTCTGAAGCATTCCACATCGCGGCATCAGCGGCCACCGCCGCTGGCGCATTGCACCGCGAAGTCTGCTACTCCTCGACCTGCGGCATTCACCCCTCAGGAGATCAGCATGTTCATCGCCATGAATCGTTTTCGCGTCGCCAAGGGCTCGGAGGCCGCTTTCGAGCAGGTCTGGCTGTCGCGCGACAGCCATCTCGACAAGGTGCCGGGCTTCGTCGAGTTTCACTTGTTGAAGGGACCGGAAGCGGAGGACCATACGCTGTATGCCTCGCACACGATCTGGGCGTCGAAAGCTGCGTTCGAGGACTGGACCAGGTCCGAAGCCTTCCGCGCCGCGCACCATCGGGCCGGCGACACCAAGGTGCACTATCTCGGCCCGCCGCAGTTCGAGGGGTTCGAGGTCCGCCAAACGGTGGGCAGCAAGACGTAGGACAAGGACAGAGTCCACCATTCAGACGAGATCCGTCTCCGCGGCCCGTCTTGGCTGAGCACGGCCGAGCGGACGCTTGATTTGCGCTGAACGACACGGCGGCCGACAGGACCCGGACGGTCGCCGGTCGTGCGCCCTCGGAAGCTGCTCGCGCCGGGCCTCGCCGGGCAAGCCGTACCGCCGAACCTGCTGACATCAACAAGGACGACGCCCCAGTGAAGCTCCGGCTGAGTCGCGGAGATGCGACGGTGTGCCGACGCTGACCAGTCGTCGCCGTCGGCAGACGCGCATGCGAACTCAGGCGCTCTCGGGAACTGGAGCCTCACGAGGCTGTTATCGCGTGTCTGAAACAGGAAGCCGAATGTCCGGCAGGGCGGGCAGCGCCAGCCAGCGCCCTCGGTCGTTCTGTTCTAGCGAAGGCCCGGATGGTTGCTCGGATCGAGGACGAACCTTCCGGCATATGACCACCGGCGCCGGCGACATCGTCAGAAGCTTCCCTCCGTTGCAACGCGCCACCTTCGTCGACGTTGACAGCCTGACCCCTTGAGCGACGCGCGCCGCCCTTCCTCGTTCGGAGAGAGATTCGATGATCATCAGACAGCCGCTCAAGGTCCGCACCCCAGAGGAAGTTCTCGGGCTGATCAGCGCGCTGGCCGTCGCCATTTTTGCGGTCATCATCATCGCGCTGCTGTATTTCGGTCGCGATATCCTGGTCCCCGTGGCCCTGGCCATCCTGCTCAGCTTCGTATTGGCGCCATTGGTCGCGCAACTGCAGCGGCTTCGTGCCCCGCGCGGACTGGCCGTCGTCAGCGTGGTCGTTCTCGCATTCGTCGTGATCTTTACACTGGGCAGCCTGCTCGCCACCCAGCTCACCCAGCTTGCCAGTGAGCTGCCGAACTATCAATCGACGATGAGCAACAAGATCCAGTCGTTCCGCGACACCAAAGCCGGCAGAGGGACGCTCGAGCGTGCATCGGACATGCTCAAGGATCTGGGCAAGGAACTCGACAAACCGAATGAGCCGGAAGCGGCTCGGCCGCCGAGCGGACTGCGAACGAATTCCTCAGTCCCTGTGACCCCGATCCCGGTGGAGGTCCGGCAGCCCGATCCCGGAGCGCTAGACAGTCTCCGCACGCTGATTTCGCCGCTCATTCATCCGCTGGCGACGACCGGCATCATCATCATCTTCGTGATCTTCATATTGCTTCAACGCGAGGACCTGCGGAATCGGCTCATTCGCCTTGCGGGCTCATCCGACCTGCAGCGCACCACGGCGGCGCTCGATGATGCGGCTTACAGGCTCAGCCGGCTGTTCCTCACCCAGCTCGCCCTGAACGGCGGATTCGGCGTCGTGATCGGCGTCGGCTTGTGGTTCATCGGCATCCCCAGCGCCCTCCTTTGGGGGATCCTCGCCGCAGCGCTTCGGTTCGTGCCCTATATCGGCGCCGTCATCGCCGCGGCGTTTCCGCTTGCTCTGGCGGCAGCGGTCGACCCTGGCTGGTCGATGCTGATTTGGACCTTGGCCCTGTTTCTCGTGGTCGAGCCGTTGCTCGGCCACGTCATCGAACCGATGGTCTATGGGCGCAGCACGGGCCTGTCCCCCGTGGCGGTGGTCGTTTCAGCCGCGTTCTGGACCGCGCTGTGGGGCCCAATCGGGTTGGTGCTCGCGACGCCGCTGACGGTCTGCCTAGTCGTCATCGGACGACATGTGGAGCGCCTGGAGTTCCTCGACGTCATGTTCGGTGATCGTCCAGCGCTGTCTCCTCCCGAGATCTTCTACCAGCGCATGCTTGCGAACGATCCGACGGAAGCGGCCGAGAAGGCAGAGGAGTTCTTGAAGGAGCGCTCGTTGATTGCCTATTGCGACGAGGTCGCGGTGAAGGGACTGCAATTGGCCCAAGCCGACGCCGACCGAGGGGCGCTCGCCTATGATCGCCTTGCAACGATCCGTGACGCCGTCGCCGAGTTGACCGCCGATCTTTCCGATCAAAATGATGGTCCGCTGGCGAAACGCGAGACCACCAGCGATCCGGAAGCTGCATCGGCCGTCGACAGCTCGGCCAGCAGTGGGGCAATCGACACGATACCCATCCTCAGCAAGGACAATCTCGCCGAAGGATGGCGGAGCGAGCAGCCGGTCCTGTGCGTGGCCGGGCGAACCCCGATCGACGAAGCGGCGGCGGTGATTCTCGCGCAACTGTCGTCGGTGCACGGGTTGGGCGCGAAGGTCTCAGGAGCGGAGGCGCTCTCGACGGCGAACGTCATCAAGCTCGAGCCCGCAGGTGTTGCGATTGCCTGCCTGATCTATATCGGCAATTCCGGCGTTGCACATATGCGCTACTCCGTTCGTCGCTTGAAGCGACGACTCCCCAAGGCAAGAGTGATGTTGGTCTGCTGCGCGGCCGACGTCGATCAGGAGGCCGCGAACGTGCTGCAGGAAGCCACCAAGGCCGATCTGGTCGCGGCGAGCATGGGTGAGGCTGTCAGAATGTGCGTCGAAGTCGCGCAGGCGAAGGCTTCTCAGCAGGTCCCATTGAAGCAGCAGAACACGACGACCAACGTGGCGTGAGACGCGCCACGTCCAACGACCAAGGCCAGACAAAAAAATGCGGCCCCGGTCAGAGACGGCGACTGACGGGGACCGCTGAAACGCGTGACCGGTGACGGGGGATGATCAGGCGCTCGATGGAGCGTAGGCCTGCCCCGTGACGGCGGCGTGACACCACCCGTTCACAGCGCCTTGCGGTAGACGATGAAGCCCGAGCGCTCGGCGATCTTGTCGTAGAGCGCCTGTGCCGTGGTGTTGGTCTCGTGCGTCTGCCAATAGACCCGCGGCGCACCGGCCTGACGCGCTTCGCGGTAGACCGCCTCGATCAGCGCCCGTCCGACGCCCTTGCCGCGGGCGGCCTCGCTCGTGAACAGGTCGTTGAGATAGCAGAGCGGCCCGATCGTGGTGGTGGCGCGATGAAACAGGTAGTGCGCCAGGCCGATCAACTCGCCACCGCTCTCGGCGACCAGGGCATGGACCGGCTCGTCGGCATCGAAGAAGCGCGACCATGTCATCGCGGTCACCTCGGCCGGCAGCGCCGTCGGCCCCGAACGGCCGTAGAAGGCATTGTAGCCGTCCCAGAGCGGCAGCCAGCGATCATGGTCGTCGCGCGCGATGGCGCGCACAGTGAGTGCTTCGTGCATGAAGGCTTCGCCGTCCGTTTGAATCTCGACGGACCTTCGATACGCGCAGCCGCGTTGGCGATCAATCCGGGACGGGCTGCACCGGTTCGGCGGCGGGCGGCCGTACCAGCTCGACATAGACGGACCGATCTTCCTCGGTCAGCGGCGAGAGCGAGAGCTCGCCCCGCCGCTCGATCAGGATCAGCAGTGACGCCGCCAGCAGGATCGCGAGTGCCAGGGTCACGGCAACGATTACGACCGTTGATTTCATCGCCATTTTGTGCGCGAGACAATCATCGCCTGTTGTCGCGAAAACCGCGAAGGGTTGTCAAAATGGCTTCCTGTTAAGCGGGCATCGACAAGACGGCGCGGATCGACACCACCGCGATGGTGACGCTGACACCCAACGAGAGCGTGCTGGCCGCGATCGTTGCGACCACGGCGGTGGTCAGGCTGGGCGAAAGGGTGAGCGTTGCGTGGTCGTGAAAGCCGCTGACGGGCGTACGGAGCCCTCTACGGTGGTTCGACTCCTGCGGCGACGCATGGCCGCGGACCCAACTGAACCTCGGAACGGAAGCAAGACGCCACCCGGACATGAAGTCGAAATCCCTTACCCATACATCCGCGAGCGAATCACTCGCAGAGGTAAATTCTAAGGTCGCGCTGGGCAGGATTGCGGCGGCAAATCGGAAAAAAAGGCAGGAACATGGCGCTGGCGGTGTTTGTTCCCGCCGATGCGTGTATTTTCCCCGCTGTTCTACGGACAGCCAGTAGTTTTACGGTGAATGCCTCACCCGTAGTCGGCGGCGATGCCGGCTGAATCGATCAGTGCCGGCTGCCAATCCATCGCGACGAAACCGGGTGTCTGTTCGACGCGGCGCAGCCAGTTGCGGATCTTCGGGAAGGTCGACAGATCGAAGTCGCAGCGATCGGCGACGTGGGTGTAGCCGTAGAGCGCGATGTCTGCGACCGTCAGCTGCTTCGCGGCAAAGTAGTCGTTGCTCTTGAGATGATTCTCCATCACCTGGAGCGCGGCGTAGCCGCGCTCCATCCAGTCCTCGAGCGCATGTGTCTGCAGGTCGCGCCCGCCCTTGACCAGCAGCAGCCAGAAATAGGCGGCGCCGATGTTCGGCTCCAGCGCATGCTGCTCGAAGAACATCCACTGCAGCGCTTCGGCGCGCTCGATGCGCTGCTCCGGCACCAGCGGCGTGCCGCCGGCGACATACCAGAGGATCGCGTTCGATTCGGCGATGAAGCGGTCCTCGCCGACCTCCAGCAGCGGCACCTGGCCGCTGGGATTCTTGGCGAGAAAATCCGGCGTGCGGCTCTCGCCGCGCAGGATGTCGATCTCGATCGCCTGATAGGGCGCGTTCAGAAGCGCGAGCGCAAGGCGGACCTTGTAGCTGTTGCCTGACCGCTGCATCGAATAGAGCTTGTACATCCGGCCGATTTCGAGTTCGAGGAATCAAAGGTTGGACGCATCGCACATCCAGACGCCAGATCGTCCCGCAATGCGGCCAGACAATGATGCCGATGGGCGCAGGCTGCAAGAGCCGGCGGATGGAAAAAGTCGAAATGCGCTACTGCACTGCACTCTCGAATAACAACTTTCCAATAGATTCAAACAATCGAGATCACGCCTGCGCGATGCGTGCGTGTCCACCGATCTCGACGGCGCGATCGGTGAGAGCGCGGCGCAGGGTCAGCGTGAACAGGGCCATCAGAACGATGAGGCCCAACGGTATCGTCGTCAGCCCGGCGACGCTGCGCGAGAGTAGCGGCACGATCCAGGCGGCCGCGAGCACGCTGAGCTCGTAGTCGCGAAAGCCGTTCGCGAGGCCGTGCCGGACGAAGAAGATGATCGCGACCGCGACGACGACGAGGTCGTAGTCGAGCACGTAGGGCGTCGCCAGCAGGCTCGCGCTCGCCAGTGCCGAAGCCTTGAGATCGAACGCGGCCTCGCTCTGCCACAGCCATGCAAGTCCGGCCGCGAGCGACAGCGCCAGCAGGCTCTGCAGCGCATAGGCGGACCTGATATCGGCGCCCCAATGACGCGCGGCCGAGAACACCGACTGGATCTTCTCCCAGCCGGTGCCGCCTTGCTCAAGCACGACGCTCTGTGTGAAGGTCATCGACTGGAAGAAAGCGTGCCAGACGTCGCTGCCGAGCGCGGCGAAGCTGATCGCGACCAGCGCGGCCACCGTGGCGGCTGCCGCAGCAATCGTCGGCCAGCGCGTGCCTGCGAGCAGCGCCACGGGAATGAGCACGCCGAATTGCGGCTTGTAGGCGAGCAGGCCGATCAGGAAGCCGGCCGCCCACGGCCGGCCGCGCTCCATCAGCAACAGCGCGCCGCCGAGCAGCGCCGCGGTGAAAAACGCGTTCTGGCCGTGACCGATGTTGACGAACACGGCGGGAAAGGCGGTCGCGACCAGCAGGGTCCCGGAACGCGGCAGGATTGCGCGCATGACCGCGAGGTATGCGAGCAGGCTCGACACGACCCAGAGCGCGAGCCCTCCGGCATAGGGCAGCAGGGCGGTGATGGCGGCGATCGCGAAGAAGAAGGGCGGGTAGTGCCAGCCGAAGAACGGCACGTCGCGGCCGTCGAATACGGCCTTTTCCGTCGCATGCTGCAGCGGCGGATCATAGGCATCGGCCGCCTTGCCCTGAAGGGTCAGCACGCCTGCCGCATAGACATTGGAGAAGTCGGTGCCGATCGGCTTGCCGTTGCGGTCGACCAGGCCATCGGACAGCGCGATCCAGCCGGCGATTGCCGCGATCGTGACCGCGAGCAGAATCCAGCTGTAGGACTTGATCCGCGTGGCCGTCAGCCAGTCGCCGGATCGCAGGGCGTACCCGATAGTGGTCATTTCGGCCTGAGACTCTGGATAATCGTCGGTCCACGCTAACGGGGCGGCTTTAACGTTCTCTAAAGTCTTGGGAGCCATGTGCCCAAGCTTCTTGCGATGCAGCGCTGGGGGCCCTACAAATGGGCGTTTCCCTGACATGACTGGTCGTGGCCCCGAGGGGGTGATCCACGACGCCTGCATAGGAGCTGATGATGTCCTTTCTCGCCGCTGCGCTCGACCGTGTGAAGCCGTCCGCGACCATCGCGGTCACGGATAAAGCGCGCGTCCTCAAAGCGGCGGGCCGCAACGTCATCGGCCTCGGCGCCGGCGAGCCGGATTTCGATACGCCCGACAACATCAAGCAGGCCGCGATCAAGGCGATCCAGGACGGCAAGACCAAGTATACCGCGGTCGACGGCATCCCCGAGCTGAAGGAAGCCATCATCGGCAAGTTCCAGCGCGAGAACGGCCTCACCTATAAGCCGAACCAGGTGATCGTCGGCGTCGGCGGCAAGCAGGTGCTGTACAATGCGCTGATGGCGACCATCAATCCCGGCGACCAGGTGATCATCCCGGCGCCGTACTGGGTCAGCTATCCCGAGATGGTCGCGCTCGCCGGCGGCGAGCCGGTGCCGGTGGTCTGCACCGCCGCCCACGGCTTCAAGCTGCAGCCGGAGGCGCTGGAGAAGGCGATCACGCCGAAGACCAAGTGGCTGATCCTGTGCTCGCCGTCGAACCCGACCGGCGCGGCCTACACCAAGGCCGAGCTGAAGGCGCTCACCGAGGTGCTGGTCAAGCATCCGCATGTCTGGATCATGACCGACGACATGTACGAGCACCTCGTCTATGACGACTTCGTGTTCACCACGCCGGCGCAGGTCGAGCCCTCGCTGTTCGACCGCACGCTGACCGTGAACGGCGTCTCCAAGGCCTATTGCATGACCGGCTGGCGCATCGGCTATGCCGGCGGTCCGGCGCACCTGATCAAGGCGATGGCGACGATCCAGTCGCAGTCGACCTCGAACCCGTGCTCGATCGCGCAATGGGCGGCGGTGGAGGCCCTGAACGGTCCGCAGGACTTCATCCCGGCCAACAACAAGGTGTTCAAGGAGCGCCGCGACCTCGTGGTGTCGATGCTGAACCAGGCGAATGGCATCGAATGCCCGCGGCCGGAAGGCGCGTTCTACGTCTATCCGTCCTGCGCCGGGACGATCGGCAAGACCGCGCCGTCGGGCAAGGTGATCGACAATGACGAGGCCTTCGTCACCGAGCTGCTGGAGACGGAGGGCGTCGCCGTGGTGCAGGGCTCGGCCTTCGGCCTCGGCCCGGCCTTCCGCATCTCCTACGCGACCAAGACCTCCGACCTCGAGGACGCCTGCAAGCGAATCCAGCGCTTCTGCGGCAATCTGAGGTAATCGGGCAACATCCTTCTCGAAACACCAGAAGCCAATTTCCAGGCCGAAAGGCGCCATGTTTTGAACATGGCGCCTTTCTTTTGTCGGCCGACAAGTCTGGTGGCGTAGGGTTGGAGTTCGATGCGGCTGCTTCTGCTGTCGATCGCGTTGATGGTGATGATCGTGCCGCTCGCGCAGGCCCATCAGGGGCGGCCGATGCGCGCCGGCGTGCTCGAATGCGAGGGACGAAAGACCTCCGGCAGGCTCGTGATGTCCCAGTCCCGCCTGCGCTGCGTGTTTCGCAGTCAGGGCCGCCAGCCGGAGCGCTATGTCGCCAAGGTCCGGCGTTACGGCCTCGATCTCGGCCTGACGGATGTGACCAGGATGGCGTGGGCGGTCAGCGCACCGGTCAACGATTTCGGCCGCAGCGAGCTGCGCGGGCGCTATGGCGGATTGTCCGCCAACGCTGCCGCTCTGGTCGGCTTCGGCGGCAGCTTCCTGGTGCGCGACACCGATCGCGCCGCGGCGCTGCAGCCGATCAGCCTGCAGGGGCAGACCGGCTTGAACCTCGCTGCCGGAATCACCGAGGTCGAGCTGGTGCCGCTGCTGCCGATCCACCCGAGCCCGAGCCGTTCATCGTCCTACTTCTCGCGTTTCTATCGCTGAGGCGCTCGATCGGAGAGACTCGGACACGTTCAGGCGAACGCGTCGCAATCGCTGCCTGCGTCGGCGCGCCGGCTCGTGCCGACGGCGCGCCGAATCTGGTGCGACTGTAAGGCTTGTGGCATAGACGTGGTGCCCTGTGATCGTGCGTCCGATCGACGGGTCTGCATCACACGTTCATTTCAGCCGGAGTTTTATTCATGCGCTCGACCATCCTCGCCGGGCTCGCCGCTGCGGTCGTCCTCTGCACCGGCACCGGCGCTGCCCAGGCGCAAGATCGCGTGCGGGTCGGTGTCCTCGAATGCCGCGGCGGCGCCAGTGTCGGCTTCATCGTCGGCTCGGTGACCCATCTCGGCTGCGTGCTGCGCGCCGACGGCCTGCCCGAGGACCGCTACGTCGCGACCATCCGCAAGGTCGGCCTCGATCTCGGCATCACCCAGGAATCGCTGCTGGCCTGGGTGGTCTATGCACCGGTCGCGCGGCTCGGGCCGGGCGATCTCTCCGGCGACTATGCCGGCGCCCAGGGCTCGGCCGCGGTCGGCGTCGGTGTCGGCGGCAACGTGCTGGTCGGCGGCTCCGCCAACTCGATCGCGCTGCAGCCGCTCAGCGTCCAGGGCCAGGTCGGCCTCAGCGTCTCGGCGGGGCTGCAAAGCCTCGAATTGCGCCCGGGGCGGTGATCTTCCCTTTGCCGTGAACAGCGCTCTTCCCGCCATCGTGCGGGAAGACGGCGCGATCCCCCGCACTGCAGCAACGTTTTTCGCAGGCCGCCTGCTTGCCAAAGCGGCAGCCGAGGCAGAGCATTCGGCTTTGCCGACCCAATCAAGGGCCGAGCTCCACAACGAGGAGGCGGCGAATGGGACAAGACCTGAGAAGTCCCCGAGGTCCACGGTGCATCGCGCTGGTGGGCCCTTTCCAAAGCGGTAAAACCACTCTCTTGGAGGCGATCCTGGCGCGGACCGGCGCGATCCCGCGCGCGGGCAGCGTCGACGCCGGCACCTCCGTCGGCGATGCCAGCCCGGAGGCGCGTCAGCACAAGATGAGCGTCGCCATGACGGCGGCGACCACGACCTTCATGGGCGACAGCTACACCTTCCTCGACTGTCCTGGCTCGATCGAATTCATCCACGACATGCGCGCCGCGCTGCCGGCGGTCGATGCCGCCATCGTGGTCTGCGAGGCGGACGAGAAGAAGCTGCCGCAATTGCAGATCATCCTGCGCGAGCTCGAGGAGCTGCGCATTCCGCGCTTCCTGTTTCTCAACAAGATCGACCGCGCCAATGCGCGGATCAGGGAGACGCTTGCCACATTGCAGCCGGCCTCGCGCGTGCCCCTGGTGCTGCGCCAGATCCCGATCTGGAACGGCGAATTGATCGAAGGGTTCGTCGACCTCGCGCTGGAGCGCGCCTTCATCTATCGCGAGCATAAGGCCTCCGAGGTGATCGCGCTCGAAGGCGGCGATCTCGACCGCGAGAAGGAGGCGCGCTTCTCGATGCTGGAGAAGCTCGCCGATCACGACGATTCGCTGATGGAGCAGCTGCTGGAGGACATCCCGCCGCCGCGCGACGCCGTGTTCGACGATCTGGCGCGCGAATTGCGCGAGGGATTGATCTGCCCGGTGCTGCTCGGATCGGCGTTGCGCGAGAACGGCGTGCTGCGGCTGATGAAGGCGCTGCGCCACGAGGCGCCCGGAATCGCCGAGACCGCGCAGCGGCTCGGTGTGAAGGACACCAAGGAGGCGCTCGGCTATGTCTTCAAGACGCTGCATCTGCAGCATGGCGGCAAGCTGTCATTGACGCGGGTGCTGTCCGGCCATCTCGACGACGGCGCGACGCTGCATGCCGCCTCGGGCGAGGCGGCGCGCGTGTCCGGCATCCTGGCTGCCACCGGCGCCTACGACAGCAAGCGCGCGGGCGCCCAGGCCGGGGACACGGTGGCGCTCGGCAAGCTCGATGCGGTCAAGACCGGCGATACGGTTGCGACCGGCAAGACGGCACCACCGCCGCTGGCAAAGGTGGAGGCGTACCCGCCGGTGCTGGCGCTCTCGATCGCCGCCGTGGACCGCAAGGATGACGTCAAGCTCGGCCAGGCCTTGCAGCGGCTCCACGAGGAGGATCCGTCGCTGACCATGGTGCAGAACCCGCGCACCCACGACACCGTGCTGTGGGGGCAGGGCGAGATGCATCTGCGCGTCGCGCTGGAGCGGCTGCGCGACCGCTTCGGCGTCAACGTCAAATCGCACCAGCCCGCGATCGGCTACCAGGAGACCATCCGCAAGCCGATCACGCAGCGCGGCCGCCACAAGAAGCAGTCCGGCGGCCACGGCCAGTTCGGCGACGTGGTGCTCGACATCAGGCCGCTGCCGCGCGGCGAAGGCTTCCGCTTTGCCGAGAAGGTGGTCGGCGGCGCGGTGCCGCGCAACTATATCCCGGCGGTGGAGGAGGGCGTCGTCGACGCAATGGCCCGCGGCCCCCTGGGCTTTCCGGTGATCGACGTCGAGGTGACGCTCACCGACGGCTCCTATCACAGCGTGGATTCGTCCGACCTCGCGTTCCGCACCGCGGCGCGGGTCGGCGTCGGCGAGGGGCTGCCGCAATGCCAGCCGGTGCTGCTGGAGCCGATTCACACCGTCGAGATCGTCTGCCCGACGGAGGCGACCGCCAGGATCAATGCGATCCTCTCGGCGCGGCGCGGCCAGATCCTGTCCTTCGATACCCGTGACGGCTGGCCGGGCTGGGACTGCGTCCGGGCGATGATGCCGGAGGCGGAGATCGGCGAGTTGATCGTCGAATTGCGTTCGGCGACGGCCGGCGCCGGCAGCTTCACCCGCCAATTCGACCACATGGCCGAGGTGACCGGCCGCGCCGCCGACCACATCATCGCCTCCCATCGCGACGCCGCCTGAGCCGAACGCTCCGCGCCGAACAGCGCCGGCCCGTCATCCTCTCTCGGGATGGCGGGCCGGATCGCGTCGGGACCTTTGCTCGCGCGCGCAGGGAACAAACGGCGAGGGCCGGGTTCCAGCTTGCGTCCGAGATCAGTTTGTGATGTATTTTACATCATTGTCTTTGTCTCAGACATCATTTATGGTGTCTGCCACGTGAGGCCAGCGTGATCACGTCGTTCCAGATGCGGGCAGCGCGAGCGCTGCTCGGGATAGATCAGAGAACCTTGGCCGAGCTGGCCGGCGTGTCGCTGCCGACGATCCAGCGGATGGAAGCCTCCACGGGCAACGTCCGCGGCGTGGTGGACTCGCTGACCAAGGTCGTCGATGCGCTCAATCGCGCGGGCGTGGATCTGATCGGTGAGCATTCCCGCAGCGAGAACGGCGGGCGTGGTGTTCGCCTGAAGGACCCGGGGCCGCCCCGCCGCATGGGCCGTCAAACTGACATCGCGCGCGATGACGCAAGCTAGGCTCATCGCGCGGGCACGGGGCCCCTGGGCGCTTCGTGTGGGACGCATCGTCGGCTGCGCCGCGGCCCGATGAGGCGACGGGAGCGTGATGGGCATGAGCATCGCAAACGAACACCGTTCGCACGGGCGGGTCGGACATCATGAGCCGACCTTCGCCGAGCTTTATTCCCCCAAACTCCTGACGGTCTTGCGCGAGGGCTACGGCCTCAGCGACTTTCGCGCCGACGCGCTGGCGGGCCTGACGGTGGCGATCGTGGCGCTGCCGCTGTCGATGGCGATCGCGATCGCCTCCGGTGTCTCGCCGGGGCGTGGTCTCTACACCGCCGTGATCGGCGGCTTCCTGGTCTCGCTGCTCGGCGGCAGCCGCTTTCAGATCGGCGGTCCCGCGGGTGCCTTCATCGTGCTGGTCGCTGCGACGGTCGATCGCCAGGGTCTCGATGGCCTGCTGATCGCGACGATGATGTCCGGCGTGATGCTGGTGATCGCCGGATATCTGCGGCTCGGCACCTACATCAAGTTCATTCCCTATCCGGTCACAGTCGGCTTCACCGCGGGCATCGCCGTCATCATCTTTGCCAGCCAGCTGAAGGATCTGTTCGGTATCACGCTTGCGGGCAAGGAGCCGGGCGAGCTGCTTCCGAAGCTCACGGCGCTCGCGCATGGCGCGCCGACCGCGAGCATGTCTGCGGTCGTGACGGCCGCGCTGTCGATCGCGATCATCATCGGCCTCAAGCATCTGCGGCCGACCTGGCCCGGCATCCTGATCGCGGTGGTGGTCGCGGCCATCATCACCTTCGCGCTGCAGCTTCCGGTCGAGACCATTGGGACGAAATTCGGCGGTATCCCGCGCGAGCTGCCGGCGCCGGCGTTGCCGGCGTTCTCGCTCGCCAAGGTCCAGGCGGTGTTCCCCGACGCGATCGCCTTCGCACTGCTCGGAGCCATCGAATCGCTGCTGTCGGCCGTCGTCGCCGACGGCATGACCGGCCGTCGCCATCGCTCCAACTGCGAGCTGGTGGCGCAGGGCTTTGCCAATGTCGGCTCGGCCTTGTTCGGCGGCATCTGCGTCACCGGCACCATCGCGCGCACCGCCACCAATGTTCGCGCCGGCGCCCGCGGACCGGTGTCGGGCATGCTGCATTCGCTGTTTCTTTTGGTGTTCATGCTGATCGCGGCGCCGCTGGCGAGCTACATCCCGCTGTCGGCGCTCGCCGCGGTGCTCGTCGTTGTCGCCTGGAACATGGCCGAGAAGCACGAGTTCGCCACCCTGATCCGATCGTCCTGGGGCGATGCCACGGTGTTGCTCGCGACCTTCGGGCTGACGGTCTTCCGCGATCTCACCGAGGGCATCCTGGTCGGCTTCGCGCTCGGCGCCGTGCTGTTCATCAACCGCATGGCGCAGATGACCGGCGTCGAGGACGGGTCGCCTCTGGTCGCAAAGGACCGCGCCGACTTCGAGGATGAGGCGCGGGTGCCGTACAATCCGAAGCTCAGCGCCGACAAGGACGTGCTGGTCTATCGCATCACCGGTGCGTTCTTCTTCGGCGCCGCCTCGACCGTCGGCACCGTGCTCGACTCGATCGCCGACCGCCGCAAGGCCTTCGTGGTCGATTTCGCAGCGGTGCCGTTCCTGGATTCGACGGCCGCCAACGCCATGAGCCGCGTTGCCGCCAAGGCCAAGCGCCAGGGCATCCGCCTGTTCATCACCGGCGCCTCGCCGACCGTGCGCCGGGCGCTGCTGACCCATGGCGTGCGGCCGCCGCTGGTGCGCTACCGCGAGACCATCGAGCGCGCGGTGGCCGACATCAAGGGCAAGGAGACGGCACCGGCGGACGTCGCCGATGGGCTCGCCGCGAGCTGACACGCGGCCCCAACGCCGCGTCGCCGTTTGGGCCATGGCGCCTGGGGGCGACTGCCGCGCCCCAGCATTGACTCCAGCCGGGGCTTGTCCGATGTCACGGCCATGACCCTTGCCGCCAAACCCCGCGCTGCGTGCCTGATCGGCTGGCCTGCCGCGCATTCGCGCTCGCCCTTGATCCATCATCATTGGCTGCACGAGCTCGGCATTGCCGGCGGCTACACCATCGAGGCGGTGCCGCCGGAAGAGCTGGCGGACTTCGTCATGCATCTCGACCGTCGCGGCTTCGTCGGCGCCAACGTCACGATCCCGCACAAGGAGCGCGTGCTGGAGCTGAGCGAGCCGGACGCGCGTGCCCGCGCCGTCGGCGCGGCCAACACGCTCTGGTACGAGGACCGCATCCTGCGGGCCACCAACACCGACGTCGAAGGCTTCATCGGCAATCTGGACGCCGCTGCCCCAGGCTGGGACCGCACCGACGAGGCGCTGGTGCTCGGCTCCGGCGGCTCGGCGCGGGCCGTCGTGTTCGGCCTGCTCGAGCGCGGCATCGGCCGCGTCCACATCATCAACCGCACCGCGGCGCGCGCACAAGCCCTGGCTGATCAGTTCGGCAGCCATGTCGTTGCCGAAGGCTGGGACCGCGTCGGCGCGCTGCTGCCGCGCGCGGGCCTGTTCGTGAACACCACCTCGCTCGGCATGCACGGTCAGCCGCCGCTCGAGCTCGACGTCGAGCTGTTGCCGCAGCAGGCCGTCGTCGCCGACATCGTCTACGTGCCGCTGGAGACGCAGTTGCTCGCGGCGGCGCGGGCGAGGGGGCTGCGCACTGCCGATGGACTCGGCATGCTGCTGCACCAGGCCGTGCGTGGCTTCGAATTGTGGTTCGGCCGCCGTCCGCAGGTCACGCCCGAGTTGCGCGCGCTGGTCGAGGCCGATCTCACAAGGGCTTGAGCGCGGAATAAGCGCAGATGGTCGGCGTCTCATTGATCGAGCGTCCGCGTAGCCCCGCATTGGACGCGGATGATCTTCTCTCGCCCTCGGAGCCATGCATGTCCCCTCGTCTCATCCTGTTCCGTTCCGTCGCTTCACTCGCCATGGTTGCGGCTGTATCCGCGCTCGCCATCGCCCAGCAGGCCCCCGTGCCGACGCGCGTGCGCGGCGCCATCGAAAGCGTCGACGCCAATACGATGACGGTGAAAGCCCGCAGCGGCGAGATCTTCAAGCTGCGCATGGCCGGTGATCTGCGCGTCTCGGGTGTCGTCAAGGCGCAGCTTTCCGACATCAAGCTGGGCTCGTTCATCGGCGCCACCACGGTGCCCGGCCCGGATGGCGCGCCGAAGGCGGTCGAGATCCACATATTTCCCGAGGACATGCGCGGAACGGGTGAAGGCTCGCGGTCGTGGGACCTGAAGCCGAATTCGAGCATGACCAACGCCACCGTGTCCGAAAGCTCGGTCTCGACCGACGGTCACTCGCTGCTCGTCAAGTACAAGGGGGGCGAAAAGCGCGTCGACATTACGCCGGACACGCCGATCGTCACCTTCGTGCCCGGCGACAAGTCCGAGCTGAAAGCCGGCGCCAAGGTGATCGCCACCGTCAAGCAATTGCCTGACGGTTCGCTCGAGACCAGCCGCGTCAGCATCGGCCGCGATGGGCTGACGCCGCCGATGTGACCTGCCTTTCTCTGTGTGCTCAACTGCGTCTCCGTTGCCGGTGTCGTCCCTGCGAACGCAGGGACCATACCCCCAGGGAGGAGTTTAGGGCGCAGTGGCAATTGGGCTTTTGCCCAACACGACGGCCACGGAGTATGGGTCCCGGATCAGCGCCGCGCCGCGCTGACGCGCGTCACGGCTTGTCCGGGACGACAGCTTTTGCATGGTGGAAGTCGGGGGCGCGTAAGCTGATTAGTCCGAGCACCTTGCTCGCCGATTCTCGAGCTAATCCGCCAGCACCTTCCGGTCGATCTCGGCCACCGTGTTGACGCCGCACAGGCCCATCGTCGTCAAGAGCTCGTTGCGGATGATGTCGATGGCCTTGGCGACGCCGGCCTGGCCGCCGGCGCCGAGGCCGTAGGCATAGGCGCGGCCGAGCATGCAGGATTTGGCACCGAGCGCGAGCGCACGCATCACGTCCTGGCCGGAGCGGATGCCGCCATCGAACATGATCTCGATCTTGTCGCCGACCGCCTCGGCGATGCCGGGCAGGACGTGGATCGAGGACGGCGCGCCGTCGAGCTGGCGGCCGCCGTGGTTGGAGACGACCATCGCCTGCGCGCCGGTCTCGACCGCGAGCTTGGCGTCCTCGATGTCGTGGATGCCCTTGATGATCAGCTTGCCCGGCCAGATCGAGCGGATCCAGTCGACGTCCTTCCAGTTCAGCGAGGTGTCGAACTGCGCGGCGGTCCAGGCCGAGAGCTTGGTGAGATCCTCGGTGTTCTTCACGTGGCCGGCGATGTTGCCGAAGGTGCGGCGCTTGCCCTGCAGCACGCCCTGCACCCAGGCCGGCTTGGTGGCGAAGTCGAACAGCTTCGACAGCGTCCATTCCGGCGGCACGCTCATGCCGTTCTTGATGTCCTGGTGGCGCTGGCCGATCACCTGCAGGTCGACGGTCAAGCATAGTGCGCTGCACTTCGCAGCGATCGCGCGCTCGACCAGGGCCTTGATGAAGCCGCGGTCCTTCATGACGTAGAGCTGGAACCAGAACGGCTTCTCGACGCTGCCCGCGATGTCCTCGATCGAGCAGATCGACATCGTGCTCTGCGTGAACGGGATGCCGGCGGCCTGCGCCGCGCGGCAGGCGTGAATCTCGCCGTCGCCGTGCTGCATGCCCAGGAGGCCGACCGGCGCCAGGATCAGCGGCATCGACGAGGGCTCGCCGAGGATCGTTGTCGACAGATCGCGCTTGGAGACGTCGACCAGGATGCGCTGGCGGAACTTGATCTTCTGCAGATCCTCGCGATTGGCGCGCAGCGTCTCCTCGGCATAGGAGCCACGATCGGCGTAGTCGAAGAAGGCTTTGGGCACGCGGCGCTTGTGCAGCAGGCGCAGGTCTTCAATGCAGGTGACGTGTTTCATCGCGGTCTTCGGCTCCCCACCGGCGTCTCGTTTCTTAGGGCTGGGGCAGTCCTCTAGCATCTTTGCGGCGCCTGCCAAATCCAACTTGGGAACCGCCACGGCGGCCGGGCAAGACACGCAAACTGCGAGCGTGCCGCAACAACACGACGTCAGGGCTGCCGGAGCGAGCACCTTCCTGCTGCGGCGGGGCTCCGACGGGTGAGCCCTCCAGAGCCGTCAGGTCGAATGAAAAATTAGTCTTAACAACGGCTTACAGAGGTCATGGCGGTTTCGTGGTAATGATTCATCACATTTTTTGAAGCCATCTTAGCCTTAAGGCGACTATAACCCGCGGGCTGACCGGCAGGGCGGGTCCTGTGATTCGCGCCCGCCGGTAACGAAATCCAGAAGCCGTTGCTGGGGGTCATATGAGCCGTAACTATTTCGGGACCGATGGGATTCGTGGCCGCGCCAACGGCCTGATCACGCCGGAACTCGCGCTCAAGGTCGGGCAGGCCGCAGGTCTTCTGTTCCAGCGCGGCGAGCATCGCCACCGGGTGGTGATCGGCAAGGATACACGCCTTTCCGGGTACATGATCGAATACGCCATGGTGGCCGGCTTCACCTCGGTCGGCATGGACGTGCTGCTGGTCGGCCCGATGCCGACGCCCGCGGTCGCCATGCTCACCAAGTCGATGCGCGCCGATCTCGGCGTCATGATCTCGGCCTCACACAATCTGTTCGAGGACAACGGCATCAAGCTGTTCGGGCCGCAGGGTTTCAAGCTGTCCGACGATGTCGAGAGGCAGATCGAGCAACTGCTCGATGAATCGCTCGACAAGAAGCTGGCGCAGAGCGCGAGCCTCGGCCGCGCCCGCCGCATCGACGGCGTGCACGATCGCTACATCGAATTCGCCAAGCGCACCCTGCCGCGCGATCTCTCGCTCGACGGTCTTCGCGTCGTGGTCGATTGCGCCAACGGCGCGGCCTACAAGGTCGTGCCCGAGGCGCTGTGGGAGCTCGGCGCCGATGTGATCTCGATCGGCGTGGAGCCGGACGGCTTCAACATCAACAAGGAATGCGGCTCGACCTCGCCGGAGGCACTGTGCCGGAAGGTACGGGAAATGCGCGCCGACATCGGCATCGCGCTCGACGGCGACGCGGATCGCGTGATCCTGGTCGACGAGCGCGGCCACATCGTCGATGGCGATCAGCTGCTCGCGGTCATCGCGCAGAGCTGGAAGGAAGACGGCCGCTTGGCGCGCGCCGGTATCGTCGCGACGGTGATGTCCAATCTCGGCCTCGAGCGCTTCCTGCAGGGGCTGGGGCTCGAGCTGGTGCGTACGCCGGTCGGCGACCGCTATGTGCTCGAGCGCATGCTGGCCGACGGCTACAATCTCGGCGGTGAGCAGTCGGGCCATATCATTCTCTCGGATTACGCGACGACGGGCGACGGCTTCGTCGCGGCGCTGCAGGTGCTGGCGACGGTGCAGAGGCTGCGCCGTCCGGTCTCCGAGGTCTGCCATCGCTTCGACCCGCTGCCGCAGATTCTCAAGAACGTCCGCTATCGCAGCGGCAAGCCGCTCGACGCGGACGAGGTGAAGTCGGCGATCGACACCGGACAGAAGCGCCTCAACGGCCATGGCCGACTGCTCGTACGCTCCTCCGGAACCGAGCCGGTGATCCGCGTGATGGGCGAGGGTGACGACCGCGATCTGGTCGAAGAGGTCGTCGACGAGATCGTCGCTGCCGTCGGCAACGCTGCGGCTGCTGCTTGATCGCGGACGGGAATATATCAATCTCTGCGGCCTGCCATCGACGTCGGATGGCAGGCCTTTTTGTTGGTCCCTTCTCTGCTCGCAAGCTGATGGGAGCGGATGTGCCTGAGCGAGCAGGGCGCGTCGGACTGCCGGACGCGATCGCCTGCGCGCCAGCGCCTTGGCTGCGACCGATTGAGATGGGACTCAACTAATTAGTTGTTCTTCATCCTGCGGTCAAAATTGTCGCTAACGAATTGTTAGGAGGGGTTGCTTGGCCGTTAACGACTCCGCGCGCTCATGAAAAATCAACCTTAATTATTAGGGTTAAGCGCTGCTTAAGCATTTGGCGTGATAGTGTGGCATCAGCGTGATGTGGAAGCAATTCTCCGATTGCTTCACCGGCCAAAGGGACGAAAAAATGCGTAGCGTTAAGTTTCTGATCGCCGCCGGAGCGGCCACTCTGTTTTCCACTTCGATCTTCGCTGCCGACATGCCCATCATGCCCCCTCCGGTCTACGCGCCGCCGCCGGCGGCCGATTTCGGTGGCTGGTATCTGCGCGGCGACATCGGTTTCAGCAATCAGAAGGTCAAGGACGTCCATTACTCGCGCGAATCCGCCTATACGCCGATGACGTCGTTCAACCAGACCTCGGCGTTCGATACCGCGGGCATCTACGGCGTCGGCGTCGGCTATCGCTTCAACAGCTGGTTCCGCGCCGACGTCACCGGCCAGTATCGCGGCAATGCGAACTTCAAGGCCACCGACCGCTTCAATGCAACGGCGGGCGGCGTGCCCTACAGCGGCATCGACAATTACAGCGGCAGCAAGTCCGAATGGCTGGTGCTCGCCAACGCCTATGTCGATCTCGGCACCTGGTGGTGCGTGACGCCGTTCATCGGCGCGGGTGTCGGTGGTGCGCGGGTGACGATTTCGAATTTCACCGACACGGGCATCAACAACCTGCCGTTCACGACCACGAGCTTCGCGACGGCGCCGACCTCCTCGAAATGGAATTTCGCATGGGCGGCCCATGCCGGTCTGGCTTACAACGTCAATCCGAACCTGGTGCTGGAGCTGGCCTACAGCTACGTCGATCTCGGTCACGGGCAGACCGGTGTTCTGTCCGACTACGTCGGCAACACCACCGGCAACGTCTTCAAGTTCAAGGACATCACCTCGCACGACCTGAAGCTCGGCGTGCGCTGGAATTTCGACAATCCTCCGCCGCCGCCGATGCCGGCGCTGATCCGCAAGGGCTGAATCGAGCGCTCGCCCTCACTGCAAATCGAACGAACGGCGCGGGCCTCCCGCGCCGTTTCGCGTTTCTGATCGGGCGAAGCGCGCGCTCTCGCTGAAAGAATTTCCGTGCAGAGCGCTGCGACAACGAATGATTAAGGTTAACGCGCGATGATCGGAACAGAGAGTCAAGTGCTGATTGGAGCGTTGCGATGCGTAGCCTGGTGGTGGCGGTTTCGGTGTGCGGCATGGTCTCCGCGGCCCAGGCCGCGGACTTGTCCGACCTTCCGATCCTGCGCGGCGGCCTGACCGAGGGCCTGAACAATTCGCGGGTCATCTGGGACGGTTACTATGTGGGCGTCCAGGGCGGCTACGGCTCGTCCGATGAGAATTTCAACGGCTCGACCAAGAACATGACGGCGGCGGTGTTGGCCAACACGCTGATCGAGAGCCAGATGCAGGTATCGTCCTGGAACCCGAATCTCGGCAAGCAATCCTCGCGCGCATCGGGCTTCGGCGCCTTCGTCGGCTACAACAGTCAGTGGGACGACGTCGTGCTCGGCGTCGAGGCGAGCTATCTGCACGGCAAATACGGCGGCATGGCCTCTTCGAGCCGCACGCTCGTCAGCACGGCTGCACTGACCGACGGCAACTTCCACGCCGTGACGTCGACGCAGTCCTCGCAGATCTCGATCACCGACATGGCGACGATCCGCGGTCGTGCCGGCTATGCGATGGGTTGCTTCCTGCCCTACGCATTTTTCGGCCTTGCACTCGGCAACGCAGATATCGGCCAGTCCGTGACGGTTCAGGACCGGGTCAGCACGACATTTCTCGGCACCTACACGCCGCTTGCGCCGCTCAGCGCCAACAACCTTCAGCACAATCACCTGATCTACGGCTACAGCGCCGGTCTCGGCGTCGACGTCAATCTGGTCGGCGGCCTGTTTGCGCGGGCCGAATACGAATACGTCCGCTTCACCTCGACGGTCGACACCAGCATCAATACGGTGCGCGCGGGCCTCGGCTACAAGTTCTGAGCTGATTGCAAGCCTGTCCTGTATGCCGATGTCCGTCAGCATCCGTCCTGCGCAGCGCGACGACGTCGCTGCCATTGTCGCCATGCTCGCCGACGATCATCTCGGCCGGGCGCGCGAGCGCCTCGAGCAGCCGTTGCCGCAGTCCTACTACGACGCGTTCGAGACGATCGCGCGGGATGGGAACATCACCCTGATCGTTGCCGAGGAGGCGGGCCGGGTGGTCGGCTGCCTGCAACTCTGCATCCTGCCCGGGCTCAGCTCGCAAGGCGCGTCGCGCGCGCTGGTCGAGGATGTTCGGGTCGCCACCGACCGCCGCAGCCGCGGCATCGGCGAGCAGCTGCTGCAATGGGCGATCGCCGAGGCGCGCAAGCAGCGCTGCAATCTGGTCGAGCTGATGACGCATCAAAGCCGCACCGACGCGCAACGCTTCTACGGGCGGCTCGGCTTCGCCAAGAGCCATTTCGGCATGGTGATGCGGTTCTGATCAGCGCGGCAGGCGGTAGGCCGCGACGGCGTTCGGGCCGAACGCCTTGTCGCGGATGTCCGAGCCGAGCTGTGTCAGGCAGCGCTCGAGCGCCTGCTTGATTTCACGGTAGCTGCCGGCGAGCAGGCAGACCGGCCAGTCCGAGCCGAAGATCAGCCTGTCGGCGCCGAAGCAGCGCGCCACATGTGTCACGTACGGCTGCAGCCGCTCCGCGTCCCAGTCGGTCCAGACGGCTTCCGTGGCGAGCCCCGACACCTTGCACCAGACATTGCTGCAAGCCGCGAGCTCGGCGATGCGATCGGCCCAGTCCTGATCGAAGCCGGTTGCGATCGGCGGCTTGGCGGCGTGGTCCAGCACGAAGCGCGCTCTTGGAAAGGCGCGCACCGTCGCAATCGCCGCTGGCAGCTCTCGCGTGCGCACCAGCAGATCGTACGTCAGGTCGTGCGCGAACACGCTGTCGAGGCCGCGCCTGACGTCGCCGCGAAAGATCCACGCCGGATCGGCCTCGTCATGGACCTGGTGGCGGATGCCGACCAGCCTGTCGCCGCCGGGCAGGCCGCGCAGCCGGTCGATCGTCGACCCTACCGACGGATCGCTCAGGTCGACCCAGCCGACGACCCCGCCGACGAATGGCGTCGCATGGGCGATGCGCAGGAATTCCTCGGTCTCGTCGAGCGACGAGCGGGTCTGCACCAGGATGCTGGCGTCGAGAGCGTTCTCGGCCAGCAGCGGGGCGAGGTCGGCGGGACCGAACGGACGGCGGATCGGCGCCAGCGCGTCGCCGGCCATCCACGGATAGTCGGCGCGACCGGGATCCCAGAAGTGCTGATGCGCATCGATGACACGGCTCATGGCGCGTCTCCCGGCAGCGGCGCCCGGGCATCGACGAGATTGCTGGCACGCAGGTCGCGCCAGAAGGCGGGCGGGATCGGAGCTTGCGCCATCGCGATGTTATCGGCCGCCTCCTGCGCATTGCGGGCGCCCTGCAGGCCGACGGTCACGGCGGGATGGGCCAGGCAGAACTGGATCGCGGCAGCCTTGAGCTCGGTGCCGTGCTGTCTGCACAGCGCATCGAGCTGGCGCGCCCGCGCCACCAGCGCGGCATCGGCATCTTCGTAGTTGAACTTCGCCGGCCCGTGAGGGTTGGCGAGAATGCCGCTGTTGTAGATGCCGCCGAGAATGATGGCGATGTTGTTCTCGCGGCAGATCGGAAAGAGCGTCGTCAGCGCGCCCTGGTCGAGCAGCGTGTAACGGCCCGCCAGGAGAAAGCAGTCGACCGGAACGGCCTGCGCAAAGCGCGTCAGCATCTCCGACTGGTTCATGCCGGCGCCGATCGCCCGGATGCTGCCGTCGTCGCGCAGCCGCTGCAGCGCGCGAAAGGCGCCGGCCACGGCCTCGTCATAGTGATCGTCGGGATCGTGCACGAGCAGGATGTCGATGCGATCGAGGCCGAGCCGGACCAGGCTCTCCTCGACCGAACGCATCACGCCGTCATAGGAGTAATCGAACCGCGGCCGCAGCGGCGGCGTGCCCTTGTAGTGCGGATCGTCGCCCGAGGCGGTCGGGTCCGGCCGCAGCAGCCGGCCGACCTTGGTCGAGATCACATAGCTGTCGCGCGGCTGCCGGCGCAGAAATGCACCGAGCCTCTGCTCGGCGAGGCCGAAGCCGTAGAGCGGCGCGGTGTCGTAGAAGCGCACGCCGCGCGCCCACGCCGCGGCGATCGTGGCTTCGGCATCGCCGTCGCTGACCGGTTCGAAAAGACCGCCGAGCGGCGCCGTCCCGAGACCGAGTCGGGTGATGTCGAGCGGGCTCCTCCCGAGACGGACGCGTTCCATTCTTCTATCCTTGTTGTTCGGCGCGTGCAGATCGCGTCATTGTGCATGGATGCGTTCGACGAAACAATGACGTCGCATGGTGCAGTACAACGAGGAGGAGGGGACGATGTCGGCGATCAATCCACTGACGGCCTTCGGTGTCGTGCTGGCGACGGCAGCCACCGACGCGGTCTACGTCATGTTCACGTCGGCGGTCGTTGCCAAGCGACGGCTGTCAGCGGCGACCTGGAGCTCGATCTGGTACATGCTGTCGTCATTCGCGGTGATCAGCTACACGGAGAACTGGATCTACGTCGCATTCGCGGCGGTCGGCTCCTGGATCGGCGCCTACGGCTCGATGACCTTCCTGCATCGTCCGCCGGCCGGTCAGGCACCGGTCGGCGCCGCGCCGGAATGAATTGCATTCGCTTGCATGCCAGCACGACCGCGTGAACGCAGACAGGCGGCGCGCGAAGTTCCTTGACGCGGAACGACCCTTCCCGTATTCACGCCAGCGGGACACCTCCCCCCAACGGGAGGCTTACTATCTGGAAGGATAGACGATGACTGCAGCGAAACCATCGCAGCGGCCTGCCGTGCCGCACTTCTCCTCCGGCCCCTGCGCCAAGCGCCCCGGATGGACCTCCGAAAACCTCAAAGACGCTCCCCTCGGCCGCTCGCATCGCGCGAAGATTGGCAAGGCGAAGCTCAAGCAGGCCATCGAGCTGACGCGCGACGTCCTCGAAGTGCCCGCCGACTACAAGATCGGCATCGTGCCCGCGTCCGACACCGGCGCGGTCGAGATGGCGCTGTGGTCGCTGCTCGGTGCGCGGCCTGTCACCACGATCGCCTGGGAATCCTTCGGTGAGGGCTGGGTCAGCGACATCGTCAAGGAGCTCAAGCTCAAGGATGTCACCAAGCTGCACGCCGGCTATGGCGAGATCCCGGATCTGTCCAAGGTCGATCCGGCCAGTGACGTCGTCTTCACCTGGAACGGCACCACGTCAGGCGTGCGCGTGCCGAATGCCGACTGGATCAGCGCGAGCCGGGAAGGCCTGACGATCTGCGACGCCACCTCGGCCGCATTCGCGCAAGCCCTCGATTGGCCGAAGCTCGACGTCGTCACGTTCTCCTGGCAGAAGGCGCTCGGCGGCGAGGCCGCGCATGGCATGCTCATCCTCTCGCCGCGCGCGGTGGCGCGTCTCGAGACCTACAAGCCAGCCTGGCCGCTGCCGAAGATCTTCCGCCTCACCAAGGGCGGCAAGCTCAACGCCGGCATTTTCGAGGGCGAGACCATCAACACGCCCTCGATGCTGTGCGTCGAGGACTATCTGGACGCGCTGAACTGGGGCAAGTCGATCGGCGGCCTCAGGGCGCTGATCGCCCGCGCCGACGCCAACACCAAGGTCCTCGCCGACTGGAAGGCGCGGACGCCGTGGATCGACTTTCTCGCCCAGGATCCCGCCATCCGCTCCAACACCTCGGTGTGCCTCAAGGTCGTCGATCCCGCGATCACATCGCTTTCGGCCGATGCCCAGGCGGAGTTCGCCAAGAAGCTGGTGTCGCTGGTCGAGAAGGAGAACGCCGGCTTCGACTTCGCGCACTATCGTGATGCACCGGCGGGGCTGCGCATCTGGTGCGGCGCGACGGTGGAAGCCAACGACGTCGCGCTGCTGACGCAGTGGATCGACTGGGCGTTCGCCGAAGCCAAGGCCGCGCTGCCGAAGGCGGCGTGACGCACGCTCTTCGTGCCGTCATTGCGAGCGCAGCGAAGCAATCCAGGGCCACGAAGAAAGTCTGGATTGCTTCGTCGCTCCGCTCCTCGCAATGACGAAATTCAAGACGCGTAGGGTGGGCAAAGGCGCGAAGCGCCGTGCCCACCATCAACGTCAACCGACGCGAAAGACCGGTGGGCACGCTGCGCTTGGCCCACCCTACGATTCGATTGCTTCCACCCATTCCGGCGCCGATGCGCTGTCCCTCTCTCGCGAGAGGCGTGAAGGAACATCGTCATGTCCAAACCCAAAGTTCTCATTTCCGACGCACTTTCCCCGGCTGCCGTGCAGATCTTCAAGGATCGCGGCATCGAGGTCGACTTCCAGCCCAATCTCGGCAAGGACAAGGACAAGCTCGCCGACATCATCGGCGACTATGACGGCCTTGCGATCCGCTCCGCGACCAAGGCCACGGCCAAGATCATCGAGCGTGCCAAGCGGCTCAAGGTGATCGGCCGCGCCGGCATCGGGGTCGACAATGTCGAAATCCCCGCGGCGACCGCCAAGGGCATCATCGTGATGAATACGCCGTTCGGCAATTCGATCACGACCGCCGAGCACGCGATCACGATGATGCTGTCGCTGGCGCGCGAGATTCCGCAGGCGGACGCCTCGACCCAGGCCGGCAAGTGGGAGAAGAACCGCTTCATGGGCGTCGAGATCACCGGCAAGACGCTGGGCGTGATCGGCTGCGGCAATATCGGCTCGATCGTCTGCGACCGCGCGCAGGGCCTGCGCATGAAGGTGATCGGCTTCGATCCGTTCCTCACCGAGGAGCGCGCCCTCGATCTCGGCGTCGAGAAGGTCGAGCTCGAGGAGCTGCTGAAGCGCGCCGACTTCATCACGTTGCATACGCCGCTCACCGACAAGACCCGCAACATCATCGATGCCGCGGCGATCGCCAAGATGAAGCAGGGCGTGCGCATCATCAATTGCGCGCGCGGCGGCCTGATCGACGAGCAGGCGCTGCTGGAGGCGCTCAACTCCAAGCATGTCGCGGGCGCGGCCCTCGACGTGTTCGCCGAGGAGCCGGCGACCAGCAATCCGCTGTTCGGTCATGCCAACGTGATCTGCACGCCGCATCTCGGCGCCTCGACCACGGAAGCGCAGGAGAACGTCGCGCTGCAGATCGCCGAGCAGATGTCGGACTACCTGCTCACCGGCGCGATCTCGAACGCGATCAACTTCCCGTCGATCACCGCGGAAGAAGCGCCCAAGCTGAAGCCGTTCATCGCACTCGCGGAGAAACTCGGCTCGTTCGCGGGCCAGCTCACCGAAAGCAGCATCACCAAGATCCAGATCACCTATGAAGGCCACGTCGCCGAGATGAAGACCAGGGCGCTGACCTCGGCGGTGCTGGCCGGGCTGCTGCGGCCGATGCTGGGCGAGGTCAACGTCGTGTCGGCGCCGGTGATCGCCAAGGAGCGCGGCATGATCGTCGACGAGGTGCTGCGCGCCGGCGAGAGCGACTATGAGAGCCTGATCACGGTCGCGGTCACCACCGAGCATCAGGAGCGCGCGGTGTCGGGCACGGTCTACGCCGACGGCAAGCCGCGCCTCGTCGACATCAAGGGGATCCGTGTCGACGCCGAGTTCGGCAAGTCGATGATCTACGTCACCAACGAGGATAAGCCGGGCTTCATCGGCAAGTTCGCAAGCCTCCTCGGCGACGCGAAGATCAACATCGCGACCTTCCATCTCGGCCGTGTCGCGCCGGGAAGCGACGCGATCGCGCTGGTCGAGGTCGACGGTGCGGTGCCGGCCGATCTGCTCGCCAAGATCCAGGCATTGCCGCAGGTCAAGCAGGCCAAGGCGCTGGCGTTCTGATGACGCGCTAGCGCGCGCGGTGCTTCTTGGTTGAATCGACTTAGCCGCTGGCTCGGTTCACCTCTCCCGTCAAGCGAAGCTTCGCTTCGCCAGAGCGGGAGAGGTCGGCGCGAAGCGCCGGGTGGGGGCTTCCTCCACTCGGGCAGCCTCGATCGAGGAGGCACCCCCACCCCAGCCCTCCCCGCAACTGGGAGAGGGAGCGCACATCCTTCGCGGTTCGCAACCAGACCTCAACTCTTCACGCGCTGGGCCAAATTGGCCGACCGGAAAGGGGCTGCACGGCACCGTGGCCGTGCTGCCCCTTTTCTGTGCTCGTCTGTGCTCGGCGGAATTTCAACGGCAAGCTTTGCGGTCGCACGATTTGAACCCGCGGACCTCTCGTGGCGTCTAACGCCCCGCAAGGGACCGGCTCATCCGGTTCTCAGGGGCGCTGGGATACGGAGAGATCGATGGCAATGCGAACGACGTGGCTGGTTACGACAACTCTCGTTCTCGGTGCCTCGCTGGCGGCGGCGCCGGGCCATGCGGCAAACCTCGACGCGACGTCCACCGTCGATGCCGTCACCGTGTATCCCGACGGCGCGACCGTGACCCGGGTCATCTCGCTCGACCTTCCCACCGGCGACACGACGGCGATCGCCAAGGACTTCCCGCTCGGACTCGATGCGTCCTCGCTTCGTGTGGAAGGCGAGGCTGGCGCCAAGCTCGTGATCGGCACCGTCGACGCCAAGCCACCGCGTGCGGCGCCGCCCGTCAACCTGCCCGACATCGACAAGCGCATCGAAGCGCTGAAGGACGAGCGCGCCAATCTCGATGGCACGATCGCCGCGGCCCTGGCGCGCAAGAAATTTGCCGAGCGTTTTGCCGAGGCATCGCCGGCCGGGCTCGGCGAAAAGGGCGAGGCGCGTCCGATCACGGAATGGCGTGCCGCGTTCGCCGCCGTTGCCGACGAGGTCGGACAGGCCGACGCGGCGATCCGTGATGCCGAACGCAAGCAGCGCGAGATCGATCGCGAGATCGCGCGCCTGCAGGACAATCTCACGACGAAGCCCCCGAGCAAGCTGGAGGTGCGGATCGAATTGTCGGCTGCGGCAGCGACCAAGGCGACCTTGCGCGTGACCTACGCGGTGCGCAATGCCCGCTGGGTGCCGCTCTACGACGCGCGTCTCGACACGACGGCGAAGGACCGCAAACCGGCTCTCGAACTGGTGCGACGCGCCGAGATACAGCAGGCCACCGGGGAGGACTGGTCCGAGGTCGCGCTCACGGTTTCGACGGTGCGGACCGGACGCGGCGGCAGCGCGCCCGAGCTCAGGACGATCATCGCGCAATATCCGCCGCCGCCACAGCCCGCGCCGAAGCCGGCCGCTGTCAGCGCGGCACGAGGACTCATGGAGAGCCGGCAGGAGTTTCGCTTTGGCGGAGGGACGACGTTCGGAGATGTCGCGGACAAGGCCGTCGAGCAGCAGACGGTAGCGGAGATCAGCGCCTTTCAGACCGTCTTCCACCTCCCCGGACGCGTCAGCGTCGGTGCCAATGATGGCGCGAAGAGCCTGCGTATTTCCACCGCGACGATCACGCCCGAACTGACGATCCGTTCGGCGCCCGTCATCGATCCCACCGCCTATCTCGAAGCGAGCTTCCCGCAGAGCGAGGAGGCGCCGCTGCTGCCGGGCAAGGTCTCGATCTATCGCGACGGCATGTTCGTCGGCACCAGCAGACTGGCGTCGGCCGGCAAGGACGAGGTCGTTCATGTCGGCTTCGGGGCCGACGACAAGGTCAAAGTCGAGCGCAGTGTCGTCAAACGGAACGAAGGTTCGGCCGGTCTGATCGTGACGACGGCGAAGATCGACGAGCGCGCCTTCAAAACCACGGTCCGCAACGCGCATGATTTCCCGATCAAGGTCGCGATCCATGATCAACTGCCGGTCAGCGAGAACGAGGAGATCACGGTTGAGATGCTTCCCGCGACCACGCCGCCGGCCTCGACCAACGTCCGCGACCGGCGTGGTGTCGTCGAATGGGTGATCGACGCCAGACCCGGCGAGGCCAAGGATATCGCCTTCGCCTGGCGTGTGCGCTGGCCGAAGGACAAGTCGATCGTGTTGCAGCCGTCGGGCTGATTGCCCGGCGTGGGATCGGCGCCGTTTGATCCATGACAAGCCGCCCGGTCCCGGCCCTGTTATGCGCGAGTGGGACCCCGTTCGATCACGTCCTGTCCGGCCGTGATCGATCTCGACCGAGAGCGCCGACATGGAATCCGACCCGAACACCCGCAAGCAGGCCGTCGCCGTCGGCTACATCTTCCTCGCCGGCGTCGGCATGCTGCTGCTGCAATGGCTTCTGACGACCTACAACACGGTCGAGACGATTCCCTATAGCCAGTTCGAGCAGCTGATCGAGCAGGGCAAGATCTCCGAGGTGTCGGTCAGCCAGGACACCATCCAGGGCAAGTTCAAGGACAAGCAGTCCGACGGCAAGACGTCGTTCATCACCGCGCGCGTCGATCCGCCGCTGGCCGCGAAGCTTGCCGCAAAGGGCGTGACGGTGACTGGTGTGCCCTCGGGCGGGCTGATTCAGGCGCTGCTGTCCTGGGTCGTGCCGGCGCTGATGTTCTATCTCATCTGGGTGTTCCTCGGCCGCAAGGTGATGGATCGCCAGGGCTTCGGCGGTCTGATGTCGATCGGCAAGTCGCGCGCCAAGGTCTATGTCGAGACCGACACCAAGGTCACCTTCGCCGACGTCGCCGGTGTCGACGAGGCGAAGTTCGAGCTGCAGGAGGTCGTGCAGTTCCTGAAGGATCCGAAGAGCTATGGCCGGCTCGGCGCGCACGTGCCCAAGGGCATCCTGCTGGTTGGCCCGCCCGGCACCGGCAAGACCCTGCTCGCCCGCGCGGTAGCGGGCGAAGCGGGTGTGGCGTTCTTCTCGATCTCCGGATCCGAGTTCGTGGAGATGTTCGTCGGCGTCGGCGCTGCCCGCGTGCGCGATTTGTTCGAGCAGGCCCGCAAGGCCGCGCCTTGCATCATCTTCATCGATGAGCTCGACGCGCTCGGCCGCAGCCGAAGCGTCGGCGGCCAGTTTGGCGGCTACGACGAGAAGGAGCAGACGCTCAATCAATTGCTGGCGGAGCTCGACGGCTTCGACCCAAGCTCCGGCGTCATCCTGCTCGCCGCGACAAACCGGCCGGAGATCCTCGATCCCGCGCTCATGCGCGCCGGCCGCTTCGATCGCCAGGTGCTGGTCGACCGTCCTGACAGGGGCGGGCGGCTCGCAATCCTCAAGGTGCATGTCCGCAAGATCACGGTCGCCGACAGCGTCGATCTCGACAAAGTCGCGGCACTGACGACCGGCTTCACCGGCGCCGACCTCGCCAACCTGATCAACGAGGCCGCCATCGCGGCGACCCGCCGCAAGGGCCACGAGGTGACGTTCGACGATTTCACGATGGCGATCGAGCGCATCGTCGCCGGCATCGAGAAGAAGAGCCGCGTGCTCAGTCCCGCCGAGCGCCGCCGTGTCGCCTATCACGAGATGGGTCACGCGCTGGTCGCGGCCAATCTCGTCGGCGTCGATCCGGTGCAGAAGGTCTCGATCATTCCGCGCGGCGTCGGCGCGCTCGGCTACACGATGCAGCGCCCGACCGAGGATCGCTTCCTGCTCGCGGTCAGCGAGTTGAAGAACCGCATCGCCGTGCTGATGGGCGGACGGGCTTCCGAGCAGCTGATCTTCGATGGCGATGTCTCGACTGGCGCCGCCGACGATCTGCAGCGCGCGACCGAGATCGCGATCGAGATGGTCACCAAATACGGGATGGATGCGACCGTCGGGCAGCGCACCTACGCGCCGCGTCCACAGGTGTCGTTCCTGCAGCCACAGGATCAGATCGTGTCGGCGGCGGAGGAGACCGGGCGCGAGATCGACCTCGCCGTACGGGATCTGATTGCAGACGGCGATGCCCGTGCCAGGGCGATTCTCGAAAGCCATCGCCCGGACCTCGAGCGCGGCGTCGCGCTCCTGATTGCCAAGGAGACGCTGACCGCCGATGAGTTCGCGCCGTTGCGGCCGGCCTCCGCTGCGGTCCCGGTCCGGGATGCCGTTGCCCCGAGCTGATCCGGGATTCTACGGAGGGCGTTTGCAACCGAACTCTAACCATCGCCTGATCAGTTAACCAGCGGCTCACCTTGACAGATCGAGGTCGTCGATCGGGGACCGGGCGGAGTTCGTTGCGTGCTGCTGAACAACCTGAAGATTGCCCCCAAGCTCGCCATCGTCGTCGGCGTGGCGATGCTGGGCCTTGCCGCGGCCGGTACGTTTGCCGGCACTCTGATGCAAAAGGAGATGGTCAATGCCCGCATCGAACAGTGCCGGGCGATCGTCGAGACCGCGCGTAACATGGCCCTCGGCCTCATCAAGGATGTCGAAGCGGGCAAATTGACGAAGGAGGCTGCTCTCGACGAGTTCGTCAATCGCGGGAGAACGATGACCTTCGACAAGGGCACGGGCTATCTGTTCGCCTATACGATGGACGGCAATGTGGTGCTGTCCCAGGATCCGAAGCAGCGCGGCTCGAACGTGATCGATTTCGAGCTCAACGGCCGTAAGCTCGTCGTCGAGCTGCGCGACGGCGTTGCCAAGGATGGCGAAGTCACCTTGCACTACGAATACCTGCGCCCCGGCCAGGAGCAGCCGACCCGCAAGATCTCCTATGCCGTGATGATTCCCGGTTGGAATACGTTCGTGGGCACCGGCGTCTATGTCGACGATCTCGACGCGAAGATGAAGCCGCTGAAGTGGCTGATCTGGGTGGCCTGCGCAGGCATCGCGGTCGTCGCCGGCGGGATCGCCTGGCTGATCAGCCGCAGCATCAGCGTGCCGCTCGATCGTCTCGGCGTCCGCATGCGCGAGATCGCCGATGGCCGGCTCGAGGGCGAGATTCCCGGTGTCGGCCGCGGCGACGAGATCGGCGGGATGGCCTCCACTGTCCAGATCTTCAAGGACAACGCGCTGCGGATGCGCGAGCTCGAGCAGGCCGAGGCCGCCACCCAGCAGCGTGCGGCCGCCGAGCGGACCGCGGCCATGCAGAATTTGGCCGCCGACTTCGAGCGCAGCGTCAACGGCATCGTCCGCTCGGTGGCGTCGGCGGCCGAGAGCATGCAGCACACCGCGCAATCGATGACCTCGACCGCGAGCGATGCCAGCTCGCGCGCCTCGACCGTCAGCGCCGCCACCCAGAGCGCCAATGACAATGTCGGCACGGTCGCGGCCGCGGCCGAAGAGCTGTCGAGCTCGGTCAATGAGATTTCGCGCCAGGTCGCCCGTTCCAGCGAGATTGCGAGCAAAGCCGTGGGCGATGCGGAGCGCACCAATGCCACCGTTCAGGTGCTGTCGACCGGCGCCGAGAAGATCGGCGAGGTCGTGAAGCTGATCCACTCGATCGCGGCGCAGACCAACTTGCTGGCGCTGAATGCCACCATCGAAGCCGCGCGCGCCGGCGAGTCCGGCAAGGGCTTTGCCGTCGTCGCCTCGGAGGTGAAGGCACTCGCCAACCAGACGGCGAAGGCGACCGAGGAGATTTCGGCGCAGGTCGCGGCGATGCAGACCTCGACCCAGGATGCGGTCACCGCCATCAGCGGCATCACCCAGACCATCGCGCAGATGAGCGAGATCACCAATTCGATCTCGACCTCGATCGCGCAGCAGGGCGACGCGACGCGCGAGATCGCGCGCAACATCCAGTCGGTCGCCGCCGGCTCGAACGAGATCAGCGCGCACATCGGCGGCGTGACCAAAGCGGCGGAAGCGACAGGCATGGCTGCCGCCGAAGTGCTGTCGAGCGCACGTGAGCTCGACAGCCAGTCGAGCCTGCTGCAGCGGGCCGTCGATGGCTTCATGGCGAAGGTGCGCACGGCCTAGTCGCAGCGGTGATGGACCGGGCCTGGCCTTGAAAGCACGGCGTGAGCTTGCAGGCGCTCACGCGACCTTGGTGCGGCCGGTGCGGGAGGCGATGATCACGCCGGCGATGACCAGCGCGTAGCCGATCAGATGAAACGGCTTCAGCTCCTCGCCGAGCAGCAGGATCGCCAGCACCGAGCCGAACAGCGGCACCAGATGCAGAAACGGCGCGGCGCGGTTCGGCCCGATCAGGCCGATGCCGCGATTGAAGAACAGATAGGCGAGCGTCGAGGCGAACACCACGACGTAGCCGAGGGTCAGGAGCGATAACAGATCGAGCTGCAGCACGAAGCCGGACGCGTATTCCCACGCGGCCAGCGGCAGCAGCAGCAGGGCGCCCAAGGCCGTGCAGGACGAGATCAGCGACAGCTGGTGCACGGCCGGCCGCCGCGTCATGACCGCCGAGTAGATCCCGAACACCAGCAGCGCCCCGGCGAACATCAAGTCACCGCGGTTGAACTGAATGGCGGCCAATGCGCCGAGGTCACCGCGCAGCAAAATGACCAGCACGCCGGTCAAGGATATCGCGATGCCGGCGAACTGCGCCGCCGTCAGCCTGACCCCGAACAGCACGAGCGACCATAGCGCTACGAACAGGGGGGCCGAGGATTGGATCAGCAGCCCGTTGAGCGCCTGGGTGTACTGCATCGCCCAGTAGGACAGCGCATTGTTGATGGCGAAGCCGGTCAGCGCCAGCACCAGCAGCAGCGGCCAGCTGGCCAGCAAGGTACGCCAGTCGCGTACGAGATGCGTCCGCGCGAACGGCCACAGCATCAGGAAAGTTCCGATCCAGCGGATGCAGGACAGGGTCAGCGGCGGCACGTGCCCGGCGACATAGCGCGCCAGCACGATGTTGCCGGCCCAGAACAGCGAGGCCAGCGTCAGAAGCAGATAGGGCTGGTTGTTGAGCCAGGCCAGCGGCGAGGTCGGATGCGATGCGGTGGGCAAGGAATCGGCTTCTCTTGTTGACCGGAGCTTGTGCCCGAAATGGCGGGCGGGACAAGAGCGCCGGGCGGAAGGCCGCCATGTCGAAATACCAATGGGCCTCCTTTACAAAACGAATATTCGTTTTGTATGCTCATCGCAGACGGGAACGCCATCGAGCCGACAGCCGCACCCTGCGACCGCTCGGCAGGAGCTGCGCATGCCGAAACTCAAGCCCGAGACGATGGCCGCGCGCCGGGACGAGATCCTGCGGGCCGCCGAGGCCTGCTTCGCCCGGCAGGGATTCCATCA
This sequence comes from Bradyrhizobium sp. SZCCHNR1017, assembly GCF_032381375.1. Lineage (NCBI taxonomy): Bacteria > Pseudomonadati > Pseudomonadota > Alphaproteobacteria > Hyphomicrobiales > Nitrobacteraceae > Bradyrhizobium > Bradyrhizobium sp. SZCCHNR1017. The sequence goes on along the minus strand of NZ_JAUHIR010000009.1, from coordinate 276,094 downwards.
GACCACGATCGCCGATGTCATTGCGCAATCTGGTTTGAGCGCGGGCTGCATCTACGGCCATTTCGCCAGCAAGGAAGAGCTCATTCAGGCGATCGGCGAGCATCGCCATGCCCGTGATGCCGCCCTGTTAGCCACGGCGCGTGAGATTTCTGATCCGTTGGAAGCGTTGCGCGCCATTGCGCGCGCCTCGTTGGCAGACATGCAAAAGGAAGAGGGCCTGCGCCACCGGCGCATCGCGCTGCAGCTCTGGGCCGAGGCGCTGCGGGACGATGACATCCGCGCGCAGGTGACGGACGGTGTGCGCAAGCCGGCCGTCTTGATCACCGAGCTGCTGCAGCGCGGCCAGCGGCTCGGCGTCATCGACCGCTCCGTTCATCCACGCAGCATGGCCCGCACGATCGTCGCGATGTTCCAGGGGTTCGTGCTGCAGCGATTGTGGGGCGAGCCGTTCTCGTCATCCGAAGCGATGGCCGCATTCGAGACGCTGCTGACGGGACTCACGGCGCGGCGATGACCTGAAGGACTGCCTCTCCAACCGTACCGGGCGGGTCTCAATGACGAGCGTTCCTGATCTCATTGCCGGTCTCGGCACCGGGCTGGTCGGCGGCTTCACTTCGGGGCTGCTCGGCGTCACTCCCGGTGGTGGGCTCGTCGTGTTCGCGGTCATGCTGCTCGGCGCCGAGCAGCACACCGCGCAAGGGCTCTCGCTGGTCGCGCAGATCCCGCCGACCAGCGCGGCCGGCATCAGGCGCTATTGGGATAGCGGCAATCGGGTGACGGCTGCGGTGTTGCTCTGGCTCGGCCTGGGATTCCTGGTCGGCGGCATCGTCGGCGCACTGATCGCGAACTGGACGACGGCGGCGGTCCTGCAATGGGCCTATGTGATCTACCTATTCTTGCTCGATGCTCTGCTGCTGCGCAGGCGACGGGCGAAGGAGTCCGCCGAAGCAACTGGCGCCGCGCCGGATCCACATCGAGCAGCGCTCCTTGCAGTTGGCTGCGCGGCCGGCGTGTCCTCAGGCTTTCTTGGGATCGGCGGCGGGCTCGCCACGGTGGTTGGCTTGAGCGCGGTGCTGGGCATGGCACAGCACCGCGCCCAGATGATCAGCCTGGCGCTGACGCTGGTGCCCACGACGCTTCCATCCGCCTGGATCTACTGGCGGCACGGCGCCATGCCGGCCTGGCCCACGCTCGTCGCGGTGATCGTCGGCCTCGCGGTCGGCACCGATGTCGGCGCGCGTCTCGCGAACCGCGTTCCGCCGGAACGGTTGCGCGTCCTGCTGGTGGGCTTCGTGTCGCTGATGGCCGTCTGCATGACGCTCAAGGCGCTCGGATGAACCATTCGCCTCACGTCGCCTGCTTGCGCGAGGCCGCGTAGACGCCGCTCAGGACCAGGGCGAAGCCGATCACGTGGAAGATCTGCGGCCGCTCGCCGAGGAAGACGAACGCCATGATCGAGCCGAACACCGGCACGACATGGAAGAACGGCGCCGCGCGGTTGGCGCCGATCAGGAGCACGCCGCGGTTGAAGCACAGATAGGCGATGGTCGAGGGAAAGATCGCGACGTAGAGCAGTGACAGCAGATTCTGGGTGTCGAGCGCCATCACCGGGCGCGTGTTGAGCTCCCAGATCAACAGCGGAATCAGGCTCGCGGCTCCGCAGCCGAAGGTGAAGGCGACCATCGACAGGCCATGGATCTGCGGTCGCTTGATCGTCAGCACCGAGTAGAAGCCGAACACCGCCATCGCGACCAGGAAGATCAGGTCGCCCTTGTTGAAGCTGATGTCGGCGAGCGCCGCCGGATGGCCGCGCGTGAGGATCAGCAGCACGCCGATCATCGACAGCACGATGCCGATCGCCTGCGCCAAAGTGAGGTGCACGCGCAGCAACAGCATCGACCAGAGCGCCACGATCAGCGGACCGCCGGATTGCAGCAGCAGCGTGTTGAGCGCCTGGGTGTATTCGAGCGACCAGTACTGCAGCGTGTTGAAGGCGCCGATGCCGGTCACCGACAGCGCGATCATGACGCCGAGCTTGGAGCGGATCGCCGGCCAGTCCTGGCGAAGCTGCTTCCAGGCCAGCGGCAGAATGATCAGAAAGGCGAGCGACCAGCGCAGGAACGACAAGGTCACCGGCGGAATGTGCCCGGCGGCGAGCCGGCCGACGATCGCGTTGCCGGCCCAGCACAGCGCGGTGATGCTGAGCAGCACGTAAGGTTGATTGGCGATCCAGCCGCGCGCGGGCGCTGGGGACGCGGTGGGATCGGCGGCAGACATGCGGCGGTGTTGGCCCCGGTTCGTGCGCCGCGGCATCCGGCCCGGTCATCCCGGCCGCTGGTCCTCCCCGGCCTCGTCGACAGACACCAATTGCAGCTGCCTATCAAGAGGGCAGATGCATCGCGACTATGCAGCGGCGCTGGTCATGAACCGCGGTGGTGATGCTGCCGGTGAGTTCGCAAGGTCGTGGACTGTACGGCGACCGATTTGAGACCTTCGGCGCAGACCAGATAGGCGATAACGAGAGCCGCGATGGTGGCCAGCACGGCGATCGGCGGCACCACGAAGCCGAACCAGGCGCCGGCCGGGGTGAAGGGTACGACGAGCGCGACGGCGAGCGCGGTCAGTGACGACGCAGTCAGCATCGGATCGGCGCGGTTGCTCCATGGCCGTCCGTTGGTCCGGATGATGAAGATGACGAGGATCTGGGTCGCCATCGATTCGAGGAACCAGGCGGTCCGGAACTCGTCGGGCGTCGCATGGAACAAATAGAGCAGGGCGCCGAAAGTGAGAAAATCGAACAGCGACGACAGCGGGCCCATGATCGCGGCAAAGCGCAGCAGCCGCTTCATGTCCCAGCGCTGCGGCCGCGCGGTGGCCTGCGGACTCACACGATCGAACGGGATGCCGAGTTCGGAGAGATCATAGAGCAGGTTGTTGAGCAGGATCTGCGTCGGCAGCATCGGCAGGAAGGGCAGTATGATCGAAGCGACCGCCATGGACAGCATGTTGCCGAAATTCGAGCTCGCGCCCATTCGCACGTATTTCAGGATGTTGGCGAAGGTGCGCCGCCCTTCCTCCACACCGTCGGCGACAACCTCGAGATCGGAGGCGAGCAGGATGATGTCGGCGGCGGATTGCGCCACGGCGGTGGCGCCGTCGACCGACAGGCCGATGTCGGCCACCTTCAGCGCCGGCGCGTCGTTGATGCCGTCACCCAGGAAGCCGACGACGTGGCCCGAGGCCTGCAGCGCCTTGACGATGCGCGATTTCTGATCGGGGGCGAGCCGGCCAAACGCGTCGGCCGAGCGCACCTGCACCGCGAGCGCGTCATCGCTGAGTTCGGCGATGTCGCGGCCGGACAGCACGCGATCCGCCCTCAGTCCGACCAGCCCGGCCAGTCGCTTGACCACGACCGGATCGTCGCCGGAAAGGATCTTCAGCGCGATGCCGGCGCGCGCAAGCTGTGCGATAGCCGCGGCTGCGGTCGGCTTGGGCGGATCGGCGAACGCGCACAGACCCTCGAAGATCAGTTCCTGCTCGTCATCGGTCTCGATCTCGCGCGGCGCGCCGGTCCAGGGCCGTGACGCGATTGCGACCGTGCGCAGGCCCTCGCGCGCCAGCGCGTGAACGCGCGCGCACATCTCGTTGCGGCCGCTGGCGTCGATCGGCGTAGTCGCGCTGCCCTGCCGTTGCTGCGTGCAGAGCTCGATCACCGCCTCTGGCGCGCCCTTCACGATCAAGATCTGATCTGCCCCGCGGATCGCCAGCACCGAGCCGAGCCGGCGCGAGAAGTCGAAGGTCTGCTGTCCGCCCAGGGTCCATCCTGCTGCCGCACGGTCCGCGCCGGCGATGAGCGCGGTGTCGAGCGAGCCCCGATCGCCGCCGAGTGCGGCAGCGATCGCGCCGAGCTCCGCGGCTCGCGGGTCGTCGCTGCCGTCGGGCGCGATGCTTCGGGCGAGCGTGATCTCTGCTGAGGTCAATGTTCCCGTCTTGTCGGTGCACAGCACCGACATCGCGCCGAGATCATGGATCGCCGCGAGCCGCTTCACGATCACCTTGCGGTTGGCCATGCGGAGCGCGCCGCGCGACAGGGTCACGGTGGTGATCATCGGCAGCAGCTCGGGCGTCAGTCCGACGGCCAGCGCCACCGAGAACAACAGCGAGTCGAGCACATCACGGCCGAACACGACGCGCACCGCGAGCACGATCACGACCAGCGCCAGCGTCAGCCGCGCGATGACGAGGCCGAACTCGTGCAGGTCGCGCTCGAACGGCGTGCGGGCCTGCGCTTCGGCCAGCGCCGAGGCGGCAGCGCCGAACATCGTGTTCGGCCCGGTGTTGACGACGAGCGCGACGGCCTCTCCGGTCTGAGCCACGGAGCCACGAAACAGCGCATTCGACGTGTCATTCTCATCGCTGGGAATACCGGCCTGTTTCGTCACGGGATAGGGCTCTCCCGTCAGCGCCGCCTCGCCGGCAGTGAAGGCCTTGCTTTCGATGATCAGCGCATCGGCAGGAACGATGTCGCCCGCGCGGACGCGCAGGATGTCTCCGGGAACGACGGCGTCGACGTCGATCTCGCGATAGGCGCCGTCCCGCTTGACCTCGGCCTTCAGGGCCACGGAGCGGCGGAGCTCCTCGGCCGCCTTGACGGCATGCCCCTCCTGAACCGTATCGAGTCCGATCGACAGCGTGAGGATGAGGACGATGATGGCGCCGCCGATCACGTCGCCCGTCACCATCGAGATGATGCCGGCCACCAGCAGGATCAGCGATAGCGGCTCGAGCAGGCGGCGGAGCACGGCGCGCATCGGCCCCACGACATGCGATGGGGAATCGGCATTCCGGCCGTAGCGTTGCAGCCGCTGCTCGGCGTCGGCTCTGCCGAGGCCGTCCAGGTCGCAGGCCAGCGCTGCGCCTGCCTGCGCAGGCGACAGGCGCCAGAACCGGTGCAGGCCGGGGGTCGTATCAGTGCTCACATGCGTCCGTTCATGTTCGTGGATGATTGGTAATGGTCATCATGCCTGATTTGCATGAACGATCGTCCGCCGGTTGACCTAGCGCAACATCCTGCTGTCGCGATCCCCTAGCTTTGTGTGCAATGCGCCGCGGGCTGACGGCCGCACTCAAGGAATGGATGGCGCGTCACTGGGCATCATCCGCATTGACGAGTTTGTGTTGACGATCATGGCCGATCATGCCGCAGCTCTCCCGTCCCCGACGAAAGCCGCCGTTGGTCCGACCGTCCTAGCGGCGGTCTGGGCGCATCGCTGGTTCGCTCTCGCCATCATCGTGCTGCTCGGCCTTGGCGGCTGGCAAAGCGTCCGGGTCATGCTTGGGCCTGCCATCGTGGTCGATCAGGTCCGGCGCGGCGACCTCGTCGAGGCGGTCGTTGCCAGCGGTCACGTCGAGACGCCGTTCCGCGTCGAGATCGGCAGCCAGATCACCGGCACCGTCGAGGAGGTGCTGGTGCTGGAAGGCCAGCACGTCACCAAGGGCCAGCCGCTGATCTCGCTGGAGTCGCGCGAGCTGAAGGCTGCGGTGGTGCAGGCACAGGGGCAGGTGGCGCAGGCCGAGGCGCGGATGCGCCAGCTCGCCGAGCTGACCTTGCCGTCGGCGAAGGAGGCGTTGCGCCAGGTGCAGGCGACCTTGCTCAATGCCCAGCAGACCTATGACCGGACGTCGCAGCTGACCGGCAACGGCTATGCCACGCGCGCGGCGCTCGACGAGGCTCAGAAGACGCTCGACGTTGCGCTGGCCCAGAAGCGTGCCGCCGAATTCCAGGTCTTCACGGCGAGCCCCGGCGGCAGCGACTACGTCATGGCCGAGACGCAGCTGAACCAGGCGCGCGCCAATCTCGACACGGCGCAGTCGCGTCTCGGCTATGCGACGATCTCGGCGCCGCGCGATGGCGTGCTGATCACGCGCAGTGTCGAGCGCGGCACCGTGGCGCAGCCCGGCAAGACGCTGCTCGTCCTGGCGCCTGCCGGCGATCTCCAGCTCGTCCTGCAGATCGACGAGCGCAATCTCGGCAAGCTGGCGCTCGGCCAGACGGCGCTCGCGTCGGCCGATGCCTACCCCGACAGGCGCTTCCCCGCTGTGGTCAGCTACATCAATCCCGGCATCGATATTTCCCGCGCGTCCGTCCAGGTCAAGCTGATCGTCAAGGACCCGCCCGACTATCTGCGCCAGGACATGACGGTGTCTGTCGACATCGAGGTCGCCTCCCGCAAGGATACGCTGGAGCTGCCGGTGCGCTCGGTTCACGATATCACCTCGGGACAGCCCTGGGTGCTCGGGGTGAAGGACGGCCGCGCGGTCAAGCAGCCGGTGCGCGTCGGCCTCCGCGGCAACAGCCATGTCGAGATCGTCGACGGCTTGAACGCCGGTGACATCGCCGTGCCCCAGAGTTCCGGCATCCTGACCGGCCAGCGCTTCCGCCCGGTGCTGCCGTGAACCGCTGGCTGCCCTTCGAGTGGATCGCGGCGGTGCGTTTCCTGCGCGAGGGCCGGCTGCAGACCTTGTTCATCATCGGCGGCATCGCGATCGGCGTCGGCGTCATCGTGTTCATGTCGGCGATGCTCGCCGGCCTCGAGGCCAATTTCATCAAGCGGGTGCTGACCTCGCAGCCGCAGATCCAACTGCTGACGCCGGATCAGGTTGCGCGTCCCCTGCGCAACGACAATGGCGTGATCGAGGATGCCATCGTGCAGCGTCCGAGCCAGCGCGTGATCTCGATCGATCAATGGCCGAAGATCCGCAATCAGATGCTGGCGATGCCGGAGATCACCGCGGTGTCGCCGACCATCTCCGGCTCCGCCCTCGCCATTCGCGGCGACGCCAGCCGCGCCGTGACGCTGTCCGGCATCGAGCCGGAGAGCTACTTCACAATCGTGCGCGTGCCGGACTACATCGTCGCCGGCGAGCCGCGGCTGACCAGCGAGGACATCATCATAGGTACCGAGCTCGCCAGGGATCTCGGCGCGATCGTCGGCGACAAGCTCAATGTTCAGGCGGCATCCGGCGCCAACCGCGTGCTGATCGTGACTGGTCTCGTCGATCTCGGCAGCAAGGGCGCCAATCAGCGCTCCGCCTATGTCGCGCTGCGCACGGCGCAGTCGCTGCTCGGCATGGTCGGCGGCGTCACCACGATCGACATCACCGTACGGGACATCTATGCCGCTGAGGACATTGCGCAGCGCATCCAGGCCGCCAATCGCGTCAAGGCCGACAGTTGGATCAAGACCAACGCGCAGTTCTTCACGGCGGTGCGCGCGCAGGCGACATCCAACACGCTGATCCGCGTCTTCGTCGCGCTCTCGGTCGCGTTCGGCATCGCGGCCGTGCTGATCGTCTCGGTGATCCAGCGCTCCAAGGAGATCGGGATCCTGCGTGCGATGGGCACCTCGCGCGGACAGATCTTGCGCGTGTTCCTGCTGCAGGGCGGGCTGCTCGGCTTCGTCGGCTCGCTGTTCGGCGCGGCAATGGGCGCGGGTGCGCTGATCTATTGGCATGCGGTGCAGCGCCAGGCCGATGGCTCGGAGTTGTTTCCGTTGATCCTCGAACGCCGATTGTTTCTCATCACGGCCCTGCTCGCGACGGTGACGGGCCTGCTCGCCGCGACCGCGCCGGCGCTGCGCGCGGCCAAGCTCGATCCGGTGGTGGCGATCCGTGGCTGAGGTCCTGCTGCGACTGGAGAAGGTCTGCAAGGCCTACAATGTCGGGCTGCCGACCGAGACCGAGGTGCTGCACGACATCGACATCGAGGTCGACCGCGGCGAGTTCGTCGCGCTGATCGGTCCGTCCGGCTCCGGCAAGAGCACTCTGCTGAACATCGTCGGTCTCTTGGACCGGCCGACCTCCGGCCGGTTGACGATCAAGGGCCAGGATACTGCGTCGCTCAGTGATACCGAGCTCACCCATCTGCGCGGCCATACCATCGGTTTCATCTTTCAGTCTCATCTCCTGATCTCTGCCTTCACGGCCAAGGAGAACGTGATGATGCCGCTGCTGGTCGATCGCGGCTTCCCGGGCCCCGAGATCGAGGCGCAGGCGTCGAAGCTGCTCGACCAGGTTGGGCTGGCGAAATTCGCCGACCATCTCGCGAGCAACATGTCGGGCGGCCAGCAGCAGCGGGTCGCGGTGGCGCGGGCGCTGGCGATGAACCCCGATCTGGTCCTGGCGGACGAGCCGACCGGCAACCTCGACACCAAGTCTGCCGAAGCGGTCTTTGGCCTGATGCGCGACGTCAATCGGGAGGTCGGCACGAGCTTCCTGCTCGTCACCCACAACCTTGATCTGGCCCGGCGCTGCGATCGCATCATCGAGGTTGTCGACGGCCGCATCCAGAGCTGAGGGCGGGCCGCTTCGATCGTAGATTCGCCGCCGTTCGGAGGCTTAATGGAACTGCCCGGGTCGATGCGCCGCCAGAAGCGCACGGCCGGGTCGCCCGATCCGCAGCCGGGGCGGCTTGAAATTTTGGGGCTTATCAAAGGCTTGGTGGCGCTCTTGTGTGCTCCGAAGGCCCGTTCTCGCTTGCCTAGCCCGGCGGCTTCCTTTATCCGGTGGGTCGCCTCGCAAGCGAGCGGTCCTGGCCGCGATTTGGGCTGGGCGCATGGTTGGCCAGGCTGGCCCCTCATCGGAAGCGATTTCGTCCGAACCGATCGTGCTGTTTTGGATCTTGGCAGAGGAAAGAGCTGCGAATGGCTAACGTCGTCGTCGTCGGCGCCCAATGGGGTGACGAGGGGAAGGGCAAGATCGTCGACTGGCTGTCGGAGCAGGCCGACATCGTCGTTCGCTTCCAGGGCGGCCACAACGCCGGTCATACGCTTGTCATCAACGGCGCGACGTACAAGCTGGCGCTGCTGCCGTCGGGCGTGCTGCGCACCGGCAAGCTGTCGGTGATCGGCAATGGCGTCGTGTTCGATCCGCAGGCCTTCCTGGACGAGGTCGGCAAGCTCCAGTCGCAGGGCGTCGCCATCAGCCCGGACAATCTGCGCGTTGCCGAGAACGTCACGCTGATCCTGCCGCTGCACCGTGAACTCGACGCGCTGCGGGAATCCGCGAGCGCGGCGACCGCGATCGGCACCACCCGCCGCGGCATCGGCCCGGCCTATGAGGACAAGGTCGGCCGGCGCGCGATCCGGCTGATGGACCTCGCCGATCTCGATACGCTGCCGCACAAGATCGACCGCCTGCTCGCGCACCATAATGCGCTCCGCCGCGGCCTTGGCCTCGAGCCGATCGACGGCCAGCAGATCCTGCGCGAGCTGACCGCCTTCGCGCCGAAGCTGCTGCCCTATGCGGAGACGGTCTGGCGGCTGCTCGACATCAAGCGCCGCGAAGGCAAGCGCATGCTGTTCGAGGGCGCGCAGGGTGCGCTGCTCGACGTGGACCACGGCACCTATCCCTACGTGACCTCGTCCAACACGGTGGCGGCGCAGGCGGCCACCGGCGCCGGCCTCGGGCCGGGCGCGATCGGCTACGTGCTCGGCCTGTGCAAGGCCTACACGACCCGGGTCGGGCAGGGGCCGTTTCCGACCGAGCAGGACAACGAGACCGGCCGCAAGATCGGCGAGCGTGGCCGCGAATTCGGAACGAATACCGGCCGGCCGCGTCGTTGCGGCTGGTTCGATGCGGTCCTGGTCCGTCAGGCGGTCCGGACCTGCGGCATTAACGGTCTTGCGCTGACCAAGCTGGACATTCTCGATGGTTTCGACACCATCGATGTCTGCACCGGCTACAGGCTGGACGGCAAGGAGATCGATCATTTCCCGGCAGGTGAGGGCGCGCAGTCCAGGGTCGAACCGATCTACGAGACGATCGAAGGCTGGAAACAGCCGACGGCGAACGCGCGCTCCTGGGCCGATCTGCCGGCACAGGCCATCAAATACGTCCGGCGCATCGAGGAACTGGTGGGTTGCCCGATCGCGCTGCTTTCCACCAGCCCCGAACGCGAGGATACTATTCTGGTCCAGAATCCCTTCGAGGCGTGACGGGACCCGACAGCTGAGCGCGCGAATTGAGTTGATATGGCCGACTACTACCCGCTGATAGCCCGTGCCATTGCCGGATTGGACCCCAACGCTCCCGGGGAAAGCCGGCGTGCGCTTTACGAGCGGGCCCGGGCGGCGTTGATCGCACAGTTGCGCAGCGTCCAGCCGCCGCTCAGCGAGTCCGAGATCACGCGCGAGCGGCTGTCGCTCGAGGAGGCCGTTCGCAAGGTCGAGGCGGAAGCAGCCCAGCGTGCCCGCGAGGCGCAGCGGGCGTCCAGTGGCGCTGCCCGCCCAGGCGATGCCCTCCGGCGGGCCGGTGCGCGCAATTCGGATGCTCCGGCAGCCCCCTCGGCTCAGCCCACTCCGACTCCAGACCAGGCCGCCACTGCCGCCCCCCGGCCACGACCGGCGGGCCCGGCTGCTGCCCGGGCCGAGCGGCCGCCGCTCGGCGCCGAGACGGCCGAGCTGCGTCCGGCGCGCAATCCGCGACCGGAAGCGCCGCCGGCTGCCGCTGGCGCACCAGCTGTGCCACCGCGGCCCCAGCCGCCTCAAACGCCTCCACAGGATGGGGCGGCGCCTCCCGTGCGCGAACGTCCGGCTGCCGCCCGCCGCGGTGCTCAGGACAACGGCAATCCGGCAACGCCGCCCGCCATGCGCGGCTTCCGCGACATCACCGCTGATGTCGACGATCTCGGCAAGGCCACCGCGCAGGCCAACCGCGCGGCGCGCAAGACCTACGCCAACGTTCCGGCCACCGATCTCGATCGGCTCGAGGGCGACGACGATGACCGGCCGCCGCTGCCCGAGGCGCCGTACTCCTATGACGAGTCGGTCCAGGAGGCCGAGCGCTACGCGCTGCCGGCCACCTCGACCCGCCAGCGTGGCGCCGCTCCGGATCGCGAGGGCAAGAAGAAGCCGGAGCGCAGCGGCTCGACCTTTCCGTTCAAGGCCGCCATCGCCGCCGGGATCGTGCTGATCCTGATCGGCGCCGGAATTCTGTGGGGCCGGCCGCTGGTCGGGATGGTCAACGGCCTGTTCAAATCGTCCTCGACGGTCGAGGCGCCCAAGGACACCGGCGCGCCGCTGAGCAAGCCGAAGATCACCGACCGCGTCGGCCAGTCGCCGTCCTCGGACCAGATCGCGCCGGTCGCACAGCGCGTCGTGCTGTATGACGAGGATCCCGCCGATCCGAAGGGCAAGCAGTACATCGGCTCGGTGGTCTGGCGTACCGAGCAGATCAAGGCGACGGGCACGCAGAAGGCCGATATCGCGGTGCGCGCCGACATCGAGATTCCCGATCGCAAGTTCAAGATGACGATGTCGTTCCGCCGCAACACCGACACGTCGCTGCCGGCGAGCCACACCGCCGAGCTCACCTTCATCCTGCCGCAGGACTTCTCGGGCGGCGGCGTCGGCAACGTGCCGGGCATCCTGATGAAGTCCAACGAACAGTCACGCGGAACGCCGCTGGCGGGCCTTGCGGTGAAGGTCACCGACGGCTTCTTCCTGGTCGGCCTGTCCAACGTCGACGCCGACCGGACCCGCAACGTGCAGCTCCTGAAGGAGCGCTCCTGGTTCGACGTTCCCTTGGTCTACACCAATCAGCGCCGGGCCATCATCGCGATCGAGAAGGGCGCGCCGGGCGAGCGCGCGTTCAACGACGCCTTCGCGCTGTGGGGTGACTGAGCAGGCCGCACGCGCCTCGCGCGTTCGGCGAATCGCCGAGGCAGGAGATTGGGCATGAAGCGATATCTCATCTTCGTTGCCGTAGGCCCGGCGCTGGGCGGCTTCGCGCTGCTCCTGGTCACGACCTACATGTCCGGTTATTGGACCAACACCAATCCGGGCGAAGTGGCCAAGCTGTTCAAGGTCTTCGTCACCTCGCTGCAATACAGCTACCTGTTCGGCTTCTTGCCGGCGCTGATGATGTGCGCGATCGACGACATCCTGTTCCACGTCAGGCGCATCGGGCCGACGTTGCGGATGCTGCTGGTGGGCGGCATCGCCTTCCTGCTCGCGGCCTTCAACTACGCCTCGCATGGCTCCGAATACGGCATCGTGCAGTGGATCCTGTACGGGCTGGTCGGCTTCATCCCGGCGACGGTGTCATCGTGGCTGGTGCACAGATTCGTTGAGGAGCCGCAGCCGGCGGTCGTTACTGAGCCGCCGACTGCGTAAGCCGATCGCACGAGCCGATCAGCCCTACCTGCCGTTGCCGCGGCAGCGGCCGCCGGGGCCGATGTGAAAGCCGCGCGGGCAGGCGTGCGCCGCCGGATTGGCGTAGTTGCGCAGGCATCCGCCATAGGGACCGCGGTGCCAGCCCGGGCCGCAGCCGCCGGCGACCTGGATCACCTCAGGCTTGGATCCGGCGTCGATCGGAGCCAGCGGCATCGCAGATGCGCCGACGGTGAGAACTCCCAACAGGAGCGCGCTGGTGAGGATGGTTCGCATCGATGGTCTCCCTGGTGTGATTTGCGAAAGGGTCAGCCGCCGGCAGCGAAGGCGATGCCGGCACGCACCTCGGTGATGGCCTGATCGATCAGCCCCAGCGCGCGCTCGCGATGGCCGCCCTTGTTCGGTGTCGCCTGAGCCAGCTCGGCCCGCGCCGATTGCAGCATGGTGATAGTCGCGGTCATGTGCGGCTGCGCGCCGAGCGCGTAGCCGATCCCGATGCAACCCGCGAGGGCGGCGCCGAGGCAGAGCTTGCGGGCCGCGGAAGACATGGTCATTTCAATCTCTCCTCGTACTCATGGCTGTTCGACTTGAAGGGTGCAGGCCGCAACGCATGTCCGCGTGCGTCCATCGGCATCGCTAGTTGAACCCGTTGCCGCTGTCTTGGACTCATCGGCATGAACGGTCGCGCGACTTGGACTGATCGGCGCTCCCGATCCCGTCTCGATGAGCTCTGCCGACTTCAGCGGCCGTTCATCCCGCCGCTGCCACATTGATCGCGTTGCTTCGGAAATTCCTTTGCCTCGGGTCCGATTTCGATGACCATCGTCAGGAAAATGCTGTCGACCGACATGCTGCCGAAAGGGCTCGACGACAGGCAGCGCTTCTTGTGCTTTGCGGAATTGTTCGAGCACTTCTCCAACACGGGTGAGCTCGATCCGGCCGAGGACGTGCCGTTTCGCGCCGCAATGAACGCGATCCACATCGGGACCACCCTGCTCGGGCGCTGCGACGGCACCTTCACCCGTGTCAGGCGCGAACGGCGCCAAGTGCTCGCGACCAATGACGACCGCTATTGCCTGGCGCGCAACGCCGGCAGCCGCGAGGCGATGGTCGTCCATCGCGGACGCGAGTTCGTTCTGCGCCCCGGCGCAATGGTGCTGCTCAAGCTCGATGAGCCTTTCTTCAGCGCCGACGGCGCCAGCCACAAGCGCTTCGTCAACGTGCATCTGCCGATGATGACGCTGCGCTCGATGGTCTCCGGTGTCGATGATCTGGTCGGACGCGAATTGGCGCCGGGCGGCGCGCTGTCGCTGGCGATGGATTACAGCGAGCTGCTGCTCGCCCATCCCGCCGCGGCCGACGAGGCCGGCCCGGCGATCGCGCAGCATCTGCTCGATCTGGTGGCGCTCGGGCTCGGTGTGCGCGGCGACGCGATGCGCAAGGCCGGCCGCGGCGGCCTGCGCAGCGTTCGGCTGGCGGGGCTGCTGACGATTCTGAACAGCCGCTTCACCGAGCCGGATTTTTCGGCGCAGAAGCTCGCCGTCGCGGCCGGGCTGTCCGAGCGCTACGTCAATGACCTGCTGCATGAGGCCGGCGCCGGCTTCTCGGCCCGGCTGAACGAGCTGCGCCTGCGCAAGGCCATGGACCTGCTGGCCGGCGGCGGACGCCGCATCAGCGACATCGCGTTTGCCTGCGGCTTCAACGACCTGTCCTATTTCAACCGCTGCTTCCGGCGCCGCTTCGGGCTGACGCCGACCGGCGCCCGGGGCCGCTAGGCGAGACAAGGCGACGGTTCGACGCAACTTGTGCCGAGCCCCGCGCGTTGCCATCTCATGGGTATGCAAGACCACATGGCTCCCTCGCCCCGCCGCGGACGCGCCTCGCAGGCGCACTTCGACGCCAATGAGGCGCGCGGACCGATCATCGACCAGGACGGACGTGAGATCCCGCAGGGCTCCTTCCGGTCCTCGTTCAACGGCGCCTTCGTCGGTCCGGACGGTGTGCGCTTCGATTTCAACACCGCCAATCCCTTCGGCAATCTGACCCGTGAGCAGCGCATCGCGCGGCTGGAGGCCGTGGCGAAGCTGCTCGACGTCGCCTTCGTCCTGCCCGGCACCAACATCCGTTATGGCATCGACGGCATCATCGGCCTGATCCCGGTGGTCGGCGACCTCATCGCGACCGCGCTGTCGCTGTGGCTGGTGCGCGAGGCCCGTGCGCTGGGCGCGCCCTGGCACGTCATTACGCGGATGCTGGGCAATGTCGCGGTCGAGGGGGTGATCGGCATGGTCCCCGTCGCGGGCGACGCCTTCGACGTGCTGTTCCGCGCCAACATTCGCAACGCCAAGATCCTGCGGCGGTGGCTGGATACCCAGTCGCGTTGAGGCGCTGCGAGACCGGGCCAAAACCTCGCAAACCGACCCCCATAAAAAAACTGCCCCGCGCGAGGCGGGGCAGGGTGTTGAAGACTGGTCTGGCAGCCGTCAGGCCGCATCGGCGTCCTGCGCCTTGTCGACCCCCCGGCGCGGCAACGGAAACGCCTCGCTCTCATACAAGGTGCGGATGCCGTTCTGGTCGAAGCGGGCTTCCTCGACCTGCAGGTAGGCGCCATTCAGCGAATCCGCAGGCAACTCCTCCATGGCGAAGCGCACGGCTTCAGCCGCGGTGCCGAACCGCCGGTAGGCGAAGCCCGCCCGCTTCTTCTTGCGGATGGCGGCGGGAAACAGTTCGGCAGAGGTGTTGAAGTTGAACGGACGCAGTGGACGCATGGTCTGAGACCTCTTCTTGTCGGCTGGAAGCGCTGACGCGAGCTTTCAAAACATTCAGCTTGGCAATGACGCCAGCGATTGCGGGGGTGGAGGGCGGGATTTGCCGCTCCAGGCGGCCCGGCCCTGCATAGTCAGTTACGGTCTCTAATATAGGCCGATTTGGCAGAAATGCGAATCCTGCACGCTCACATCGTAAATCCGGCCTGGTTCGGGGCCTACTGAAATATCCTATTTTTTCAATGGTTTAATCGATCCACAACTTGTGAATGCAGGAGAGCCCGATCTGCACGGCTAAAATCTCGCCCCTGGTGGCCGGTTTTGGCCCCCGGCGCCGCGCCGGCCGCCAGCCCAGCGGCCCCGATTACCGTCCGTGACGGAACCGAGGCCGATGGAGACGTCACCGCGGCTTCAGCTTCAGGGCCGCCGAGTTGATGCAATAGCGCAGGCCGGTCGGCCCCGGGCCGTCGGGAAAGACATGGCCGAGATGGCCGGAGCATTTCGAGCACAGCACCTCGGTGCGGACCATGCCGTGGGTATGGTCGGTCTCCTCGTCGATGTGGCTCTCCGTCGCCGGCTGGGTGAAGCTCGGCCAGCCGCAGCCGGAGTCGAATTTGGCGTCGGACTCGAACAGGGTCTGGCCGCAGCCGGCGCACACGTAGGTCCCGGCGCGATGCTCATGCTCGTATTCGCCCGAGAACGGGCGCTCGGTCGCCTTCTCGCGCAGCACGGCGTACTGCATCGGCGTCAGCTCCTCGCGCCATTCCGCCTCGCTCTTGATGACCCTGTCGCTCGTCTTGGTGTCGCTCATCCCGTTGTCCTCCGGGCGGACCGAACTGGTCCGCTCCCTGTCATTGCGCTGATCGGCCTCGGTCGCGGCCGCAGGTCGTCGCCTCAGTTCGTTACCCAGTTAGTTCGTCGCCTCAGTTCGTTGCCTTGGCCTCGCCGACCAGCGTCGGCTTCTCGACATAGTTCTCCGCGAAGATCTTCTTCAGATTCTCGATCTTCGGCAGGTCGTTATAGGCAATATAGGGCTGGTTCGGGTGCAGCGTCAGGTAGTCCTGATGATAGGCCTCGGCCGGATAGAACGCGTCGAGCTTGCCGATCTTGGTGACGATCGGCTTGCCGAACACCTTGGCCTTGTCGAGCTGGGCGACATAGGCCTCCGCGACCTTCCTCTGCGCCTCCGAGGTGGTGAAGATCGCCGAGCGATATTGCGGTCCCGAGTCCGGGCCCTGTCGGTTCAACTGGGTCGGATCGTGCACGACCGAAAAGAAGATCTGCAGAATCTTGCCATAGGAGATCTTCTTCGGGTCGTACTTGATCTGGACCGATTCCGCGTGGCCCGTCGTGCCGCTCGAGACCGTGCGGTAATCGGCCGTGGCCTTGGTGCCGCCGGCATAGCCGGACACCGCGCTGACCACGCCGGCCGTGTGCTGGTAGACGCCCTGGACGCCCCAGAAGCAGCCGCCGGCGACGACAGCGGTTTCCAGCGCGTCGGAGGCCGGCTGGTCCTGGGCCGGCGGCGGGATCACAACGGCCTGCTCGGCGGCGTGCAGCGGCTGCCAGGCCAGGATGCCGGCCGCCATCGCACCGAGCACGGCTGTCTTGACGAAAAGGGAGCGGGTGAGGCGCATCTTCGGATCCTCGTGAGGGGGGCTTGTCTCGTCTCGCCGGCCGGAAACACTGGCCCGGTCCGGCCTCTGCTGCAAGATACGTCGGTGCCCGGCCGGCGTTACGGGGGACGTGACACGACTGCGTGAACAGGCGGGTGGCGCGAGGCGTGCGCTATCGCCCAATGGGTGCCGGGACGGCGCTGGGAGTTGTGGCGAGAGCGTTCCAGGCATGGTGATCTGTTCTCGCGGCCCGAATTGCCCGAGGGATGCCGGTTCATTGGCCCTCCGAAAGCGGAGGGCGCAGGGAAGGCCGGACCTCGACTGAGGCCCGTGGCCCGCCTGCGGAAAAAATGCAGGCGGCAGGTACCACAGGTTCAGCCGGACAGATCCAGCCCTCCCTGCGCGATGGTTTTAACGCTTATACGTGCTCTCCCCGGGGACCGGCTGTCTTGCCCCCGTCGCCGGCGGATCATCACCGCCAGCTTGGCCTCAGCGTCGGGAGGCCAGGACCACACGCTTTCGCCGTCCGCGCCATGCCGTTCGTCCGCAGGCGCTTCGCCCGCTGCAACATGTCGCATCCATCGCATTTCGCTGCCAACGTCCGTGACGATCGCGATACGTCCCCTGCCGTGCAACGAAACGCAGGCATCATAAGCCTGATTTGGGCACGGCGCGAAATGATTTATGTTTTTCAGAAGACCTTGACAGCTTTTGCCGTCGCCGGCCGATTTGCCCGACGGGCCGAACGGCGCTGCCGCATGCGAGGAAGGTGCAGTGATTCATGCATGGGCGGGCAGCTACGAGATTCACCATAGTCGATATCGTCGACGGCGCGACGCGCGACGTCCAACCCGCCAGGTCACGATCCCATCACGCTTCGCCGATCCTCGAACCATGATGTCATTCCATTGTCGCGGTCGTGATGCCGGCGCGGCGGGACGCCGCGAATATTTCCTCCATCCGATGGTCAATACAGAGGCGGTCGCGCCTCGACCGGCAGGGCCCTGACCAGGGCATCGATCAATCGAGTGCGCGCTCTCCGCCCCTTGAGAACCTGGAGAACAATCATGACAATGTGGAAATCGAAGGCGGCAGCCGTGCTGCTGTCGATGGCGACTGCCGCGCCTGCATCGGCGCAGGGTTGGTTCTACGGCGAGCAGGAGCCGGGGGCGTTTCAGGCGATGTATCCCGATCGCGACGTGCTCAACGGCGGCGCACTGACGCCGGCGGGACGAATGGGCCTGGTGCGCGCCTCCGGCGCGGTGCTCGTGTTTCCGCCGCCGGCTCATCTCCGCCCGTATGATCGGCGGCCGCAGCGGCGATGACGCGTCGCCCGGAAGGCGCCCTATGATCGGCTGCCCGGACAGCGGCTGCCGCGCTACGTCTGAGCGATGGGCGCGATCACGAACGGCCGTCGGCTCGCGCGGTCGTGATTGGGATGCCGCTTTCGCCTGCCTACATCATCGCCTGCGTGAACTGGTGCGCAACAGGGAAGACCAATCATGATCGCATTCAGGAGCCTGGCGGCAGCTCTGCTGATGTCGACGCTGGCGGCCACCGCGGCATCGGCCCAATTCTCCGAGCCGGCGGCCTATGCGGCCATGCATCCCGAACGCGACGTGCTCAATGGCGGCGCGCTGACGCCGGCGGCGCAGGCGGAACTGGCCCGCCGTGGCACGTCCGCCTTTCCGAATGCAAATGCAGCGATGCCGCCGGCCGATAGCGTGGGGCCGCATCGGCGTCATCGGCGCTGAGCGCGTCGCTTCAGTTGGCGTGCTCCTCGCGCTCGTGGATGACGCTGGCGCGGCCGACGATGAGATCGTCGACCTGGCCGATGCGTGAGACGTCCTTGCCGGCATAGGGCAGCGAATGCAGCACGCAGCGCATCGCGTTCAGCCGCGCCCGCTTCTTGTCGTCCGACTTGATCACGGTCCACGGGCAGTCGGCGGTGTCGGTGGAGAAGAACATCGCCTCCTTGGCGCGGGTGTAGTCGTCCCATTTGTCGAGCGAGGCGGTGTCGATCGGCGACAGCTTCCATTGCTTCAACGGATGCGCCTCGCGCTCCTTGAAGCGGCGGCGCTGCTCCTCGCGGCTGACCGAGAACCAGAACTTGATCAGGTGCATGCCGCTGCGCACGAGGTTGCGCTCGAACTCCGGCACCTGGCGCAGGAACTCGTCATATTCGGCCTGCGAGCAGAATCCCATCACGCGCTCGACGCCGGCGCGGTTGTACCAGGAGCGGTCGAACAGCACGATCTCGCCGGCGGTCGGCAGGTGCTCGACATAGCGCTGGAAGTACCATTGGCCGCGCTCGACGTCGCTCGGCTTGTCCAGCGCCACGACGCGGGCGCCGCGCGGATTGAGATGCTCCATGAAGCGCTTGATGGTGCCGCCCTTGCCGGCGGCATCGCGGCCCTCGAACAGCAGCACCAGGCGTTGCCGCGCATCCTTCATCCAGTTCTGCAGCTTGAGCAGCTCGGTCTGCAGGATGAATTTCTGCTCCTCATAGTCCTTGCGATACATCCGGTATTTGTAGGGGTAGCCGCCCTGGCGCCAATTGTCGGCGAGCTCGTCGGAGGTGTGGCGCCTGTCGCGCTTGGCTTGTTTGCCTTCGATCAGCGCCTTCATCAGCTTGGCATCGTCGGGTGCTGCGCCGTCCAGCATGGCCCTGATCGGTGCGCTGTCGGCGTCGAGCGCCGGCGGTCCGTTCAGCACGGTCTCGAACGCCGACAGCCCGGTGATCTGCGCAGCCTGCATCTGTTCGTCGACCAGCGACTGGGCGATCGGATCGAGCCCCGCAGCCGATTGCAGGCGCGGGGCGTGCACGGTGGCGGCTGCGCGCTTCATGCGTCGGCCATTGGAGGCCTTGGCTTTCGTGGTCTTGGACTTTGCCATGCGATTCCGCTGCCTGCTGTTGGTTTAACAGAGATGTGAATCGATTTTTATCCGCCAAGGACCCTGCGTCAGGTTGACGTGGATCAACCGGCCGCAGGTGGGTACCAGCGAGGCGAGCGAAATCGTCTCGCGCGGTAAAGCCGGCGTTACACCACGATCGACAGCCGCTTCGCGGCCCGTGTGATTCCGGTGTAGAGCCAGCGGGCGCGGCTCTCCTGGAAGGCAAAGCTCTCGTCGAACAGCACCACGTCGTCCCATTGCGAGCCCTGCGACTTGTGCACGGTCAGCACGTAGCCGTAGTCGAACTCGTCGTAAGGCTTGCGCTGCTCCCACGGGATGTCCTCGATGCCGCCGCCGAAGCATTCGCCGCGCACCGAGACTTTCGTCACCTTGCGTCCGAGATCCTCGTCGGGCGCGACCCGCATCGTCACGATCTTGGATTTCGAGGTCGCGCGCGACTTCACCCGCCATAGCCCGCCATTGAACAGGCCCTTCTTGCGGTTGTTGCGCAGGCAGACCAGCTTGTCGCCGGCGACGGGGAGGGCGTCCTCGATGTCGAGGCGCTGTCGAAAGCGGTTGTTGTAGGCGCGGCGGGTGGCGTTGCGGCCGACCAGCACCTGGTCGGCCTCCATCACGCGCGACGGATCGAGCTCGCGGCGCTCCACCACCTCGCTCTCGCCGTAGCGGCCGATGTCGAGCGTGTTGCCTTCGCGCACGTCCATCGACATCCGCACGATCGGATCGTCCTTGGCCTGGCGATGCACCTCGGTGAGCATCACGTCGGGCTCGCTCTCGGTGAAGAAGCCGCCGCCCTTGACCGGCGGCAGCTGCGCGGGATCGCCGAGCACCAGCAACGGGCAGTCGAAGGACAGGAGATCACGGCCAAGATCGGAGTCGACCATCGAGCATTCGTCGATGATGATCAGCTTGGCCTTGGACGCCGGCGCGTCGTCCCACAATTCGAAGTTCGGCTGCTCCTCGCCGCTCTCCTGCGCGCGATAGATCAGCGAGTGGATGGTGGAGGCATTGTCGCAGCCCTTGCTGCGCATCACGAGCGCCGCCTTGCCGGTGAAGGCCGCGAACTTGACCTCGCCGTCGACGTCTTCGGCGATGTGGCGGGCCAGCGTGGTCTTGCCGGTTCCGGCATAGCCGAACAGCCGGAACACCTGCGGCGTGCCGTTCTTGCCTGGCTTGGCTTTCAGCCAGTCGCCGACGGCCTTGAGGGCGGAATCCTGATGCGGGGAGAAGGTGGTCATGGCTCAACGAAATGGAGCCGCGCGGCGACTCGGGGACATTCCGTGAACCTAAGGGCTGACGGGGAGAGATCAAGCGCTCGATGTGAATGGGTCCACGCCTCCCCCGCTTGCGGGGGAGGTCGCATCGCATCGGAAGATGCGATGCGGGTGGGGGAACGCTCCGGCGGGACTGCCCGTGTGGCGCCCCCCACCCCCAGCCCTCCCCCGCAAGCGGGGGAGGGGGCACAGCGTGCCTGCGGCGATCGCTCGTTCCCCTCCAGAGGAAGCCTACTGCCAGCCCGGGACGCCGCGCATGTCCGGCAGGTGATGCGCGATGCCCTTGTGGCAGTCGATGCAGGTCTTCTCGCCGGTGAAGAGGAAGCGCTGGTGGGCTTCGACGGCGCGCGGCGACTGCTTGGTGATGTCCATCGACTGCGCGCTGTGGCAGTTGCGGCATTCGAGCGAGTCGTTCGCCTTGAAGCGCGCCCATTCGTGCAACGCCAGTTCCAGCCTTCGGTCGGTGAACTTCTCGCGGGTGTCGATCGAGCCGAACAGATGGCCCCAGACCTCCTTGGAGGCCTGCATCTTGCGCGCGATCTTGTCGGTCCAGTTGTGCGGCACATGGCAGTCCGGGCAGCTGGCGCGCACACCGGAGCGGTTGGAGAAGTGGACGGTCGTCTTCAGCTCGGCGAACACGTTGTCGCGCATCTCGTGACAGCCGGTACAGAACTTCTCGGTGTTGGTGATCTCCAGCGCGGTGTTGAAGCCGCCCCAGAAGATGACGCCGGCGAGCACCAGCACGCCGAGCCCGAACACGGAGCTCGGCTTCAGCAGCACGTCGATGAGGTCGAGAATGAACTGCCAGGCGCGGCCGGCAAGGCCGAGCCGCTTTTCGGGGACGGGCGCTTTGGCGCCCTCCGGGATGTCGGCGCTGCTCATCGCTTGCCCCCCGGCCTGTCGTGCGCCAGCAGCGTGTCGATGTCGACGAAGTCGTTGCTGACCGGCGGATTGGCGACGCTCTGCGGCACGTGGCACTGGGTGCAGAAGTAGCGCCGCGGCGACACCGACGCCAGGAACTGGCCGTCGCGATCCATGAAATGGGTGATCGACAGCATCGGCGCCTTCGACTCCGCCGTGCGCGCCCGGGCGTGGCAGGACAGGCATTTGTTGCCCTGCATGTCGACCTGATAACCATCGATGGCATGCGGAATCACCGGTGGCTGCTCCGGATAGTTGCGCACCTCCTTCTCGGCGGTGTTCTTCATCGGCTGCATCGGCGGCGCAGGACCCTCGTCGTTGAGCGGCGCAGGACCGCGCAGCGAGGACGAGACGCTCTGGGCGAGCAGGGCGCTCGATCCGGCCGCAACGCTGGCCGCGATCAGCATGACAGCGATTTTTCTCATCATGATGGTCACACCCGCTCGATGCGCACGGCGCACTTCTTGTAGTCCGTCTGCAGCGAGATCGGATCGGTGGCGTCGAGCGTCACCTTGTTGATCAGCTTCGACTCGTCGAACCACGGCACGAAGACGAGGCCGCGCGGCGGCTTGTCGCGGCCGCGGGTCTCGACGCGGGCGCGGATGAAGCCGCGGCGCGAGGCGACCTTGACCTCGTCACCGCGCCTCAAGTTCGCGGCCTCGGCATCGTCCGGATGCATGAAGCAGACGGCTTCGGGGAACGCCTTGTAGAGCTCGGGCACGCGGCGCGTCATCGTGCCGGAATGCCAATGCTCGACCACGCGTCCCGTCGACAGCCAGAACGGATAGTCCTTGTCGGGCGATTCCGCCGGCGGCTCGTAGGGCAAAGCGAAGATGCGCGCCTTGCCGTCGGGGAAGCCGTAGAACTGCACGCCGGTGCCGGCCTTGACGTAAGGATCAGAGCCCTCGCGAAACCGCCAGCGCGTCTCCTTGCCATCGACCACCGGCCAGCGCAGGCCGCGCTCCCGGTGATAGGCCTCGAACGGCGCCAGGTCATGGCCATGGCCGCGGCCGAACGAGGCGTACTCCTCGAACAGGCCCTTGTGGACGTAGAAGCCGAACGCCTTGGACTCGTCGTTGGCATAGCCCGGCTCGATCTGGTCGAGCGGAAACTTGTCGACCTGGCCGTTCCTGTAGAGCACGTCGAACAGCGTCTTGCCGCGCACGTCGGGCTTCTTGGCGATCAGCTCCTCAGGCCAGACCTCCTCGATCTTGAAGCGCTTGGAGAACTCCATCAACTGCCAGAGATCCGAGCGTGCCTCGCCCGGTGCCGACACGAGCTGGTGCCAGAACTGGGTGCGGCGCTCGGCATTGCCATAGGCGCCTTCCTTTTCCACCCACATTGCCGTCGGCAAAATGAGATCGGCGGCGAGCGCGGTGACCGACGGATAGGCGTCGGAGACGACGATGAAATTGTCCGGATTGCGGAAGCCCGGATAGGTCTCTTCGTTCGCGTTGGGGCCGGCCTGGAGGTTGTTGTTGACCTGCACCCAATAGGCGTTGAGCAGGCCGTCCTTCAGCATCCGGCTCTGCAGCACGGCGTGATAGCCCGGCTTGTCGGGGATCGCGCCTTCCGGCAACTGCCAGATGTGCTCGGCCTTGGTGCGGTGCTCCTTGTTGGTGACCACCATGTCGGCGGGCAGGCGGTGCGAGAAGGTGCCGACCTCGCGCGCGGTGCCGCAGGCCGAGGGCTGGCCGGTCAGCGAGAACGGGCTGTTGCCGGGCTCGGCGATCTTCCCGGTCAGGAGATGGATGTTGTAGACGAGGTTGTTGCACCAGACACCGCGGGTGTGCTGGTTGAAGCCCATGGTCCAGAACGAGACCACCTTGGTCTTCGGATCGGCATAGAGCTCGGCCAGCGCCTCGAGCCGATTCAGCGGCACGCCGGACATCTCGGCGGCCTTCTCCAGCGTATAGTCGGAGACGAACTTGGCATACTCGTCGAACGAGATGTCGGTTGCGTCGTTGGCCTTGGCTGCGCCGGTGGCCTTCTTCTGCAGCGGATGCTCCGGGCGCAGGCCGTAGCCGATGTCGGTCTGGCCCTTCTTGAACACCGTATGCGCCTGGACGAACTCCTTGTTGACGCGGCCGGTCTTGATGATGTGGTTGGCGATCGCGTTGAGGAGATAGAGATCGGTCTGCGGCTTGAACACCATGCCGATGTCGGCGAGGTCGAACGAGCGATGCTCGAAGGTCGAGAGCACAGCGACCTTGACATGCGGCGCCGACAGGCGCCGGTCGGTGACGCGGCTCCACAGGATCGGATGCATCTCCGCCATGTTGGAGCCCCACAGCACGAACGCATCCGTCGCCTCGATGTCGTCATAGCAGCCGGCCGGCTCGTCGATGCCGAAGGTGCGCATCATGCCGGCGACGGCCGAGGCCATGCAGTGCCGCGCATTCGGATCGATGTTGTTGGAGCGGAAGCCGGCCTTGAACAGCTTTGACGCAGCGTAGCCTTCCCAGATCGTCCACTGTCCCGAGCCGAACATGCCGACGCCGGAGGGACCGCGCTTCTTCAGCGCGTCTTTGTACTTCGCGGCCATGACGTCGAACGCTTCGTCCCAGGAGACGGGGGTGAACTCGCCGTTCTTGTCGTACTTGCCGTTCGTCTTGCGCAGCATCGGATGCGTCAGGCGGTCATGGCCGTACATGATCTTCGAGAGGAAGTAGCCCTTGACGCAGTTGAGGCCGCGATTGACCTCGGCCTTGATGTCGCCATGCGTGGCGACGACGCGGTTGTCCTTGGTCGCGACCATCACGCTGCAGCCGGTGCCGCAGAAGCGGCAGGCGGCCTTGTCCCATTTCAGCTCGCTGGCTTCGCGCTCGGTGACGAGGTTCGCCGCAAGCGAGCTGCCGGGCATGCCGGCGGCGGCCGCGGCAATCGCGGCGGCTTCCAGCTTCAGCATCTGGCGACGATCGATCTTCATGTCGGTCATTGGTGTCTCGTGTGATTAGCCGGCGTCGATGGCGTGGAAGACGAGGCAGGCGGAGTGCACGTGCGGCAGCAGGCCGATCCGGTTCATGGTGGCGCCGAGCGCGCCGGCATCGGGCGCATCGACGACGACGATCAACTTGCCGCGTGCGTCGCGGCCGTGAATCTCGCAGCCGGACAGCGCGAGGATGTCGGCTTCGACGCGGTCGAGCTGCTCGGGCCGGGTCTGCACGATGATGCTGGCGATCTCGCCCTTGGCCAGTGCGACGACGGGATCGGCGGTGAGGACTCGGCCGGTGATCAGAGCACGGCGGTCGAGGGAGGTGCGGTGTGAGAGCATGGCGGGGTCCTTCCGATCAGTGCGCCGCGGGCGGCCCGGGTGGCCCGGCCATCATCTGGTAAACCCAGACCGTGAGCCCGTAGGAGCCGACGGTGGCGACCGCGAGCGCGGGCATCAGCACAGCGGTGAGAAACAGGAAGGCAACAATTTCCATGCGTCTGCGACGCGCACGCGCGTTCGCATCGCCGCCAACGAGCGACATGAGAGAATTCTCTGCTAGGGGAGGTTCAGTTCAGGAGGGATTGCGGCATCCGGGCCGCGCCTGATCTTATGTTTAAGAAGGCTCCGGAAACCGGCGTTGACCTGGATCAAGCGGGCGGAACCCCGCGCACACCGGCGCACCGCCAGAGCGGAGTCGCGCCGGTCCCCACTGAGCTCTTGGTTGACGGGCTGTGAAGACGCGTGATCGCAGCTTTGCTTGCGAGAAATTCTCGCTGCTCTGCGCCGCGGTCTCGATACGAACATCCCCTCCGGCCGTAAGCCGATAGGACCCGCATCGCTATTTTTCCGGGACGCTCGACACGCGTTGCGCCTGCCACCATCATTCCGTGCATCGCATCAATGCGGATGCAGTCTTGGTCGGAGAGGGCAATGAAGCGTCGTGATTTTCTGAAATTGTCGTTGGCATCGGCTGCGGTGATGGCCTCAGCGGCGCCGCTGCGCGCCGAGGACAAGCCGAAGGAGATCCGCATCGGCACCCAGAAGGGCGGCTTCTTCCCGGCGGTGAAGGCGCGCCGCACCATCGAGGATACGTTCAAGCCCGTCGGCATCGACATCGTCTGGGTCGACTTCCAGTTCGGCCCGCCGCTGCTGGAGGCCATCAATGTCGGCAGCGTCGATTTCGGCTATGTCGGCGACGCGCCGCCGATCTTCGCGCAGGCCGCCGGTGCCAAGATCCGCTACGCGGCGGCCGTCAAGCAGAACGGCAGCAGCCAGGCGATCATCGTGCCCAAGGACTCGCCGATCAAGTCGCTCGCCGATCTCAAAGGCAAGCGCGTCGCCTTCGGCAAGGGCTCGAGCGCGCACAATCTCCTGGTCGCCGCGCTGGAGAAGGCGGGCCTGTCCTGGACCGACATCACGCCGGCGCCGCTCGCGCCCGCCGATGCCACCGCCGCCTTCGTCAAAGGCTCGGTCGATGCCTGGTCGATCTGGGATCCGTATCTCGCGCTTGCCGAGCTCAAGGAGAATGCGCGCGTGATCGTGTGGGACAAGGATGTCCACAAGCCGAACTCATTCTACATCGTCGGCTCCGACTTCGTCGAAAAGTATCCGGCCGTCGTCGCCAGGCTGAACGCGGCTTTCGCCGCCGAAGGCGTGTGGGCCAACAGCCATCACGAGGAGGTCGCCAAGGCGCAGGCCGAGGCCACCGGCGTCGATCTTGAGGCGGTCAAGCGCTTCGTCGACCGCTCGGTCTATAGCGTCGTGCCGATCGACGACGAAGTGATCAAGAGCCAGCAGGCCGTCGCCGACCGCTTCGCCCGTGTCGGCCTCATTCCCAAAGCCGTCAACGTCGCCGACATCGTCTGGAAATGGACGCCGTCCACCTGACGGCTGTCCCGCCACTCAAATCCGAAAGAGAACGACATGAGCAACGCTTCGTCGAAGCCCAATGTGCTTTGGTTCCTGCCGACCCATGGCGACGGCCGCTATCTCGGCACCTCGCAAGGCGGCCGCGAGGTCAACTTCAACTATCTGCGCCAGGTGGCGCAGGCCGCCGATCAGCTCGGCTATTACGGCGTGCTGATCCCGACGGGACGCAGCTGCGAGGATTCCTGGATCGTGGCGTCGGCCGTGGCGCCATTCACCGAGAAGCTGCGGTATCTCGTCGCGGTGCGTCCGGGTCTGCAATCGCCGGCCGTGGCCGCGCGCATGACCGCGACGCTCGACCGCGTCACCAACGGTCGCCTGCTGGTCAACGTCGTCACCGGCGGCGATCCGGTCGAGAACAAGGGCGACGGCATCTTCCTGTCGCATGAGGAGCGCTACGAGGTCACCCGCGAGTTTCTCACCGTCTACAACGCGCTGCTCGAAGGCGAATCCGTCAACTTCGCCGGCAAGCACATCAAGGTCGAGGATGGCCGGCTGCTGTTCCCACCGGTGCAGTCGCCACGCCCGCCGCTGTTCTTCGGAGGCTCGTCGGATGCCGGCATCGACGTCGCCGTCGATACGGTCGAGAAGTATCTTACCTGGGGCGAGCCGCCGGCAGATGTCGCGGCGAAGATCGCCAAGGTGAGAACCGTCGCCGACAGCCGTGGCCGCAGGCTGTCGTTCGGCATCCGCCTGCACGTGATCGTGCGCGAGACCAACGCGGAGGCGTGGGCGGCCGCCGACGACCTCATCAAGCACGTCACCGACGACACCATCGCCTCGGCACAGAAGATTTTTGCGCGGATGGATTCGGTCGGCCAGCAGCGCATGTCGCAGCTGCACGGCGGCCGGCGCGACAAGCTCGAGATCAGCCCGAACCTGTGGGCCGGCGTGGGCCTCGTCCGCGGCGGCGCCGGCACCGCGCTGGTCGGCGATCCCGACACGGTCGCGGCGCGCATCCGCGAGTACCAGGAGCTCGGCATCGACACCTTCATCCTGTCCGGCTACCCGCATCTCGAAGAAGCCTACCGCTTCGCCGAGCTGGTGTTTCCCAAGCTTGGGCTGAACGTGTCCGAGCAGGCCGGCAACGTGACCAAACTGCGCACCAACACCGGCCCATTCGGTGAGACCATCGCCAACGAGCATCGTCCGTTGCAGAGAGCCTCGCAGTCATGAGCCTGATCGAAAGTCTTCCCAAGGTCCGCAAGCTCGTGGTGCCGCGCGCGGATGCGCTGATCCCCTGGCTGGTGCCGCTCGCGATCATCCTGATCTGGCAGGCGGCCTCGGTCGCCGGCC
Organism: Bradyrhizobium sp. SZCCHNR1017; assembly: GCF_032381375.1. Taxonomy (NCBI): domain Bacteria; kingdom Pseudomonadati; phylum Pseudomonadota; class Alphaproteobacteria; order Hyphomicrobiales; family Nitrobacteraceae; genus Bradyrhizobium; species Bradyrhizobium sp. SZCCHNR1017. The sequence goes on along the minus strand of NZ_JAUHIR010000009.1, from coordinate 248,278 downwards.
TGGTGTCGCCGCGGGTACTGCCGGCGCCGACCGACGTCGCACGCGCCGGATGGAAGCTGCTGCTATCAGGCGAACTCGGCCGTAACATCTGGGTCAGCTTCTGGCGCGCCTCGATCGGCTTCTTGATCGGTGGCGGCATCGGCTTCGCCTTCGGGCTCGCCAATGGCCTGTCGCAGCTGTCGGCGAAGCTGACGGACACCACGCTGCAGATGGTGCGCAACGTGCCACATCTGGCGCTGATCCCGCTGGTCATCCTGTGGTTCGGCATCGACGAGAGCGCAAAACTGTTCCTGGTGGCCCTCGGCGTGTTCTTCCCCGTCTACCTCAACACGCTGCACGGGATTCGCACCGTCGATCCGCAACTCATTGAAATGGGCCGCGTCTACGGCATGACCGACGGCGAACTGTTTCGCCGCGTGATCTTCCCCGGTGCGTTGCCGTCGATCTTCGTCGGTCTGCGCTTCGCGCTCGGCATCATGTGGCTCACCTTGATTGTCGCCGAGACGATCGCGGCTTCTTCGGGCCTCGGCTACATGGCGATGCAGGCGCGCGAGTTCATGCAGATCGACGTCGTCGTGCTTTCCATCCTGATCTACGCCCTGCTGGGCAAGGTCGCCGACAGCGCTTCGCGGGTGCTGGAACGGATGACGCTGTCCTGGCATCCGGCCTTCAGCAAACATTGAGGTTCGTAAATGCAGCAAGCGCTCCGAATTCCCGTGTCCGGCGTCGAGGCGATCGACGGCACTGACGTGATCGGGCATGCCGAGGCCTTCCGCCACGCGAGGAAGGCCGGCGTGACCCCGGCCAAACCCGCGACGCGCGGCCTGCCGCTGGTGATCCGCGACCTTCGCAAGGCGTTCGGCGACAACGAGGTGCTGCGCGGCATCGATCTCGAGATTCCGGGCGGTCAGTTCGTGGCGATCGTCGGTCAGAGTGGCTGCGGCAAGAGCACGCTGCTCCGCCTGATCGCAGGTCTGGACAAGCCGACGTCGGGCAGCATCAGCTTCGGTGAAGCCGCGGCGCGGCCCGAGGACGTCCGCGTCATGTTCCAGGAACCGCGGCTGCTGCCGTGGGCGCGGGTGCTCGGCAACGTCGAGGTCGGCCTCGGCCGCGAGCGCAAGGCCGCCGGCGCGCATGAGCGCGCGCGGCAGGCGCTGGAGGAAGTGGGTCTCGCCGACAAGCGCGACCAATGGCCGGCGGTGCTGTCCGGCGGCCAGAAGCAGCGCGTCGCGCTGGCGCGCGCGCTCGTCAGCGGTCCGCGCCTGCTGGCGTTCGACGAGCCGCTCGGCGCCCTCGATGCGCTGACGCGGATCGCGATGCAGCGGCTGCTGGAGCGGGTCTGGGCCGATCAAACCTTCACCGCAATCCTGGTCACCCATGACGTGGCGGAAGCCGTGGCCCTGGCCGACCGGGTTCTGGTCATCGAGAATGGCCGGATCGCCGAGGATATCATGGTCGATCTGCCGCGCCCGCGCCAGCGTGGCTCTGCGGAGCTTGCGGCGCAGGAAGGCTCGATCCTGGGCCAGTTGCTTGGACCGGGCACGGCGGGTTAGGAGAGAATATCGCAATGAACTCCATCGTCCGCCACATGCCCGACGCCACCGCGCTTCAGCCCGATTTCCGCTCCGCGATGCGCCAGCTGGTCGGGGGCGTGAGCGTGATCACCGTCGGGCGCGGCGATGAGGTCACCGGCATGACGGTGAGTTCGCTGTCATCGCTCTCCATCGAGCCGGCGTCCGTGATCGTGAGCCTCAATCGGAACGCCTCGTCTTGGCCGATCCTGCAGCGGGAGCGTGTTTTCGGCGCCAATCTGCTCGCCGCGGACCAGGTCGGCGTGGCCGAGCGGTTCTCGGGTAAAGGCGGTCTCAGAGGCGCCGAGCGGTTCGCCGGCGCGGAGTGGCGCAAGCACGTGACCGGCGTGCCGCTCCTGGTCGGGGCACTCGCCGCGCTGGACTGCGAGGTCGAGGAGATCATCGAGCGGCACTCTCATGGCATCGTGATCGGCCGCGTGGTGCATGTCGAGGTGGCGCCGCAATCGGCAGCCCTGGCATATTGGCATGGCGGCTATGTGCACGTCGACCGCGACGAGGACGTGGCCCGGCTCGCCCCCCTCGGCGGGCCCGATCCGCAGGACGAGCCCTAGGCGGTGAGCGGCGGTTGGCCGCAGGGTGGCGTCCCGAAGCTGGACGCCGTAAAAGCACCGCGGCCTTGAGGCGGTGTTTGCGGCGGAGCTGATGAAACGGATCGGGACCTGGGCGCTCTATGTGATCGGCACGGCCGCGATCCTGTATCTCGCGCTCTATGCCTATGCCGTGCTGACGCAACGCGAGTTCACGCCCGGCGATCCCATTCACATCTTCCGCAATCCCGAGGCGCCGAACTATTCGTGAGGCTGTACCCGGCGACGACGCGCCGGCGTATTCTCGCGAACCCACGGATCCGGGGACTGTTCACAGTCCTGTAGCTGCATCCAATCGTCGGTCAGAAACTGCACGCGGCAGCGGCGCCACACTTTGATGTGTCCGCCATCCGGCGACGTCTCGACATCGGATAGCGACAGGGTGGGCGGCCGCCAGCGATAGCTGCGTTCGTTGTCCCAACCGTCGCAGCCATCCCTGCCACAGGCAACCGTTCGCGAGATCAGCTTGCCCTTGCCTGCGAAGCACCAGCTCCGGGCGCCCCATTCCTGACCCGACGACGGATTGACGAGCGGTGCGTGCGACGTCTGCTCCCAGCAGCCTGACAGCACGCCGCGCGTTGCGGCATCAGCCGGCGAAACGGCAAGCGGCGCGCCGAGGGCCAGCGCGCCGCCGAGAACGAACCGGATGGGCAGATTATACGGGGCTCGGCATGCGCGGCGTGTCGCCGGAGCCCGGCGGCGGGATCGGCACGCCGCCGTCGGCATATTCGTTGAGCTTGTTGCGCAACGTGCGGATCGAGATGCCCAAGATATTGGCCGCATGTGTCCGATTGCCCAGGCAGTGCTTCAGGGTCTCCAGGATCAGGTCACGTTCGACATCGGCGACCGTGCGGCCGACCAAGGCGCGCGTGACCTGCTCCGCCGCCATCGTAGCATGCGCTACGGCGGGTTGGGTCTTGCCGATGTCGAGGCGGGTACCGTCGGGCGTGAGGATGGCATCCGGCCCGATCTCGTCGCCCTGCGCCATCAGCACCGCGCGATGCATCGTGTTCTCCAGCTCGCGCACGTTGCCCGGCCAGCGGTTGGTGGTGAGGATGCGCTTGGCCTCCGCCGAGATCGGCCGCAGCGGTACGGCATTGGCCTCGGAATATTTGCGCGCGAAATGCTGCGCCAGCTCGAGAATGTCGGCGGGGCGCTCGCGCAGGGGAGGGATCTTCAGGTTCACGACGTTGAGCCGGAACAAGAGGTCCTCGCGGAACGAGCCCTCGCGCACGGCGTCGGCAAGGTTGCGGTTGGAGGTCGCGATGATGCGGATGTCGACGGGGACGGGGCGGGTGCCGCCGACGCGGTCGATCACGCGCTCCTGGATGGCGCGCAAGAGCTTCGACTGCAGCCGCACGTCCATTTCCGAGATTTCGTCCAGCAGGAGCGTGCCGCCATTGGCCTCCTCGAACTTGCCGATGCGGCGGGCGACGGCCCCGGTGAAGGCGCCCTTCTCATGGCCGAACAGCTCGGACTCCAGGAGGTGCTCAGGGATTGCGGCGCAGTTGATCGAGATGAAGGGACGCTTGGCGCGGGCCGAGCGGGTGTGGACGTAGCGCGCCAGCACCTCCTTGCCGGTGCCGGACTCGCCGGTGATCATCACCGAAGCGTCGGAGCCGGCGATCTGCTGGGCGAGCTTGATCACCTTCGCCATCGCCTCGTCGCGATAGACGAGGTCGCGGCTGTCATTGGCGACGGCGGCGAGCACGGCGGCGATCAGCTCGGGATCCGGCGGCAGCGGAATGTATTCCTTGGCGCCGGCATGGATGGCGGCGACCGCGGCGCGGGCATCGCTGGTGATGCCGCAGGCGACGATCGGCACGTGGATGTGCTCTGCATCGAGCCGCATCACCAGGTCGCGGATGTCGAGCGCGACGTCGACGAGGAGCAGGTCGGCGCCCTTGCCGCCGCGCAGCACCCGCATCGCCTGCTCGTTGTCCTCGGCATGGGTGACGGTGGCGCCGTTCTCCATGGCGATCTTGGTGGCCGTCGTCAGCTGGCCCTTCAGCGTTCCGACGATGAGAAGCCGCATGTTGGTCTCCTATTCGGTCGTGCCGCTCTCGATCGGCACGCAGGTCATGTCTGTCAGTTGCGGTCGGACTTGATGATTTCGGTCATCGTCACGCCGAGCTTGTCTTCGACCAGAACCACCTCGCCGCGTGCCACGAGCCGGTTGTTGACGTAGATGTCGATCGCCTCGCCGACCTTGCGGTCGAGCTCGAGCACGGTGCCGGGCCCGAGCTTCAGGAGCTCGCCGACATCCATCTTGGAGCGGCCGAGCACGGCCGAGACCTGAACCGGGACGTCGAACACCGCCTCGAGGTCGGCCGCGATGCGCGCGGCATGCTCTTCTTCATTGTAGCCGACGTCCCCGCCCAGCGGAGGCGCGTCCGCCGCATTGAGGTCGGGAAGCGGGATCTCGTTGTCGCTCATGACTTAAACTCCCTCGGCCACCACAGCGGCCTAGTTCTTCTTGGACGCCATGTAGCGTCCGACCAGCTCGTTGATCTTGGCGTCGATCGCAGCGCGCTCCAGCACGACGCCGCCATCCGCCCATTCGATACGGCAGTCGCCGGTCGCGATCTCCGGCTCGGCGAGGATCACGAGGCGCCCCTCGAAGCCGCTCTGCTTGGCGAGCTTCTCGATCTTCTCGCGGGCGAGCTCGTACAGCGTCTCGTTGATGCGCAGCACGAGGTGCGGCGTGGCGACCAGATGCGCGAAGCAGTCGTGCACGAGTCCGATGATCTCGCCGAGCGGCTCTGCCTCAACCAGCGCCGCGCACAGCTTGCGGGCGACGGCGACCGCGACATCGACCGCCTCGGTTTCCATCCGCTGCTCGATGCCTTCGAAGCGGGCGGAGATGCCCTGCAATTGGATGTTGATCTGCTCCAGCGCCGAGGCGACGCGGCGGTCGGCCTCAACCTTGGCTTCGCGCTGCGCCGCCTCGTAGCCGTTGCGATAGGCGGCGGCTTCGGCGGCCGCGACCTTCTGTGCGATTTCCGCGGACGTGGCCGCACGCTCCCGCGTCGTCTTCTCCGGCGCGGCGAAGTCGGTATCGAACAGGAATTTCGCAGGCTGAGCCATCAATACACCAGTTCGTCGTCGGCGCGGTTCTTGCTGAGCATGATCTCGCCCTTGGCGGCGAGGTCCTTGGCGAGATTGACGAGCAGGGCCTGCGCCTCGTCGACGTCGCGCAGCCGTACCGGCCCCATGGCGGCCATGTCGTCCTGCAGCATCTTGGCGGCGCGCGACGACATGTTGCCGAAGAAGAAGTTGCGAACCTCCTCGTTGGCGCTCTTGAGCGCCACGCCGAGCTTGTCCTTGTCGACATTGCGCAGCAGGGTCTGCGCCGAGGCGGAATCGAGCTTGATCAGGTCGTCGAAGGTGAACATCAGCGCCTTGATGCGCTCGGCCGATTCGCGGTTCTCTTCTTCGAGCGACGTGATGAAGCGGGTCTCGGTCTGGCGGTCGAAATTGTTGAAGATTTCGGCCATCACCTCGTGGGCGTCACGGCGGCGGGTCTGCGACAGGTTCGACATGAACTCGACGCGCAGGGTCTGCTCGACGCGCTCGATGACCTCCTTCTGCACCGCTTCCATGCGCAGCATGCGGCCGATGACGTCGAGCGCCATGTCCTCGGGCAGGATCGCGAGCACGCGAGCGGCATGCTCCGGCTTCAGCTTGGACAGCACGACCGCGATGGTCTGCGGATATTCGTTCTTGAGGTAGTTGGCGAGCACCTCTTCCTGGACGTTGGAGAGCTTCTCCCACATGTTGCGGCCGGCGGGGCCGCGGATCTCGTCCATGATGCCGTTGACGCGTTCCGGCGGCAGGTATTGCTGCAGCAGGCGCTCGGTGGCGTCGAAATTGCCCATCAGCGCGCCGGAGGCCGACATGCGCGAGACGAATTCGAGCATCAGGTCCTCGACCACGTCGGCTTCGATGGTTCCCAGCGTCGACATCGCCAGCGACAGTTCACGCACCTCGTCGTCATCGAGCTGCTGCCAGATCTTGCCGCCATACTGCTCGCCGAGCGCGAGCATCATCACGGCGGCGCGCCGTGGGCCGCTCAAGGGCTCGGTCTTCTCGCGCTGCGCCTGGCGGCTCGCCAAGGTCGCGATGACCGTGGAAATGTCGTTGTTGTTGGCGTTGGCGTTCTGGGTCTGCGGCAGCGACATGGCGTCTACGTTCTTCTCAGTTCAGGCGGTTCACGTCGATCGGGTCAGCTCTGCGGCTCGGCGAGCCACTGGCGGATGATGGCGGCGGCTTCGCCCGGGTTGCGGTCGGCCAGCTCGCCCACCCGGTGGACGGACTGAGCGTGGACCTGGCCCTGGACCTGGGCGACGTCGATCATGTTGGCGGTCTGCTGGGCGTGAGCGGCTGCCTGGATGGTTTCGTCGGTGAGGGCCGGCAGGCCGCCGCCCGGGGCGGCGATCTCCTCGCTGGCGATGATCTTCTTCACCAGCGGCCGCACCACCATGAACACGACCACGATGCCGAGCAGCATCATCACCGCGAGCTCGATGACGTACATGACGTCATCCTTGGTGAAGTGGAGCATGCCGAGGAAGCCGGTGGGCTCGTTGATCTGCGGCACGGTGGGAGCGTCGGCGAATTTCAGGTTGACCACCTCGACCTGGTCGCCGCGCTTCTGGTCGAAGCCGATGGCGGAGCGGACCAGTGCGGCGATGCGGTCGAGCTCGTCCTTGCTGCGCTCTTGATAGACCAGCTCGCCCTTTTCGTTCTTCGAATAGGCGCCGTCGACCAGAACCGCGACCGAAATGCGGTTGACCCGTCCGGCCTCGGTGACTTCGGTCTTGGTGGTCCGGGAGATCTCGTAATTGTTAGTCTCTTCGGTCTTCTTGCTCTGGTCCCGCGGCTGTTGCGGCGGCGCGTTCTGCTGGTTGCCCGGCAGCTCGTTGTTGACCGTGACCTGGCCGTTGTTCTCGTTGGTCGCCGACTGCTCTTCGCGGGTTTGGCTCGAGCGCAGCACGCGGCCTTCCGGATCGTAGCGGTCGGAGGTCTGCGTGATGCGGTTGTAGTCGAAGTCGGCGGACAGTTGGACGCGGGCGCGGCCCGCTCCGACCACCGAGGAGACGATGTCCTCGACCTGCTTGCGCATCCGCTTCTCGAAGGCGTTGCGGCGCTCGTCGCCGACCTGCTGGTCGATGTCGGTCTGGGTGCCGTCGGCAAGCAGCTGGCCGGCCTCGTCGACGATCGACACCCGCTGTGGCTTCAGGCCGTTGACGGCGGAGGCGACGAGGTGGCGGATGGCGCGGATCTGCGCCGGCTCAAGGGTGCCGCGCACGCGCACGACGATCGAGGCGGACGGCTCCGGGGTCTCGCGCGAGAACAGCGGCCGCTCCGGCAGGACGAGATGGACGCGCGCCGCCTGGACACGGTCGATGGCGCGGATGGTGCGGGCGAGCTCGCCCTCGAGCGCGCGGAGATGGTTGATGTTCTGGACGAAGCTCGTGGTGCCCAGCGCGTCCGACTTGTCGAAGATCTCGTAGCCGACGCCGCCGCCCTTGGGCAGGCCGCCCTCGGCGAGCTTCATGCGCAGCCGGGTCACCTTGTCCTTGGGCACCAGGATCACGCTGCCTTCATTGCGCATCTCGAAGGGAATGCCCTGCCGCTCCAGATCCTTGATGATGCTGGAGGAGTCTTCCATCGTCAGGTCGGTGAAGAGGGTGGTCATCTGCGGCGCGGTCACGCGCATGATGACGAAGCCGAAGAAGCCGATTAAGGCAGCGGTGACTGCGATCATGGCGGTGAGCCGCGCGGCGCCCAAACCCTTCAGGAAGTCCAAGAGACCTTGCAAGCAACTGCCCCATAGTTCGGCATTCGACGGGTGGCCGCTGAAAGGTGATTTGAGCTTCGCGGGCCTTTACGGCCGGTTGCATAGATCGCGAAATTCAATCCTTAACCTTCACCAGCACCCGCATTCCAGGTGGCGGTCCGATGTCAGCCGCTGCCCCGCCATTCGCGGGACGGGGCGCGGAGGTTGAATCGAACCACTGGGCAATTATTGCCTATGGGAAGGTTTCGATATGGTTAACGGTGGTTAAAGGGTCCTAACAAAGTGTAGACATGCAAAAAATCGGCTTGGCAGGGCCAAGCCGATTTTCGAAGAAATCCCGTCGCGTCGGCAACGATCTATTGGCGATATTGCTGAATTCGGGTGGTGCGCAGGCCGGCGAGACCGTGCTGGTCGATCGAGAACTGCCACGACAGGAATTCGTCGACGGTCAGGGTGTAGCGGCTGCACGCTTCCTCGAGGGACAGCAAGCCGCCGCGAACGGCGGCAACGACTTCAGCCTTCCGGCGAATGACCCACCTCTTGGTGCCTGGAGCAGGCAAATCCGCGATGGTGAGTGGGCTGCCGTCAGGCCCGATGACGTATTTCACCCTCGGGCGATGGGGTTCTGTCATGGCGTACTCACAAACTCTTAACCACTGAACTCACGGTAAGACCCTACGCCGCCTCGCTTAAAATTTGCCTAAGCCGAGGGCGCGAATCCGGCGTTGCGCGCGAACGCCGCCACTTCCGGTGGCGCTGCGCCCCGGGAGCGGAATCGTGGTGAATGATTGGTTAAGAATTTCCGGCGCTTACGCTGACATGTCGTCGCGGCGGCAGAGCTTGATGTTCAAGCTCTGCTGCAGGCGCATCCGCGGTCTCAGGAGCCGGTTGCGGGCCTTGGGGCTAGCCGACGATCTGCCGGATCTGGTTGACCGTGTAGGTCTGGCCGCCGATCGTCAGCAATGGCGGCTGCTGGGTCAGGTCGACCGAGGACACCGCGCCCTGGACCTGGGTCTTGATCGCAACCGGATTGCCGTTGGTGGCGTCGGTCGCCACCGTCGTGATCTTGTACTGTCCATCCGGCCATTGCGTGCCGTCATTGCCCTGGCCATTCCAGCTGTAGGTCTGGTTGTCACCGGCGTTGGCCGTATATTTGCCGGTGAAGACGGTCTGCCCGGCCTTGTTGATGATGTTGACCGTCAGATTGCAGTTCTTGGGGATGGTGAGGCCCCAGCTCGCCTTTCCACTGGACAGGCTGGTGGTGTCGCCGGCGACGACCGCGGTCTTGCCGACGAAGGCCAGCGCCTGGGTCGCCTGTGCCGTCTGCTGCATCGTGAGCAGCGATGCGAGCTGATCGTTGGTCTTGAGCTGCTGCTCGACGCCGGCGAACTGCACGAGCTGCTGGGTGAACTGATTGGTGTCCAGCGGATCCAGCGGATTCTGGTTCTGCAGCTGCGTCGTCAGCAGCGTCAGGAAGGTCTGGAAGTTGCCTGCAATCGTCGAGCCTGCGCTCGAGCCGAGGCTGTTGTTGCCGGTTGACGAATTGGTGTTGGTCGTGCCCGAGACTGGCGGGCTTGACGTGATCGCGTCGCCGATTGCCATGGAAGCCTCCTGTTAAACCCTGATATCCACGCCGCCTTGCGCGCCGAACATCCGTCCATAGGACCGTCCGGCGAGCTGGACCGGGACGTTTTCGTCCTCGGTCACGATCAGGCGTTGTGGGTTGCCATTCTGTTGATAATCGCCGCCATTCTGGCCGGACGAGTTCTGGTCGCGCAGCGAGAACTGCAATCCGCTGTTGTTGCTCTTGAGGCCGGCGTCCTGCAGCGCCTGCTGGAGCTGCGGCGCCGTCTGCTGCAGCATCGCCAGCGTCTCCGGCTTCTCGACCCGCAGATGCGAGGTCACCTGGCCGTTGCGGTCGACGTCGATGCGGACGTCGATGCGGCCGAGCTCGGCCGGATCCAGTCGGATCTCGAAGCGGCTCTTGCCGTTGAGCGCGGAGGCTGCGATCTCGACGGCAAGCCCATGAAGCGGCACAGCGGCCGCCGTAGCGGCCGTCGCGGTCAGGTTGGCCGCGGTGATCTGGCTGGTCGATGCGGCCGGCGTCGACAGCTGGGGCTGCGCGGCGGCCGTGGCCTGTGCACTCGGATCGGGCGCCGGCGCGTTGGTCTGGCTGGTCGTCGGCGCGGCGTTGCGATCATGTGAGGCCGGTGCCTGCAAATTGCCGTTCGCCTTCCCGTCGCCGGCCTCGACGGAGTCCGGCTTGGCTGCAACAGCGGGTTGTTGCGCGAGCGCGCCCTGGCCCGGCTGCTGAGTGGACTGGACGTTGCCATTGCCCGGTTCGGTGACCTTGCCGGCTGCGCCGTCGGCGAGCCCCGTCTTAATCTGTGTGCCCGGCTTGCCCGTCGTCTTGGTGCTGCCGGGAACGGCCGTATCGAGCGCGGCGGTGAAGGTCTGATCGGCAGACGCGGCAGCGTCGCCGGAGGCCGCCGCTGCCGTCTCGGGCGCCGTCGCGGTGGATCCGGCTCCGTCGACATCCTTGGCCGCCCCGGTGGATTTGGCTGCGGCCGCCAGCAGACCTGCCGCGGCATCGACCGAGCCCTGCGGGCCAACACCGGCCACTCCGACGGGCGCGGTCGCGCCGGGCGCATTGGTTTTGCCGTCGCCGCCCGCCGTGCCATCGCCGGTGGCGGGGTTGGCGAGGGTGATGTCGGGCTGGATGACGACGGCGACCGGCGTCGGCACGGCCACGGTCTGCTCGGCTATAGCGGTCGTCGCAGCGCTCGCATCCGTGCTGGCCTGATCGCCGTCCTTCTTGTCGCCCGTCTTGCCGTCGCTGGTCTTTCCGTCGGCGGTCCCGGCCGCATCGGTCTTGGTCGGCGTGCCGGTGGTCGCGTCGGCCGTGGTATCGGGACCGCTGGCGTCGGCGCCCGCAGTGCTGCCGTCGGCCTTGTCCGCCGGCTTGTCCTGCGACTTGGCCTGGGTGGTGCGATCGGCGTCGCCGGCCCGCGCCGGCTCGCGGCTCGGGGTGGAAGCGCTGCCGGCGCGCGGTGACGGCGATGCGGAGGTGGGCGGCGACGCTGTCGACGGATCCGGAGTCGCGGCGTCGACCAGCGCCGAGAAGCTGTCGGACGGCTGCGGAGCGTCCTGACGGGACTGTCTCGGCGCCGTGGTCTTGAGAACCGTGCCTGCCTGGATGTCTGACGTGACGCTGAACACCTTGGACCCTCTCGCGATGAACTCGACCAAGCAGTTCAGCAAGGAGCGGGCCAAGCCGGCGCCGCTGAAAATAGTCAATAAATTCAACTACTTATGGAATCGATCGCGGCGCGGATCCCCCGCCGCGTCCTCGCCATTTCTGCCCGGCCGGCAAGATTTGCCGCCGGCATCTGCGACCGGCGCAATTGCTTCGCAGGAAGTGCGCCTATATTAGAGACAGATGCTTTCGTGTTGTTTCCGATCAGGACATCCTGTCCGGAGATCGCCCGAAGCAAGCCATCCGCAAAGACGGCGCATGCGAGGCGTTCCCGCGCCGGGAACCCGTTGCCTGACGCCGCGATCGCAGTGACCGGATCATGCTCAACAGTCTCGATCTCGAAGGCCGTCCTGAAGACACCAGGGTCGTCGTCGCCATGTCCGGCGGCGTGGACTCCTCGGTGACGGCCGCGCTGCTGAAGTCGGAAGGCTACGACGTCGTCGGCATCACCCTGCAGCTCTACGATCACGGCGCGGCGACGCACCGCAAGGGCGCGTGCTGCGCCGGCCAGGACATCCACGATGCCCGCAACGTCGCCGAGCGCCTCGGCATCCCGCACTACGTGCTGGACTACGAAGACCGCTTCCGCGAGTCGGTGATCGACAATTTCGCCGCCAGCTACGCTTCGGGCGAAACGCCGGTGCCGTGCATCGAGTGCAACCGCGCCATCAAGTTCGGCGATCTCCTGAAGACCGCGCGCGAGCTCGGCGCCTCCGTGCTCGCCACCGGCCACTACGTCGCCTCGCGGCGGCTGGCGGACGGATCGCGCGCGCTCACTTGCGCGGCGGACAGCGATCGCGACCAGAGCTACTTCCTGTTCGCGACCACGCGCGAGCAGCTCGATTATCTGCGCTTTCCGCTCGGCGACATGACCAAGCCGGAGGTGCGCGAGCTCGCGCGCCGCTTCGGACTGGAGGTCGCCGACAAGCACGACAGCCAGGACATCTGCTTCGTGCCGACCGGCCGCTACACCGACATCATCGGCAAGCTGCGCCCGAACGCGATGGAGCCGGGCGAGATCGTCGATCTCAATGGCCGCGTGCTCGGCGTGCATCAGGGCATCGCGAACTACACGATCGGTCAGCGCAAGGGCCTCGGCATCGCTGCCGGCGCGCCGCTCTACGTCGTCAAGCTGGACGTCGCCACCCGCCGCGTCGTGGTCGGCCCGCGCGAGGCGCTGCGCACGCATCGCATCACGCTGCGCGAGGTCAACTGGATCGGTGACGGCGCGCTCGACGCCGCCGCGCGCGAGGGCCTCGAATTGTTCGTGCGGGTGCGCTCGACGCGGCCGCCGCAGCCGGCTTGGCTGCGCGGTGCGGACGGCCGTTACGAGGTCGAGCTCGTCGCCGGCGAAGAGGGCGTCTCGCCGGGCCAGGCCTGCGTGTTCTACGATGCCGCGTCCGGCCGCGCCCGCGTGCTCGGTGGCGGCTTCATCCAGAGCGCTGTTGCGGAAAGCAGCAGCTTGGGCGGCAACGTGATCAGGCCGCAGCGAGTGGCCGAGCCGGTCCGCGGCTGATCAGCATCCATCATTCAGGGCAGGGGGCATGGGGGACATCGACCGCGCGGGGGTCGAAAAGGCCTATGAGCGCTGGGCGCCGATCTACGATCTGGTGTTCGGCAAGGTCTTCGATCAGGGCCGCCAATCGACCATCGCGGAGGCCGATCGCATCGGCGGCCGTATTCTCGACGTCGGCGTCGGCACCGGTCTGTCCTTGTCGGACTATGCCCGGACCACGAAGATCTGCGGCGTCGATATCTCCGAGCCGATGCTGCGGCGGGCGCAGGCCCGCGTGCGCGAGCTGAAGCTCCTCAATGTCGAGACGCTCGCGGTGATGGATGCCAAGCATCTCGCGTTTCCCGACAATTTCTTCGACGCGGTGGTCGCGCAATACGTCATCACCGCGGTGCCGGATCCCGAAGCGACGCTCGATGATTTCATCCGCGTGCTGAAGCCGGGCGGCGAGCTGATCCTGGTCAACCATATCGGCGCCGAGAGCGGCCCGCGCCGCATCTTCGAGCTCGCCTTCGCGCCGATCGCGCGCCGGCTCGGCTGGCGGCCGGAGTTCCCCTGGGCCCGGCTGGTGAACTGGGCCGCAAAGCATAGCGGCGTCACGCTGGCCGAGCGCCGGCCGATGCCACCGCTCGGACACTTCTCGCTCATTCGCTACCGCAAGGGCTGACCGCCAGATCCTCTGGCCGTGCGCTTTGCCACGCCATCCGCGCGGAACGCGAACGCGGGGTTTGCGTTGCCCCGCCATGAGCATCAGGCAATCCTTGTTCCTCTCCTTCGCACTGGTCTCGACCGCGGCTGCGGCCCACGCCCAGGCGCCGCCAACGGCGGCCACACCTCCGCAGGCGACGGCGCCGGCCCCCGACGCGAATGCCGCCTGTGCGCCGAATGCCCGCGCGACGGCGACGCCCGACGGCATCACCACCGGCAGTGCCGGCGAGCCGCTCGGCGACAAGCTGGCGAAGACCAACGGTGTGTTATGTCCGCCGAGCGGGGTCGATCCGGAGATGCACGCGCCGACCCCGAAGGGCGGCACGACGCCGGTGATCCCGCCGCCCGGCAGCCCCGGCGGCAATCCGAACGTGCAGCCGAAATGAGCCTCTTGTGATCTGCATTGCCGAGCCGTCGCTCTTGGCGCACATGTCGGCCTGCGGCCCTCGACGACCGGCGGATACATGCGCAAGGCCTTGGAGAGTCGTCCGGAAATCCCCTGGTGTGAAAACCGCTGCTGCCCGCGAGCTTTGCTTGACAGGGGCGGAGACGCCTCCTTATATGCCGCCCGTTCACAAGGCCCGGCGCCCGCTTCGACCGGTCTTGCCTTGATCGAACATCGTGGCGGGGTAGCTCAGCTGGTTAGAGCACGGGAATCATAATCCTGGGGTCGGGGGTTCGAGTCCCTCCCCCGCTACCACGCGTGACCCACTATTGTAGCTGCCGTCTGGGAACACTCCTTTCCCGAGTAAAGCAGCTAGCTTTCCCTTCACTTCGATCTCAAATCCTTCCCTGGGTCCCTTCGGGTAAATCGTGACGCTGTGCACGAGAGCCCGGAAATCGTCGATGAGCGTGCCTCGGTCGTCCTCGGCAATGGCGTGGTCCGCCAAGGTTTCCGCTAGCGCATCGACGGTTGCGACATATCGGTCCAAGGTTGCCGGGTGAAGGGCAACCGGAACAGGCGCTTCCTCGAGCGCGGCCAGTTCCGCCTCTACCCGCTCTCGCTCCTCTTTGAGCTCGGCGATGCGTTGCCGAGCGTCGTCCTCCGAAATGACGTATCGGACGACAAGATCGATGTTGCGCTGCCGCTCGCCCTCGATCCGATCGCGCTTCGCCTCCAGGCGCGTGCGTGTTGCGGCGGCGTCTCCGGCAAGGCGCTCTCGTTCACGATTATAGTTGCGCACATAGGTCTCGATCAGCCGAGGATCCTTCAGTTCTTCGGCCATGCCGCTGAGGACCAGATTTTCGACGTCGCGAAGGTACAAGATTCTGCGGTTCGAACAGCTGCCGCTTTCGCGCACGGCCGAGCAGCGGACGCGGGTCTTGCCCGTTTTGTCCCGGTCATGCACCGACAGGCCGGATCCGCAGCAACCGCAGCGAAGAAGTCCGGAAAGCAGATGTGGCGTTCGGCGCTTGACGTGGCTGGCGAGACGGCTCTTCTGCGACTTCAACAGATGAGCCTGTTCCCAAATGGACTGTTCGACGATCCGCAAATGGGGGGCTTCGATGCGCTGCCACTCGTCCGGCGGATTGGGCCGAGACAGCCGCTTTCCGGTGTCGGGATCTTTGACCATCCGGACCTTGTTCCAGACGATGCGACCCGCATACAGCTCATTGAAAATGAGGCCGTTCCCGCGCTGCGCGTTGCCGTTGATCGTCGATGCATTCCACCGCGGGCCTCGCGGCGGACGAATTTCCTCGCGATTGAGATCCCGCGCAATGTCGCGAGGTGTTCGTCCGTCGGCATAAGCGGCGAAGATGCGCCGAACGACGGCGGCCTCCTGCTCGACGATTTCGAGCTCGCCGGGTTTGCCGGCGACCGCACGATAGCCATAGGCGCGCCCGCCAGCGTGGCGGCCATCGCGTATCACGCCGGCCATACCGCGCCGGACTTTCTTCGCGCCATCCTCGCGTTGCATCTGTCCGACGAGACCGCGAATCCCTATCAGGATGGAGTCTGCCGTGCCGTCATGCACCGCTTGGATCTGGATCCCCTGAAAGGACAGCCTCTTGTGAATTCCGGCGAGATCCTCCATGTCGCGCGAGAGCCGATCCAACGCCTCCACGACTACGACATCGAATGTGTGCAGGCGTGCAGCATCCATCAGCTGCATCAAGCCATCGCGTCCAAAAACCGAGGCCCCAGACCGGGCCTTGTCCTCGAACGTAGCGACGACTGAGAGCTGATGACGCGCCGCATAGGTCCGACACAAAGCGATCTGATCTTCAGTCGATCTTTCGCTTTGGAGCTCGGTCGAGAATCTGGCGTAAATGGCTGCGCGCTTCATCATGAACACCATTGCTGCGGCACCGAGAGTTGACCGCATCAAGATGGCATTTTGTCAGCGGCTCTCTTTCCCGCAGATGATCGCGCCTCGCATCGGCAATCGCAAGCGCTTCAACGAATTTGGCCAGGGCATTGTCAGTTTCGGCAACACAGCCTGTTGCCCGATGCGATCCCTGTCCGGTCTTTTGTCGCGCCATCTCAACAGGATGCTGCGCGGGGAGAGCCGAGGCGAGATCGGGGAACGATGAAGCGTAGCATTGGATAGAATCGAGAACAGAAACGTCGTTTGGATGCGGATCGCTTTGACCTTGGGCACTGTGCCTGCCGTCGGCACAGTCAAAAGAGGGGTGTCCGGAAACGGAAGAGGATCGGAGACGCGCTCGCCGTTTAGGATGCGCTGGCGAAGGAAAGGGTCCGGGATCGAAAGTGGGCGGTGTATGAAGTGAGGATACGAGAGCACGAGTCTTTACGTTCTGCGGCCGGTTGAAGGATCGGAAATCGAGCTCACCGCGGCTTCCTCGAATCGACCTTCCGCACGCCATCCGGCTGGATCTGCGATCCATCGGTTTATATCGGATTCATGCCAGCCCGAACCGTTGCTGCTGATTTTGAGCTGGGCCGGGAACGTGCCCTCGGCGATCTTGCGGTAGATTGTGGACCGGGACAGCCCGGTCCTGGTGAGGATGGTCTTCAACCTGATGATCTGGTTCGCGCATGGCCGTGATGCCCTTCGCTGGTCGATTCTGAGGTGTTGTGAGACCAGAGAGGCCAAACAGATGCAGGCGGACAATAAGAGTTCGCGCGTTGCCAAGCGTGGCGTAGAGCCGGCGGCAAACGGGATGGGTCAAATTCCAAGGCTTCGGCCTCTGCCGAGATCGATGCCATGGACGAAGGCCAGATCCTGGCCGAGCCGGCGGCCTGATTCGAATGCAATGCCGAGATCGTTCTTGCGACCGGCGAGAATGGATTCCAATTGCGGGTCGCGTTCGAGACTTTTCGCCATGTCGCCCATCGCGGACCGCGTGGCCTTGTAACCGGACATGTCCCCGGCCTGATATTGTCGCTGACTGGTGTGCTCGAGCTTCTGCCAGCGCTCTACGAAGCGATCGGCGCGGCGGCTCGGATCGGTGCGCAGTTCAGTCTCGAGCTGGAGCGCGCGGATGGCGCGGTTGAGGCGTCCGCCAGCGGCCTCGCGGGCCAGCTCGGGGTTCTTCTTGTAGGCGGCCTCAGCGTCGTGGGAGCCATAGGGGCGCACCTTTTCGAAGGCCTGGCGGGCGGTCTGTAGCTCTTTGACCTGTTCGGGGCTCGCTCTGCCGCCCATCTCATGCGCTGCGAAGATCGCATCCACGGCGCGAGCATGGCGCACCAGCGCTCGGGTCCGCACACGACGGGCTTCCGCTTCGGGATCTTGCGCCACGGTCCTTGCCGGCACTTCGGCTTCGCGCCGGTCGGCTGCCGTGCCGCTGTTTTCTTTTTCGGGGGATCCCCGCTCGGGCCGTCGTCCGCCATCCCGGTCGAGCACCTCTCCAGAAACGCTAAGGCCGTCGAACATGCCGCGCAGCGTCTCTGGCACGGCCTTGCGCACGATCTCGGCCACGCGCTCGCGGAACGTGATCCCGCGCCGCTCGGCGTAGCTCTGGACGGGATCGGCACGGTCGTAATCCAAGGCCATGTCCTTCGACCGGTCGCGCGACAGAGCACGGTTGAGCCGATCCGCATCGGTAAAATCGTTGCGGCCATAATGCAGGTCCACGCTGTCGCGATGCCGCGACAGTGCGACATAGCTGCTGTGGGCGTCCATGCCGGGCGTTGCCAGTACATGGACCCGGTCGACCGTCATACCCTGCGCCTTGTGGATCGTCGCGGCATAACCGTGGTCGATCCGGTTGTAATCCTTGAGGTCAAAGCGCACGGACCGGCCATCGTCGATCTGCACGGTCATGGATTGCGCGCTGACCAGTTCAATGGTCCCGAGTGTGCCGTTCTTGACACCAAGCCCACGCTCGTTCCGCAGGAACATGATGCGGTCTCCGCCGGCGAAGCTTCTCGCGCCGCGCTCGACCGTTACACCCACCTCATTGCCCAGAGCGCCGGCGGCCCGCATCCGTCCGCGCGCCGCCTCGTTCAGCGCGCGCACCTCGTCATTGGTATGGGTCAGGATGATCCGGCTCCGGTCCGGCGATACCTGCCGGTCGCGGTCCCAGCGCGCGATCAGATCGCCCCGCGCCTGCTCGCGGGTCATCGCCTCATGCACCATGCCGTTGGCCCGATAGGCTTCTAGCGCATGGCCGACCTTGCCGGTCGCCAGATTGCGCGTGGCGTCGCGCTGCCAGTCTTCGCGCTGACGGCGTATTTCGCCGATCTCCGCCCCGCCGTGACGCTCATGGATCGACCGGAAAGCTGCGCCCGCCTCGATGGCCTGCAGCTGCTGCGGATCGCCGACCAGCACGACCTTGGCGCCCGCCTCGGCAGCACGAGACATCACGCGCTCGAGCTGGCGCGTGCCGACCATGCCCGCCTCGTCGATGACGAGCACCTCGCTCGATTTGAGTAGATCACGGCCCTGCTCCCAGCCATGCTCCAGACTGGCAATCGTGCGCGACGCAATGCCCGACCCGCCTTCGAGGTTTTCTGCTGCAATGCCGGACAGCGCCACGCCCCGGACCTCGAAGCCGGCTGCTTCCCACGCCTCCCGCGCCACCCCCAGCAGCGCGCTCTTTCCTGTCCCGGCATGGCCGACCACGACGCTGAGACCGCGTCCATCCGTGACGTGCGCCAAGGCGTCAACCTGCTCGGATGACAGCACCAGGCCGCGTGCTTCCGCACGCGCCAAAGCGGCCTGGCGATCCTCGTCGCGCACCTGGTGGCGCTCCCGTTCTGCCATCAGCTCAGCGGCCCGGTGCAGGCGCCGTTCTGCTTCGATCATTCCGCGGGTGGTGAACCGATCCTCGCCGCGAGCGTCCTTGCCGAGGTCGACTAGATCTGGCGCTCCCTGCATTGCGCCCAGCACTTCATTGAACTGGTCGAGCCCGTCACTGTGCCGATGCGCAAACTTTGCGAGGTCACGGCGTGTGAAGGTCGATTGCTGTTGGGTGATCGCGTCCAGTCCAAGGGAGGGATCGGCGATGATCCTCCTGCCGTTGTTTCGCGCGATCTCGCGGTGCATCTCGGCCCGGTCAGCCTCAGCGCCCTCGCCTCCGCCTCTCCGCCCCTCAATGCGCTTGGCCGGTGCGCCGATCTGGCTTTGCGGCTCGAGCGCAATGCCCTGGGCTTCCAGGCTGCGGTGATCAATCCGCGCGTCGATGTCGAGCTCGGCCAGCCGCTCGTTGGCAATCTCCGCCCAGCGTTCGCGCCAGCGCTCGACCATCTCCGTGCGGTTCCACTCTCTCACCTTCTGACCAAAGCCGTTCTGATCGACCGAGCGCATTGTCAGCATGACATGGGCGTGCGGCTTGGGCAGGCCGTCTTCGGCCCTGTCCCAATGCACATTAAGATCGGCGATCATGCCGCGACGGACGAACTCGCTCTGAACGAAGTCCCGAGCCAGCTCAATGCCCTGCGCCTCAGTCAGTTCTCGCGGAAGGGCGAACTCGATCTCCCGGGCCAGCTGGGCGTCCTTGCGGACTTCGAATGCTTCGACATCGTTCCAGAGCCGCTCGCGGTCACTCCACGCCTCCGGCGCATTCTCCGGCAGCATCACCTCGGAATGGACGACGCCGCGCTTGGCCGAAAAATCCTGCTCACGGCCCAACCGCTCGTCGCGCAGCCGCGAGCCCGAGCGGTAGGCCGCCGATGCCACCGCGCTGCTCCCGGCCTTCCGGCCAATGACCTTGACGTGAAGATGATAGATCGCCATCGCGAGCAGAGCATCTACACAGCGAAGCGTACGTCGGCACGACGTATAAGCGCGCCCTCCCTCGAAAAAATCTCGGGAGGGATTATCCCATCTCAGCTCGTCCTGACGACCTTACGGCAAGGCGCCGCTAGCCGAGTTATCATTTCTCCGCCGACGTAGGGAGACGACAATGCGCAAACCAAGGGACTTTGATGCGGACCTGAAGGCACTCGACGACAAAGCGCACGAGCTTAAAACCCGCAAGGTGCGGCAGCTAGGCGAGCTCGTCATTGCCACGGGAGCTGACGCGCTTAGCGCAGACGAACTCGCTGGTGCGCTGATCGTGCTGGTCGAGACCAAGGAGGCCGGAAAGAGGGAGGCATGGGCCAAGCGCGGCGTCTCGTTCTTTCAAGGACGGTCGATGCGGAATGCGCCAGCAACTGACCGCGACGCTAATGTGGTTTCGACGCAACCGAGCGGCGCGCAACCGGCAACAAGCCGCAAGGGCACGGCGTGACATGCGCTCTTGGCAGATCACGCGCCGAAAGCGCACCCGCCATCTCATCGAACTCGGTGGCCTCGTCGTCAAAGCCGGTGTCGTGGAGCAAACCGGCGATGATCGCGCCATCATCTATGGCGCGCTGCTCTGGGTTGCTGACAAACTCCAAAGTGATCAGCGCGAACGGGCGCGAGCGCTATGGATGGCAGAGGGGAAGCGGGTGTTTGAGGCGGAAGCGGCGACACCAGACAAGAACGATCAAAATGGCTCAACACCAAGCAAGAGCTGAAACTCTGCCTGCCCAATCGCCAGTGTCCTTGACGCGCAATTGGCGGCTGTGCGGTGTGAGCTTGAGCCGGCGAGAGGCATGGCAGCAATGCCGCTTAGCGCTCCGGCAAGCCGGCGGCGATCATCAGCTTGATCATCCGATCGGCGGCCTGGACGAAGACCGGGCTGGTGTTCTTCATCGGCGGTGCAACGTTGAGGGCCGTCGTGCCAGGCCGCAACCTCAGGCCCTCCTGCATGGCCGCCTTCGCCTCCTCGGTCCGGCCCAACTGCTGGTAGGCCGCCGCCAGATTCATGTGCGGTCGCCCCGAGGCCGCGGTCTGCGCCGCGACGGTGGTCGGCGCATCGTTGCTCAGGCTGCATCAGGGCCACGACGGTCTGATTGGCAACGACCTCGTCACCAGCAACGTCGCCATGCTTGAACATGTCTTCAAGCCAAGTGAGGATCACGGGCTGCGCGTAACAGCTCGCGTCTCAATTATAGAACCGAGCATCCCATTCCTGGAGCTGGACAGCTAGTTTGGAAACCCCTTGAGTTTTCCCCAACGGGATTGGTGTGGAGGCAAAAGGGTGAAGGGCGTAGCGCAAGCAAGTCCGCTAGGAAGCGAAGGCGAAGAATGCGACTCCGGCGTCAACGACACCAGCACGCGCCTTGGGAGCACGTCCGCTGAACGTGTATCGAGATCAGCCTGGATCGCGATCGCGCTCAGCTTCGCAGCGGTCCTGCTCGACGGGCTTGATACCAGTTCGATCGGCGTGGCGGCTCCCGTCATCGCAGCCCACTTCATGGTCTCGCCGGCGTCGCTCACACCTGCGTTCGTGCTGACGAGCGTCGGCGCCGTGCTCGGATACCTGGCGTCCGGCCCGCTGGTCAGCCGTTGGCAGGCGCGTCCTGTCCTGATCGCAAGCGTGGCGGCGTTTGGCGTTCTCTCGCTGGCAACGCCGCTTGCGGGTTCCGTGGAGCAGCTTGCAGCGCTGCGCCTGATCACGGCTATTGGGCTCGGTGCAGCGTTGCCGTCGGCGATTGCCATTGCGACGTCGCAATGTCCGCCAAGGCTGAAGGAGACGGCTGCCGTCATCGTCGGGACCGGGCTCGCCGCCGGCGGCATCCTGGGCGGTGTGCTCGGTGCAGTCCTGACCGCGCGTTTGGGTTGGCAGTCCATCTTCATCATCGGCGGTGCCCTGCCGCTCGGACTCTCCCTCGTTCTGCTGTTTTGGTTACCCAGGCTGACCGCCGCGCGCGATCCGTTGTCGACCAATCAACGCGACCTGCACCTGGGCGGTTTGAAGCTGATCGGAGATCTGCTCGCCACTGGCGTTGCGAGCCGGACCGTCAGCCTTTGGATATTCTCCTTTCTGATCTTCGCTGACGGCTACGCACTGGTGTTCTGGCTGCCGGCGCTGCTCGTCAAGCTCGGATTCTCGACCGAATATTCGCAGCTTGGCATCAGCTTCTTCAGCGCCGGCGGCCTGGTCGCCAACGTCCTCGTGATGCTCCTCGTGAGCAGGCTTCCGATTGCGCGTATCCTGGTGTCGGCCGTGACCCTTGGGGTCATGTCTGCGGCGGGGCTTGCGGCGCACGACGTGGTCCCGCTCGGTGTCTGGCTGCTGATTGCCGGAACCGGTGCAGGTCTGATCTCCTGCAGCGTGGGGCAGTCCGCTCTCGCTGTCGCGATCTATCCCGAAGCGCTTCGCACCCACGGTGTCGGCTTCTCCGCTGCCGCCGGCCGCATCGGCTCGATCGTTGGGCCCGCGTTCGCAGGTCTCCTCGTTTCGAAGGGTGTTGCGCCGAAAGCGATCTTGCTCGCGGCCACGCTTCCCGCATTGCTTGCGATCTTCGCTCTGCTTCCGCACTTGCGGACGACGGAGCGGTCATGATGCGGCGTTTCAAATCTGGAACGCTGCTCGCCATTTTCGGACGCTGGCTGCATTTGGTGAGAGAGCTTAAGCCGTGGGGCCGGGAAGTGCCTTGTCGGAATAGGAATGACCGCTGTGGAGCATGTTGAGCTGGAAACGCCGTTTGGTCGGCTGCGCGGCGCGCGATCAGAAGGAGTGACCGCGTTTCGGAGAGTTCCGTATGCGGAAGCCCCCGTCGGCCCATTGCGCTTTGAGATGCCGTCAGTGCCGCCGCGATGGGGCGGTGTTCGCGACGCCGTCGCGGCCGGGCCGATTCCTCCGCAGAATCCGTCGCGTCTCGACGTGGTGATGGGGACCTACGACGTCGAGCAAAGCGAGGATTGTCTCCATCTGGACGTCTGGACCGGTCATGCGGCAGGCGACCGCGCTCCGGTCCTGGTGTTCATTCATGGCGGCGCCTTCATGACCGGAGGCGGATCGCTGCCTTGCTACGACGGAGGCATCCTCGCGAAGGACAATGGCCTCGTCGTTGTCAACGTCAGCTATCGGCTCGGCATTCTCGGCTTCTTCCCGCATCCCGGCCTCGGCGGTCTGAACCTCGGCCTGCACGACCAGGTCGCAGCGTTGCGCTGGATAGCACAAGCCATCAGCGTGTTCGGCGGAGATCCGCAGCGGATCACGGTGATCGGCCAATCGGCGGGCGCATTCAGCATCGCGGCCCTTGCCGGCATCGAAGCTGGATCGGGGCTGTTCAACCGGGCGATCCTGATGAGCGCGCCGGTCGGCGTCAAGCTGCGTACCGTCGAACAGTCGCGACCGGTCGCCAATGCAATCCTCGATGTTCTCGGCATCGCCGCTGACGAGGTCGACAAACTCCGAACGATCCCGATTGGTCGCGCCCTCGAGGGCTTGCGCATGCTGCAAAGGCGGCCGCCGGCGACCCCGGGAGATATCACGCCTCCCTTCATGCCGGTTCTGGATGATGCCCTCGTGCACCGCGATCCCATCGAGTCAATTCGAAGCGGCGGCGCACGGTGGTGCGACATGATGATCGGCTTGACGCGCGAGGAGTATGCCGCGTTCTCGATCTCGAATCCGTCGCTCGACGAACTGTCCGATGATGCGCTCGAGGACGTGATCCGATCCCAGGGGGACGACGACGCAAGTGCGACGCTGGCACGGCTGCGTTCCTCGCGCGTGCCTGCGACACCTCGCATGCTCCTGGGCGACTTCTACAGCGAACGGATGTTCACAAAGCAGAGCCTGGAGATCGCCGCCACGCAGTCCAGCCTCGGTCGAAAGGCCTTCACCTATCTGTTCGACTGGCAGGCGCCCGTTCCGGGCCTGGGAGCCTGCCATTGCATCGATCTTCCCTTCCTGTTTGGCAACTTCAACATCTGGCAGTCGGCTGCCATGGTCAAAGGCGCGGACCGGCGCGAAGTGCAGGACCTGAGCCGCCTCTTCAGAGGCTCGATCGCCGCGTTCGCGGCAGCGGGAGACCCGAACGCGCGCGGTCTCCCGGAATGGCCCGCCCACGCGGCGGATCAGGCGGTCCTGCATTTTGATCGCCGCATCACGGCATCGCGATACATCGCCTGACTCGAGCAGGAACGGCCGGGAGTTCTCTCAACGCCTGGCCGGTCTGGGCCTGCGCTTCTTCACGGCGCGTTGGGATTTGCGCCTCACGGCGGACGCCGGACCCGATGGCTGCGGACTATCGGACGAGCGCAGCCTGTCCTGAAGAAATTTGGCGAGACCGGCGAGGAACAAACGGCCGGCGACCGTCAGGGATCGGCGCGAAGGATAGAGCGCATAGAACGTCACCGGTGGCGGCGCCCAGTCGGGAAGCGGCAGAACGAGCCGGCCATCGAGCAGGTCGGCGTCGCACATCGGCATCGGCAGTCGCGCGAGACCGAGGCCGCGTAGCGCAGCCTGGCGAATGATGTTGAGGTTGTTGGCTGAAAAGTTGAGCTTGACGTTGATCTCCGTCGTCGCGTCGCTTGCGCCTAACAGACGCCAGCGCGCCATGAAGCCGTCGGCGCCCCATCCGACGCCCGGGAGGCCTTCGAGGTCTGCGGGGGTCGTGCGCGGGCCGAGGCGCGCCATCAGGGCGGGCGCTGCGACTAAGCGGTAAGGCGCTGTCGCGAGCTTCTGGCAGATCAATTCGGAATCCGCCAGATCTTCGCGCACAGGATGGATTGCGAGGTCGTAGTGATCGATCTTCGGGTCGAACGTCCCTTTGGTGTTGTCCAAGGTCAGGCGCACATCCGGATAGGTCTCGGCAAACTGGATGGCAAAATCGGCGACCAGAATCTCGGAGAGGACGGCCGGGCAGGAGATGCGCAGCATGCCCGAGGGGCGGTTCGTGCGGTCCTCCGCAAGCGCCTTGATCGCAACCAGCTCTTCCCTGATCTTCTGGCTCCGCTCGTAGATAGAGAGGCCGATTTCAGTCGCCGCGAAGTTGCGCGGGCCGCGATGAACGAGATGCACGCCGAGCTGACTTTCGAGGTCGCCGATCCGTCTGCTCAAGCTCGACTTCGGAATGCCTGTCTTGCGGCTCGCCGCC
Organism: Bradyrhizobium sp. SZCCHNR1017; assembly: GCF_032381375.1. NCBI lineage: Bacteria > Pseudomonadati > Pseudomonadota > Alphaproteobacteria > Hyphomicrobiales > Nitrobacteraceae > Bradyrhizobium > Bradyrhizobium sp. SZCCHNR1017. The sequence goes on along the minus strand of NZ_JAUHIR010000009.1, from coordinate 223,490 downwards.
GACAGGCTGCCGGCCTCGATGATTTCGACGAGAAGTGTCAGGTCATCGACCGTTCCCATGAGTAATCCTCTGCGGAGATCTCAGACAGAAGTCCGGATTCGATGAGACGATCGAAAGCGGCACTCCAGCAAGCAGGTCGTCGTTCCAATCCTGGAACGTGACTGTACCGATTGCCGGACTTTTTGTCCCGCGTCCACTGCCTATGCTGTTTCACCGAACTGAACGGGGCGGTTCGAGGGACAACACGCCGGACCACGACAGCGTCTGATGTCTTGGACCTGGGCTTAGAGGACATTGGAGGGGGACTTGAGGCATCATATTCAGCCATTACTCATGGCACTGGCTTTTGCGTCGTGCGCAAGCGCGGCAGCTGTCGCGGAGGATTTGCCGGTCAAGGCAAAGCCAGCGGCCTCCGGTCAGCCATTCTTTTCGCTGATCGATGATCGCCTCACCTTCTCCTATATCCCCAAGGCGACGGACCCCGGCGTGTTCTCCAGGAATCCGGACGGGTCGCTCAACAGCACGACCGCGATGCAGGTCTACTCGTTCACGCATTTCGACATCTGGCAGTACGGTACGAACTTCCTGAACATTTCGATGTTCAAGGCGGACCATAACGATCCCGCCAGCCCCTGCACGAACGCGGGCGTCGTGGTCAATCCGGGCACCGGTGTTGCAACACCGGCCAATTGCGCGGGTGCAATCTTTTTCACCGGTCAGAGCCGTTCGACATTTGGCTGGAATGAAATCTTCGATACCAAGGCGTTCACGGTCGGCCCGCTCCGCAACATCTCCTTCGAGGTCGGTTTGGACCTGAGCACGTCGAACTACTATCGCGCCGCCGCTGCGCAGGCCGTATCGGCCGGCCTGCAGTTCCAGTTCGATCTTCCCTACAAGGGTTACGTCAACGTCGCGCCGCTCGCGACATGGATCTACATGGCACACATGGGATTCCTGCAGTGCGGTGGTGGCTTTGCCCCTCCGGGGCCCGGCGTGAGCTGTCTGCCCGACGGCAACCGGCGGTATCAGCCGACCTGGGCGATTGAAACGAACTACTACATGGACCTCGGCTTCTTACCCGAGAGCATGCGCTATTTATCCATCAGCGGCCGCGCCCAGTTGCTCGGCGCGCTCGGCCCCGAGAACAGCCCACTTCCCTATAATCCGCTGCCCGTCGCGGCGCCGGCCAACTCCATGACCAAAGTCTCACTCAACTCCGAGCCGATCCGCCTTACCTTCGATGCCTCCAAAGCGATGTGGGGCCCGAAATTCTCGCACTATCTCGATGTCTGGGTGGCCTATCGCTACTGGCAGAACAAATACGGTCTCGATCACAATGTCAGCAAGCTCTGCACGAGATCGCCAGGGGTGAGCAACAACACCTGCACCGAATCGAGTCTGTCCAGCGGCATCAGCGTGAAGTTCTAGTGCGTCGACAAAACGGGGGAGAGCGGTTTACCTGCCGCGCCTGATGCGACCGTCGTCAGCTTTTTGGCGTCGCACAGCACCGCCCGATGGGAAACGATGTTCGGAGAGGCCTTGTGCGAGGCCGCGGACAGCAAGCAGATGTCCCGCCATGGGTTCGGCACTCAACTGCTTCGGATCCAGGAATTTTCTGGCCGTCGTGATGAACAGCGTTTTGAGGTCGCTGCCTCCAAAGCACACGCAGGTCGGGTTCGTCACCGGCAATGGGACGATGGTGTCGATCTGCCCGTTCGGGCGGTAGCGTACGACGCGGCCGCCCGAGAAGAAGGCTGTCCATAACCCGCCTGCGGCATCGACGCAGGCGCCGTCCGGTCTTTCCTTCGACGTGCTATAATCTGCAAACAGGCGCCGGTTGCTGATGATACCGTCGTCGAGATCGAAGTCGAACGACCAGGTGCAGTATCGCCGCGTATCGGTGAAATAGAGCGTGCGGTTGTCCGGCGCGAACGCGATCCCATTGGTCACGATGACGTCGCCGAAGATGCGCGTCACCTGGCCGTCTCCGGTCACGCGATAGAGCGAGCCGTTCGGGCGATGCAGCTGGTTGTCCATGGTGCCGATCCACAAGCGGCCGCGCGCATCAACCCGGCCGTCGTTGAGGCGGTTGTCGAGGCCGTTTTCGACCTCGACAAACTGCTCCGGATGATCGGCCGCGCGACGGTACAGAGTCAGATCCCGTGCGAGCAGATGCGAGCCGTCCGCCGTCAGCGCCTGGCTGCCAAGGAATTGACACTCATGGGAAACAGCGTGGTGCGCGCCAGTTTCCGGATCGAACGACTGATGCAGCCTGCCGTCGATATCGATCCACCACAGCTTGCGGGTCCGGTCGCACCATAATGGCGTCTCGCCGAGGAGATCGGCGTTGGCCACCGCAATCTCGACCCGATCAGCGGAGATCGAATGAATGGTCATGTCGGAATCCCGTTCCAGCCGCGCGCGCTATCGATCTCAGCTTTTCCAGCGGGCGCATCGCCTGGACGAAGCGGCAGTTCCTTGCGCAGCAGGTCCGCGGCGTCGGCGGAAGGAACGACAACTCCACGCCGACAGCAAGCCCCGGCGTCGCGACGGATCGGACATGCCCGAGCGCGAGCGTCATGGCCTCGACCGAGGTTGACGATCCGAACACGGCCGGCGGCATCCAGTATCCGGCGTCCGTCCTATTGGGGATGCTGTCCCGCTCGTTCCGGTTGGCGGTGTAGACCGTCTTGTCCGGCTCGCCCTTCACATAGATGAGGATCGGCAGGTGCCGGCTGATGCCGATCGCGTCCATGAAGTCGAACTGGAAATGGTAGTAGCCGCCGAGAAGGTACTGATGTTGTGCTTCGACGTGCAGATCAGGACGTCGATGCCGGCCGCGTCGAGCAGGCCGTCGAGCCGGGCGGTCGAGAAGGGAATGTTGGCGCGCATGAATCGTTCTCTGCGTCGACCACCCGGGGGGCGGCAAGGTGAGGGCGATCAATTGCCGGTCCAGGAGGACAGGGCATGCGCGACACAGTTGTTGATGTGCTCGCTCAGGACGGTCCTTGCGCCCTCGATGTCGCGCCTCAGGGCGCATTCCAGCAGCGCCTTGTGCTGGTTGATCGTCTCGCTGCCGCGATAGCGCAGTGCGTAACGGAAATATTTGTCGAACACGATGGAATGCGTATGCATCAGCTCGCGCGACCCGCAACGCGAGATCAGCGCCTGGTGGAATTCGCCGTCGTAGCGCTTTCGCAACTCGGGATCGTCGCCCTCCTTCAGGATGGTGCGCTCGGTCGCGGCCAGCTTGTGATGCGCTGACACCACGCGTCCTTCCCACTCGACGTCTCCGGCGCGGAACGACTCGGCCATGGCGTGATGCTCCAGCAGGATGCGCAGCTCGGCGAGCTCGCGCAGGTTCTGGAGCGAGACCGGTGCCACCTCGAAGCCACGCTGCCCTTCGGCGACCACGAAGCCTTCGGACGCCAGGCGATTGAGGATCTCGCGCAGGGTCGAGATGCTGACGCCGTAATCCTCCTTCATCGCCTCGAGCCTGAGGCGTCCCGACGGCGTGAGCACGCCGAAAATGATGTCGGAGCGGATGCGCCGATAGCCGCTGTCGCCCGCCGACAGCGGCCGTTCCTCAAGATCCGTCATGCCTTCTGATCCCGCTCGCCCGGAGCGCCGCCCTGTGGGAGCGGGCCACTCGCCGGCATTATAGCAGAGTCGCGGCATCTGATGTCCATTGAAATCTCATATGAAATTATGATTGTCGTTTGACATCGATATTGATGTGTGTTTTCTCGATAAACAGAGGGTACGGAAAATAAGCGCTCAACCCGCCGCGTGCCCCGAAGAAACCAGGGAGGACACGATGAGCTTGTTCGCACGGGCGCTGTCTGCCGCCGCGATCTCGGTGGCGCTGACGGTCGGCGCATCTGCCGCCGATGACATTCAGGAGCGGACGATCCGGTGGGGGCACCTGAACAACACCGATCACCCCGTCAGCTTCGGCGTGCAGAAGTTCGGAGAGATCCTGCTGGCCAAGAGCGGGGGTAAGATGAGGGTCCGCGAGTTCGCGGCCTCGCAGCTCGGCAACGAATTGCAGCAGCAATCCGCGCTGCGCGGCGGCACTCAGGAGATGCTGTCGGCCTCGACCACGTCGCTTGCGACCGTCGTGCCCGAGTTCGGCCTGATCGATTTCCCGTTCCTGTTCAACACGACCGAGCAGGCCGATGCGCTCGCGACCGGCAAATTCGGCAAGGCCATGCTTGAGGGCCTGCCGTCGAAGAACCTGATCGGCCTCGGTTATTGGGGCCTTGGCTTCCGCAACGTCACCAACAGCACCCGGCCGATCACCAAGGTCGAGGACTTCGCCGGCCTGAAGCTGCGCGTCATTCCGAACCCGGTCTATCTGGAGAGTTTCAGCGCTTTCAAGGCCAATCCCGTCCCGATGGCGTTCGGCGAATTGTATTCGGCGCTGGAGACTCGCACCGTCGACGGGCAGGAGAATCCCTACACCGTCATCCTCTCCAACAAGTTCTACGAGGTGCAGAAGTACGTCTCGGCCACCAACCACACCTTCACCCTCAACATCATCCTGGTGAGCAAGACGTTCTGGGACAAGTTGTCGCCGACCGAGCAGCGCCTGATGCGCGAGGCCTATGAGGAAAGCCGCAACTATCAGAAGGAGCAGACGCGCCTCCAGACCGAAAAGGCGCTGGCGGAATTGCAGGCCAAGGGCATGCAGTACAATGCGATCGCTCCCGAGGAGACCGAGCGCATGCGCAAGGCGGTTCAACCGGTCGTGGACAAGGTCTCGGCCAATCTTCGGCCCGAGACGGTGAAGCTGTTCAACGAGGAAGTCGAGCGCATCCGCAAGGACGTAAAGTAATCGCCTCTCCATCACGATAGGCGGCGGAGCCGGCCCATGCCGGCTCACGTCCCACATCTGCTCGGACCTGACGCATGGCGCAGTTTCTCGACCTCTATTGCTCGTTTCTGAAAGCCGTCATTGCCGCGTGTCTCGCGGCCATGGTGGTGCTGGTCTTCGGCAACGTAGTGCTGCGCTATGGCTTCAACTCCGGCATCACGGTGTCCGAGGAGCTGTCGCGCTGGCTGCTGGTGTGGCTGACCTTCCTCGGAGCCATCGTCGCGCTGCGCGAGCACGCCCATCTCGGCGTCGACAGCCTGGTGCGGAAGCTGCCGGCCTCCGGCAAGCGCATCTGCTTCCTCATCAACTACGGCCTGATGCTGTTCGCCGATTGGCTGCTGCTCTCCGGCAGCTGGCGTCAGACCCTCATCAACATCGACGACCGCGCGCCGGCGACCGGTCTGTCGATGGCCATCTTCTACGCCGTCGGCGTGATCTTCGGTGTGTCGGCCGCAATTATCCTTCTCTACGACCTGTACCGGGTGATCAGCGGGCAGGCGAGCGAGGAGGACATGGTGGCGGTCAGGGAATCGGAGGAGCAGTGATGGCCTCGATCGTCTTCGCGCCCTCTCACTCTCTCCGCGTCACCCGGATCATGCCATGACGATCGTCGTCTTCACCGTCTCTCTGCTGGGCGCCATGGCGCTGGGCATGCCGATCGCCTTTGCGCTCCTCATCTGCGGCGTCGCCCTGATGAGCACCATTGACATGTTCGATCCCCAGATCGTCGCCCAGAACGTCATCAACGGCGCCGACAGTTTTCCGCTGATGGCCATCCCGTTCTTCATGCTCGCGGGCGAGATCATGAACAAGGGCGGACTGGCCAAGCGCATCGTCAATGTCGCACTCGTGGCGGTGGGGCATTTCCGGGGCGGCCTGGGCTACGTCACGATCCTGGCCGCCTGCATCCTGTCGTCATTGTCGGGGTCGGCGGCGGCCGACGCCGCCGCGCTGGCGGCGCTGCTGGTGCCGATGATGGTGGCGGCGGGACACAAGAAGACCTATGCGGCGGGTCTCGTGGCGGCCGGCGGCGTGATTGGCCCGGTGATTCCGCCCAGCATCGGATTCGTGATCTTCGGCGTGGCCGCCAACGTCTCGATCTCGAAGCTGTTCCTTGCCGGCATCGTGCCCGGCCTTTTCCTGGGATTGGGCCTTTGCGCCGCCTGGTACTGGGTGGTGCGCAAGGAAAACCTGTCGCCGCCGCCGCGCGCCGCGAGGTGTGGCATGCGATCACCGACGGCTTCTGGGCACTCATGCTCCCCGCCATCATCATCGTCGGCCTGCGCTTCGGGATCTTCACGCCAACCGAGGCCGGCGTCGTCGTCGCCGTCTATTCGATGTTCGTCGCGACGTGCATCTATCGCGAGCTGAAATGGTCCGAGATCTACGCGGTCCTGGTCTCGTCGGCCGTGACCACGAGCGTCGTCATGTTCCTGGTCGCTGCGGCCTTGGTGTCGTCCTGGCTGATCACGGTGTCTGAGATCTCCAACCAGGTCGTCGATCTCCTGAAGCCGTTCATGAGCAACAACACCATCCTGATGCTCGCGATCATGGTGGTCGTCGTGATCGTGGGCACGGCGCTCGACATGACGCCCACCATCCTGATCCTGACGCCGATCCTGATGCCAATCATCAAGGCGGCAAATATCGACCCCGTCTATTTCGGCGTGCTGTTCATCATCAACAACTCCATCGGCCTGATCACGCCGCCGGTCGGCATCGTGCTTAACGTCGTCTGCGGCGTGTCCAAGATCAGCATGGAAGACATCATCAAGGGGGTCTGGCCCTTCATGATCGCGCAGCTGATCGTCCTGTTCGCGATGGTCCTGTTTCCCGGCCTGGTGACGGTGCCGGCGCGATGGTTCGGCGGCTGATCGGGCTGCGTTGGCAAAGGAGTCGAACATGGCCGCACGGATCGTGATCTTGAATGGACCCAATCTCAATTTTCTCGGCATTCGGGAGCCCGACATCTACGGCTCGACGACGCTGAAGCAGATCGAGGACAGCTGCCACGCGCTCGCGGACCAACTCGGCGTATCCGTCTCGTTCCACCAGTCGAACATGGAAGGCGAGCTCGTTGGTCTGATCCAATCCGCTCACGGCCAGGCGGATGCGATCATCATCAATCCGGCAGGCTATTCTTTCACATCGGTCGCGCTGATCGATGCGCTGAACATCTTCGATGGGGTGAAGATCGAGCTGCACATCTCCAACATCCATGCGCGGGACGAGCTGCACCGCCATTCGATCACCTCGCGGGCCTGCACAGCGGTGATTTGCGGACTTGGCGCTTACGGCTATCTCGCTGCGATCCTGGCGGTCGTCCAGCGGCTCGGGCAATTGCCTGAAACGATTCCGCCGGCCCTGCACGGGCTTGCGCTAACCGGCAAGATGTAATCAGGAGACAAGCATGCGCGGAACAGGGTTTCTCGCCATCTGGAGCGACGTCGAGGCGCATGATCTGACCGACTACCGGCATTGGCTGACGCGCGAGCACACCACCGAGCGCGTGACGACGCGGGGCTTCCTGGCGTCGCGTGTGTTTCGTGCCGTGCGCAGCGACGTCAACCGCTTCTTCATCCTGTACGAGCTCGAAACGCCCGAGGTCCTCGACGGCAAGGACTATCTGGCGCGGCTCAACGCGCCCACCCCGTGGTCGCAGCGCATCATGCCGAAGCTCGGCAATTTCATGCGTGGCGGCGGTGTGATCGTCGCGCGCGCCGGGCGGGGCGAGGGCGCCACGATCGTGGCGCTGCGGATCGACAAATTGCCCGCCGACCCGCAACGGCTGGCCACCGCGCTCGTTGGCTGCGACGGGATCGCTGCCGTGCAGATCGGGGCGACCGACGCGCCGCGGACATCCGTACCGACCGCTGAAAAGGGCATGCGGAAGCACGAGGGCTTCTTCTCGGGGCTTCTGTTGATCGAGGCGCTCGATGACGCTTCGTTGCAGAGGGCCTTGCGGCAGGCGCGGACACTTGCATCCGATGTCATGGAGGGAGCCAGCGAGCCTGACTTCTATCAGGGCATGTTTGCGCTCGACGCACGCATCGCGGATGCTTGCTGATGGCGACCTTTTCGCTCGCTGCGCTGACCGTGCTCGACTTGGCGCCGCCCGAGATGATCGATCTGGCGGCCCGCTGCGGCTACGACAAGGTCGGCCTCAGGCTGCTGCCGGCCGTGCCCGGTGGACTGGCCTATCGCCTGATGGATGACGCCGCGCTCCTGCGTACGACGCTCCAGCAGTTGCAGTCGACGGGTGTAACCGTTGCCGATCTCGAGGTCGTCGCCTTCAGACCTGAGACGAGCGTCGCGTCGTTCATGCCGTTCTTCGAGACAGGCGCACGCCTCGGCGCCAGGCACATCCTTGTCGCCGGCTATGACCCCGACCTGGCGCGGTTCTCCGATCGTTATCGGCAGTTTTGCGAGGCGGCTGCTGCGTTCGGTCTGACCGCCGATCTGGAATTCATGCCCTGGACCAGCGTTCCTGATCTGACAACCGCGATGCGGATCGTTGACGATGTCGACCATCCCGCGGCCGGCATTCTGGTGGATGCGCTGCATTTCGATCGATCGCGAAGCAAGCTCGCGGATCTCCGCTCCATCCCGGCCGATCGGCTGCACTATTGGCAGCTCTGCGACGGTCCGGCCGAGCGCCCCGCGACGACTGAGCAAATGATCCATGCCGCGCGCGAGGAGCGCATGTTCCCGGGCGAGGGCGGCATCGATCTCGTCGGTCTCACGCGGGCGATGCCGGACTGCCTGACCATCAGCATCGAGGTGCCGACCGTTGTGCTGGCGAAGACCGTCGATGCTGAAACGCGGGCGCGGCGCGCCCTTGCAGCGGGCAGGGCCGTGGTCGAAAAGGCGCAGGCGCTGTGACGGAAGAGGCTGGTGATGGCGCACAACGATCGCCCGTGGGACGTTGAGACCGATCTGCTGGTCGTCGGTACCGGCGCTGCCGGCATGACGGCCGCGCTGGTGGGCGCGCTCGAAGGGCTCGACGTCGTCCTGTGCGAGAAGTCGGACATGGTGGGCGGCACCACCGCAACCTCCGCCGGCACGGTGTGGATCCCGGGCAACCGGCAGGGCCGCCTTGCGGGGACGCCTGATACGGTCGAGGCCGCGCGCACCTATCTCGCTGCAATGCTCGGCGAGCACGCCGCCGACCGCCGCGTCGACATGTTCCTTCGGGCAGGGTGGGTCGTGCTTGATGATCTCGAGCAGAAGACGAGCGTTCGATTTGCGGCGCCTCCGATCCACCCCGACTACAAGCAGCTTCCGGGCGCTGCGATCGGCGGACGCGCGCTCACGGCCATGCCGTTCGAGGGCCGAAAGCTCGGACCGGATTTTGCCCGTGTCAGGCCGCCGCGTCGGGAGTTCATGGTGCTCGGCGGCATGATGGTGAGCAAGGCGGACATCCCGGCGCTGCTGGCGCCATTCCGCAGCTGGAGCAGTCTTAGGCATGTCCTGGGTCTGCTCGCCCGGCATGCGATGGACCGGATCAGCCACACGCGCGGAACGCGCCTGGTCATGGGAAACGCGCTCGTCGCGAGGCTCCTCGACAGCCTCCGCCGCGTCGCCGTCGACCTGCGCTTCGAGACCGAACTTCGCGATCTCGTTTGCGAGGGGGATCACATCATGGGTGCGGTTCTTTCGTCTCCTGGCGGAGAGCTCAGGATAAGGGCCCGCAAGGGCGTCGTGCTGGCGAGCGGAGGCATCGGCTGGAGCCGTGAGCTAAGAGAGCGTCTATTCCCCGAGCCGGCGCGTCGACTTTCGCTCGCGCCCACCTCGAACACCGGCGATGGCATCCTGGCGGCGGAGCGCGTCAGTGCAGCGATCGCCCGAGACCTCGACAGTCCGGCGTTGTGGATGCCGAGTTCGGTGATGACGCAGGCCGACGGTCATGTGTCGATCTTCCCGCACATCATGCTCGATCGCGCCAAGCCTGGATTGCTGGCCGTGAACAGGTCAGGCCGCCGTTTCGTGAACGAGGCCGATTCCTATCATGACTTCGTCGCCGCGATGCTGCGATCGAACGCGCCGTCTTCAAGTCCGGCCTTCCTGATCTGCGATGCGACGTTCATCAAGGATTTCGGCATTGGGCTCGTTCGTCCGGGGACGCGAAACCTGAAGGCGTTCGTGCAAGCCAGCTATCTGGTCGAGGCGGAGACGATCGAGCAGCTGGCGCGAAGGATCGGCGTCGACGCCGGGCAGCTTGCGGCAACGGTCGAGCAGTATAATCGCTACGCGGACAGCGGGATCGACGAAGACTTCGGCCGAGGGTCCAGCGCGTTGAACCGGTTCAATGGCGATCCGGAGACCAAGCCGAACCCATGTCTGCGGCGGATCGGTCAGGGGCGCTATTATGCCGTCGCCGTGTGGCCGTCGGATCTCGCCAGCAGTTGCGGTCTACTTACGGATGAGCGCGCCAGAGTGTTGTCACGCAACGGAACGGTCTTGCCCGGACTGTATGCCGTCGGGACCGATGCATCCTCCATTTTCCGCGGCATGTACCCCGGACCTGGAACGATGATCGGCCCCGCCATGGTCTTTGCATGGTGCGCCGCGCTCGATTGCGCAGGAACGCTCGCTGACCGAATGAGGCTGTCTGAGTGACCAACGGGAGGTTCGCAGGCGATTCTGATTCGCGACAATTTTGCCTTCGGGTTCAGGCGCCGGGTTGGCGCCCCCGGAGTCGCGGCTCGGCTGCGCCGCACAGACCCATGAGCCGCTGACGGTACCGATTGTAGACTAAGGCGGCCCCGGGCTGCCAACAGAGAACGATAAGCAAGAGGAGAGAACTGATGCCGATCGCGCGAGGAATTTTTTGGGCAATGCTGCTGGTGGCTGCGACTTGCCAGGTGACATCGGCGTTCGCCGAGCCGATGGCTTGTGACGACGGCATCAAAGCCGCCTTCCATCCCGACGAGATCACGACCGTGATCGCGGTCAGCCGGGTCAACAAGGGTGAGGAGCTTTTGGCGCCCGATGCGCCGAAGCCGATCACGGCGGCAGCCGATCTTTGCCTCGTGAAGCTGTTGGTCGGTCCCGGCGTCACAGCGGAGAAGGACAAAAACGCGCGCTCCTATTCAGAAGGTATCGGCATCGAGGTCTGGCTGCCGACGCAGGCCAACTGGAACGAGCGCATCCGTAACTATGGCGGTGGCGGCTGGGTCGGCGGCGGCCATCGCTTCGCCGACAAGATCGGGAGCAAGGTGCCGGCAATTGTCAACGCCAATATCGGCTATGCTTCGGGCACAACGGATGCCGGCCAGCCGTGGTATCAGGACGGTTCGTTCGCCTTCCTCTCTGACGGCAAGGTTAACGTCGAGGGCCTCCGCGACTTCTCGGTACGGGCGATGGTCGAGCAGGCGATCAAGACCAAAGCGCTGGTCAATCTCTACTATGGCAAGGCGCCGAAATTCGTCTACTACGATGGACACTCGCAGGGCGGCCGCCAGGGCCTGAAGATCCTGCAGGAATATCCAGAGCTCTATGACGGCTACATGATCGCGCAGCCTGCGCCGAACATCGCGCGGTTCGGCACCACCAGCCTCTATCCGCAGATCGTGATGAAGACCGAGCTCGGCTTCTCTGCCATCAACAAGCCGGAGGCTGCCGCGTTCGCCGCCAAGGTCGACGCTGCCAACAAGCGCGCCGTTGCAACCTGTGACAAGGCCGGGCTCGGCTTCCTGCTTGATCCCTTCGCCTGCGACTACAATCCCGCCCGCGACGCGGTGCTGCTCTGTACGGGCGAAACGAGCGACGGCGTCACCGGAAGCAACGCCGACAAGGCAGCTTGCATGAGCTCGAAGGAAGCGGGTGCGCTCAACAAAATCTGGTACGGCGCGACCCGCGATGGCAGCGTCGATCCGGCTCAGACGGCGGAAGCCCGCAGCGGCAAGGCGCTCGGCGTGAAGCAGATGTGGTGGACCTTTACCAAGGGCACGTCGATCTCAACGCAGATCACGAGCCCGTCGACTGACAATTTTGCGCTCGGCATGGAGGACGTCAGCTACGCCGCTGATGCCAGCGCGACCTCAGCCATTCCGATCACCAACACCTCGACCGCAAGGCGCAACCGCTGGCTCGAGCTCGATTATGCCGCCTTCGCTGCTGGCGTCGACAAGAATGTCGAACTGCAGCCCACGCTGTTCAGCAATCTGATCACCGACAAGGCCGATCTCTCGAAGCTGCGCGATCTCGGCCGCAAGGTGATCATATGGAGCGGCCTTGCGGATGATGCGATCCCGCCGGCCGGCAACGTCAATTATCACGAGCGCGTGCTTGCTGCGATGGGCGGCGACGCCGAGGTCTCAAAATTCATGCGGATGTATCTGGTCCCGGGGGCTGCGCATTCCTCGCAGGGCCGCTCGTACACCGTGACCGGCAAGAACGACGCCGTGCCGCTGCCGAAACTGCCGGGCAATGCCAACCAGACGCCGACCCGCGACAAGGACCAGTTCTTCTCCGCATTGACGGATTGGGTCGAGAAGGGAGTGCCGCCGGGCGAGATCACGTTGACCTCGCGCGATGGCAGCGTGAGCTATCCGGTCTGCGTCTATCCGCAGCGGACGACGTGGGATGGCCGCGGCCCTGCGACGCAGCCTTCGAGCTTCAGCTGCCGCTAGTCACTACAATCAAGAAATTCTCGACAGAGGGGAGACAGACGAGAGGCGATGGCGGTCTCAGTTGTCGTTGGAAGAGCCTGACTCTTTCACCGTTGCATGTCGCAGCTCCGTCGTCAAAATAGGAATGAAGAACCATTGGTTTGGGATTGGCAGCGGACTTCGCTACCAATCCTACTATCTCATGCGCCAAACTACGATTTTTCGTGATTCGTACTCCCGCTGCTGGCAGTCCTCGTCCGCGAACGGCACGCAATTTCCGCCGAAGGACGTTGAAACAGGTCAGTCGCTCTCAGTCGGACGTCCGCGCAGTGAAGTCTCTGCGCTGTCCCAGGGCGGTTCCGGCCGCCAAGCCTCTATCAACGCATCGATGAATGTACGCACCTTCGGCGACAAGTGCCTGCTCGAAGGATAGACGGCGCGAATGGGTGCACCATCGGCGTCGACCTCTTTGAGGATCGGCACCAGCCGACCTGCACGCAGATCGTCGCTGACCAGGAATGTGGCAAGCCGAGCGATGCCGAAACCCGCAATCGTCGCGTCGCGCAAGGCTTCAGCGTTGGTCGCGACGAAACGCCCATTGATGGCGATCACGCGAGCTTGTCCGTTCTCGTTGAATCGCCAGTCGACGGAGCGCCCGCCGTGCACGAAGGCGAGGCAGCTATGCTGCGCCAACGCGTCGATGTTTCTCGGCGTTCCTCGCTCGGCAAGATAGGCCGGCGACGCACAGGTCACCAGGCGATGGCGCGCCAGAAACCTATTCATCAGCCGAGAATCTTCGCTGCTGCCGATCCTGATCGCGAGATCCACGCCCTCGTCGATGAGATCGACATAGCGATCGCCGAAGGAGGCGCTGACGGATATCTCCGGCCATTTGCGAATGAACTCATTGAGGACCGGAAGCACGTGCAGCCGGCCGAAGGATACGGGCAGATCCAGCCGCAACCGCCCCCGCGGCGCCTGCGAGTGACTGAGCATCGCCATCTCCGCTTCGTCGAGATCGGCGAGCAGCCTCACGCACCGCTCGTGGAAGGCGGCTCCCTCTCCGGTCAGTGAGACGCTTCGCGTGGTGCGCTGGAGCAGCCTGACCCCGAGCCGGTCCTCGAGCCGAACGATGCTCTTGCCGACTGCCGATCGCGAAAGGCCGATGCGTTCGGCCGCTGCCGTGAAGCTCTTGGCTTCGGCGACATGGACGAACACGCTGATGTCCTTCATCCGGTCGATAGCCATTGCGCCTCCTGAAACAGCCCCGAGCTGCAGCCGCGGCCATTCAAATCCGCCACGAACGGTCCGATCATTGGGGCAATACGTTCCCCAGTGAAGGGAAATCACCGGATATTGTGGCTCCAAGGCGCCTATTCTAACCTTTTTGAAACTGGCTGCACCAGCATGGGAAGTAAAATTCCCCATTCAATCAGATCAATGCAAACCGGTAACATGGTAGTGCGAGGCCAATAACCTGCCGCGCAGAAGGGGAAGCGCACCGTGAAGGCTGTTCGCTATTACGGACGGAAGGACATCCGTGTCGAAACCGTCGATGAGCCCAAGGAGATGGGCGCCAGCCAGCTCCTGGTGAAGCCGCTGTGGACCGGCATCTGCGGCACGGACCTCCACGAATACATTGCAGGGCCGATCGTCACGCCCGCGTCGCCGCACGTGTTCACTGCAGCAACCTTGCCGCAGATCCTGGGACATGAGTTCTCGGCCGAGGTACTGGACGTCGGGCGCGACGTCACTCATGTGCGGCGCGGCGACCGTATTTCGGTGCAGCCGCTGATGATGCCGATGAACGACTATTACAGCCGGCGGGGTCTCAACCATCTCAGCGAAAAGATGGCTTGCATCGGCCTCAGCTGGGCCTGGGGCGGCATGTCCGATCTCGCCGTCATCAACGACTACAATGCGGCGAAAGTGCCCGACTCCATCACCGACGAGGAAGCCGCCATGATCGAGCCGGCGGCGGTCGCGCTCTATGCGGTCGACCGCGGCGGTGTCCAGGCTGGCAGCACCGTGCTGATCGCAGGTGCAGGCCCGATCGGCGCGCTGACCATTCTGTGCGCCCACGCAGCCGGCGCCGCCAGGATCTACGTGTCGGAGCCCAACGCATCGCGGCGTCGAACGATCGAGAGCTGGGGTATTTGCGCCGGCGTCTACGATCCCAAGACGACGGACGTGGTCGCGCGCGTCAAGGAGCAGACCGAAGAGAATGTCGGCGTCGACGTCGCCATCGAATGCGTCGGTAACGAAAGCGCATTGAACACCTGCGTCGAAGCCGTGCGGCGGCGCGGTGTCGTGGTGCAGGCCGGCCTGCACGTCGGCAAAGCCTCGACCGATCCGATGTTGTGGGCCCTGAAGGACATCACCATCGAGGCAACCTGGTGTTACCCGATCACGATGTGGCCGCGCATCATCGGACTGGTCGAGTCTGGCAAGCTGCCAATCTCGAAGATCATCGATGGCCGTATCCGCGCCGAGGACGTGGTCTCGAAAGGCTTCGACGTCCTCACTGCGCCAAGCAACGACAAGCTGAAGATACTCGTGTCGACGCAGCTGGCGGCACCGTCGTGAGGCGGCGTAGGCAAGACCAGGGTTGATTGTCCAGAGCGACGCTCAAGTCGCCACGATCAGTGAAACCAAAGGGGAGGAACACCAATGAGAGTGACTATCGCGAGCTGCCTGTCACTGGCCTGCCTGGCCATGGTGACACCAATTGCCGTCCAGGCGGAATATTCCGGCGCGCCGCGCACGTTCCTGTTCAATCCAGCGCTCGACGTCTGCATTCGCGACACCGCGAAGTTCAAGAAGGCGCCGCCCTACACCATCGGCTTCTCCAATGCCGGCCTCGGCGACAGCTGGCGCGTGGTTGGCCTGCACTCGCTTCAGAAAGCTGCGCACGACCATGCCGACGTCGTGAAGAAGCTGCTGATCACCGATGCGGGCCATGACGATGCCAAGCAGGTCGCCGACATCCAGGATCTGGTCTCCCGCGGCGTCGATCTCCTGATCGTCAGCGCCAACACGTCGCAGGCGCTCGATCCCGCCGTCACCCAGGCGACCGAACGCGGCATCCCCGTCGTGATGGTGGACCGCCGGGTGGATTCTGACAATTTCGTCACCTTCGTCACAGCGTCCGACGCGATGATGGGGCGCCTGTTCGCGCAATGGATCGTCGAGAAGCTGAACGGCAAGGGCAACGTGATCATCCTCGGAGGCCAGGCCGGCTCCAGCCCGAACGAGAACCGTGTCAAACCAGCGATGCAGGTGTTCTCGGCCTATCCCGGTATCAAGATCCTGGAGACCGTCTACTCCGACTGGAGCCCGGTGAAGGGCAAGCAGGTGATGCAGGCCATGATCGCCAAGTACGGCCATAGCATCAATGCCGTGTTCTCGCCGCACGGATTGCAGGTGCCCGGTGCGATCGAGGCCTTTCTCGATGCCGGCTGGAAGGGAAGCGAAATTCCGCCGATCACCTCGGCCGACATGAACGGACCGATGAAGATGGCTATCAAGAACAAGTTCCCGCTGCTCGACATCGACTATCCGCCCGCGATGATGGGCACGGCGCTCGACGTCGCGCTCAAGGTGCTGTCCGGCGCCGCGGTGCCCTGCGTCTATACCATCAACAGCAATATCGTTCTGACCCACGGTGACGAGACGCCTTCCATTCCGAAGCCTGACATGTATGCGGAGCAGCACATCGTGCCCGACGGTCCCGACGACATGCTCGTGTCCGGCGGCATGGGCCCGACCTACAATCCGAGCACGTTCAAGATCGACTATCCGCACTGAACCCGGAACAATGGCGTACCGGCGAGGCCGGCACGCCAAAGGGGCAAGACGGACCGAATGCTCACACTCAAGGCCATTTCCAAGAGTTTTCCCGGCGTGCGCGCCCTCCACGGCGTAAACTTAGACGTCAAACCTGGCGAAATCCACGGCTTGCTCGGCGAGAACGGCGCCGGCAAATCCACCCTGATCAAGATCATCGCCGGCGCGGTTGCGCCCGACGAAGGCGAGATCACCCTCGCCGGTCAACGCGTGAGATGGTCGTCACCGCGCGAGGCGAAGCTCGCCGGAGTCCACGTCGTCTATCAGGAGTTCGCGCTGTTTTCGCAGTTGTCCGTCGCCGAGAACATCTTCCTCGGCAACGAGCGGCGCAACGCGCTCGGCCTGGTCGATCACGGACGGACACGGAAAGAGGCCGCTGAGCTGATGCGCAAGCTTGGCATCACCCTTGACCCTCGCGAGACGGTGGCCTCTCTCTCGGTCGCCGACCAGCAGATGGTCGAGATCGCGCGCGCGATGACGCACAATGTCCGCCTGTTGATCCTCGACGAGCCCACCGCCGTCATTGCCGGGCGCGAGGTCGAACTGTTGTTCGAGCGCCTGCGCCGGCTGCGCGAGGCCGGTGTGTCCATTCTCTTCATTTCGCATCGGCTCGACGAAGTCTTCGCGCTGTGCGATCGTGCCACGATCCTGAAGGACGGCCGTCTGGTCGGCACGACGGATACCGTCGCCGTCACGCGCGAACGGCTGATCTCGATGATGGTGGGGCGCGATCTCGGCGAGCTGTTTCCCCCGCGCTCGACCGCGTCGCGACCGGATCAACCCGTGCTACGCACCGACGGCATCTGCGTCGGCGACCGGGTCCGTGACGTCTCGATAGAACTGCATGCAGGCGAGGTCGTCGCGCTGGCGGGCATGGTCGGCGCCGGACGCACCGATCTGGCGCTCGGTCTGTTCGGCGCAGCTCCTATCTCGAAGGGCACTCTCCACATCGCCGGCGAGCGCTTTACGGCAATGACGCCCGCCAAGGCGATCGGGCTCGGCATGGGCCTCGTCACCGAGGATCGCAAGTCGCAGGGGCTTGCGATGCTGCTCGACATTGCTGCGAACATCACTGGGCCAGCACTCGGCGAGGTCACCCGCTACGGAGTGATTGATCGCGAGGGCGAACTGGCGATCGCCGCCCACGAAATCGAACGATACCGCATCGCCTGCCGCGGACCGGCAACGCCGGTCGCAACCATGTCGGGCGGAAATCAGCAGAAGGTGATCATCGCGCGCTGGGCACGCCTGTGCAGGTCGATACTGATCCTCGATGAACCGACACGCGGCGTCGACGTCGGCGCCAAGGCCGATATTTACCGGATCATGCGCGAACTTGCCGATTCAGGCCTCGCAATCCTGATGATCAGCTCGGAAATGACCGAGGTCATCGGCATGGCCGATCGCGTGATTGTCATGCGCGAGGGACGGATCGCCGGCGAGCTGCCGGGATGCGACGCCACGGAGGAAAGCATCATGTACCTGGCCACGAGCGAGCGCGCCGCATGACCGCGATCGCCGCCCGTCTCGCGATGCCTTGGTGGCTGCGCAGCAATGCGGGGCTTGCCGGCGTGCTCGTCCTGATCTGCGCGGTATATCTTGTTGGCGCAACGGTCTCCGACCGATTCCTGACGCTGGGCAACCTGCTCAATGTCTATGAGCAGACCACCGACCTTGCGCTGGTCAGTATCGGGCAAACCCTGACCATTCTCAGCGGCGGCATCGACCTCTCGGTCGGCTCGCTGATCAGCCTCACCTCCTGCCTGACATCAGGCCTGATCAACGGCAATCCGGATCGGGTCGTTCCGGTCGTGCTCGGCGTGCTCGCGCTCGGGACATTCGTCGGCGTGCTCAACGCCGGCCTGGTCGTCACCTTGCGCGTTCATCCGCTGATCGTGACGCTCGGCATGGGCGCGGTCCTGCAAGGCGTGACCTTGCTCTACGCACTGGGACCGGTCGGTCGGGTGCCGCGCAGCTTCACCGTGCTCGCCTATGGACGCATCTCGGGCATCCCCATCGGAGCGACGCTTGCAGTCGTCCTTGGCATCCTGGTCGCGCTGCTGCTGCGATATTTGCCGCTCGGCCGCCAGATCTACGCCCTTGGCGATGATGCGAATTCCGCGCGTCTCGTGGGATTGCGGCGGACGCGCATCCTGATGCTGGTCTACGGCATCTCGGGCTTCTGCTGCGGGGCGACCGGGCTTTATCTCGCCGCGAGGTTCGGCGTTGGACAGCCCTACACCGGCGTCAACTACACCTTGGCTTCGATCACTCCGGTCGTGCTCGGCGGTACCTTGCTGAGCGGTGGCAAAGGCGGCGTGATCGGCACGCTGTTCGGCGCCTTTCTGATCACGCTCCTGAACAACCTGCTCAACTTCATGGACGTGTCGAAGCACTATCAATTGGTCGCGCAGGCGGTCATCATCATCCTTGCCGTCTCCATCTATGTCGAACGCCGCAGGATCGGGTGAGCAGGATGTCAGGCTCCGTAGAAATCGCCGGCTCCGTCACCCCGTCCTGGTCGGTCCGCAGCGTCATGGAAAGCTATGGCACAGCCCTCGCTCTGCCGCTGCTGCTCGCGCTTGGTGGCGTGATCTCACCGGCCTTCGTCAGTCCCGGTAATTTGTCCAACCTGCTGCTACAAGTCGCGCCGCTCGCGATCGCAGCCATGGGGCAAAGCCTGATGATGATCGTTCGCGGCCTCGATCTCTCTGTCGCCTCGATGATGGCGACCGCCGCCGTGATCGCGACCGGTTTCTCGGGCCTCGACCAGAATGTCCCCGCCATCGTCGCGACGGCCTTGGTGGTCGCTGTCAGCGTTGGCCTGCTCAACGGCTTTCTCGTCACCAAGCGTCAGGTGTCCCCGTTCCTGGCAACGCTCGCCACGATGATCCTGCTCCAGGGATTCAGGTTCGCCTACACGCAGGGCGCGCCGTCCGGCAACGTGCCGCCGGTACTGCGGCTGCTCGGCTCCGGAAAATTTCACGGCGTGCCCTATAACGTACTCGTTCTGCTGTTCGCAGCGGTCTTGCTGGCTGGGGTCCTGCACCGTTCCGCTTTCGGAAGGAGGATTTTCATTGTCGGCGGCAATCCAGTGACGGGGCGCCTGTTTGGCATCCGCTCCGACGCGGTCATGATCGGCTGCTACCTGATCTCGAGCTGCCTTGCGGCGCTCGCCGGGCTGATCCTGAGCGGTTATGTCGGGCTCGTCGACAACTGGGTCGGGCAGGGGTACGAGCTCGACTCGATCGTAGCCTGTGTCGTCGGACGGGTGTCGCTGCGGGGCGGCCGCGGCTCGATCCTTGGCGCCCTCACGGGAGCCGCCATCATCGTCATCCTCGCCAACGAAGTGGTGCTGCTCGGCGTGCCGGTCCAGGTCCAATTGATCATCAAGGGCGTCGTCATTGTCCTCGCTGCTGCAATCTACACTCGTAGAGATGCACCATAGCGTTTTCTAAGGATGCGATGAGAGGAAACCCACCATGAGCGAGCATTGAGAGGAAACTGTTCCGGGTAGAAAACCGGGTACTCTCAAAAAAGTCCAATTGATTGTGCCGCTGCACCGAAGTTTGTTGCACGAGCGGACAGACCGGAGCGTTGCACGTGTTGTAGCCCCTGCGGAAGAGGTCTCCACAAGCGCATTGTTATTCGGCGATTGCTGAGGACATTCCGTGTTCATTACGATTGCCGTCAGCGACAATATTGGCTGGTTCATGGAGAACTTGCCGAGCGTTGGATGTCAGCCACCAGCGGCCATGACCCACCCCACCCGCACGTGCACATGATCGTACCGGGCGGCGGCATCTCGCCCGACGGCCAGCGCTGGGTGTCCTGGCGGCCAGGATTCTTCCCTGCCAGTGCGGGCGCTTTCACGCCTGTTCCGTCGGCTGTTCCTGGAGCGCCTGGCCACCCTCCACCAGGCCGGGCGCCTGATCTTCGGCAACGACGCCCACCTCGCCGGAGAACAATCATTAGCAACGTTGCTGGCAGCGTCGGGCAAGATGGAATGGGTCGTTTATGCCAAGCGTCCGTTCGGTGGCCCCGAGGCAGCGCTGGCCTATCTGTCGCGCTATTCCCACCGCGTCGCTATCGCCAACAGCCGCCTGCTCGCCTGCGGCCAGCAAGGCGTCACCTTCAGATGGAAGGATTACCGCGTCGAAGGGCCGCGACCGTCAAAAGCGGATGACGCTCGCGACGGACGAGTTCATTCGCCGCTTCCTCATCCACGTGCTCGCCTCCGCCGCATCCGCCACTACGGCCTGCTGGCGCGAGGCGCCTGCACCGACAACGTCGCACGCGCGCGCGAGCTGCTCTTCTCGCCATAGGCGGCTCCAGTCAGCCCGGCGACCTCCATCTCCATCAACCGCTGGGCGGCAAAGCCGATCATCTCGCGCAGAAGATCCGCGTCCGGGGCCTCCTCGACGAGCGCGCGAAGGTTCATCATCTCGTCGGTCATCGGTGGTTCCTCGAATCGAGTTGGTGTCAGCAACCCGACCCTACCGGGCAATCACCGGTGACCACCGCAAAGCCGTCCGCCCGCTACGGCGCTATGGGAGAGCGCGCGGGCGGACGGCTTTGCTCTACCAAGTTACACCACGCCCGGGAACACCGCCCTTAAAAGTATCGCAAAGCGGCAACCCGGACAAGCGCAACGACGGCTCTGGGTCGCGGGCGGAAGTCTCATGCAGAGTAAATCTCGTCTGCACAACCTCGGGCAACTGATACGCGTGGCCCTGACGGGCTTCACCTGAACCGCCTCCGTACCGCGATAGGAAATCTGTGCGTCTTCTCCGTCGTGACCGAAGCGCGACCCTTCTGGCGCCCTAGCGTCCACCCGAAGTCGCCTCCGGATCCTCACCAAGGGCCTACCTCGCCACCCTCGGTCTCGCCGCTTGGCGCGGCAAAGATCGATGTTTGATAATGCGATAGGCCCCGGACGGCTAAGGCCTTGAGCCGGTTCACGGCCTATCGGGTGCTGCGGCGCTTGGTCCTGCGGCCGAGGTCCATGCCGTCAATTGGCCAGGAGACTAAGGCCGCTATCCTACTCGACTTGCCGGCCGACCATTTGGCGGCCACTGATCGCTCACGAACGGCGGTTTTTGGGCGGGTCTTCGAGATCCGACCTTCCGAATTAGGCTGCTCTCCTGTAACAAAATAGGGCTTCTGCGATAGTGGGCTTCACGATGTAGCGGACCCCCGCTACCACCTTTCCCCACACTCCCTTTACTCTGCTTGGGTATGCCTCCCCGCCAATCAGCGAGTTGAGACGGCCAGCAATTTCAACACAGACCCCGCCCGGGCGCGTGTCATCTCTCGACACCGTCACCGTCTCCACAAGATCTCGAATTGCTTCGGCAGCCTCCTCGTCGCCTGCGCTCACACCTTTGCCGAGCGCATTTTCGAGCCGCGCCAATTGCTCTTCGTATCGCCGAAGAATGACGGGGTGGAGCGCAATCGGCTGCGGAGCGGAGGGCTGGCTTTGCAATTCAGCCATGATCCGCTTCCGATCGGCATCCAGAGCCGTGGACCGCGGGCCGAGAATCGAAGGATCGCGATGCCCCTTGGCGATGGCGTCAGCTGGATGCCGCAGCGAAGAAAAAGAAGCTCAATTATCCAGTATGATTGCGGGAACGGGTTTGCCGGCCGCTTCACAGACTGCCTCGATAAGCAGGCGAACCGCTTTGGCATGCCAATCGATTTTCGCTCACGAATG
Organism: Bradyrhizobium sp. SZCCHNR1017; assembly: GCF_032381375.1. Classification (NCBI taxonomy): domain Bacteria; kingdom Pseudomonadati; phylum Pseudomonadota; class Alphaproteobacteria; order Hyphomicrobiales; family Nitrobacteraceae; genus Bradyrhizobium; species Bradyrhizobium sp. SZCCHNR1017. Next base: position 201,442 of record NZ_JAUHIR010000009.1, on the reverse strand, counting down.
AACGATTTGCGGGATACTGTTGCTCGGAATTTGCGTCGCCTCCGAACGGGGAAGGGCTGGACGCAGGAGGAGCTTGCGTTCCGAGCAAAAGTCGATCGGAGCTATGTCAGTCAGCTGGAGACAGGGGTATACAGCGCATCTGTGACGATGCTCGGTAAGCTGTCCAAGGCGCTCGGCGTAGAGCCCAGCGAATTTCTAAAGCCTTGACCAGAGCCTCTGGTGCTCGTTTCGCTGGGGTGCTCTGGCAGAATTGGCGACAATCGCTCGGGCTGTCCCCTATAGTGAAGACCAGCCACGTCGGCCGATCGGCCAGCGCCAGTAGCCCTCTATACTTGGGAGTCGCGCGACCGGGCCCAGCTTGGTGCGGTATTGGTGCGTGAGGATTTGAAGTAAGTACTGATCCCGCTAACGCGTTGATCGTCCGTGAGACCTTATCACGCTAGGGCTGCGACCGGGCCGTTATGGGCGGCAAGGTATCGATCGGCTTCGTTGATTTTGCTGCGTTCTCGTTCGTTTTCGATTGAGTTCGTTGCGGTTTGTTCGGATCGTTCTGGTGCGAGACTGGTGCGGCCCGTTGAGGGCAACATCCTCTCTAGGCTGAAACAGAGGGCGATTCTAGGAAACCTTAAGATCACTTGGCAATCAGGGGCCACCTCGTGTTGTCCGGAAGCCATCATTGGTACACAATGCATTTTCCGAGAGCTGGGAAGCGGGTATCGACAAATTCACGATACACGACTTGAGGCGCAGCTTACGCACCGTCATGCCGCGCGCGTCTACGTCCCATCAATAAAAAGCCCGCCGGCAATCTGGGCCATCAGCGCGAGAGCAGGGGTGGTCCGGCAGAGGGCAGCGGATGAGGCACTGACGACTGCAAAGTCGATGACTGCGCCCGGGGTTGCGAGAGTCTATGCTGCGGGATCGGGGCCGCCTGCTGCTGGGACAGCGACGAAGGCGGGGTTGTCGACATTCTCTGTCTGATGTCGTCTGCGACAGCTTGCAGCGTCGCAATGTTCTGGGCCATCAGCTCTTGCTTGGCGGTGAGTTGCTCTAAGCTGCGCCGCACGACATCGAGATTGAACGCCAGGGGCTCAAGCTGCTGCATCGGGTCCGGGGCAGTTGAAGCAACGGCTGGCGACTTCGTCCTCGAGACGGATAACAACCAGCCCAGCGATGGAACCCGGGCCACTACCTTGTCCCTTGCTGCGTCGCCGTAGGACTGCCAGGCAAGGGTGGCGCCGATACCGATGAGAACTGCAATAACAAACCGGGCAGGGGTGTGGAGTGTTCGCCTGCCAATCGACGGCCGGTCGCTCGCGATATTGTCGTCCTTGAGGCCGGAGGGGCGAGGAGAACGGCCAGGCGGTTTCATGGGCCGTCCAATCCGCGGATCGAATCGGGCGTTTGGATCGCGCGCAGGCCCGTCCCACGCATTCTCTACGAGAGGCATGCTTTGCGAGTACATAAGTAGCTCCTTCCTGACTATTCACGGATCGTGATCGCGAGCTGAGCCTGCGCGACGAGTTTCAGCACAATCAGTCTCAGCAATGTCGTTTTTCCGGACCCGTTCCGATTGTTCCGGGGCGTGAAGCCAGGGTCGACCGGCTTGATGCCTTGGTCGTCACGGCATGGCGATAGACGGTTTCGATTCCTTTCCCGAAGGCGTCGACGGAATATTGCGTCGTTGCGCGAAGCCGGGCGGCATGGCCCATGCGCCAGCGCCGCTCCGGATCGCGGAGCAATGTTTCGATCGCTTCCGCCAACCGAACATGATTGCCGGGTGGAACGGTGATGGCCTCGATGCCGTGGCGCGCCACGCGTGGAACGGCCGTGTCAAGCCATGTATTGATGATCGGCCGTCCCGCCGCCATCGCTTCCAGTTGAGCGATGCCAAACGTTTCCGCATTGGTCACGGACGGCAGGACAAAGACGTCCGCTGTACACATGAGACTGGCGAGTTTGGCCTTCGGCGCTGAGCCGAGCAGGCGGACGCGATCCGCGACGCCGAGGCTATGAATCATTCGTTCAAGCCGTGCCCGGTCTGGACCTTCGCCGATGATCCAGACCTCGAAGCGGTGGCCGACCGCCGCTCGCACCAGCACATCGAAGCCCTTGTAGGGAACAAGTTGCCCGCAAGCCAGCACGAGCCGTCCACGATCGCGTTCGGCAGCGTCATTGTCGCGCGGCTCCGGCCAATCGTACTTCGAGGCATCGACGCCGAACGGAACGACGTGACATTTCTCAGCGAATTCCTGCAGCAGCGGGCTGCTGTACAGCAGAATGGCATTGGACACGATGATTGCGTCCGCCTGCCGCAGCGTCCGGCGCAACAGCGGTTTCATAAACCACCTCAGTCCGGCATGCGAAGCGATGTCCGCATGGTAGTGCACGACCAAAGGTCGATCGCGGCCCAACCCCAGGGCGAGCATGAGATCGGCGAGCGAAAACGGTGCATGAAGCGCGAGCAGATCGTGATCGGCGACCTGGCGCCACAACCGCAGCGGATAAGTCGGCGCGGCCGGAAGCGAACCTACATCGCCGAACGAGCGCACGCGCTCGATCGTAACGCCGTTCACGACGATGCGCCGTTGCCCGTTCGACTTGGAGCAGACCAGCACGCAGGCGGTGAACGCGTTTTTCAGTCCTGCGCATATGTCGCGGATCACCGACGGGGCTCCGCCGAACAGGTCGGGATAGCAGTCATTGAAGATGTGAAGCACCGAGAGGCGCCGAGAGGGAGCGAGCATAGCCGAACTCTCCATGACTGAGCGCCTCCTGTATATGTGGGAAAATTTCACACGTCAATTGATCTCGACGGAAAAGTGGGATTGTATCCCACGGGACTCGCCGCTACAATTTCGCCATGAACGCCAAATCCCGGAGATCGAAGTCGGCTTCACATCAGCCGATTGCGGCGGCGAGCCTGCGCGCGCCCTTGGCGCGCCTGCTGCGCCCGCTGGTGCGGCTATGCATCCGCGGTGGAATGACATTTCCTGAGCTGGCTCAGCTGTTGCGAGAACTCTTCGTCAATGTTGCCGAGCACGACTTTGCCCTGGAGGGAAAGGAGCAGACCGACAGCCGCGTGAGTCTGCTCACCGGAATTCACCGCAAGGAGGTTGCGCGGCTGCGCGGCGCCGGTGCGCCGGTCAATGAAACGCCTGCCACTCTGTCGCTGACCAGCGCGATCATGGCACGCTGGCTCGCCGCTCCGGAGTTCACGGACGCGAACGGCGATCCGCTGCCCTTGCCGCGCATGGCCAGTGGCGATGCGCCCTCGTTCGAGCAGCTCGTCAGTTCGATCACGAAGGATGTCCGCCCGCGCGCAGTGCTGGATGAATGGCTGGACCGCGAGCTCGTGACCATCAACGGCGATGAAGAGATCGTGTTGGTGGATACCGGCTTCGTTCCGCGCGGCGACGACGAGCGCAAATGGCACTATCTCGGCCGTAACCTGCATGATCATATCGCGGCAGCCGCCGAAAACGTATCCGGGCCAGCACCCCGTTTCCTCGAACGCGCGGTGCACTATGACGGCCTTTCAGCCAAGCTCGCAAAACGTCTCGAAGGGCGTTCGCGCGAACTGGCCATGGACGCCCTGAAGATCGCCAACCGGGAAGCAAACCGCGCGCTCGCCAGGGACAAGGGCGGCGACCACCGCTGGAATTTCGGCATCTACATTTACAGCGAAGGTCCGGACGACGCGGCGAATGGTGATGCTGACGAAGGCGGCTCGTCATGACCAGGCAGCCCGTCATCTCGCGCCGCTCGTTGCTTATGGGACTCTGGCTTGCCGGATCGTCCTCCGCCTGGGCGCAGGTGCGCCGCGGCAGCGATCAGGGTATCGGCGGCACCGGTATCACACGTGGCCACGATCAGGGCATCGGCGGCACCGGCATTGTTGGCGTCATTCAGCGTTTCGGCAGCATTTTCGTCAACGGCCAACGCATCAGCTATGCGCCGAACGTCCCGGTGCGGATCGATGGCGAACCGGTATCGGCGAAGGCGCTCAAGATCGGACATCTGGCTCGTGTGCTGGCGCTGCCGCAGGCGAACGGTTCGCTGATCACCCGCGGCGTCAACGTGGTCAGCGAGGTGATGGGGCCGATCGAAAGCGTCAGGGACGGCGAGATGACCGTGCTGGGCCAGCGGATCATAGCGGCCGGCCACGAAAGCTGGCGCCATCCGGGCGTCAATGTCGCGGTCTTCGGGGTGCGCCGCATCGACGGCGTGATCGTCTCAAGCCTGGTCGAGCAACGCCTTAACGCGACAACGCGGGTTTCCGGACCACTCGAACGCGATCGCGGCGGCCTGCGAATAGGCGGGTTGCGACTCAACGGCGCCGATGCCGCACTCGTCGGACAACGTGTTCAGGCTGAGGGCCGCGTTACGCAAGGCGTGATGCAGATCTCGCGCATAAGGGCTGACGACCTCTCTGATTTCTTCGGCGCGAACCGTCTGTCGATCGAAGGCTATGTCCGCCGCGTCGGCAGCTATCTGCAATTCGGCTCGGGCTATGTCGCGCATGACAATAGTCGCTTCGCATCCTCAGGCAATGCCCGCGTGGTCGTGAACGCCACCTTTGACAGTTCCCGTGGCTTGCGGGTTGAATCCATCCAGTCCGTCAACAAATTTCCGGGTGACTCGATCCAAGGTACGAGATCCGAGCAAACTCCGGGCGCGACGCCCGGCGGCTCGGACGTCCCGGGCGGCGCTACTGTGCCAGGCGGCGGTCCTCCCGGGCTGGGCGGTGGCGGTCCTCCAGGCCTTGGCGGCGGCGGTCCTCCCGGCCTTGGCGGCGGCGGTCCTCCCGGCCTTGGCGGCGGCGGTCCTCCCGGCCTTGGCGGTGGCGGTCCTCCAGGCCTTGGCGGCGGCGGTCCTCCCGGCCTGGGCGGCGGCAGTCCTCCCGGCCTGGGCGGCGGCCGCGGCCGGCGATGAGCAACGAAGATATGGCAGAGCGGGCGAGAGGCGCGCGCTCGCAGCGTCGTCCAGCTTCGCTATGCGATTCATCGCGAGCAACTTGCGCTGCGAACAGCTAGCCCGAGTTCGCGGATTCGCGCTCGAAAATCGGGATTTTGCGATTTTTTTGGCGAGCTAAGTAATTGATCTGCAAAGGGTGGGGTGTTCGATTTCGGGCGAGAATGGTTGTAGTGAAGACCTCCCCGATTCCCAAGGGCGTGGCGATGCGGGTGGATCCGCCGCGCGATGTTTCTGCGACGCACGGAGCGACGAGCCCGCGGCTGAGCAGAATATGAACAACCCGACGGCGCTCGCCGCTCTGGCGAGCGCCGTCTCGCAGACGGTGCGACGACAGAAGATTGGCTGAGTTTCCGCTGATCGGCGGAGAGACGTTTGGTGGATCGAAGCGGATGCGGAGAGCACGCTATCTTGCCGGCGATGACAACTCGATTGAGACGTCGAGCGCGCTATTGTGTCTGTGTTGCCCCGCGATCCTGACGAGGACATGTGCGCCCGCTTGGCAGGCGGGGCTGAGCACGGACTCTCGGATGGACCACCAGATGTCATCACCGCGAGATCACGACGGAAGCCGGACCAATGCTATGTTGTCGACCGCTCGTGTGCAGCCGTGTAGTATCGAACAGAGGAGACGATCACGTCGAAGATGAAGGCGGAGAGACGCCCGATGTAAGCGTCCGGCCGCTGCACATGGCCTCAGATCTTGACATGATCGGCCGGCTCGATCGCCGCCGGGTGCACGGTGACGATGTCGGAAGCGGCCGCGATCTGTGCAAGCTCGGCGTCTACGCGCTTACGTTCTGCCGCGAGCTCATTGACCTTCGGGTTGTGCGCTGAGCGGGATCAGCAGTCCGAGACGAGCTATGGACAGTCGTCTTGGTCAGGCCGCGCGCTCGAACTGCGGCTGCCAGCGGAGCAAGTAGGATTGCAGCGACTGGACGGCGAGCGCCAGCAGGATGCCGACGAACATCATGATGAAGATCGCCACCATCATCTCGCTCGCATTGGCGCGGGCCTCGGCCTCGATGATCAGCTTGCCGAGCCCGCGCTCGGCGCCGATGAACTCGCCGACGATGACGCCGACGAGCGCGAAGGAGACCGCTGGAAGCAGCGAGGCGAACACCCAGGCCAGTGCGGACGGGACGACGACGGTGCGCAGCACGGTCAGCTCGCTCGCGCCCAGCAGCCGGGCCGCGGCGATCTGGTCGCGGTCGACCGCGCGGGTGCCCTCGAAGGTGTTGAAGAAGACGACGAAGAACACGACGAGCCATGCGGTCGCGATCTTGGAGAGATCGCCGAGACCGAAGATCAAGATGACGAGCGGCACCAGCGCGATGCGCGGGATCGAGTTGAGCGCGATGATGTAGGGACCGAACACGCGGGCGAGAAAGTCCGACCGCCCGAGCACCACGCCGGCGGCGATGCCGGTCAGCGCGCCGAACAGAAAACCCCACCAGGTGTTCTTGAGCGTGACGAGGGTCGCGGTCCACAGATTGTTGTCGGTGGCTCCGATGCAGGCGACGACTCCGGCGGGGTCGCTGAAGCAGCCGAGGCGCAGAAAACTCTGCCAGATCAGCGAGGGCTTTGCGACGAAGTAGGGATCGAGGATCTTCGGCACATAGGCTTTGGGCAGCAGCGCCTTGCTCCACTCGAAGCCCCATTGCCAGACCACGAGCACAATGACCAGGATGGCGATCTGCCAGAACAGGATGGCGGCGCGACGGGTCGACATGATCGGTCAGCCTTCTCAGTCAGCCTTGGTGCGGCGGAATTCTTCGCCGAGCGAATGCCAGATATGGGAATAGAGCCGGCCGAACTCGGCGGTCTCGCGCAGGCTCACGGGGTCGCGCGGCCTGGAGAATGACACTTCGAAATCATCCTTGAGGCGCCCCGGCCGGGCCGACAGCAGGATGATGCGGCTGGCGAGCGTCAGCGCCTCGCCGAGATCGTGGGTCACGAACAGCACGGTCTGCCGCTCGCGCTCCCAGATCTCGAGCAGGGTCTTGTGCATCTCGAGCTTGGTGTGGGTATCGAGCGCGCCGAACGGCTCGTCCATCAGCAGGATCTCCGGCGCGAGGATCAGCGTGCGCATCAGCGCCACGCGCTGCCGCATGCCGCCGGACAGCATGCGCGGAAAGCTGCGGCCGAAGCCTTGCAGCCCGGCCTTGCCGATGGCCTCGGTGACGCGCTGCGCGCGCTCCGGCTTCGGCACGCCGGCGATCTCCAGGCCGTAGCCGATGTTCTGCTCGACCGTCCGCCACGGAAACAGCGTGTCGCGCTGGAACACGTAGCCGACCCTTGGATTCACCTTGCCGGTCTCGACCGTGTCGCCGTCGATCAGGATGCGCCCGCCCGAGCGCGGCAGCAGCCCGGCGACCATGTTGAGGATCGTGCTCTTGCCGCAACCGGACGGACCCAGGAGGGCAACGAATTCGCCCTCCCGCACATCGAAGGACACGTTGTCGACGGCGACAAATTCGCGGCCGCCGGTGCTGTAGGTCTTCATCAAACCCTGCACCGCGATCCGGGTGCGTTCCGCGGCAGGGCTCTCCGCGCCGCGCACCGAGGCGAGGCCTGCATTGGAGGGCGGCATCATTTGGTCTTCGCCTTCGCCGCCGCGAGGAAGCTGGGATCGACGATGTCCTCGTACTTGATCTCGGGAATGTCCGTCCCCTTGCGGTACCAGGGCTTGGCGCCGCGTGCATAGGACGCGGGGTCGATGCTGCCGTCATAGGCCCAGGTGGCGGTGTCGAAGCCGAGCTCGGCGCTGACCGCTTCGGGATCGATGCCGGAGAAGTACTTCGGCGTCATCAGCGCCTGCACCTCGGCGAGCGGCGTGGCCTTGACCCAGGCCATGGCGCGGGTGATCGCATTGACGAAGGCCTGCACCAGCGCCTTGTCCTGCTCGATCGTGTCCTTCAAGGCGTAGATGACGAGCACCGGGACCGTGCCGCCGAAATCCTTCTCGAACAGTCCGGGCTTGGAGGTGTCGTAGATCACCTTGCCGAAGCCCTTCTTCTCGACCTCGACGATCCAACTCGGCGGCGCCATGATGGCGTCGAACTGCTTGGTCTGCAGCGATGGAAACATCGTGTTCGGTCCGCCGCCTGCGACCCAGTTCACCTTGTCGCCCAGGCCGCGCGACTCGAACACATAGGTGCCGTAGACCCAGGTGCCCGATCCGATCGCCGTGGCGGCGACGATCGGCTTCGCACCGTCGGCGCGCCTGGAGGCGGCGAGCGCCTCGACCGAGGTGATGCCGCTGTCGTAGAGATCACGTCGCACCACGATGTTGGCGTAGGAGCAGACCATCTCGGTTGCCAGCAGGATCTTGCACGGTTTGCCGCGTGCCGTGAGCTGCAGCGGGTGGCTGGCGTCGCCATGCGCAAACAGCGCTTGATCGGCGGCGAGCGTCTGGCGGCCGAAGGTGCCGGAATTGCCGGTGAGGAGCTTGGGATCGAGGCCCTCGTCCTTGAAGTAGCCCTTCAGCTCCGCGATCATTGCAATCGCATAGACCGGCGACACCGGTCCGAACGCGATCGACGCAGGCCGCGTCTCGGCCAGCAGCCGTCCTGGCAGCAGCGAAGCGCCCGCGAAGGCCGCGCCGGACGCGAGCGCGCGGCGCCGTGTGATCGTCATGGAATCCTCCCGCAGTTCTTATGTTCTCGACGATGTGCGACGTGACCGCTCACCCTGGCGGCTTCACAGGCGAAATCGTTCCGTCCGCTTCCAGCATGGCAATCTCGTCGGGCAGCAGCCCGATCTCGGCCAGGACGTCGCGCGTGTGCTCGCCGACATCAGGCGGATCGTAGCGGTTCGGCAGCCGTTGCCCGTCCAGCGACACCGGCAGCACCGGCGTCTTGGCGCGACGGCCGTCGGGCATGCGGATCTCGGTCAGGCCGCCCGATGCGTTGAGATGCGGATCGTCGAACAGGTCGCCGGGCTTGTTGACCGGCGCGTAGGGCAGCTCGAGCCGCTCCAGCACCGCGGCGAGATCGTCCCTCGCCCACGTCCTGAAGATCGCGGCGATCTCGGGGATCAGCCAGCCGCGATGATCGACCCGGCCCTGCGCGGTGGCGAAGCGCGGATCGTCCAGCCATTCCGTGCGCTCGAAGGCGCGGCAGAACGCCACCCATTGCTCCTCGCCGACGATGGTCACGAACAGCTTCGAGCCGTCCTTTGTGTCGAACAGATCGTAGACCGGCCACGGGCTGTCCTTGATCGAATAGGGGATCGAGGGCTGGCCGGTGACGACCTCGTACATCATGGCCTGCGCCATCAGGAACACGTTGTTCTCATACAGCGCGCTCTGCACGTAACGGCCACGCCCGGTGCGCTGACGCTCGGCCAGCGCGGCCTGGATCGCGATCACCCCGAACATGCCGCCCATGATGTCGTTGACCGAGGCTCCGGCGCGCATCGGGCGATCAGGCAGGCCGGTCATGTAGGCGAGGCCCCCCATCATCTGCACGACCTCGTCGAGCGCGAGGCGGTTCTCGTAAGGCCCCGGCAGGTAGCCCTTCAGCGAACAGTAGATCAGCTGCGGGGCGACCGCCGCCACGGACTCGTAGTCGAGCCCAATGCGCTTCATCAGCCCGGGGCGGAAATTCTCGATCAGCACGTCGCTGCGCGCGATCAGCTTGCGCGCAACATTCTGGCCCTGCGCCGTCGACGTATCGAGCGCGATGCTGCGCTTGTTGCGGCAGTAGGTGGCGAAAAAGCCGGCCGCCGGTCCCTTGAAGGAACGGGTGCGATCGCCCTTGATCGGCTCGACCTTGATCACGTCGGCGCCGAGATCGGCGAGGATGAGTCCGCAGCTCGGACCCATCACCATCTGGCTGAACTCGACGACGCGCACGCCCTCGAGCGGCCGAAGCGGAGCGTCGTGCTCTCGGGCCGCGCCCATCACGCTGCCCTCCGCAGCACCTTGGGGATGCCGGCCTCGTGCAGATGGCCGGTGAGGTGCTTCGGCGCGATGTGACGGGCCAGGATCTCGCGCGTGAGCATCAGCCGGTCCAGATCGATCCCGGTCGATAGACCCATGCGCTCGAGCATGAACACGAGATCCTCGGTGACGATGTTGCCGCGGGCGCCCGGCGCGAACGGACAGCCGCCGAGCCCGGAGACCGCGGCATCGAAGCGGCGGATGCCGGCCTCAAGGCCGGCGACCGCGTTCGCGAGGCCGGCGCCGAGCGTGTCGTGCAGGTGCAGGCGCAGCGTGATATCCGGCCCGATCTCGCGCCGGACGGCCGCAACGACCTGCTTGACGAGCGTGGGCGTCGCGTAGCCGACGGTATCGGCAAGACCGATCTCGTCGGCCCCCGCCTCGACGAAACGGCGCGCCAGATCGCAGACCGCCGCCTCGCTGACATCGCCTTCGAGCGAGCAGCCGAACGAGGTGGAGATCGCGCCCATCAATTGCGGCCGCTCGGCGGCCGGCCGGGCATCGATCGCGGCGCGCACGGCATGGAAGGCTTCGACCTGCTCGGCGACCGTACGGCGGACATTGGCGCGGTTATGGGTCTCGCTGGCCGAGATCACAAAATAGATGTTGTCCACGCCTGCGGCGATGGCGCGCTCCGCGCCCTTGAAATTGGGGACCAGCGCGCCGATCCTCGTCTCTCGATGAGACAGCGCATGGGCCATCACCGCATCGACATCAGCGAATTGCGGCACGACCTTCGGCGGCACGAAGGAGCCGGCATCGATCTCGCGCACCCCTGCGGCCGCGATGGCGTCGATCAGCGCGCACTTCGCTTCGGTCGGCACGAACATGTCGAGGTTCTGCAGGCCGTCGCGCGGCGCGACCTCGCAGATATGGACGTCCGGCTCACGGATCATTGGCGTTGCTTCCCCGTCGCTCGCTTCTCGATTGTACATTTTTCATATAAAGAACAATCCGGCCGACGATCTGTCAAGCTGAAAGAGGTTTCCTCGGCATCATGACCGATTGGGACACATCGCCCTCCGCTGCACGGACGGGCACGACCGACCGCGCCGAGCAGCTCGCCGGCCTGATCCTGGCGTTCGCACGCCGCGAAGGCATGAAGGCCGGGGACCGCCTGATCGAGCAAAGGCTGGCCGATGCGCTCGACGTGTCGCGTGCGCCGATCCGGCTCGGGCTGAAGGCCCTGGAGGCGGCGGGGCTGGCGCGGGGCGAGCCCCATCGCGGCTTCGTGCTGACCCAGAACCCGACGAGCGGTGCGGCACGCCCGACGCTCGCCGCGGTGAGCCGCGCCGAGCAGGCCTATGCGGACATCGCGGCCGACGTTCTCGACCGGCGCATCGAGGCCGACGTCACCGAGGCCGAGCTGATGCGCCGCTACGAGCTGAGCCGCACCGAGCTGCAGCGCCTGCTCGATCGCATCGCGGCCGAGGGCTGGATCGCCCGCCTGCCCGGCTATGGCTGGCGCTTCGCCGAGACGCTGTCGAGCCCAGAAGCCCAGGACCAGGCTGCGGCCTTCCGGGCCGTGATCGAGCCGGCAGCGATTCTGCAGCCCGGCTTCGGGCTTCAGCAGGACGTCATCGCGAAGCTTCGCCAGCATCAGCAGCGCGTACTCGGTGGCGAGCTCGACAAGATGACGATCGGCGAGGTCTATCAGTCGGGCTGCGAGTTTCACGAGGAGATCGCGCGCGGCGCCCGCAATCCGTTCTTCGTCGAGTCGCTGCGACGCGTGAACTCGATCCGCCGCCTGTTCGCCTATCGCAGCTTCGCCGATCGAGATGGCATGCGCCGGCACGTCGAGGAGCATTTGCGCCTGCTTAATCTGCTCGAAGCAGGACGTAATCAAGATGCCGCCGAGCTGATGCGAAGTCACCTTCAGCGTCCGCTATCATCGCGCTTGCCTTGAGCTTTTTGGCTCCGCGGCATGTAGTCGGAGCGGAACAGCAAGTAGCAACTTCTGAGCCGTTCGATTGCGATCCCTGGAAGGAGTAACAGCCGGCTATGGGCCGCAAAGGGGAAGCAAGCGTTCGAGGCGGACCCGACGACATACGAGGGGACAGATTGAAGTGTGCCAGAAGTTCGTTGTGATGCACGCCGAATAACACTTTTGAGGTTTTTCTTTTGAGCTTCTGTAGCGCGCAACGATAGTGGTAATAATGTCAATTATGGCTACCGGCACGGCGTTTCCTGATCTCCGCACCAAGTTGATTCATACCACGATCAAGCTGCTGGCCGAGCAAGGTCCGGCGGCCGTTCAAGCTCGGTCCGTGGCCAATGAGGCTGGCGTCTCTACGATGGCTGTTTACAGCCATTTCGGAGGCATGCCGGAGCTATTGCGCGCAGTTGCCGATCAAGGGTTCCGATATCTGGCCTCTGCCTTTGAGGGGACGCCGAAGACCGATGATCCCGTTACAGACGTCTTCCGTTTGGCGTTGTGTTACCGCGACGTGGCCCGGCAGAACCCGCACCTCTACGATCTCATGTTCGGGCTATCAACTCGAGGAGCCTATCGGGCGATCGAGTATGATCCTACTCCGCTGTCTCGCTCGGAATCCCCTGCATTTCAAGAAGCCTTTGGCCATGTGGTTCGAGCCGCGACTCGTCTTATCGAGGCTGGCCGGATCCGCGACGATGATCCGAATGTCATCGCGGTACAGCTGTGGGGCTTCGTTCACGGGTTCATTACCCTCGAATTGGCTGGCCTCTTGGCTCGCTTTGATGACAGCGTCGAACAGATACTTTTCCCGATGGCAATAAATATGTTGGTTGGCCTCGGCGACACGCCGGAACGCGCCGTCACCTCCATGACGCCATGCGTCAGGTGAGGGCATCCGCTCTCTGTTGATCCTTACGCCCGTTCCCTGAAACGAATAGGGACATTCAGCACTCCTTGCGTCTGCACTATAACGATGTTATTGTCGGTTAATAACATCGTTATGGCTGCTCAAGCAGTGACGCCAGCATCTGAACTGGCGCTCGTAACAGAGGGAGGATTTGTATGGCTGTATCAGTTCTGCCTGATTCGCCTCAGGGCCGGTCGACGCCGCTTGTTCGGCTACCAGCAATTCCGTTGCGCATCTGGCTGCTCCGCGCCATCGCGCTGGCGCTCCTCCTGGCTGCGTCCCTTGATGGGTTCGCGGCGATTATGGCGGGGATCGCGTATTACAAAGGAGCCGGGAATTCTGAGATTGCTGCAAAGCGCATCGCGCTGCTGAACGCCGCCGAAGCCGGCCAAGCCGTGGATACTCCCTCAAAAGTCGAGGAGTACGCTGGCAGCACGGTCGCGCTGGTGGGATCGGTCAGTTCGTCCACTTATGCTTATGGCAAGGAGAGCATCGCCGAGCATCTCCTCGTCTACAATGTCATGAGCAAGGAAAAGGCCGCAATGCTCATGGTCCATTCCTTGCTGGGCGGCGTATGCATGCTTTTCGGCGGCCTGCAATTCTGGCCCGCTTTTCGCCGCCGCTTTCCCAAGTGGCACCGCATATCCGGTGGCATCTATATCGTCGTACTGCAGGGCACGATGATCACCGCCATGATCCATCTTGTGCGCACGTCGGTTGCCGACACGCTGGATCATCTGTTTTTCTACGTGGGACTGTGGGGCCTGGCCCTGGGCATATCGTTCAGCCTCTGGATGGCCGTACATGCGTTGTGGCGCAAGCAGATTGCCAACCACCAAGCCTGGATGTGCATAAGCTACGGGCTCTTGCTGAGCACACCCATCCAGCGTTACGGCTGGCTGCTTTTTGGAGCGCTGGATCCGGGCATCCGCTTTACCGAAGCAAATTATGCCGTCACAGGGGTGCTGATCCCCCTTTCTTTGACGGTCGGCTACCTTCTGTTTACGATCAACCGCTGGGTGCAGCCGGTTCGCCGGGCCGAGTCCGCAAGCATGACTGCGGCTTCCGAAAAGCGCGCGCGTCTTGCACGCAACCTCGTGCTCGTGAGTTTCCCTGCCCTCGTCGCCGCCGCCGCCATTGTTGTTCAATACTACATGGTGACCCCCGCGCTGGAGCAGGCTTTCAGCGCCCGAGAATTGGTCCCGGCGGGTGTCATCCACCTTCATGACACCGTGATTGCAAGCGATGTCGTAAGCCGCGCGACGTTTGCTCTGGCGACGTTAGTTGGTTTGTTGAGCGGAGCGCATCTGCTGTGGATCGCCTTCGTCCGACGGCAACCGAAAGGTGTTCTGGTTGCGTCGTCCTGGGCGTTGGCGTTCTCCGGCGCCGTCGCGGGAATTGTATTGATGTACTGGGGCCTGCGGATGGGTATGCCGAGCTTCGCTACCCTTGCAGGCGGTTCGATGCACATGATTGGAGGAGCCGCCACTCTGTTGTTCGCGATTCTGCTTGCCTTCGCCTTGCGCCGCGGAGAGGTGGCCTGGGTCAAGGAATGGGGCGTATTCGTCCTCGCCTGCATCGCGGCTACGCCCACCTTCTACTTTCTACTGCCCGTTATGGGCGCGTCCGGATTTGACGCACAGTGGGTGAGGGAGGGCCACATCTTCCGCCTGGCCCTCGCTGGCCAATGGTTGGTGGCGATAATGGGCGCCTTCATCTACGCGGCCTATGGACAAGCAACCCAAAGCAGACTGGCTCGCTGAAACCGGAGCCGCGGTGGCCATCAAGGGCGGGGACGAGTCTTCCTCGCCCACGCGCCGCGACGTGCAGAGCCCGACCCGACGAGTCCAACTGGTGCGATAACCAGAGGGTTTCTCCTGATAGGAGAGGCCACCTACAAAAAGGAGTGATGTCAATGCCAACCTATTATTGCTCCAGCATCGAGGGACGCCTTTCGGGCAGGCAGAAGAGTGCGATTGCGGCTGAGATCACGCGGATCCATGCGGAGGTGACGGGAGCGCCGACCTACTTCGCGCAAGTCATTTTCGACGACGTGAAAGCTGAGAACTACTTCATGGGCGGCGCGCCACTGACGCATGACCAGGTGTTTGTCTACGGTCACATCCGAGGCGGGCGCGCTGCGATCGACAAGACACGAATGATCAAATTGATGGCAGAGGCCGTCGCGGTTGCCGCCTCTGCCGCGGATCACCGCAGCGTATGGGTATATGTCGGCGAGCTTCCAGCGCGGCAGATGATCGAATTTGGTCACGTACTGCCAGAGGCCGGCGATGAACCGGCGTGGACGGCCAATCTGCCGGCAGCGGATCGCGATTTCATGCAATCCGTGGGACCGCAGACAAAGGGCAAATGACAGAAGGGCGGCAACGCCCGCGCCGCGGTTAGCTCGTCGGCAAATAGCGCTCGGACTGCCTGCAAGAGGCTGGCGATTCGATACGCGAAAATGTCAATCAGGGAAGGTCTTCAATGCGTGGCTATACCCGATTCGACATCGACGGCGCTGGGTGGAACCGCTTGGTGGCAACGCGATCCAGGTGATCAATCCCGCCGGCGAGCAGCCGGCAGGACTAATCACTCTAGGAGCGGCTGCGGACGTAGATCGCGCTGTGAAGGCCGCGCGAACGCATTTGCCAGCGTCTCCCGCGGCAGCCGCCAGGAACGGATCGATATCCTTTCCAGAATTTTGAACGTGTACGCGAGGTGTCATGCTGATCTCGGCGCCGCTCGGCAGCAGGTCCCAGCAACAGACCCGGCGGTCGTTGCGCGCACGGTCGGAGATGAACGCGCGGCGCCGGCTCGTCCAGTCCGTAGTAGTTGAGCCGAGCCCTCGCATGGTCGTTGAGGGGAACTCATATCGTGGGCGAGCCTTTCGGCGGCGACTTTGGTCGTCCGAAGGAGCCAACCGAAGTCGGTATGGACGATCAAAATCGAGAGATGTGGCTTGGCTGCGGCGCGTAAAAGCGTGAACGTCTGCTCGCCACCGGTCGGACCCGAAGTAGTTCTATAAAAGAATTGAAATCAGCTTTCGAAGGCGAGCCTCCAGGAGGTACGGTGGCTCAGGGGGCAGCGCACGCATAATCGCGGGCTGCAACAAGTAGATAGTTCAAAGATGACTTCATTTTTCGCTTTTTCGGCCGAAGCGAGCGTGCGCCTAGGTGGTCGTGAGCTTGAGCGGATGGGTCCCGCTCTGGCGATCGAGGGGAAGACTCGGGCGGCTTGACTAGTTCCAAAAAAGAACGTTAGATTGGCGAGGAACGACGGTCGATCAAGGCCGCGCTTTGTTGGATCGTGCCACTCGGGCATGCAATCCTCATTTTTGGGAGGAAGTGATGCTGGGGCTCTTCAGGTCTGCTTTCGCGGTGCTGCTTCTGGCGTTCGGGTCATCGGCTTCTGCTGCCGATATGCCGGGGATCACGCCAACGGAGATCAGGATCGGGGGCATCTTTCCCTTTAGCGGTCCTGCTTCGTCGATCGGTCTCGTTGGTCGAGGGCTTCTCGCGTATGTCCAGTCGATTAACGACCGCGGCGGAGTAAACGGCCGAAAGGTCAACTACATTGCGTATGACGATGCCTATAGCCCACCAAAAGCGGTTGAGCATGCGCGAAGGCTCGTCGAAAGCGATGAAGTGGCCTTCATGTTCAGCCAGCTCGGCACGCCCGGCAACTCGGCCACTGCAAAGTATCTGAAGTCGAGGGGCGTGCCGGCGATCGGCATCGTCTCGGGATCGAACAAGTTCACGAATGTGGCGGAGTTTCCGCTGACGACGACCAGTCTGGTCAGCTTCGACACCGAAGGGAAAATCTACGCCAGGTTCCTGACCAAGACGCTGCCGAACGCGAAGTACGCGATTCTGTATCAGAACGATGATCTCGGAAAAGACTACCTCAACGCTTTCAAGGGGGTCCTTAAAGACGAGTTCGACAAGAAGGTCGTCGCAATTGCCTACGAGGTCAGCGAGCCGACGGTGGATTCGCAGGTGGTGAGTCTCAAGAGTTCGGGCGCCGAGGCATTGTTGGTGGCTGGTACCCCGAAGTTCGCGGCGCAGGCAATCCGCAAAGCTGCCGAAATCGGTTGGAAGCCGATGATCGTACTGAACTACCCATCAAGCTCGGTTGGCGCCACGCTGAAGCCCGCAGGTCTCGACAATTCAATAGGCGTCATCGTTGGAACGGTGGCGATGGACCCGACCGACTCGCAGTGGGATAACAACGACGGAATGAAGAACTTTCGAGCATTTGTCGCGCGGTATTTGCCCGGAATCGATATTGCCGACACGAACTATCTGTTCGGGTATACGCAAGGCATGCTGCTCGAACGCCTGCTCAAGCAGTGTGGGGACGATCTGTCGCGCGAAAACATCATCGGGCAGGCCAAGAACCTCAAGAACGTCGCGCTTTCCACGCTGCTGCCTGGGATCACGGTCAATACAAGCGACAAGATCAACATGAATTTCACGCAAATGAGGCTACAGCGCTGGACCGGAACGCGGTGGGATCAATTCAGCGAGGTTCTCGATGCCAGCTCGGAGTGATGAGGTTGGTGGTGTCTCGCTAACGCCGGTGGCGTCAATCGCTGCAGCTGAAATGAGGTTATCGTGAAAGGATTGATGCAGAACCAGCCTTTGCTACTGTCCTCGCTCTTGAAGCATGCGGAGCGCGTCCATTCGCGGACGGAGATCGTTTCGCGCACCGTGGAGGGCTCGATTCATCGCTATACGTATGGGGATGCGGCGCGTCGCACCAGAAAGCTTGCCGATGCTTTGACCCGCCATGGGATCTTGCAGGGCGATCGTGTCGCAACTCTTGCCTGGAACACGTTCAGGCATTTCGAGATCGAGCATGGCGTCACGGGAACCGGTGCAGTATGGCATGCGATCAACCCGAGGCTTATCCCGGATCAGATCAGCTACATTGCTAATCACGCCGAAGACAAAATCCTGTTCTTCGACAGCTCGTTTCTTCCCCTCGTGGAGAAGCTGGCGGCCGGGCTTTCCTGCGTGAAGATGTTTGTCCTGATGGCGGATCGAGCCGGCATGCCAAGGACGACGCTGCCGAATTTGCTGTGCTACGAGGAATTCGTGGACTTGGGAAAGGAGGAGTTTGAATGGCCGGTATTCGACGAACTTTCGGCCTCCTCCCTGTTCTACACGTCGGGGACCACAGGCAATCCCAAGGGCGTTCTCTACTCGCATCGATCGGATATCCTGCATTGCCTCTGCATCTGCGGTGCGTACGCAATGGGCATTGCGCCGCGCGACACGCTTCTGCCGATGACCCCGATGTTTCACGCGAACGGGGCCTGGGGCCTGACCCATGCAGCTCCCATGGTCGGTGCCAAGCTGGTCCTGCCAGGACCCAAAATGGACGGCGCCGCCATTGCGGAGTTGATCGACAGGGAAGGCGTGACCATGACCGCCGGGGTCCCGACACTCTATTCAAACCTACTCCAGTACTTAGAGTCCAGGGGTACCGGTGCTGGGACGCTCGAGCGCATCATAGTTGCCGGTTCGGCGCCCGCGCCCAGCCTGATCGAGGGTCTTGAGCGCCTGGGCGTCTCGGTCAACCATCTGTGGGGCATGACTGAGACGAGTCCTTGCGGTACGTCTTCGCAGCCGTCGCGACGCACGGCGAGCCTTTCCCCGCAGGATCGGCTTCGACGCAAGACCAGCCAGGGGCAGCCGATCTACGGCGTCGACATCAAGATCGCTGACGAGCGGGGCAGTGAGATGCCACGCGACGGAAAATCCAGCGGCCGATTGATGGTGCGTGGACCGTGGATCATCAGCGGTTACTACGGGGAGGACAAGCCGCTGCTGGAGGACGGCTGGTTCAATACCGGGGATCTCGCTGTGATGGATGATGATAATTACATCCAGCTGACCGATCGCGCCAAAGACGTTGTGAAGTCAGGCGGTGAATGGATTTCGTCCATCGACCTGGAAAACCTGGCGAAGGGATGCCCGGGAGTCACGGAGGCGGCCGTGATCGGCGTTCCTCATCCGAAATGGGAGGAGCGACCGCTGCTTATCGTCGTGCCGACATCCGGAGCGACCGTAACGGCGCAATCGATCAGGGCCTATCTGGACAACAAAATCGCCAAATGGTGGATGCCTGACGATATCGTCTTCGTTGACGCGCTCAGCTATGGCGCGACGGGCAAGATCCAGAAGATGGAGCTGCGCCAACGCTTCTCAGGGCATTATTCCGCGCCAGCGCGAGGGGACAGTGCAAGAGTGCCACAGGGCACTTCAGCGCAGAGCAACGCATCGTGATGCGAACCTCATCGAGCCGTCGCCAGTCCCCGCCGAAAGGCAAACGCCCGGGATCACGCTGCTTGTCTGCGGGTCCTTGCCTTGCTCGGCTTCTGTTCGGGAGAGGCCTTCTCGAGCTTCCCGCGCGCGCCGGGGCCCGGATGGGTATGAACTTCCTTCGCCGACAGCGGTTCGCCGCATTCCGAGCACACCATTACGGGATCGAAGACCTTGCCGCATTTCTTATGCTCATGCAGCAGAGGTCGCCCGCGTTCGTCGACCATGTGCGTGTCGCCCCAATGGACGAGCGCCATCATGATCGGATAGAGATCGAGGCCCTTTTGCGTCAGGATGTACTCATGGCGCTTGGGCGAATCCTGATAAGGAATTCGCCGCAACACGCCGTTCCGCACCAGCTTCTTCAGCCGCTCGGCAAGCAGATGGCGCGTGATCCCGAGCGCAGACTGGAAGCCTTCAAATCGTCGGGTGCGCAGAAAGCATTCGCGTAAAATCAGAAGGGTCCAACGGTCGCCAATTACACCTATGGTTCGCGCCAGTGAACATGGCTCTTCCTCGAGGGCATCCCACTTCATTCGTACTTCTCCACTCTTCCAGCGACGGGTCGCTCGAATCGCCAACGCAACCGTCTTTTCAAGAACCATTCTAGATAGGGACTACGTTCCAAACAACCTCTAACCGATCTGGGCCAAAATAGCAGAAACTGCCAGTTTATTGACAGTTCGTTTTTAGAACTGTATGAGAGTTGGCGATACGGTTCGTGCGGACCAAACATGACCACTTCAACAATGCCTATGCGGGAGAGGCCGGCGTGACAGCTCTGAAGGTTGAATTCCAGTTCGATTTCGGCAGTCCCAACGCCTATCTGGCGGAACGCGCAATACCTGGCGTCGAGCGACGGACAGGCGTGAAGTTTGATTATGTGCCGATACTTCTCGGCGGCATCTACAAGGCGACCGGCAACATGTCCCCGGCGGAGTCGCTGCACGGCATCAAGAACAAGCCCGAATACATGGCGCTCGAGACGCAGCGCTTCATCCGTCGCCACAACATCACGACATTTCGGCAAAACCCGTTTTTCCCGGTGAATACGCTGATGCTGATGCGCGGTGCGGTCGCCGCTCAGTTCGAGGGTATGTTCGAGCCGTATTTCCGGGCCGCTTACCATCACATGTGGGAGGATCCGAAGAAGATGGACGACGTCGAGGTGTTCCGCGCGGCTTTCAAATCCTCAGGGCTCGACATCGACAGGCTGATGGCACGAGCTCAGCAGGACGACGTCAAGAAGAGGCTCATCGACCTGACCACGGATGCGGTCAACCGCGGAGCATTCGGTTCGCCGACGTTCTTCGTCGGCAAGGAGATGTTCTTCGGCAAGGACCAGCTCCGGGACGTCGAGGAATCGATCGTCGAGCAGATGCGACAGCCTGCCGCCAGCATTGCGTGACTCGAAACGCAGCACGAGATAATGCGCCTGGCCGAAGGAGTTGGCGTAATGGCCGGAAGAACCAGCCAGGAGAGGGGAAACGTCATGCCAGGGCCGCTTAGCGGAGTTCGTGTGCTCGATCTGACCGGTGTGGTATCAGGTCCGTTCGCGACGATGTTTTTGGCCGACCAGGGCGCCGACGTGATCAAGATCGAGCCCATTGGTGGCGACATCACCCGCCGCAGCCGCGCCACCATCGACAAGCGCGGTGAGTTCTCGGCGTTGTTCATCTCATCAAACCGTGGCAAGCGTTCGCTTGCGCTCGACGTCAAGAGCGAAGCCGGTCGCGAGGTGCTTGCCAAACTTGTCGCGCAATCCGACGTGCTGGTGCAGAATTTTCGGCCCGGCACGATGGAACGCCTCGGGCTCGGGGCCGCCGAGTTGCGCGGCCGCTATCCGCGGCTGATTTACGTTTCCATCAGCGGCGTCGGCGAAACCGGCCCTTATGTCAAGAAGCGCGTCTACGATCCGATCATTCAGGGTCTCTCGGGGTTCGCCGACATCCAGTCGCAGCCCGTGACCAACCGGCCACAGATGATCAGAACCATCGTTTGCGACAAGACCACGGCCGTCATGACGGCACAAGCGGTTGCAGCAGCGCTCTATGCGCGAGAGAAGACCGGACGAGGGGATCACATCCAGGTCGCGATGCTGGATGCAATGATCTCCTACCTCTGGCCAGAAGGTATGATGCAATACACTGTGGTGGGCGCCGAGGCTGCTGCGGCCGATCCCAATGATCGCCCCGACCTCGTGTTCAAGACCAGCGACGGCTACATCACTTGCGGTACTATCTCGGATTCGGAATGGCAGGGGTTTTGTCGGGCGACAGGTGATCCGGAGCTTGGCACCGACCCACGTTTTGCGACGCCGGCGGCGCGTTCCGTCAATGCGACTGCTCGCATCAACAAGATGGCTGAATACATCGCGCAGCACAACACCGCCGAATGGCTGGAACGGCTCGATGCAGCGGACGTCCCCTGCGCGCCGATCCTGCGCCGTGGGGAGATCATTCACAACGAGCAGGTGATTGCGCGCGATCTCATTGCCGAGTTGGACCAGCCCAGTGTTGGTCGCATTCGACAGCCCAAGCCGGCCGCTCGCTTCGAAGTCAATCCGGCTGCGATCGGTGGCCCTGCCCCCCGAATCGGCGAGCATTCGCGCGAGATCCTGGGTGCGCTCGGCTATGACAATGCCGCAATCGAGAAGATGGCGACCGAAAAATCGGTCCGGATCTCGGGTTAAGCCGGCGGAGCTTTTGGCAGCACCGGCGTAATTGGAACGAGCGGAATGTTAGCTTCCTGGCCGAGCCGATAGGCAGGCCGGGCGTGGATGCGCTCCAGATAGGGCAGGGCGTTATCGCAGACGCCCACCTCATAGGTGATCGCCCATTCGAGACACGTGGTCAGCAGGATATCGGCGCTGGTGAACTGATCGCCCATCAGGTATCGGCGTCCATCGGCAAGCGCGACCTCCACATGGCGCAATTGCTCGCGGAAATACTCGCCTGCCCTGGCGACGACTTCGGGAGCAATGCCGTAGATGGTGCCAAGCCCATCTGCCCGATGGCGCCGCATTACATAGAGGCTAGTGGAATCAAGCTCTGCAACGATGAAGAAGCACCATTCCAGCCAGGCAGCATAGTCGCGCTGCTTTTCTGGGATCAGCGCCCGGTCCCGCGTGGAGTAAGTGCGTGACAGGTACGCGACGATAGCGGCACTCTCGCCGATGCAGAAATCGCCGTCCTGTAGCAGCGGGACCTTCTGCCGCGGATTGAGCGCGGTATATTCCGCCGTCTTGGTTTCCCCAGTACGCGGCCCGATCGGCTTGCTCGTGTAGGCGAGATCGAGCTCGTACATCGCCCAGTGCGCCCGTACGGTCCGGCTGGTGCCTGCTCCCCACAGCGTCAGATTCGGCATGGTGTCCATCTCACCATTTCTCCGCGGAAGGACGGAGGTCGAGTTCATGTGTCCAGCCATCTCTCGTCTGCCCGTGCGCGAACCAATAGGCTTCCGCGATCGATGATGTTTTCGTCAGGCTATCCGGTGGAATCTCGCTCGCCTCCATGCCTTTAGCCGCCTTCATGCGGGCATGGATCGCCGGGCTGTCGACGCCGGCATCGATAATGAGGTGCACCACGTGGATATTTTTTGGGCCCAATTCCCGGGCCATTGACTGCGCGACAGCGCGTAGACCGAATTTCGCGCTGGCGAAGGCCGCATAGCCCGTTCCGCCGCGGAGGCTGGCGGTCGCGCCGGTGAACAGGATGCTGCCCCGACCGCGCGATACCATGTAGCGTGCGGCCTCGCGGCCGACCAGAAATCCGGCGTAACAGGCGAGTTCCCACGCTTTAGAGAACAGCTTCTCGGTTGTCTCCAGTAAAGGCTTGTTGACGTTCGATCCGGCGTTGAAAAGGCAGACCTCGATTGGCCCGATCTCCTTCTCGATGCGCGCGAATATTTCCTGAACCCCGGATTCCTGGCGAGCATCGACACTAAAGGCGTGAATCCTGTGACCCGCCGCTCTCAGCTCCGCCACAAGCGCCTGCGATTTTGCTGCCTCCCGCCTGCAGATACAAACGGTATATCCGCCCTTCGCAAAGCGGCGGGCGACGGCCGCCCCGATCGCGTCGCCAGCGCCGACAAGTATCGCCACTCCGCGGGCTCTCGCCATCTCGATTCCTCCCGATCAGTTCTTATTTGAAACGGTTTAAATAGACTGTGTCGACGATGCTGTAAACGACGTATGCGAGTGATAGAACCAGTTTCGATGCACAGGCCAGATAAATCAATCTGAAAATGTCGATTGACTAGTTCTAAAAAAGAACGTTCAATCGTCGTTAGATGCGGTGAGTGAGCGGGCTGCCGGCGCTAAGCCAAAGACGCCAGATCTAGCCTGATCGGAGGAAAAGCCATGCAAAAGCGGAGCGCGACCGTCGCTGTGATCGGCGCCGGTGACTATATCGGTGCCGAGATCGCGAAGAAATTTGCTTCGGAAGGCTTCACGGTCTTCGCCGGTCGCCGCAACGGCGACAAGCTGGAGCCCTTGGTCAAGGAAATCGAGAAGGCAGGGGGCGAGATTCATGCGCGTTCGCTCGACGCGCGCAAGGAAGATGAGATCGTTTCATTCCTCGGCGATGCCGACAAGCACGCTCCGCTCGAGGTCTGCATCTTCAACATCGGCGCCAATGTCAATTTTCCCATTCTCGACACCACTGAACGGGTGTTCCGCAAAGTTTGGGAAATGGCGTGCTATTCCGGTTTTCTCGCGGGGCGCGAAGCCGCGCGGCTGATGCTGCCCCGCGGCAAGGGCAACATCTTCTTCACAGGCGCGACCGCCAGTCTCCGCGGCGGAACGGGCTATGCGGCGTTCGCCAGCGCAAAGTTTGGCCTTCGCGCGGTTGCGCAGGCGATCGCGCGCGAATTGGGCCCCAAGAACATCCACGTCGCGCACCTCGTCATCGATTCCGGCGTCGATACCGAATGGGTTCGCCAGAGACGGATCGAGGCGCTTGGGCCGAATGCACTGGACAATCCCGACCTGCTGATGCCCCCAGCCTCCGTCGCAGAATCGTATTGGCAGCTCTATCAACAGCCCCGCAGCGCGTGGACGTTCGAGATGGAAATTCGACCGTTCGGCGAAAAGTGGTAACGAGGCCTTTCGATGGAGCTTAAGCTTTCGAAAGAGGATGCTGCTTTCCGCGATGAAGTGCGTGCATTCATCGTGGAGCACTATCCGCAGGAAATGCGGGTGCCGAACCCGGAGACTGACCTGACCAAGGAGCAGACGCTCCTTTGGCATCGCATCCTCTACAAGAAGGGCTGGATCGCGCCGCTGTGGCCGAAGGAATATGGTGGGCCCGGCTGGTCGATCACGCAGCGCTTCATCTTCGAGCAGGAAACCAGCCGAGCCGGGACGCTGCCGCCTTTGGCATTCAGCGTCACCATGGTCGGGCCCGTCATCTACACTTTCGGTAGCAAGGCGCAGAAGGAGAAATTCCTGCCGCGCATTCTCTCCGGCGAGGACTGGTGGTGTCAGGGCTATTCGGAGCCCGGCTCAGGATCGGACCTTGCGTCGGTCAGAACCAAGGCCGTACGTGATGGCGACCATTACGTCGTCAACGGCCACAAGACCTGGACGACGCTGGCGCAGCACGCCGACTGGATCTTTTGCCTGGTGCGGACCGACCCGGCGGCTAAACCGCAGGCCGGCATATCCTTTCTCCTGATCGATATGAAATCGCCCGGCGTGACCGTGCGCCCGATCATCACCATCGACGGCAGCCACGAGGTCAATGACGTCTTCCTGGAAAATGTCCGCGTTCCGATCGAAAACCTGATCGGTGAGGAGAATAAGGGCTGGACCTACGCAAAATTCCTGCTCGGAAACGAGCGCACCAGTATGGCCGGCATCGGCCGTTCGACGCGCTACCTGGATCGGCTGAAGCAAATCGTGAAGGCCGAGATTCCCGAAGAAGATCCGACGTATCTCGAATTCGTACGGGATATCGCACGGATCGAGCTGGACGTGTTGGCCTTGGAAGCAACCGAGCTTCGCGTGGTGGCACAAATGGCCCGCGGGATCGATCCAGGCGCCGCCGCGTCGTTGTTCAAGATTCGGGGTACGGAGATCTTCCAGAACATCACCGAGCTGACGCACCGGGCAATCGGTAATTACGGTCTGGCGATCCGGGAGCATCCCGTCAGTGCCAACCGCTTCATGCCGGGCCCGGCCTACGGTCATACTGCGTCCGAGAAGTACCTGAATTCACGCAAGCTCTCAATCTACGGCGGATCGAACGAGATCCAGCGCAACATCATCGCCAAGGCCGTGCTCGGACTTTAGGCCGAGCGGAGTACGGGGGATCGGATGGATATTCAGTTCACAGAAGAGCAGGCACTATTGCGGTCCAGCGTGCAGCGGCTTCTGCGGGATCGATACGACTTCGAAGCGCGTCGCAAGATCGTAGCCAGCGAAGAAGGCTTCAGTCGCAAGCACTGGGCCTCGTTCGCCGAACTCGGCCTGCTTGCCGCACCTTTTTCGGAGGATGCGGGCGGCCTCGGCGGTGGCCCCCTGGCGACCATGATCGTGATGCAGGAATTCGGCCGTCACCTCGTGGTCGAGCCATTTTTGGAGACGGTCGTTCTGGCCGGCGGCCTGATCGAGAGTGAAGCCTCGCCTGCACAGAGGGATCAGTTCATTCCCAACATCATCTCCGGGAAATCAATCTGGGCGCTGGCCTGGGCCGAAAAGGGCTCGCGCTACGATTTCGCTGACGTCACCACAACGGCGCGCCGCGAAGGTAGTGACTATGTCCTGAACGGCGAAAAGGCGGTCGCGATCGCGGCCCCCTGGGCGGATTACCTGATCGTCTCAGCACGCACCTCGGGCCACCGTCTCGATTCGGAAGGCGTCAGTCTGTTCATCGTTGATCGTCGCGCCGCCAATCTTCACCTGCAAGGCTTCAAGACGATCGACGGCCGCCGAGCGGCCGAGGTCAGCCTCAAGGACGTGCGCGTCGGCAACGATAGCTTGCTAGGCGAAGAAGGAGGGGGCGCTGGCGCGCTAGAGGCGATTTCCGAACGCGTCATTGGCGCGCTGTGTGCCGAGGCCGTCGGCGCGATGGCCGAATTGAACTCGGCGACGCTGGAATACACCAAGACGCGAAAGCAGTTCGGCGTGGCGCTCGGCACCTTCCAGGTTTTGCAGCATCGGATGGTAGACATGTTCATCGCGCATCAGGAAGCGGTGTCCCTGATGCAGCATCTCAACTTAGGTCTGGCGGCAAACGAATCGGGCCTATCGAGACTGGCGTCGGGAGCCAAGGCAAAGGTCGGCTACGCCGCTAGATTCGTGGCCGATCAGGCCGTGCAACTGCATGGCGGCATGGGCATGAGCGACGAGCTCAATGTCGGCCACTACTTCAAGCGGATTTCTTCCATCAACATCCAGTACGGCGATCCCGCATTCCATGTTCTGCGCTATGCGCAGACCGATGCGGCCGCTTAAATCAGAGGCAAAATATGACAGAAGCAGTCATCGTATCGACCGCGCGCACCGGGGTCGGGAAGGCCTACCGCGGGGCGTTGAACAACACCGACGGACCGACCATGGCGGGCCATGTGATCGCGGAAGCCGTCAGGCGCGCCAAGATCGAGCCCGGCGAAGTCGAGGACATCGTGATGGGTTGCGCGATGCAGCAGGGCACCATGGTTATGAACGTCGCTCGCAAAGGCGCGATCCGTGCCGGATTGCCGGTGACGGTTGCCGGCACGACCATTGATCGGCAATGCGCATCCGGCTTGCAGGCCATCGCGGTCGCCGCGCGCTCGATCATGCTTGACGGCGTCGATGTCGCCATCGGAGGCGGCATCGAATCCATCAGCCTCGTCCAGAACGAGTATATGAACAAGTTTCACGCTGTCGACGCCGATTTGATGGCGATGAAGCCGGAAATGTACATGTCGATGCTGGAGACCGCCGAAGTGGTCGCCGAGCGCTACAAGATCGGGCGCGACCGCCAGGATGAATATTCGCTCGACTGCCAGCGTCGCGTCGGAGCCGCGCTGCAGGGTGGGCGCTTCAGTGACGAGATCGTTCCGATCACGACGAAAATGGCTGTCGTCGACAAGGACACCAAGGAGATCTCCTACCAGGAGGTTACCCTGGCACAAGACGAAGGTCCGCGCCCGGAGACCACGGCCGAGGGCTTGGCCAAAATCAAGCCGGTGTTCGAAGGCAAGACCATCAGCGCCGGCAATGCCAGCCAGCTCTCCGATGGCGCGTCGGCTTGCGTAATCATGAGCGACAAGATTGCTGCAAAGAAGGGAATCCGGCCGCTTGGCATTTTCCGCGGCTTCGTCGCCGCGGGTGTCGAGCCCGACGAGATGGGTGTCGGGCCGGTGGCCGCGATCCCTCGCTTGCTGAAACGGCACGGCTTGCGAATCGACGATATCGATCTGTGGGAGCTGAACGAGGCCTATGCGGTTCAGGTGATCTACTGCCGCGACAAGCTGGGCATTGATCCGGACAAATTGAACGTCAACGGTGGGGCGATCGCCATCGGCCACCCCTATGGCATGACGGGCTCGCGACTGGCCGGCCATATCCTGATCGAGGGCCGGCGCCGCAAAGCGAAATTCGGCGTGGTGACGATGTGCATCGGCGGCGGTATGGGCGCGGCCGGACTTTTCGAGATCGTGCACTGATCGGAAACTGGAGGCTTACGTGAAGACAGCTATCACTGAACTATTTGGCATCCAGCATCCGATTATTCAGGGCGGCATGCATTATGTCGGCTTTGCCGAACTGGCTGCAGCGGTGTCCAACGCCGGCGGCCTTGGCATCATCACCGGCTTGACGCAGAAGACGCCGGAGCTGTTGGCCAAGGAGATCGCGCGCTGCCGCGATATGACGGACAAGCCGTTCGGCGTAAACCTCACCTTCCTGCCGACCTTTTCGGCGCCACCCTATCCCGAATACATTCAAGCCATCGCCGAAGGCGGCGTCAGGGCCGTCGAGACCGCGGGCCGCAGTCCCGAGCAATACATGCCAGCGCTCAAGGCGGCTGGCATCAAGGTGATCCACAAGTGCACGTCCGTCCGGCATTCGCTCAAAGCCCAGGAAATCGGGTGCGACGCCGTCAGCGTCGACGGTTTCGAATGCGGCGGTCATCCCGGCGAAGACGACATGCCCAACATGATCCTGTTGCCGCGCGCCGCCGATGAGTTGTCGATCCCATTCGTGGCCTCGGGCGGCATGGCGGATGCCCGCAGCCTGGTCGCGGCGCTGGCGATGGGCGCGGCAGGCATCAATATGGGCACGCGTTTCATCGCTACCAAGGAAGCGCCGGTGCACGACAACGTCAAGAACGCGCTGTTGGAAGCTACCGAACTCGACACCCGCCTTGTAATGCGCAACTTGCGCAACACCGAGCGTGTGTTGAAGAACAAGGGCGTCGATCGCCTGCTGGAGATCGAGCGTGAAAAGGGCAAGAGCCTGAAGATCGAGGACATCCTCGACCAGGTCGCGGGCGTCTACCCCAGGGTCATGATCGATGGCGACATGGATGCCGGGGCCTGGAGCTGCGGCATGGTCGTCGGCCTCATCCATGACATTCCAACGGTGAAGGAACTGATCGATCGCATCATGACCGATGCGGATGCGATCATCCGTCAGCGACTAACCGGCTTCCTCGACGCCGACGAAAATTCCGCCCGAAAGAGGGCTTGAGGCGACAGACGTCCGCTAACGAGGTGGCGGATTGCTGATGGTCCTGGGCCGGGAGGCTGCGTATCATGACCGATGGATCAATTTCGATTGACACCGGAACGGACGAACTACTCTGCTCGGTCCGAGATCGCGTTGCCATTATCACGCTGAACCGGCCCGAAGCGCGGAATTCACTATCGGACCATTTGACGCCGGCGCTGCGCCGGATGATCAGGCAGACTGGCAGCGATCCTGATGTCGGCGCTCTGCTGATCACCGGCGCCGGCACCGCGTTTTGCTCCGGCGGTGATGTCAAGGGTATGGGCACAAAGTCGTCCACGAGGCCCATGGCCTATGGAGACAAGGTCGTACGCCTGATGGAAGGGCAGCGGACGCTGACCGGGGCGCTTGTTTCTCTCCGCAAGCCAACGATCGCGGCGCTTCCGGGGCCGGCCGCCGGCGCCGGCCTTGCCATCGCGCTTGCTTGCGATATCCGGATTGCCTCCGAATCTGCCTTAATGACTACTGGTTATGCCAAGATTGCATTGACCGGAGACTACGGAATTTCCTGGCTGCTGACCCGGTTGGCCGGAACGGCGCGCGCGCGAGAGCTGATGTATTTGTCAGAACGGATCGATGCCCGCCGCTGCGAGGCGTTGGGCCTTGTCAACCGTGTAGTACCCGATGCAGATCTGCTAAGCGAAGCGTTTGTCATCGCAAGAACACTCGCGAATGGTCCGGCCCATGCGTATGCAGCGATCAAAGACAATCTCGATCTGGCGCTGTCGACAGATTTTGTGACATCGCTGGACCATGAAGCCAAAAACATGGTCATGGCGGCGGAGACTGCACAGCATGCTGAAGCCGTAAAGGCGTTCATCGAGAAGCGCGCGCCTGATTTTCGAGGCATTCCATGAAGACAGCAATTGTCATCGGAGTGGGCCCAGAGCGGGGACTGGGGGCCCAGTTGTGCAAGAGATTCGCCGCTGAAGGTTTGAGGGTGATAGTCGCCGGCCGTACGAAACTCGCGCTCGAGACGATCGCAAATGACATTACCTCATCGGGCGGACAGGCTCTCCCGATAGTGGCGGATGCGACGAACGAAGCCGATGTAGTCGCAATGTTCGACAGAGCCGGCGATGAACTCGATCTGGCGATCTATAATGCGGGCAACAACACACCCGGGCGTATTCTGGAGATGGAAGCGGGGTACTTCGAGCAAAGCTGGCGTGTCGTCTGCTTCGGTGGGTTCCTGTTTGGCCGCGAGGCCGTTCGCCGCATGCTGCCGAACAAGGCCGGCACGCTTTTGTTTACCGGCGCCAGTGCTTCGCTGCGCGGAAAAGCGGGGTATGGCGCGTTCAATTCGGCGAAAGCTGGCTTGCGGATTCTCGCGCAGGCCATGGCAAAGGAATATGCCAGCGAAGGGATCCATGTAGGGCACGTCGTTGTCGACGGAGCCATCGCCGGTGACAAGATCTTCAAGCGCATACCCGACGCAGCCCAGCGGGAGAACAGCCTGGTCAGTATCGAGGGCATAGTCGACGCATTTGCGTTCCTCTACCGGCAATCACTGCGAGCATGGTCGTTTGAAGTTGATGTCCGTACCTCCCAGGAAAGGTGGTGATCGCCGTCAAGCCGGTGCCTCATTCATGGGAGGCGGGCCCGTGGCCACCTGAAATTTCTCAGCGTCATGACGTGCAATTGCAAGCCGTGGCCTATGCTCCGCTTCACGGTGCAGGAAGGTGATGGACTACGAACTGGCGTTCGGATTCGTCACTAAGCGTAAAGGCGCGAACATGGCTGCGAAGGCGCGCGATCACATATTTGGCTACACGATTTTCAATGGTTTTTCCGCGCGAGATGCCCAGCTCATAGAGATGGCAGGCCGGCTCGGGCCGGCCAAGGGTAAAAGCTTTGATGGGGGCAATGTGTTGGGGACCCTGGATCGTCACGCATGACGAAATTGACGACTCCTACAAACTCAGGATGGAAGCTCGCGTGAACTGAGAACTTCGTTCTCAAGGTACCAGCGAAGGCGTGCTTTTCTCATTCGAGGAAATCATTGCACACGTCACCCTGGATGAGACGTTGATGCCCGGCGAGTTCATCGAGTCTGACACGGTTGGCAATGGCTGCGGCCTCGAACTCGGTGGTACCTCGAGCATGGAGAGGGCATTGAGCTCGAAGTCGAGAAGATCGGCATCCTGAAGAACCGCGTGGAACGCCGGACTGGTTGATATCGATGACGACTTGCAAAACGCAAGTCATCATGTATTGTGCCTGCAAGAGCCGGAGTGTGCATCTGCAGGTGAG
Organism: Bradyrhizobium sp. SZCCHNR1017; assembly: GCF_032381375.1. Lineage (NCBI taxonomy): Bacteria > Pseudomonadati > Pseudomonadota > Alphaproteobacteria > Hyphomicrobiales > Nitrobacteraceae > Bradyrhizobium > Bradyrhizobium sp. SZCCHNR1017. The sequence continues at coordinate 170,380 of NZ_JAUHIR010000009.1, read as the reverse complement.
GGGCCGGAAAACAGGAGGCAACTTTGTCCGAGGAAGCGATGGTTGCGCGCGAGGAGCGTGGCAATATCTCCGTTTTGACGATGGTTTACCGGCCGTACAATCTGCTCGGCCCGAAGCTCATCAACGCTATCGTGGAGCAGGTGGAAGCATCGCGAAAGGCGGGTAGCCGTGCCATCGTGATCCGGAGCGGATTGCGCCACTTTTCTGCCGGCGCCGACCTGGACATCTTTGACAAGCGCGTAGCGGAGGGCACATCTGATCAGAGCGGTGAAAATCGGCTGCTGAGCGGGGTCGAGTTCCTCCGCTTCATGGAATTATTGCCGATTCCGTTGATCGCCAGCGTTCATGGCGTTTGCCTCGGCGGCGGGCTCGAGCTCGCGCTGTCATGCGACTATGTCATCGCAGCTTCGTCAGCAAAGATCGGCTCGGTCGAGGCGACGCTTGGGTTGCATCCGCTACTTGGCGGAATCCAGCGGCAAGTTCAGCGGATCGGGGCACAGCGAGCCAAAGAGATGTCGATGTTGGCACGGCGCTACGATGCGCCGACATTGGAGAAGTGGGGCCTGATTAATCTTACCGTGCCCGAGGAATCCTTGGAAAAGGCGACGATGTCTATCGCGGAGGAGTTCGCGCAGGGGCCGACGGTAGCGCACGCGGCGACCAAGGAGCTAGTGCATATTGCGGTCAACGACGGTGTGGTGGCGGCAGACGAGGCGATGGCAAGAGTGCAGGCGCCGATCTGGGCATCGGAAGATCTGAAAACCGGTCTTGCGTCATTCCGCAAGAACGGCCCGGGTCTCGCCAAGTTCGCGGGGCGCTGACATGGGCGGTCCTCTCAACGGAATCCGTGTCGTCGACTTCTCCCGTGTGTTGGCAGGCCCCTTATGCGCGCGAACCTTGCAGGATCTCGGTGCCGAGGTCATCAAGGTGGAGCCGCCAAGCCCGGACGTCTCACGCTTCGCGTTTCCCTCAACCGACGGGATGTCGGGCTATTACGCGCAGCAGAACGCCGGTAAACGCAACGTCAGCATCAATCTCAATGTTCCCGGTGCTTATGAACTCGCACTGAAGCTCTGCGATACCGCCGATGTCGTCGTGGAAAACTTCCGCGCGGGCACGCTTGGTTTCTTCGGCCTTGATTATGAAACCCTGTCCAAGCGCAATCCGCGATTGGTATATGCCTCGATCACCGGCTATGGCCAGGGCGGACCCTGGCGCAGCCGGATGGCCTATGCGCCGACCGTGCAGGCCGAGGCCGGCTTCACCGAAAACAGCATTCGTCACTATGGAGAGGCGTTGACTGAACCGCGCACGGACAGCCTCTCGCACGCGGACGTCTACGCCGGCCTGCAGGCCACCATCGCGATTCTTGGCGCGCTGAATAGCCGCCAAAGGACAGGTCAGGGCCAATATATCGATGTCGCGATGGCTGCGACACTGCTCGCGGTCAACGAACGTGCACATGTCGATCTTTCCGACGATGATATTGGAGCCGAGCCCGCCGTGCTCGGCGCGACGGACTGCTCATTCTTTACCGGACCTAATGGAGAGCATTTCACGGTTGCGACGAGCATTGTCGGCAGCCGGACCTTCCCATCCTGGCTGCGCGCGATGCGTCGCGTGGATTTGATGGACGACCCGCGCTTTGCGAGCGCGGCCGCGCGTCGCTTGAATTTCGGTGTGCTGCACCAGATGATCCAGTCGTGGATCTTGACCTTCCCCGACATGGCGACGCTCGATGCCCAATTCGACGAAGCCAAGATCGCGATGGGCGAGATCCGCTCGATCAAGGAACTAAGCGCGTCGGAATGGAGCGATTATTGGGGCGCAGTGCAGCACGTGCCGGACCGCAGCGGCGGCGAATATCGACTGCCGGGTCGGCCGTGGCGGTTCTCGGCGGAGGAGTTGAAGCCGATCGGAGCACCTGCGTTCCAGGGAGAGCACAATTTCGAGGTGTTCAGCGAACTGGGCGTGAGCCAGGAGGAACTGAGACGCTTGAGCGAAGCGGGTGTGCTGGTCACGCATCCCCGCGCTCTGGAGCCCGAGATTGGCGTCAAACCGCCGGCCGAGTCGGGCCGTGCGGCCTGAGATCCGAGAGAACCATTCGGCTGCGAAGGTTTGCAACCCCCTAGCTGGCACTGGACATACTGGGATTCCGCTCAATATGGTATGAGCTGAATTCGAAGCTAGGAAAACGATGTCCGGTGCGAAGCAGAGCCGTCTTGCCAATAAGGAATGCTCCATGGCTCGTGCCATGGAGGTGGTCGGCGACCGCTGGTCCATCCTGATTCTCCGTGAAGCCTATTATGGCGTGAAGCGGTTCGATGAGTTCGAACACTACATTGGTATTGCTCCCAATATCTTGAGCAATCGCTTGAAGAAGTTCGTCGATGCTGGTGTGATGACGCGCGTGCCGCTGCCCGAACATTCCGGACGATACGAGTACGTGCTGACCGAGAAGGGGCGCGCTTTCTTTCCGGCCTACCTGGCTCTCAAGAAGTGGGGCGATGATTGGCTCGCAGAGCCTGAGGGACCGCAGGTCGTCTTCCGCGATCGTGTCGCTGGGCGCCCGATTGAATTTCCCGTACTGCGGACGTCCAGCGGCAAGCCCCTGCGGCTCGAGGACGTCGAAGTGGTGCCGGGCTCGGGCGCCGTTCCCTTCAATCGCAAGCGATTTGGTGGCACGGCTTCTGCGGAAGCCTCGGCTGGTGTGAGGGCAAGCGCCCAAAGACGAAAGCGGAAGTAGCGGCTTGCCAAGATGCGGCTGAGGCGGCCGGGAGAACGCAGCAGCCGTGGCCCGCTCCGCTTTTACCGGAGCTGAACCCCGCTCTACTGCCAGCGCCGAAAAATGATGCTCGCGTTGACGCCTCCAAAGCCGAAACCGTTGGAGATCGCATGCTCCATCGTCATGGGCCGGGCCTGACCGGCGACAAGGTCGACACCTGCCGCGGCGGCATCGCAAGTTTCGAGATTGAGAGTAGGTGGCGCGACTTGATCGCGCAGCGCCAGAATCGTGAAGATTGCTTCCGCTCCGCCGGCCGCTCCGAGCAGATGGCCAGTTGCGGATTTGGTGGCACTCACGGCAATCTGCCCCTCGCGGCCGAAGACCGCCTTGATCGCCTCCAGTTCGGAAACATCGCCAACTGGCGTTGACGTGGAATGCGCGTTGAGGTGCTGGACGTCACCGGGTTTGAGGCCGGCCTGCCGCAATGCGCCTTCCATGGCGCGGCGCGCACCGTCGCCGTCCTCGGGCCCTGACGTGATGTGGTACGCATCTGCCGTCGTTCCGTAGCCGACGATTTCCGCAATCGGCTTTGCGCCGCGGCGGATCGCATGCTCCAGCTCTTCTATGACCAGGACGCCCGCGCCTTCGCCCATGACAAAGCCGTCGCGATCACGGTCGAAGGGACGGGAAGCGCGGGCGGGCGTTTCATTGAAGCCGGTCGAAAGCGCACGCGCAGCGGCGAACCCGCCCAGGCTCACGAGATCGATGCAGGCTTCCGAACCGCCGCAAACCGCGGCGTCGGCTTCTCCAGATCGGATCAGGCGTGCGGCATCGCCGATTGCCTGCACGCTCGCGGCGCAGGCGGTGACCGGCGCGCCGATGGGACCCTTGAAGCCGTAGCGGATCGAGATGTGGCCAGCCGCGAGATTTGCGAGAAAGGACGGCACGGTGAAAGGCGAGAGACGCCGGACCCCGCGCTGGTCTGTGGTGCGGACCGCTTCCACGATCGCCGGAAAGCCTCCGATGCCGGAAGCGATCACTGTCGCCGTGCGCTCAAGCGAATGCGCGTCGGACGGAGTCCATTCCGCCTGGGCAATGGCCTCGGCCGCGGCGGCAAGCGCGAACAGGATGAAGCGATCCATCCTTCGCTGATCCTTAGGCGCGACGGTCAGATCCGGATCGAATCCGCCCTCTTGATCTTTGGCCCTTGTCGGCACCATTCCTGCGACCCGCGCCGGCAGGGCCGCCGCCCACTCGGGAAGGGCGGCAAGCCCCGAACGGGCCGCGAGCAGCCGTGACCACGCCAGCTCGCTGCCGCAACCCACCGGCGATACCAATCCCAATCCCGTAACGACGACTCGGCGCATCACGGATTCCGTCTCACGAGGAAAGCGCAAGTAGCGCGCGTCTGGTCTCGGTCCGGATCAGATTCGCCCGATACTCCGCCGAAGCGTAGCGATCCGAGAGGCATTCGGTGGTCTCGCTCAGCAATGTGGCCGCCTGGTCGATATTCTCCCGCGACAATGTCTTTCCGGTCAGGAAATCGGCAGCGGCCTGGCCGGCGAAAGCGTGGTTCGCCGCGCCTGTCACGCCGAGGGAGACCTCGGCCACCACGCCGTCTCGCATGCGCACGCCGACCGCAATGCCCACGACAGCAAAGCCGCTCGCGGGATGCCGGATCTTTCGGTATATGAAGCGCATGCCGGCTGTCGGCCGCGGGATATGAATGCTGGTGAGAACCTCGTCCGGTTCCAGCACAGTAGAAAAGATATCGACAAAGAAATCCTGCGCCGCGACCCGTCTGTGGCCGTTCGCGCCAGCGATCTCGATCTCTGCCTTCAGCGCGACGACGACCGCCGGCCAGTCAGCTGCCGGATCGGCATTCGCAAGCGAGCCGCCGATCGTGCCACGGTTACGCACCTGGGGATCGGCTATCAGACTCGCCGCCTGGCGAAAGATGGGCAATTCCTCGAACAGCGTCTCTGATGCAAGCAGGTCGGCATGCCGCGTCAGCGCGCCGATCCTGACTCCGGCTTTGCCGATCTCGATGCCCTTGAGCTCGGTGATGCCTCCGATATCGATCAGAAGTTCGGGCGACGCCAGCCGCAGCTTCAGGGCCGGAAGCAAGGTATGGCCACCGGCCAGGAGCTTCGTTCCGTCGGGATCTTCCCGTAGCAGATCGATGGCCTGGGCGAGCGAAGCCGCGCGGACATAGTTGAAGGCTGCCGGGATCATTGGAGTTCTCCCGAGCTCGCCTCTTGTACCGCCTTCCAGATTCGCGGCGGCGTCAGCGGCATATCGAGATGTTTGATACCGAACGGTGACAACGCATCGAGTACGGCGTGGACCATGCAGGGGGGCGCCGCGATCGAGCCACTCTCGCCGATGCCCTTGACGCCAATCGGATTGGTCGGCGAGGGCGTCTCCTGGAACTGCGAGCGGATGTTCGGCACGTGCTCGGCGCGCGGAACGGCATAGTCGAGCAGCGAGCCGGTCAGGAGTTGTCCATTGTCTGGATCGTAGCTGACCTCTTCATAGAGCGCCTGCGCGATGCCCTGCACGACGCCACCATGAATCTGGCCCGCCGCGAGACGTGGATTGATCAGGGTGCCGACGTCGTCAACCGCGACATAGTCGAGAATGTCGACGATGCCAGTCTCAGGATCGACCTCGACGTAGGTGAGGTGGACGCCTGACGGCGAGCCCATACCGGTTGGGTCGTAAAACTCCGTTTCGTCCAGGCCCGGTGTAACGCCATCCGGCAGCTTGTGGCCGACATAAGCCATGCGGGCCACCTTCGAGAACGTTAACGGCGCGATATCCGTGCCAGGCACGCTGAACGCACCGGCGGAATAGGAAACGTCCTTCTCATCCACTTCCAGCATGCTCGCCGCGATCTTCTTTGCTTTGGCCACGACGCGCTGCGAGCATACATGCACACTGGATCCGCCGACCGCCATCGAGCGGGAATTGAACGTGCCGTGGCCGGCCTGCACTTGCCGCGTGTCCCCCTGCACGATGTCGATGTCCTCAACGGGAATCTGCAGCACGTCCGCGGCAATCTGCGACAGCGACGTGATATGGCCCTGACCCTGGTTCATCGAGCCTGAATAGATCGTCGCCCGGCCGCTGGAATCGATGCTGACCCGCGCACTTTCCCAGCCGCCGCGATCAAATCCGCTGAGCGCCAGCCGCCGCGACGGCGCCATGCCACACATATGCGTATAGGCGGCGATGCCGACGCCGCGATAGACACCGTTGGCACGCAAGGCATCACATTCCTTTCGGCGCCCTTCGTAGTCGAAGGCGGCAAGCGCCTTGTCGAGCAGTCCCTGATAATTACCGCTGTCGTACATCACGCCCGTGCTGCCATACGGTCGATACGGAAATTCCGCTGCTTGAACGAAATTCTTCCGCCGCACCTCGACTTGGTCGAGATGAAGGTGACGCGCGACCGCATCGATCGCCCGCTCGGCGATATAGGCGCCCTCTGGCCGTCCATAGCCGCGATAGGCATCCACCGGCACCGTATTGGTGACAACGACTCGGGATATCGCCTCGTAGTTATCGATCTTATAGGTTCCGGTACCGAAGTTGACGGTGTTCACGGTGGGACCGCCGCTCGCCATGTTCGACAGATAGGCGCCGACATTACCAAGGGTTTCGACTTTCAGGCCCAGGATATTGCCGTCGTTTTTGAACGCGATCTCGATATTCTCCGTGTGCGCGCGACCGTGGCTGGTCGATTGATGGCTTTCGGAGCGGCTTTCCCACCATTTGACTGGCACGCCGAGCTCGCGTGCGAGATAGGGGCAGAGCAAGTCTTCAGGGTAGAGGTGCATTTTGGCGCCAAACCCACCTCCGATATCAGGCGCGATCACCCGCAACTGATGCTCGGGAATACGAACCGTCTCGGCGATCCAGCGCCGGTGCATGTGCGGAACTTGGCTGCCAATATAGACCGTCAGCGTCCCGTCTGGCTCCGGCGTGGCAACGATCGCGCGCGTTTCCATGCAGGTCGGGATCAGGCGGTTGTTGACGACGCGCAGTCCGATGACCTGATCGGCCTCGTGGGCGGCCTTCTGGTAGTCGCCGCCACGCACCTTGTAGATCGTAGTGATGTTGCCGGGAACGTTGTCATGAAGTTGCGGCACGTCCTGCCGGATTGCGGTCTCTTCGTCGATCACGGCAGGCAGCACTTCGTAACCGACGTCGATCAGCCCGACGGCGTCGTAGGCTTCGGCCAACGTTTCCGCCACTACCAGCGCTACGCATTCGCCGACAAAGCGGACGCGGTCGGTCGCGACTACAGGGCGGAACGGCACCTTGCTGCCCGGAAGAACCCAGTTCGGAACAATCGGGCCAATCTTGCCGGCGAGCGCCATCCCGGAAAGGACCAAGCGAACCCCTGGTGCGGCTTTTGCTGCAGAGAGATCGACGCTTCTAATCTCGGCGTGGGCGTGCGGCGATCGCAGTACCGCCATGTGCAGCATGCCCGGCAGCCTGACGTCATCGACGTAGCGGCCCTTGCCAGCGAGCAGCTTGAAATCTTCGCGCCGCTTTAAGGGCCGACCGATATGGCGGATCGCAGGCGTGTCGTTCAAGGCTGCTGCTCCTTCGCTGCGAGGCTTTCAACGGCGCGGACAATGTTGTGATAGCCGGTGCAGCGGCAGATATTGCCGGCAAGTCCATGGCGGATGTCGTGCTCGCCGGGATTGGGATGATCCCTCAGGAGCTGCCGTACGCTCATCACCATGCCCGGCGTACAGAAGCCGCATTGCAGCGCGTGATGTTCGTGAAAGGCGGCCTGAACAGCGCTGAGTTCGCCACCGGGATCGGTCAATCCCTCGACCGTGGTGATCGACGCGCCGTCCGCCGTCACGGCCAGTACCGTGCAGGATTTGACCGCCAGTCCATCGATTTCGACGGTGCAGGCACCGCATTGGGAGGTGTCGCAGCCGACATGGGTGCCGGTGAGGCCAAGATCCTCCCGGATCAGATGGACCAGCAACTTTCGCGCTTCAACGAAAACCGTCTTGCGCGATCCGTTTATCTCGAATGTCACCAAGTGCCGGCTGTGAGGGTCGGGCATTTATCCTCCTGGGATCGGCGCGCGGTTTTTGTTATCCAATAGTCACTCTAATAATAAGAGTGACAAAAATGCAAGACATTTCTTGTCGATGTTCGCGGCTTGGCGCTTGGATGGCGTCCCGAGCATGATTATTCTGCTGAGAAGTGTTGTTAGGAGGGATGATGCGCTCGAAGGGCTTTGAAGGAATGGCGTGCTCGATCGCCGGCGTATTGAACGCTGTCGGTGACCGCTGGGCCATGCTCATCCTGCGCGATCTGTCACTGGGATTGAGCAGATATGACGAGTTGAGGAAGTCGACCGGCGTCACACATGCCACCCTGTCCGATCGGCTCAAGCATCTCGAAGAAAATGAACTGCTCGAGCGGCGTCGGTATCAGACCGGCCCTGAACGCTACGAATACCTTCTGACCCGAAAGGGCAGGGACATTATCCTGGTGATCCAGGCGCTTGCCCAGGTCGGGGACAAGTGGGCGATTACGGGGGATGCGGGTCCGCCGCTCAAATTCATCAACAAGAACAGCGGACGTCCGGTTAAGCTCGCTCTTGTCGATGACAAGTCGGGAGAATTGGTGCGCATGAGGGATGTCCGGCCGTTGGCCGGACCAGGGGCTGACGACCTTGTTCGGTGGCGGCTCGCCAAGTTCGACCAGCGATGATTCGGATTGCAGAAGGTGGACCGGGGGTGAGCTTCCCGATAGAAAATCGGCAAGCGACACCATGTGGGCCGCTTGCCAAGTTCTTTTTGCGAGCTGGCCTCGACTAGCGAACGATGCGCTGGACGGCGATTGCAGTGGCTTCACCGCCGCCGATGCAGAGTGCGGCGACGCCGCGTTTGAGGTTCTGCGCTTCCAGCGCATGCAGCAGCGTCACGATCAATCGCGCGCCGGTGGCGCCGATCGGGTGGCCGAGCGCGCAGGCGCCACCATGGACGTTGAGCTTTTCGCGGGGAATGCCGAGGTCCTTCTGCGCGGCCATCGCCACCACCGCAAAGGCTTCGTTGATTTCAAACAGGTCGACGTCGCCGACGCTCCAGCCGACCTTGTCCAGGAGCTTGCGGATCGCCGGGATCGGCGCGGTGGTGAACCATTGCGGTTCTTGGCTATGGGTGGCGTGGCCCCTGATTTCCGCCAGCGCCGGCAGTCCCTCGCGATCGACGAGCGAGCGCTTCGCCAGGATCAGGGCGGCGGCTCCGTCCGCGTTCGCCGAGGAGGCGGCAGGCGTGATGGTGCCGTTGGCGCGGAACGCCGCCTTCAAGCCTGGGATCTTGGCAGGGTCTACCTTCAGCGGATGCTCGTCATTGGCGATGACGCGCGGCCCTGCTTTTTCGGCCAGAGTGATCGGTGCGATTTCGGCCTTGAACGCGCCGCTTTCCACGGCCTTGCGTGCTCGGATCAGCGTCTCCATCGCATAGGCGTCTTGGTCCTTGCGGGTGAACTGATAGGCTTCGGCCGTGGCCTCGCCGAAGTCACCCATCGAACGGCCGGTCTCATAGGCATCTTCCAGGCCGTCCATCAACATGTGGTCGATGATCCGGTCGTGGCCGGCCCGATAGCCGGCGCGCGCCTTTGCCAGCAGATATGGCGCGTTGCTCATGCTCTCCATGCCACCGGACAGCACGATGGCGGCAGAGCCCGCATTGATGATGTCGTGGCCGAGCATGGTCGCCTTCATGCCGGAGCCGCAAACCTTGTTGATCGTGGTGGCCCCGGTCGCATCAGGCAGTCTGGCGCCGCGCGCAGCCTGGCGGGCCGGCGCCTGCCCCTGGCCGGCCGGCAGCACGTTACCCATGAAGACCTCGTCGATCCGCTCCGGCGCGAGCTTGGCACGCTCCAGCGCTGCCGCGATCGCGTGAGAGCCGAGCTTATGTGCCGAGAGCGGCGACAACTCACCCATGAAACGTCCCAAAGGCGTGCGTACGGCCGAAAGAATGACAACGGGATCGGTGACTGCGGACATGGTGAAATCTCCCCGACAAGCGGTGTTGTTTGTATGACGATAATCATATAATTTGGCTCATCTTGCAATGAAATGTTGCGGGGAGGCATGGCGCAAAATCCAGGACTGAAACGCCGGCGCCGATGCTTAGATGTCGGCTGGAATCGGAGCGGCCGGCCATGGGGCGTTTGGTGTCTGATGAGCCGCCCAGCAGATCTTCTGCAAATCGGATGAAGCACGATGCGTTACGTGAAAGATCATAAGCGTCAGACCCGCGACCGGATCGTCGAGAATGCCTCCTACGGTCTGCGCAAGAAAGGTGCCGAAGCGCTCAGCGTTGTCGATTTTATGCAGCTCGTCGGTCTGACACATGGCGGCTTCTATAACTATTTCGCGTCCCGTGCGGCTCTCGTTGCTGAAGCAACCGGCTTTGCAATGGATCAGACTATCGAGCGCTGGAAGCGGCTGACGAATGGGAGCGCTGTCCCGACGTGCGTTGATGCGATCGTTGCCGATTACCTCAGTCCTCGCCACCGTGACGATCCCACGCACGGTTGCGCGCTTCCGGCGCTCGCCGCCGACATCGGGCGATCAGAAGCGCGGGCACGCCGGAGCTTTGAGCGTAAGCTGGATCAAATGGTCGACGTCCTAGCTGAGCTAAATTCCGGCGCTTCTTCTCAAGAGGCACGCCAGATCGCCACAGGCATCATCTCGACCATGGTAGGTTCAATTCTGCTCGCCCGTGCTGTCAACAGCAAAGCGGCTTCTGACCATATTCTTGGGGCCGGTCGAGAGATCATTGGTGAACTTGGTGCTCGACGGTCCGACCGCGCGGCCAGGAGCTTAGTTCAAAAAAAATGATCGTGATGGCGCCTCTGTTCCACACCGAGGTGCTCGGTGAGGCCCGCTCCTATGTTTTCGCCGGATCTTCGCGCCCCACGTTCTCCGGAGATTTCGGTAGTGTAGGATAGTCGGTATAACCGTGGGCATCCGGACCGTAGAAAGTTTCGGGGCGGGGCTGATTGAGCGGCGCGCCGAGCGCCAAGCGCTTAGGCAGATCCGGATTGGCAATGAATGCCTTTCCGAAGGCAACCGCATCGGCCCAACCCGCATCGAGAACCGCCTGGGCGGTTTCCGCAGTGAAACCTTCATTTGCAATATACTTTCCGCCGAAGGCGGCCTTGAGAGACGGTCCCAAGCTGTCGGGTCCCAAGCGCTCGCGAGCGCAGATGAAGGCGATGCCGCGCCGTCCGAGTTCAGCTGCCACGTATCCGAACGTCGAGGCACGGTCGGAGTCGCCCATGGAATGCACGTCAGCCCGAGGCGCAAGATGCATTCCCACCCGGTCGGGTCCCCATACCGACACTGCAGCATCTGTGGCCTCGAGCAAGAGCCTGGCGCGGCTTTCGATTGAGCCTCCGTACCGATCCGTCCTTTGGTTGGAGCTATCTTGGAGGAATTGGTCCAGCAAATACCCATTCGCGCCGTGTAGCTCCACGCCATCGAAGCCAGCTATCTGGGCAAACTTGGCAGCATTGCGAAATGCTTCGACAACCTCCAAGACTTCTTCTGTCGTAAGCGGGCGCGGCACGCTGAAAGCCCGTTCCGGACGGACAAGGCTGACGTTGCCTTTCGCGGCGATCGGGCTGGGGCCGACCGGCGCCTGACCATCCAGGAATATTGGATCGGAGATCCGGCCGACGTGCCAGATCTGCATGAAAATCCGCCCCCCACGTGCCTTCACCGCGCGTGTAACGGCTTTCCAGCCCTCGACGTGGTCTGCCGACCAAATGCCGGGAACGCCGGCATAGCCCACTGCCTGAGGCGAAACAGGAACACCTTCTGTGATGATCAGACCCGCCGAAGCCCTCTGCGCGTAATACTCCGCCATGATCGCATTGGGGATCCGGCTCTGGCCTGCGCGTAGCCTGGTCAGCGGGGCCATGATGACCCGGTTCGGCAGATGCAGATCGCCAATAGTTACGGGGTCAAACAGCGACGGCATTTAGCCTCCGGAATGCGGTTGCAAGGCGTTCGCGCGAAGTTGTTGATCGGGAGGTTCAAACATCCTGTCGCGGCGATCGTGGAAATCGCTCGCGATCGACTGTTTCGACGGGATCACCCCGGCAGCCCCATCTGCTTGCGAAGGCTTTTGTCGAACATTCCTTCAGGCACAAAACGACGAAGGATGCTCACCTGGCGCGCAACCTTTCCGCAGGTGTATCGCCGACGAGGTGATGGCGTTGTCGCGGCCAAAATCACCTTCTCGGCAACAACCTCGGGACTCTCGGCTGTATTCATCACATCGCGTAGCAGCGCGCTGGCTCGGGTTCGCGCCGACACATATTCCTTCAGGTTCCGGTCCGGAAGCACCATGTTCTGCTCAAACGAGGTGCGGGTATAGGCCGGCTCAAGCAGGCAAACGCGAACGCCAAAGATCCGCACTTCGTGGTCGAGAGATTCGGAGTAACCCTCGATGGCATGCTTCGTAGAAGAATAGAGGGCGGAAAACGGCGCAGGTATCAATCCCAAGACCGAACTAATGTTGATGATCCGTCCGGCTTTTCGATCTCGCATGGTCGGGAGGACCGCATTTGTCATGCGCATCACTCCGAAGACGTTCACGTCGAACAAGGCCTTGGCCTGATCGGCCGAGGATTCTTCGGCCCCGCCCAGCAAGCCGAAGCCTGCGTTGTTCACCAGAACATCGATCCTGCCGGTCGCAGCCAGTACCTTGTCGACGGCCGCTTTCACCGAGGCGTCGTCCGTCACATCGCAGCTTAGCATCTCAGGATCGCTCGCGGCAGCTCGTCGGCTGGTCCCGAACACCCGGAATCCCGCCTCGCGCAATGCTCTTGCGGAGGACAGCCCGATTCCCGTCGAAGCCCCGGTCACAATCGCCACTTTTCCGTCCTGTCGCACAGAAGCTCTCCGTTGACGCAGTTGAACCCTAGGTTAGATTAAGGTATACATATCACATGATTTACATCATACAATAGGCTGTTCGTTCGGAGGGCCTGCATGCGGTATGCCAAGGGGCACAAGGATAGTTCGCACGAGCGGATACTGAAGGTCGCCGCAAGGAAATTCCGGCGCCAAGGCATTGCGGCGACTGGAATGACGGGAATTATGTCCGAGGCGGGCCTTACGAATGGCGGCTTCTATTCTCACTTCGGCTCGAAAAGCGATCTCGTTCGGGAAGGGCTTGAGCGGGCGCTGGACGAGCAGTTGCGGCGACTGAGCGAAGCCGACGTTGTCCCCGGGGAACTGAGCACGCTGATCCGGTCTTACCTGTCTGCGGAGCATCGCGATCGGCCGGACGTTGGATGCGCCTCGGCTGCACTGCTTCCAGAGATCGGTCGCCAACCTCGATCCGTCCGAAAGGCCTACACAGCTAGATTGCGCGAAATATTCGAGCAGCTAAAGAGGCGATTGCCGCGGAAAACGTCCAGCCGCGCCGCGCAAGAGGCCGCAATCGGAATTTTCGCTGTACTCGTCGGCTCTCTCCAGCTTGCTCGTGCCGCCGAAGACTCGTCGATGTCGGATGCGATACTTGCGGCTGGCATTCATGCAGCAAATGCGCTCGCGCTCGTACCTCAACAAGAGCGCTGAGCTTGTCCCGTCCGGCTTTCAGATAATCAGACCAAGTAAACGATCGAGATCAGGGAGGACACGAGTATGAAGAGCAAGGCGCCAATTCTGGTGACGAGCGCCGGTGGACAAACCGGCTCGGTTGGCCGAACCATTGTTCGCGGCCTGCTGCACCGCGGCCTTCCCGTCCGTGCGTTCGTGCGGAAAAATGACGAGCGGGCGCAGAGTTTGCGCGACATGGGAGCCGAGGTGTTCGTGGGCGATCTCCTAAATCCGCGTGACGTCACGCAGGCCGTCAAGGGTGTGCGGCGCATCTATTTCAGCATGAGCCTGAACCCGTCCTACGCCGATGCCACCATCTTAATGGCCGCAGCGGCCAAGAAGGAAGGAGGCACCGAGATATTCGTCAACATGTCGGACTATGAGCAATGTCACATGACGCTCGAGACCATGTCGGCGCCGGACGCGGAGCGCATCGCCGTGCTGGGCGTGGACGTCCAGTGGTCGCCCCAGCAAAGGGCGCATTGGGCGGGCGAGCGAGCCCTCGATTGGTCAGGCCTGCCGATCGTTCATATCCAGGCGGCGATGTTCGTCGAGAACCCAATCACACTGTGGGTGCCGGCTATGACCATCAAGGAGGACGGCACGATCCGTCTGCCATTCGGCCTGGGAAAGACCGCGCCGGTGGCAACGGCCGACGTCGCTGATGTCTGTATTGAGGTGTTAGCTGACCCAGCCGGCCACGCTGGGAAGTCCTACGAGTTGACGGGGCCGGAACGAAAGGACATGTACGGGTTTGCCGAGGATTACTCGGCGGCGCTCGGTCGAAAGATCGAATACCTGCCGACGACGATGGAAGAGTTTCGGCAACGTATGCGTAAGCTCATGCCTCATATCGCTGAGCATCCTGCGTTGCATCTGGAAAACCTGTGCATGCAAAATGGCGGTGATCGGTATATTGCCGAGGTAACGCAGGACGTCGAGAAGCTGCTCGGCCGGCCGGCCACCACATTCAGGAAGGTCATTGAAAAGGAGGCGTGGCGCTTCGAGAGGGGGACGCCAAACCATCTGCAGCACCGCGAAGTGAAGGATCTGAACCCGACCCGTGTCTTGCAGGCATAGCGGCTTTGCCTCGCTCAAAACTCCGGACCTGAAAGCCCTAGAATGGAAAGCAGCGCATATAGGCGGCGAACAGATCTGCATCGCTTGGAACGATGAGCCGCGACTCGATCGCCTCCGCAAGCTCGAGATCGCGGCTAAGCACTCGGAGCCATGCCTCGCTATCGGCCGTGATCGAAAGCCGGGCGTCGCCGGCATGGGTTCCGGGCGTTACATCCAGAATCTTGTCGTTGATGCGCACTGTCCCTTGGAACGGAGTTTTTCCCGTAAAGGTCCAATGAGTGACCAGATCGAGCTTCTTTGCCTTTCCACGCTGGAAGCCGAGCCTCAGTGTAAAGAGGTACGCCTGAACGCTTCCGATCGGACGTCCTGCGCGCACATGCCGGATCGTCTTATTCGGGAACCGTCGTGGCGCACTCTCCTCGGCGTCCGATCCAGGAATCACGAACAGCGTCTCTTCTTTCTCGAGCAGAGGTTTGACCACATCATTCACATAGGACACCCGGTCATCAAGATATGGTCCGATTACATCCTCGCCAGCCGGGCAGACCGATACGCAATATGCAGCCTTGTACCCGGGCTTGAATGAGAGAGATTGCCAAATGCTCTGAGTCTCGGAAGGGCTCACGCGGGACCTGTAGTCCTTCGCATCACGCGAGTCCGCAACCTCTTCGACCCATTTGGTAAAGTTTCCGAGAAAATCGTGGTAGTTGTGCGTGAAGCAGGTCTGAAAATCGAAGTACCCATCGTGCTTTATCGCGCCGACGGGGCAAGCTCCGACACATAGTCGGCATTCCAAGCAAGGATTATAGTCGATCGGCTGGTCATAGGCATCGATCTCGTCCGCCAGCAAGATCGTTCCAAGCAGGATGAAGCTGCCAAATTTCGGGTGGATGATGTTGCGATGAATCCCCATGCGACCCAGCCCGGCCTCGACGGCGACCGGCTTGTGCTGCACCATCATGATGCGTGCCTGGTCCATCTCCATGGGAAATGCGGCAACCGAATTGCAGGCCGCGATGCCGTGCTCCGCCAGGGCGCGGACAATTGCGCGCGAAGTCTCGTTCACATGGTCATAGGTTCCATGAAATTCCTCATTAGCCACCGAGCGAGTGGGAGAGCGTACCGGCTCGCGATTCATATGACATGCGATCGCCATCAAGGACTTCGTGCGGCCATAGACCTTTCGGATGTAGTCGACTTGGGGACTGATTGCCGGACGGCCAATCTCGACCAGCCCGACATCGTCCGCTCCACAGCTCATCGCGATCCTCTTGACGAGCTCCGCCGACAGCGGCGCCGCGTCGGTCCGGGCCAGGCTGCGCGACCGAAAGGCCTTTACCGTCGGATGATCCTCAATGGTCAATTTTCGTCTCCTCAGATGCGTCGAGTGTCATTCCGACTGGGAAGCGACCTGCGATTGATGCAACGAAAGAATGCTGAGACTGCCACCAGGCGCTGCTCCATCCTCGATAGCGCTTGGCCCTGCACATCACACGGCAAATGACCAAACATTGCGCGGACGCTCATGTGTTTTCGCGACATCGGCGCCCTCTGATGACGGGGTAGGCCATCGACAGAGAGCCCAGCCGTGGTTCATGATCGCGCCGCTTCCTGCGGCTCCGAGAGAATGGCCTGCAGCTCTCCAGACCGGAACATCTCCGTCACGATATCGCAGCCACCTACGAATTCGCCCCGTACATACAGCTGTGGAATGGTCGGCCAGTCCGAGTAGTCCTTGATACCCTGCCGCAACTCCTCCGACTCGTAGATGTTGTGCGATTTGAACGAAACTCCCAGATGATCGAGGATGCGAACTACCTGCGCCGAGAACCCGCAGGCCGGCGACGAGGGCGTACCTTTCATGAACAGGACGATCTCGTTGGACTCCACCTCACTGCGAATGAACTGCGCAACGCTCATGTTGGTCTCTCCATCTGTCCGTCGCATCAGTTCGAATTTAGCACTTAATGGTCGGGCCAGAAAAGAGCGAAATTGCCTTGAAGCCTGCTTGGCCGGCCTCGCGCTAAGGCGCGGTAGCTATTATTTTCCGCAGAGTCCACGAAGGATGCCGGTCGATCGGACAGTCGACCATCGCTTGGAGGGATTAGAACGACCGGGCGCTCGATTGGATCGAATATCAATTCTAAAAAGGAATTGACGAGCGTTCTGTGGCAGCTAAAGTCGGGTCAATCACAAGAAGAGACTGATGGCTGTCGTCTGCGCCGAAGCCACTGTTTCAGGAGGGAAAATGGGCGCTCGACCCCAATTTTTGGAATTTGGAGGTTGTCCGCGCATCAGGGGGCGGCAAGCTCAAGGCGACCGGGGCGGTCGAATTCGTCTGGCCCAGACTCAAGGCGTCTTAACATTCCGTCTTGGCAGGCTCCGCTGCTTCTGCCGGGGAGTTGGATGACGAGCGCAATGACCAGCATCGACTTCTATTTCGACTTTCGCAGTCCTTATTCCTATCTCGCCCACTCTCAGCTCGGCACGCTGGATGCTGAGCTGAGCTACCATCCTGTAGATATCGTCGCAGCCATGAAGCAGGGCGGTAACACGCCGACGACCTTGACCTGTCCGGCCAAAGGCAAATACGCCGGCGCAGATCTACAGCGCTGGGCGAAGAGATACGGCGTACCGCTGAGCCGGCATAAGGACATAAAATCGATCGACGGCCGCAGGCCGCTGCGCGCGGCGGAAGATTGCGGTCTCGCCAAGGAGGTCGTTGCGGCGATCTTTCCGGCGTTCTGGCGACATGGCTTGCCGCTGAGCACAGCCGGGGATCTGGTGCGGATCCTTGAAGCTTCCGGAATACGTGACCCCCAAGTTGCTTCCAGTGTCGATAGCAGCGAATTGGATGATCGGTTGACGCAGAGAAATGAAGCAGCGGGAGCGCGTGGCATCTTCGGCGCGCCGACTTTCATCGTGAACGACGAAATGTTTTTCGACAATGACCGCCTTGAATTCATTCGCGAAGAACTGAGGGCAGCATGAGCAAGATTGATGCGCAGCCGCTGGCAATTGTCACCGGAGTCGGACCTGGTACCGGCTCTGCTATCGTCAGGCGGTTCGCGGCCGGAGGGTATCGCGTCGCGATGCTCGCGCGCGACAAGGCGCGCCTGGACGCGCTATCGGCGGAGATTCCGTCGAGTATTCCGATGGCGTGTGACGTCTCGGACTCGGCAGCGCTCGCGCGGGTGCTCGACGAGATCGACCGGCGGTCCGGCCCGCCGAAGGTCGTTGTCCATAACGCGGTTGGCGGGGCGTTCGGAAAGTTTCAGGAGGTAGGTCCCGAGGTTCTCCGAGCCAATTTCGAGACGAACGTGATGGCACTGCTCCATCTCGCGCGGCACGTCGCGCCCCCAATGATAGCGGCTGGCGGCGGAGCGCTCCTCGTAACGGGCAACACGTCGGCTCTGCGAGGAAAGGCGAACTTCGCGGGTTTTGCGCCGACGAAGGCAGCCCAGCGTATCCTCGCCGAGTCGATCGCGCGCGACCTCGGCCCGCAAGGGATTCACGTGGCTTATCTGGTCATCGATGCGGTCATTGACGTGCCATGGCAGCGGGAGCGAATGAAGGACGCGCCCGACGAGTTCTTCATCAAACCCGCGGCGATCGCCGAGGAAATCTACCACATCGCGCATCAGGACCGCTCGGCGTGGTCTTTCCTCTCGGAAGTGCGACCGTACCGCGAACCCTGGTAGATCCAGGGCGAGCGGTCCGTCGTCGTTCGCGGTGTTGGCGCCGCGCTCCACATCTGAACGTCATCGGGCAGCCCGCCTGACTGATCGGGAGGAAACAGCCAACTCCCGGTTGGTGCGACGACAACCTCTTTTTAGGAGAGAGCCCATGATCAAGGTTGGACTTCATCAATATCCCCCGATGGATCAGGTGATCTTCGGAAAGCCTGCCGGGCAAGCGCTGGCCGAGGAGGCGGAGCGGCTCAACGCGCACAGGGTGTTTCTGATTGCCAGCCATACGTTGAATACGAAAACCGACGAGATCGAAAAGATCCGCAAAGCATTAGGTTCTAGGTATGCGGGGACGTTTGATGGGGTCCCGCAGCACACCACCCGTACGTCTGCCGTAGCTGCAGCCGCAAGGGCGGTCGGGGCGGGCGCCGACCTGATCGTGGCCGTCGGCGGTGGTTCTGTCGTCGACGCGGCAAAAATCGTTCTGATGTGCATTGAGCACAAGATCACCGATGAGGGCGGCCTCGACGGGTTTGAAGTAGTCTCGACCCCGGAGGGCCCGCGCCCTGGTCCGTTTCGAGCCCCGCGCGTCAGGATGATCGCCATCCCGAGTACATTGTCCGGCGGCGAATACAACGCCGGTAGCCTCGTTACCGATACACGGCGGAAACTGAAGCAGATCTTTCACCATCCCTTGATGATGCCTCGTTCGATCATCCTCGATCCCGCGATTACGGTTCACACGCCCCAAAACTTGTGGCTCGGCTCCGGAACGCGCGCGATGGACCACGGGATCGAAGCCGTCTGCTCGCCGAGAGGCGATCCCCTCGTCGAAAGCGTTTGCCTGCGAGGACTGCGCTATCTCTATGACGGGCTGCTCGCGACAAAAATGAATCCGGACGATCTTGAGGCCCGGCAATCCTGCCAACTCGGGTCGTGGCTGTCCGCCTTCGGGCTGCAGTGTCGGGTTCCGATGGGGGCGAGCCATGCTATCGGACACGTGCTTGGCGGTACATGCGATGTGCCGCATTACTTTTGCACCGCGGTTATGATGCCCAGCGTGCTGGAGTTCAATCGCCCGGATACGGCTGGAGCACAAGACAAGCTCGCCGAAGCTTGGGGAGTGCCGGGGGCGAAAGCAAGCGAGACCTTCGCCGAATTTATACGACAGTTGGAGCTCCCGCGTCGATTGTCTGAAGTTGGCGTGACCGAGGACAAATTCGATCTGATCGGACGGAACGCGATGCTTTCGGTTTTCACGCGCGCAAACCCGCGTCCGATCAAAGGCCCCGAAGACATCGTTAAGATTCTCCGGATGGCCGCTTAGCGCGTGTCAGCCCGGCGGCCAGGGGATGCGGTGGGCCGTACGGTCGGTACAAAGCTCGTCTATTTCAATCGGATAGACCGGCCGAACGGAAGGCGAGCAAATTGCAGAGTGTTCAAGTCGCTCGTGAATGGGAGCGGAGGAAATCCATGACGACGAATGTTGCCGCGCGCGCCACGTCTGACGTCAACTTCGCTCCACGCGAGGTCAGTATCGAAGCGCATCCCGATGGAAGCCTCATCCTGAGGTCGCCGATCAACTTCGTCGAGCCGAGCTGGTCGGTCACCGACTTTCTACCCGTATGGGCGATGCAGGAGCCCGATCGCGTCTTTCTGGCGCAACGCGAAGCTGCCGGGTGGCAAAAGATATCGTATCGGCAGATGTGGCTACGGACTCAGTCCGTAGGTCAGGGGTTGATCGATCGCGGAGCTCAGCCGGGCGACAGGATTGCAATTCTCTCCGGGAATTCGATCGAGCATGCAATCGTCATGTTCGCGGCCATGTCGATCGGGATGGCCGTCGCTCCCATTTCGCCCAACTATACATTGATGCCGGGCGGGCTGTCCCGCTTGACGGACATCGCTCGGCTGCTCAAGCCATCATTTGTATTCGTCCAGGACGGCAGCGCCTTTGCGGCAGCCCGATCAGTTAGTGGGCTGGAGGAGGCGACTTGGATCGCATGCGGTGGATCCGACGGGCTTCTGCCGCTTGAGGCCCTGTACGAGGGACGACCAACCTCGGAGTTTCAGCGGCGGTTCGGAAACCTCGATCGTGACGCCATCGCAAAAATTCTGTTCACGTCGGGCTCGACCGGCCTGCCGAAGGGCGTCATCAACACGCATCGCATGATGGCATGCGCCCTCGAAATGGGCAGTCTGCTGGCGCCGGCAAACCAAGCTCCGGTTCAGGTCGAGTGGTTGCCCTGGCATCACACGATGGGGGGCAATGTCATTCTGCAGGGCACCCTGAAGAATGGGGGGACGCTCTACATCGACGACGGACGCCCCGTCCCGCAACTCTTCCATAAGACCGTCGCCAACCTGAGGGAAATTTTCCCCACAGCGATGTTCAACGTGCCCGGCGGCTACACGCTCCTGTGTGATGTTCTCGAAGCGGACGAGCATTTCAGAAATACATTCTTCAACCGCATGGAGCGAATGACCTACGCCGGAGCGGCAATTCCGCAGTCCACACTGGACAAGCTCTATGACCTGTCATTGCGTGCGACCGGCCGCCGCATTCCCGTCATGTCTGGGTACGGCACGACCGAAACGGCGCCAACGATCAGCACGACGCACTGGGCCACCGAGGAACCGGGAGAGGTCGGCCTTCCTGGACCTGGTCTCAGGCTCAAGTTGCTGCCTGCGGGAGACAGTTACGAGGTTCGCGTAAAGGGGCCGAACGTCACGCCGGGATACTTCGGCAGATCCGATCTCACGGAAAGTGCATTCGACGAGGAGGGCTACTACCGGGTCGGAGACACCGTGGCTTTCCTCGATCCGAAGCAGCCGCATCTCGGATTGAGATTCACGGGACGTCTTTCCGAAAACTTCAAGCTCACGAACGGGACCTGGGTGGTTGTCGGGAACCTCAGGGCGACCATCCTGGGCGCAACGCGTGGCGTTCTTCAGGACGTCGTCATTGCGGGCGAAAACCGGGACCAATGCGCGGTTCTCGCCTGGCTAAATCCCAGCCAAGCCAAACAACACGCCTCCGCGCCCGTTGGCGATCTCGAGCGAGATCCAGGCGTGCTGGCATTCCTGAGAGAGTGCTTTCGGGCACACAACGAAACAGTCGGAAGCAGCGAACGAATCCGCTCATTCAAGTTGCTGAAGGAGCTTCCGTCGCTTGCCGCTGGTGAAATCACCGACAAGGCCTATGTAAATCAGCGGGCTGTACTCGGCCACCGAGCGCATAGCGTTGAGGAATTGTATGCCGGGTCACCTGCTGAAGATGTGACCTTCATCTGAGTGCCCCAACTTCGCAAGGAGTGCTCCTGGAAGTGAAGGTCCGAGGTGGCGCTGAACCGGCTCTGAGCAAGGTCCGTCCATCTCAGACGTTGTCGTCGCGGCGAAGCCATCGGCTGAAGTTGAGACGCTCGTCGGCGCCGGACAGTCGACCTCATCAGAGGAGAGCCGATGGTCGGTGCGGCGCAGACTCGGCTCACGCGGAATAAATCATCGGTCTCTAACGAGGAAGAGGGCAATGAAAGGATCGAGCCTGCCTGACATTTCGCCGAAGGAATATGCGGCAATGGTGGGCAAGGAGGTCGGCGTGTCACGCTGGTTCGAGATTGACCAATCTCGCATCGACCAATTCGCCGACATTACGGAGGATTGGCAATTCATCCACATAGATCCGGTGAAGGCCGCCGAGACGCCGTTTGCCGGAACCGTCGCTCACGGCTTCCTGACGCTTTCTTTGCTTGCGCCGATGGCGTTTGACGCGCTTCCGAAGCTTTCGGGGAGAGTCATGGCGGTCAACTATGGTTTCGACAGGATACGATTTGTGTCCGCCGTACGATCCGGAGGTCGGGTGCGGGCCAGATTCAAACTTCTGGATATGACGGCTCGCAATCCGAAGGAGGTGGCCACCAAGTTGGAGGTCTCTGTTGAGATCGAGGGGGCGCAAAAACCCGCGTTGATCGCCGAATGGCTCGGAGTGGCCTATTTCGCCGAAGCAGTCGTCGTCTAATTTGCCGCGGATACTTTCCACCTGCGTCCGGTCGACATAGCAAAGAAGAGCCGCGAACATTATGCTCTGCTCGCAAGGTCTGCCGCGGAAGAGAGGGAGCAGTTAGCGGTTATCTCTTTTGTCCAACTGCCCCTCGCTCCGCGCCCTCGAAGATGTTCAGCCCTTGCTGGTGGCCTTGATGAAAGCGCCGATTTGGGCGGAAGCCTCGTCCGGATATTGATGATGCGGCCCGTGCCCGGCTCGCGCATAGGTGATCAGATGAAGGGTCGGCAGCTGTCGATTCAACGCATACCAGTTCTCGATCGGGAACACGATGTCGTGGTCGGCTCCCAGGTGCAGGATCGGAACCGACGTCGTCTTCAAGAGCTGCAAAATCTGGTCTGATGGAAACACCGGGTTACGCGGCGTGTTGCCGATCTGCGCCATGGCCCAGTCGGCCGGAACGTCGGGGCTGCGGTCTTTCTTTCGCGCCATGATGCGATCGAACGAGCGCTTTGAAGCCGCCCGGCTGCCTGCGTCCGCAGGTTCGAAGAACACAGTCGTGAACTGCTCCAATGCGATGCCGGGGATTGCCGCGGTATCATAGAAGAGTTGTTCGCCCGTCTTGACCAGCGGGCCCGGAGGTGTCGTGGCCAACAGAACCACATGAGTTGCCATCGGCCCGGTCATTGCCAGCAAGATCTGCGCGGCGATCCCACCGATCGACCATCCACCGATCGCGACGTCCTTGAGGCCGAGTGCCTCGATGAGATCCTTACCATCCTTCGCGAGCGACATCGGATTGTAGGATTTTTCGCCAGTCGACTGGCCGAGACCTGAATAGTCGAAGGTTACGACCTGAAAGCCCTGAGCGGCCAATCCGTCGATGAAGGCGGGATCCCAGTGATCGAGGACGCCTCGAAAACGGTTGCACAGGACCAGCGGCTTGCCCGTGCCGACGGATCGATAGGCGAGGCGGCGTCCGCCAACGTCGACGAACTGGGTGGAGGCGGTCGCCGAACTGGCGGCGGCCTGCGCCTTCAGCGGTAGCGCAAGTGCCGCAGCGCCCAGCGCTCCGGCGGTGATCATCGTGCGACGAGATTGAGAGTTCATGTCCGCAATTCCTGATGAGGCAGCATTGAGGCTGCACGCTGGATCGAAGGGATGGCTACGCGTTTCGAGATGAGGAGCGGGAGTACCGATCGGCCGGTATCGCCGGCCGATCGGAGCGTTGTGACTAGGCGCTGGCGCGCGCGCGGTAGCGCTCGGCGGGCTGCGCACCCAAACCTGAGGGCAGAACCGCTCGTGCGCCCTCGAACGCCTCCCAGAGGCCCAGGTCCGAAAGGGGCGGTATCGTCACGGCTTCGCGGCGATCGAAGCCGACCAGCGCCGCGTCGACCAGGTCCTCGACGCCCATGAGATTGGGAATTTTCGAGAGATCGGCACCCGCCCGTTCCCAGATTTCGGTCCTGGTTGCCGCCGGTACCACGGCCTGGACGTAGACGCCCTTGGGCCCGACCTCGGCCGCCAGCCCCTGCGAGAACGTGAGCACGTAAGACTTGGTCGCCGAATAAATCCCCGGAAAAAACGCGGGCATGAACGACACCACCGAACCGAGATTGATGATGGCGCCGCTTCCGCGTTTCACCATGCCCCCGATCGCCGCCGAAGCCAGCAGCGTCGGCGCAGTCACATTGAGCTTGAGCAGTTGCTCCATGGCGGCGGGATCCGCCGCCTCGAACGGGCCGAGCAGCGCCGCGCCAGCGTTGTTGACCAGAATCTCGACTGGGCTGCCCGAATGGAGCCGGTTCGCCACCATTTGCAGCTGCGCGGCATCCGTCAAATCCGCTGTCAGGACTTCGACGGCAATCCCGTGCGCCTTGCGCAGTTCCGCAGCCAGGGCCGCCATTCGCTCCGTCGCGCGAGCGACGAGGACGAGGTCATGGCCGCGCGCGGCGAGGCGCCGCGCATAGACGGCGCCGATGCCGCTGGAGGCGCCAGTAATGAGTGCAGTGGACATGTCTTCTTCTCCGTGGGAGGGGCCAATCTGTCCCCAAAATGTAGATGACAATCATCATCTACTTGCAAAGATGATGTTTGTCATCTACATTTTTTGAACTGAGGGAGATTTATTTTGGCGAGAAGCCGGGAGCAGAAGGCGGAGAGCAGGCGGGCGATCGTGAACTCGGCCGCTAAGTTGTTCCGGGAAAAGGGAATTGACGGTGTTACCGTCGCCGAGATCATGGACGCAGCGGGGCTGACGCACGGCGGCTTTCCAAGGCACTTTGCGAGCAAACAGGAGCTCGTGACCGAGGCCCTGGCGGACGTTTTCGAGGCCAGCAGGCGTCAACCCCTGCTGCCGACGGATGTCCGTGGCTTCGCCCGCGCGTATCTGCGGCCAGAACATCGGGATGCGGCGGGGGCGGGATGCGTCTTCGCGGCGCTCGGGCCCGAGATGTCGCGGGCGCCGGCGCCCACACGCCGCGTCCTGACCGAGGAGATGCGACGGCAGATCGAACAATTCATGGCCTCGGCGCCAGGTGACGATCCGCACCAGAAGCGTGTCGCGGCGATCGGCAGTTGGGCAGCGATGATTGGGGCGATGTTGCTCGCGCGCATCTCCGATTCAGAAGAACTGTCGGACGAAATCCTACAGGCGACCCGCGCGTTCCTCGGCGCGGAGCCCTGAGAGCTGGAATTCCCAAAGCGCGGTCATAATCGCCTGTCCAAAGCCGTCGCGCAGATCCTCGCTGGCGAAGCGGGCGGTCAATTCGATACGTGCTCGAAGAGGGCGCAACGCCGAAGATCGCCAAAAGGCGGTCCTGAAGGTGCTCCGGTCTAGTAGGCGCCAAACCTTTCTGTGCGCATCGCAATCACCTCTGCCGATGTCGGAACGCTTCATGGACCCCTTAGCGCAGAAATCCAACGGCGGCCCGAGCCTCGCCTGGAACGCGGGTCCGAGGCCGGAAGCGATGGTCCAGCATGAGGTGCTGACCGAGCCAGCACCAAGGAGCCTCGGTATGCGTAGGATTGCAGGAAGTATCGTAGGTCCGCCGGCTGTGGGGAAAGGCGGTAGCGCTCCCCCGCGACCACCTTTCCCTGCACTCGCTTCATTCGGCTCGGATACGCCTCTCCGCCAAGCGGTGAGGCTGTGACCGTTTCCACCGGGTCCGGTTTGCTTTCCTCAGCATCGCCCGCGATCACGGCTTTGCCGGCCGCACGTTCCAGGGCCGATCGGTTTCGGGGCGTCCCAGCGACTGCCACACGGGGTGGGTGTGCGGCGGAGAAGAACTATATCGACGGCACCGTTTCCGTACTCTGCTGATTTGCCGTTCCCAACAGAGGGGCAGGACCGATCGCAAAAGAAGCCTACGAGCCGGGATCGTCGATCAGGGGCTTTGGCCGGGCAAACAGCTCCAACTGCTCCTTGTGGTCGATGACGATCTCTCGTCCGCGGACGCGAACCCCATGGCTCGTAAGTTGGGCAAGACTGCGTGACAGGTTTTCGCGCGTCGTGCCGATGTGGGAGGCCAGCGTGCCGCGGTCGAATGGGATGACGATATTCGCATGCCCCGGTTCGCGCTGGGCTTCGGCGAGGATCCAGTTGGCGAGGCGCTCGATGCTCGACCGGGCCAGGGTGCCCTTCAGTTTCTTGACAGAAGCGCGATAGGCATACGCCAGCTCCTGAGCAACAATCCGTGCGAATGCGATGTCTTCGTCGAAGAGTGCCCTTACATCGCGGGCCGGGATCAGCAGCACCCGCGACTCCGTCAGCGTGCGGGCTGAATTGAGATACGCCTGATCGACCACGACTGCAGCAAGTATGAAGGTCGACACGGGACGAAGCAGTGAGATGCCCCACTCGGCCTCGTCCTGCTCGGTGTAGATTTCCACCAACCCGCCAATCAGCACATGCAGGAAGTCGGCCTGATCTCCCTCGCGAGCCAACCGCACCCCGGGCGGAAATTGCTGCAGCAGAGCCGCGCCGAGCAACCGCTTCAGGTTCTCCTCGCTGAGGTCCGCAAACAGCGGCAGCGTCTTCAACTGGGCGAGTTCGTCGGGGCGCAAGCGAAGCTCCAAGAGTCACTCACCCGCTATCGCGCCGAACTGTGACAAAAGTCAATTGTATACGTGCAGTCTGACAATTCGATCTGGGACATTTGGCAGATTGTGGCCGACCGGACCGTCCGGTTGATGCATCGCAAAACCTTTTCATGGTCCCCCGAATAACTGCTGCGGCGTCGAAGCCATACGTCGAGGCCACCATGGACGCCGTAGATTTCAGCCCTGAGCACCGAACGCGAGCACTCTGGCTCTCAACAATCTCGTTCACGATCTGCTTTGCGGTGTGGACGATCTTCTCGATCATCGGCATCCGGATCAAGCAAGAGCTGGATCTGAACGAAACCGAGTTCGGTCTCCTGATCGGCACCCCGATCCTGAGCGGCTCGCTGATCCGGCTGGTGCTCGGCATCTGGACCGATCAGTATGGCGGGCGCCGCGTCTACACCGTCGTGATGCTCGCCGCGGCGGTCGCGACCTATCTCCTGACCTGGGCGCATACCTATCCGCAATTTCTCGTCGCCGCGCTCTTCGTAGGAATCGCCGGTGGCTCGTTCGCGGTCGGCGTCGCCTACGTGTCGCGGTTCTATCCGACGGCCAAGCAGGGCACTGCGCTGGGAATCTTCGGCGCCGGCAATGTGGGCGCCGCCGTCACCAAGTTCGTCGCGCCGTTCGTGCTGGTCGCCTATGGCTGGCAGACCGTGGCGCAGATATGGGCGCTCGCGATCGGCGTCATGGCGATCGTCTTCTGGCTGTTCTCCGAGGAGGACCCGGTGGTCCGCTCGCGAAGGCAGCGCAAGCAGAAGGCCGGCAGCGCCTGGCTCGAGCTCGCGCCGCTCAAGAACATCCAGGTCTGGCGCTTCGCGCTGTATTACTTCTTCGTTTTCGGCGCCTTCGTCGCGCTGTCGCTGTGGCTGCCGCAATACCTGATCAAGGTCTACGGCGTCGGAATCCAGTCGGCCGGCATGATGGCCGCCATGTTCTCGTTTCCGGCCAGCGTGTTTCGCGCCTATGGCGGACACTTGTCCGATCGCTTCGGTGCCCGGCGCGTGATGTACTGGACATTTCTGGTCGGTGTCGCCGCGACCTTCCTGTTGTCCTACCCGCCGACGGACTACGTCGTGACGACCGTCAACGGAAAGGTCGGCTTTCATCTGGAGATGGGGCTCGTCCCGTTCGTCGTCATCGTCTTCGTGCTCGGCTTCTTCATGGCGCTCGGCAAGGCCGCCGTCTACAAGCACATCCCCGTCTACTATCCGAACAATGTCGGAGCCGTCGGCGGCCTGGTCGGCATGATCGGCGGGCTCGGCGGATTCGTGCTCCCGATCGCGTTCGGCGCGCTGGTCGATCTCACCGGTCTGCGAACCAGCTGCTTCATGCTGCTCTTCCTGCTCGTCGGGGTCGCGCTGGTCTGGATGCATCTCTCGATCCGGCAGATGGAGCGCGGCGTTGCCGGCGAGGCGCTGAAGCGGCTGCCGGAGCTGCCGGAAATGGAGGAGATCCACCGGCCCGAGCACATCGGAGCCCTGTCCGGCGCGGTTCTCACCGACTGGCGGCCTGAGGACGACACGTTCTGGAGGGAGCAGGGCCGAGCCATCGCGCGACGCAATCTCTGGATCTCCATTCCGGCGCTGCTGTTGTCCTTCGCGGTCTGGCAGGTCTGGTCTGTCGTGGTTGCGAAGCTGCCTTCGGTCGGCTTCAAGTTCACGACCGATGAGCTGTTCTGGCTGGCGTCGCTGCCTGGGATCTCCGGTGCAGTTCTGCGCATCTTCTACTCCTTCATGGTGCCGATCTTCGGCGGCCGGCTGTGGACCACGCTGGCCACGTGGTCGCTGCTGATACCCGCGATCGGAATCGGCTATGCGGTGCAGAATCCCGCAACGCCCTATCCGGTGTTCCTGATACTGGCGCTGTTGTGCGGCTTTGGCGGCGGCAATTTCGCCTCGTCGATGTCCAACATCTCCTTCTTCTTCCCCCGCGCCGAGAAGGGCAACGCGCTCGCGCTCAATGCCGGCCTCGGCAATCTCGGCGTCAGCGTGGTCCAGTTCGTGGTGCCGATCGTCATCACGGTCGGCGTGTTCGGCTGGTTCGGCGGAGATCCGGCGATGGCGACGAGCGGGTCGCAGCCGATGCCGATCTGGCTTCAGAACGCCGGCTTCGTCTGGGTGCCGTTCATCGTCGCCAGTGCTTTCGCCGCCTGGTTCGGGATGAACGACATCGCCTCCGCGAAAGCGTCCTTCGCGGATCAGGCCGTCATCTTCCAGCGGCGGCACAACTGGATCATGTGCTGGCTCTACACCGGCACGTTCGGCTCGTTCATCGGCTATTCTGCGGGCTTCCCGCTGCTGGCGAAGACCCAGTTCCCGGCCGTCGACGCGTTGCAGTTCGCATTCCTCGGGCCGCTGGTGGGTGCCTTGTCGCGGTCCGCGACGGGCTGGATGGCCGACAAATGGGGCGGCGGGCGCGTGACCGTCGGGGTGTTCCTGCTGATGATGGCCGGCGTGCTCGGGGTGCTCTATTTCCTCGGCATCAAAGATCAGCCCGGTGCATTCTGGGGCTTCTTCGCGATGTTCCTGCTGCTGTTCTTCGCGACCGGCGTCGGCAATGCGTCGACCTTCCAGATGATCCCCAACATCATGCGCCAGGAAATGACCCGGCTCATGCCGACCGCGGACGCGGAAACGCGGCTGCGCCAGGCCGAGAAGGAATCCGCCGCCATCACCGGCTTCACCTCCGCGATTGCCGCCTTCGGCGCATTCTTCATTCCCAAATCCTACGGCACCTCGATCGACCTTACCGGCGGCGTGCAGTCCGCCCTATGGGGCTTCTTCGGCTTCTACGTCACCTGCGTGCTGATCACCTGGGCCGTCTACACTCGCAAGGGCGGCGTCCTGCACGATGTCGAACGGCGCCGGGCGATCGCGGCCGCTGCCCAACCCGCTGAATGAGGACGTAAAAGATGAGCCATTTTCTCGATAGGCTGACCTTCTTCACCCGGGCCAAGGAGGAGTTCGCAGGCGGACACGGCGTGACGACGACCGAGGACCGTTCCTGGGAGGAGGGCTATCGCAAGCGCTGGCAGCACGACAAGATCGTGCGCTCGACGCATGGCGTGAACTGCACCGGCTCCTGCTCGTGGAAGGTCTACGTCAAGGGCGGCATCGTCACCTGGGAGACCCAGCAGACCGACTACCCCCGGACGCGCCCTGATCTTCCCAATCATGAGCCGCGCGGCTGCGCCCGCGGCGCGAGCTACAGCTGGTACCTCTATTCCGGAAACCGGGTGAAATATCCGCTGGTGCGCTCGCGGCTGCTCAGGCTGTGGCGCGAGGCGCGAGCGCGGATGACGCCGGTCGCAGCCTGGAAGTCGATCGTCGAGAATCCGGGCAAGCGCTCGGACTATGTGCAGAGGCGCGGACTGGGCGGCTTCGTGCGGGCGAGTTGGGCCGAGGTCAATGAGCTGATCGCGGCAGCCAATGCCTATACGGTCAGAGCCCATGGTCCGGACCGCGTGTTCGGATTTTCGCCGATCCCGGCGATGTCCATGGTGAGCTACGCGGCCGGCGCGCGCTATCTGTCGCTGCTCGGCGGCGTCTGCATGTCGTTCTACGATTGGTATTGCGACCTGCCGCCGGCCTCGCCACAGACCTGGGGCGAGCAGACCGACGTACCTGAAAGCGCGGACTGGTACAATTCAGGCTTCCTGATGCTGTGGGGCTCCAACGTGCCACAGACGCGTACGCCGGATGCGCACTTCTACACAGAGGTACGCTACAAGGGGACCAAGAGCGTCGTTGTCTGCCCGGATTATTCCGAGGCTGCGAAATTCGCCGATCTCTGGCTGTCGCCGAAGCAGGGCACCGACGCGGCGCTCGCGATGGCGATGGGGCACGTGATCCTCAAGGAGTTTCACATCGACCGGCAGACCCCGTACTTCAACGACTATGTGCGCCAGTATACGGATATGCCATTTCTGGTGCGGCTGGTGAAATCCGAGGGACGGCTCGTTCCTGAGCGGTTCGTGCGCGCCTCGGATTTCGCCACATCTCTCGACGAGGCCAACAATCCCGAATGGAAGACCGTCGCCTATGATGAGATCAGCGGGACCATTGTCGTGCCCAAGGGATCGGTCGGCTTCCGCTGGGGCGAAAAAGGCAAGTGGAGTCTGGAAGAGAAGAGCTCGGCGAACAACGATACCCGGCTGCGGCTGTCTCTGGCCGGCATCGAGGACGACATCGCACCGGTGGGATTCCCCTATTTCGGCAACCGTCAGCACGACCACTTCAGCGGCACCAATCATCCGGATGTGCTGACCCGCAACGTGCCGGTGAAGCGACTTCGTCTTGCCGATGGCGAGGCGGTCGTGGCCACTGTGTTCGATTTGTTCGCCGCCAATTATGGCGTCGATCGCGGCTTCGGCGGCGACCACCTCGGCAGGAGCTACGACGATCTGGAACCGTACACTCCGGCATGGGCCGAGGCGATCTGCGGCGTGCCGCGCGGCCAGATCATCGCGGTTGCCCGCGAGTTTGCCTCGAACGCGTCCAAGACCCGGGGGCGCTCGATGGTCATCGTCGGGGCCGGTCTGAACCACTGGTACCACATGGACATGAACTATCGCGGCATCATCAACATGCTGGTGATGTGCGGCTGTGTCGGCCAGTCCGGCGGTGGCTGGTCGCATTATGTGGGGCAGGAAAAGCTGCGGCCGCAGTCGGGCTGGACGCCGCTCGCCTTTGCGCTCGATTGGGGGCGCCCGCCGAGGCAGATGAATTCGACTTCGGCGTTCTACGCTCACACCGACCAATGGCGCTACGAGACGGTCAATGTCAGCGAGATTCTCTCACCGACCGCACCGGCCGGTTCTTGGGAGGGAGCGCTGATCGACTACAATGTCCGCGCGGAGCGCATGGGATGGCTGCCGTCCGCGCCGCAACTGCAGGCCAATCCGATCGAGGTATCGAAGCGCTCCGCCGCCGCGGGCCTGGAGCCCAAGGACTACGTCGCGAAGGCCTTGAAGTCGGGCGAGCTGAAGCTCGCCTGCGAGGATCCCGACCATCCGAAGAACTGGCCCCGCAACCTGTTCGTCTGGCGCTCCAATCTGCTCGGCGCCTCAGGCAAGGGCCACGAATACTTCCTCAAGCATCTGCTCGGCACCAAGCATGGCGTGATCGGCAAGGATCTCGGCGACCAGGGCCACAATAGACCGGTCGAGGTCGCTTGGCACGAAGAGGCCCCGGAAGGAAAGCTCGATCTGCTGGTCACGCTCGACTTCCGGATGTCGACCACGTGCATGTATTCGGACGTCGTGCTGCCGACGGCCACTTGGTACGAGAAGAACGACCTCAATACGTCCGACATGCATCCATTCATCCATCCGCTCTCGGCGGCGATCGATCCGGTGTGGGAATCGCGCAGCGATTGGGACATCTACAAGGGGATCGCCGAGGCCTTCTCCAGGGTCGCGCCCGAAGTGCTCGGGGTCGAGAAGGACGTCGTGCTGACGCCGATCATGCATGACAGTCCGGGCGAAATCGCGCAGGCGTTCGACGTCAAGGACTGGAAGCAGGGCGAGATCGATCCGATCCCCGGCAAGACCATGCCAGCAGTCACCGTGGTCGAACGTGATTATCCGAATCTCTACAAGCGCTTCACCTCGCTTGGACCGTTGATGAACAAGCTCGGCAATGGCGGCAAGGGGATGGCCTGGAACACCGACCATGAGGTCGAGCTCCTGAAGCGTCTCAACGGCGTCGTCGCCGACGACGGGCCGACCCGGGGGCTGGCTCGCATCGACAGTGCGGTCGACGCTTGCGAGGTGATCCTCAGCCTGGCGCCGGAAACCAATGGCGAGGTCGCGGTCAAGGCGTGGTCGTCCCTGGAGCAATTCACCGGCCGCGACCATGCTCATCTCGCCATTCCGAAGGAGGACGAGAAGATCCGATTCCGCGACGTCGTCGCGCAGCCGCGCAAGATCATCTCGTCGCCGATCTGGTCGGGGCTCGAGTCGGAGAAGGTCTGCTACAACGCCGGCTACACCAATGTCCACGAGCTGATCCCCTGGCGGACACTGACCGGCAGGCAGCAGCTCTATCAGGATCACCTATGGATGAGGGCCTTCGGCGAGGGCTTCTGCGTCTATCGGCCGCCGATCGATACCAAGACCGTCAAGCCGGTGATCGATCGCAAGCCGAACGGCAATGCGTCCGTCATCCTGAACTTCATTACGCCCCATCAGAAGTGGGGCATCCACTCCACCTATACCGACAATCTCCTGATGCTGACCCTGTCGCGCGGCGGTCCCATCGTGTGGATCAGCGAGATCGACGCAAAGGGTGCCGGTATCGCCGACAATGACTGGATCGAGGCCTACAACACCAATGGCGCGCTGGTTGCGCGCGCCGTGGTCTCGCAGCGGGTCAAGCAGGGCATGTGCATGATGTATCATGCTCAGGAGAAGATCGTGAACGTGCCGGGCTCCGAGCAGACGGGGCAGCGCGGCGGCATCCACAATTCGGTCACGCGTGTCGTTCCGAAGCCGACGCACATGATCGGGGGCTACGCTCAGCAGGCCTATGGCTTCAACTACTACGGCACGGTCGGCGCCAACCGCGACGAGTTCGTCATCGTCCGGAAGATGTCGAAGATTGATTGGCTGGACCAGCCGACTGCTGACCGGTCGGCCACGACCCCCTCGGAGGCTGCAGAATGAAGATCCGTGCTCAGATCGCAATGGTGCTCAATCTCGACAAGTGCATCGGCTGCCACACCTGCAGCGTGACCTGCAAGAACGTCTGGACCAGCCGCGAGGGGATGGAATACGCGTGGTTCAACAATGTCGAGACCAAACCGGGCGTTGGCTATCCCAAGGATTGGGAGAACCAGTCCCGCTGGAAGGGAGGCTGGTCGCGCAATCGCGACGGGTCGATCCAGCCGCGGATCGGCGGCAAGTGGCGGGTTCTGGCGAATATCTTCGCCAATCCCGACCTCCCCGAGATCGATGACTACTACGAGCCGTTCACCTTCGACTATCAGCACCTGCAAAGTGCGCCCGAGGCATCTGCGATGCCGACGGCACGGCCGCGCTCGCTGGTGTCTGGAGAGCGGATGGAAAAGATCGAGTGGGGACCGAACTGGGAAGAGATCCTGGGCGGCGAATTCGCCAAGCGCTCTCATGACATCAATTTCGACGGCGTGCAGAAGGAGATCTACGGCCAGTTCGAGAACACCTTCATGATGTATCTGCCGCGGCTGTGCGAGCATTGCCTCAATCCGGCATGCGTCGCATCCTGCCCGTCCGGCGCGATCTACAAGCGTGAGGAGGACGGCATCGTCCTCATCGATCAGGACAAGTGCCGCGGCTGGAGAATGTGCGTCTCCGGCTGTCCATACAAGAAGATCTATTATAACTGGTCCTCGGGAAAATCGGAGAAGTGCATCTTCTGCTATCCTCGGATCGAGGCAGGGCAGCCGACCGTGTGCTCCGAGACCTGTGTCGGGCGCATTCGCTATCTCGGTGTCGTGTTGTATGACGCGGACCGTATCGCAGAGGCCGCGGCCAAGCCCGACGAGGGCGATCTCTACCAGGCCCAGCTCGACATCTTTCTCGATCCGAGCGATCCGAACGTGCTTGCGGAAGCCGAGCGCCAGGGCATCCCTCATGCATGGCTGGAGGCGGCGATACGGTCGCCGATCTGGAAGATGGCGATGGAATGGAAGGTCGCCTTCCCCTTGCACCCGGAATATCGGACCCTGCCGATGGTCTGGTATGTGCCGCCGCTGTCGCCGATCACGTCGGCGGCCTCGTCCGGCAAGATCGGGCACGATGGCGAGATGCCCGACGTCAAATCCTTGCGCATTCCGATGCGGTACCTCGCCAATCTGCTGACTGCGGGCGACGAGAAGCCGGTGACGCTGGCGCTCGAGCGAATGCTGGCCATGCGTGCCTATATGCGGGCCAAGACCATCGACGGCGTGGTCGACGAGGCGATCGCAAGGCGCGTCGGCCTGAGCGGCCCGCAGATCGACGACATGTACCACATCATGGCGATCGCCAACTACGAGGACCGCTTCGTGATCCCGACCGCGCACCGCGAGCTCGGTGCCGACGCGTTTGATATCCGCGGCTCCTGCGGCTTCTCGTTCGGCAACGGCTGCTCCGGGGGCGAAAGCGAAGTCAACCTGTTCGGATCGCCGCGTAAGGCCAAGAACCCGATGGAGGTCGCCTGATGAAGACGTTCAAGGTGCTGTCGGCATTGCTGAACTATCCGAGCGGGGAATTGATCACGGCCATCCCGGAGCTCGCGCGGGTGCTCGACCAGGAAGGCCTCGTCCAGCCTGGCATTCGCCGGGAGCTCGATGTGCTGCTGCAGGAGATCGCCACGGGCGACGTCTACGACCTGCAGGAGCGCTACGGCTTGCTGTTCGACCGCAGCAAGACCCTGGCGCTGCATCTGTTCGAGCACGTTCATGGCGAAGGCCGCGACCGCGGCCAGGCCATGGTCGACCTGCGGGCCATGTATGACCGAGCGAACCTCGTCATCGCCGGCAACGAGCTGCCGGATTATCTGCCGCTGTTCCTCGAATTTCTCGCCACCCGGGAGATTTCGGACGCGCGCGAGTTGCTTGGCCAGACCAGCCACATCATCGCCGCGCTCGCGGAACGACTGGGGCGTCGGCAGTCGAGCTATAGGGCGGTGTTCGATGCGCTGCTCCAGATCGCCGCGGAGCAGCCCCGCGCGGAGATCGTCGATGAGCTGCTGAAGGCGGCGGACGTGGATCCGATGGACCTGCACGCGCTCGACGCGGCCTGGGAGGATGAAGAGGTCAGGTTCGGCCCGGGAGGGGGCGACCAGGCAGCCTGTGGGCACGACAATCTGATCGCAAAACTGCGCCACGCCAAACGTGCGGTCAACGCGCCGCCGTCACAGTTGCAATGAGGGATTGGCCATGCAAACACTCAATGCCATCGTCTTCGGCTGGTATCCCTATCTCTGCCTGACAGTCTTTCTGGTCGGCAGTCTGATTCGATTCGACCGCGAGCAATACACGTGGCGCTCAGGCTCGAGTCAGCTGCTTCGGCGGCGCCAATTGATCTGGGGCTCGAACCTTTTCCATGTTGGGATCCTCTTCATTTTTGCGGGTCATTTCGTCGGGCTGCTGACGCCGATCTGGGTGTTTGACATGCTCGGCGTGTCCCACGGCTTCAAGCAGATGCTCGCGATCGTCGCCGGTGGCGGCGCCGGACTGATGTGTCTGGTCGGCATTTCACTCCTCGCGCATCGCAGGCTTTTCGATCCCAGGATTCGGGCGACGTCGTCTTTTGCTGACACGGGTATCCTTCTGGTGCTGTTCGTCCAGCTGCTGCTTGGCTTGGCGACCATCCCCGTGTCGCTCGGTCATCTCGATGGTCATGAAATGGTCAAGTTCATGGCCTGGGCGCAGGGCATTCTCACGTTGCAGCCCGGAATCGCCGCCAACATCGTCGACGTCCATCCGATCTTCAAGGCGCATCTGGTCCTGGGAATGACTATCTTCCTGCTCTTCCCCTTCACCCGCCTTGTCCACATCTGGAGTGCGCCGGTGTGGTATCTCGGCCGCCGCGGCTATCAGGTGGTGCGCAGCCGCGACGGGCGCCGTCATCTTGTGCAACCAATTCAGCCCGCGGAGTAGCCGATGGACTGTTCATTGGGCGCGGCGCTTCCAAAGCCGAAGCTGGTCAGTGTGAACGGGGTCGTGATCGAACGCGACGTCATTGCCCGGGAAGTTCAGAACCATCCGTCGGACAAGCCGATCCTCGCCTGGCAAGCGGCGGCGCGCGCGCTTGCGGTGCGCGAATTGCTGAGACAGGAGGTCATGCGGCTCGGCATAACGGCCGCTCCTCTGCGCGATGCCGAAGGTCGCAGCGAAACCGAGGAAGAGGCGGCGATGCGGGCGCTGATCGCGCGTGAGGTTCTGATACACGAGCCGGACGAATCGACGTGCCGTCGCTTCTACGATCAGAACAGGCAGCGGTTCCTGGTCGGAGAACTCTACGAAGCGTCTCACATCCTGCTGATCGCGCCGAGCAGCGATTCGCTGGCTCGGTCGGCTGCGCGAGACGAGGGGCGGACGATCGTGGAGGCCGTGCAGAGAAGCCCGGAACTGTTCGAGACCATCGCGCGCGATCGCTCCGATTGCAGGGTCTCGGCGGAGAATGGTGGCAGGCTCGGGCAGCTGTCGCGTGGGCAGACGACCGCAGAGTTCGACGCCGCGCTGGTCCGGATGTCGGTTGGAGAGGTCGGTCTGATTGAGACACGCTTTGGTATCCATGTCGTGCGCCTCGACCGACGGGCCCTCGGACAAGTCCTGCCGTTCGACATGGCAAGGGCGCGCATTTCGCAATATCTCACCGAGCGTGTGCGGCATCAGGCGCTCGCGCAATATGTAGCCAAGCTGGCAGACCGCGCGGAGATCGTTGGCGTGACGTTGCCGGCGCCGCAATCGGTACTGCCGCAGTAGGGGGGCGATCATGCTGCTCGGGGATCTCATTCACGATCTCAGTGACGACGCGAAGTCGAGTGCGGTGTTGCAGGGGTGCGGCGACCTCACGCTCCTGGTGCGCATCAGCTCTGTCGCGGATCGCCTCGGCGAGGATGTCGGTGAGTATGCGTCGGCTGCTGTCCGGCGCTTTGCAAATCTCGCAGAGAACGAGGATTGGCTCGGGTTGATGAGCGCTATCGACCGCGCCGCCGACCCCGCGATCGTCTGTCTGACGTCCATGATCAATTGGTCGCTGCAGAGGGATGAAATCGAGCTCTCCTAGAACGGATCCACCGCAGGCTATCCGTGCTGGAGGGGCGGGTCAAAAATGTCGAAGCGTCAAATTGATGTTGGGATTCGCATGCACGATGAGATGGTAGAGAAAGTCGGCGTTGCGGCCGCGCCGCTGGTGGCGCTCATATACGACGACGGGAAATATCCCTACGAGACGTTCGATCACCTCGTGGATCACTCGCGTCGAGCGCGATTGAAGGTCGCCGGCGCACTGCAGCGAAGGCTGTTCCTCGACGAAAATCGCAGGTGCGACGTCCTGCTCGAGGAGATCGACACGGCAAATCAAACCCCGATCTTCGAGGATCGTGGAGGTCGTGTCCCCGGAGGTGGTGTAGCTCGGTGGAGCAAAGCCGCCCGGACGCGCGCTCCCAAATAGCGCCGTAGCGGGCGGGCGGCTTTGCGGTGGTCACCGGCAGTTCTCCGGTAGGATCGGGTTGCGACACGCCAACGCAACCGAGGAACCACCGATGACCGAAGACATGATGAACCTGCGCACGCTGGTAGAGAAGACCCCAGACGCCGATCTGCTGCGCGAGATGATCGGCTTTGCGGCCCAGCGCCTGATGGAGCTGGAGGTCGAGAGCCAGACCGGGGCTGCCTATGGCGAGAAGAGCCCCGAACGTCTGGCCCAGCGCAATGGCTACCGCGACCGGATCTGGGAGACCCGCGCCGGTGCGGTGGAGCTGCGCATCCCAAAGCTGCGCAAGGGCTCCTATTTCCCCGGCTTCCTGGAGCCGCGGCGCATGGCCGAGAAGGCGCTCACCGCCGTGGTTCAGGAGGCTTACGTTCAGGGCGTCTCGACCCGTTCGGTCGACGATCTGGTGCAGGCGATGGGCATGACCGGCATCTCCAAGAGCCAGGTCAGTCGGTTGTGCGGCGAGATCGACGACAAAGTGAAGGCCTTCCTCGGCCGTCCAATCGAGGGTGACTGGCCCTATCTTTGGATCGACGCCACCTATGTGAAGGTGCGCCAGCAGGGGCGCATCGTCTCCGTCGCGGTGATCGTTGCAGTCGGCGTCAACAGCGACGGCCGGCGCGAGGTTCTCGGCATGGACATCGGGCCGTCCGAGGCCGAGACGTTCTGGACCGCCTTCCTGCGCAAGCTGGCCCGCCGCGGCTTGCGCGGCGTCAAGCTGGTGGTGTCCGACGCCCACGAGGGCATCAAGGCCACCGTGACCAAGGTGCTCAACGCCAGCTGGCAACGCTGCCGCGTCCACTTCATGCGGAACGTGCTGGCTCATGCCGGCAAGAGCGGACGGCGCGTGGTCTCCGCCTTCATCGCCACGGCCTTTGCCCAGGACGATGCCGAGGCCGCTCGCACCCAATGGCGCAAGGTCGCCGATCAGCTCCGTCCCAAGCTGCCCAAGCTTGCCGGCTTCCTCGACGAGGCCGAGACCGACGTGCTTGCCTACATGACGTTCCCGCCGCAGCATCGGACCAAGTTGCACTCCACCAATCCGATCGAACGCCTCAACGGCGAGATCAAACGGCGCACCGAGGTGGTCGGCATCTTCCCCAATGAGGACGCTATCGTCCGCCTCATCGGAGCTGTCCTGCTCGAACAGAACGATGAATGGGCGGTCCAACGCGCCCGCTACATGACGCTGGAAACCATCGCGCCATTGAGCGATGATCCGAACGTCAGCCTCACGGCTATCGCCAGCTGACAGGCCCGGCTCCAGCCGGCGAACGCGGTGGGCCGCCAGCTACACCACGCTTGGGGACACGATCATCGTGGATCGGGAGCGAGAGGTTGCCGGCTGGATGAATCGGCGCTTGCAGAGGTGACAGTTCGGGTCCTCGCCAGCCTGGATGCGCGTCCAAACATCCTGGTGTTGAACAAATTTGGTAAGGCAGAGTGCGGGGGAGGCGGAACGCTTGATCTGATCGCCCGCGCGTTGGACCTTGCGATACCGACGATTGTCGGCGTGCCGCGCAGCAATATCGATGCCTGGAGAGGTTTCGCCGGAGATATGGGGGTTGAGCTCGAAGCCCGCGGAGACGTGGAGCGGTGGCTGGAAAGTGTTCGGCAGGATCGAACCATAGACTCAGCGAGCCAGCTGCGCTGATTGCGATTGCGAGCAATCGAGGGGTCGGGGACACAGAACTGCCAAGCCAGACCGTCGAAGATGTCTGCCGGCTGACATGGATGTTCCTCGACGAGACAGGAAACCCGCCGGTCGATCTGGAGTGGTCATCACGACGCTGATGACGCGGAATGTTGCGCTCCGACAAAGAATGGCCGGTTGGGCCAGTTTAGCATCTTTCCGATCGCCGGGGATTGTATGGCGCAAGCTCATTGTTCGCGCCCCCTTGGCTGCGTTCCTCCGGGCGCCACGGCAACTGCCGAATGGCGCATCGTCGTGGCGAGTGCTGCGTCCGCGATCAAGAACTGGAGCCGCTCATGATTGGGGCGAAAATCTCGCGCTGGACGATGAGCTATTTCGCGGCAGCGCTGGGGTGGCTGCTCGTTGCCTTGGCAATGCTGGTCGGCGGACTCGGTTACCCCGCCGCAGAGCTCGGCGCTCCCGATACGCTTGTCGTTGTGCATGCGGTCTGTATCGGTTGGCTCACTCTCTCGGTATGCGGCGCCTTGTTCCAGTTCGTTCCCGTTCTCGTCGCAAGGCCGCTCTCCTTCGACAAATGGGCCTTGCCGGCCTTGTTCCTCATCAACGTCGGTCTGGTCTGCTTGATATTGGGTTTCCTCTCACTGGCCGGACGAATTGCTCCAGCCGTTTGGCTTCTGCCGGCGGGCAGCGTTGTGCTCGGCGCGGGTCTGGCGATGGTCGCGCTTGATCTGGGCCTGACTCTCGTCAGCCAGCCGAAGGGATCTGCTCTCTTTGTCATCGCCGGACTTGGCGCGCTATGCGCAACTGTCGCGCTCGGCGCCGTGTTCGCGTTTGCTCTCGCCGGATCGGCGGGCGCCTTCGGCGACGCGCTCCTGGCCGCGGCGATTCCGATCCATGCGATTGCCGGGCTGGGAGGCTGGCTGACCCTGACCGCCATGGGGGTGAGCTATCGCCTGCTGGCCATGTTCATGCTCTCGGCGGACCTCGGCGAGCGACAGAGCACAGCCGCGCTGAAATTTGGTGCGCTCGCGCTATCGGTCGCAGTCGTGGGCGGATTGTTCGCGATCGGCCTCGGGGCCGGGCTCGGAGCCGTGCTCATCCTCGCCGCCGTTCTTGGGGTGATCTCGCTTGCGCTCTATGGACGGGACATCGCGACGATCTATCGCTTCCGCAAACGGCGCCAGCTCGAGCTGAACATGCGGATGGCAACCGTGTCTTTCGCCAATCTGGCGGCGACGGTGACGCTCGGCACCGTCATCATCGTCAGCGGAAAGGTCGGCGTTCATGTCGGCGCGTTCGCGTTCTTGGCCGTGTTCGGCTGGCTGTCTGGTCTCATATTCGCGAAGCTCTACAAGATTGTCGCCTTTCTGACCTGGCTCGAAACCTACGGTCCCGTGATGGGGCGCGCCCCGACGCCACGGGTTCAGGACCTGGCGGTGGAACGTCGGTCCGAGAAGTGGTTCATCATCTATTTTCTAGGCGTCTGGGCGGCGACCATCACGTTGATGATGGGCGAGGGCCAGGCGTTTCGCGGCGCCGCGGCGGTCATGGCCGTGGGCAGCATTGGAATCATACACGAGCTTGTGCGAGTCCGACGTCTTTCCGATGTTGCGGGCTCCCGTAGGCTTCCGGCCGGAGCCATCGCGCCAAGCCTGTTGTTCGCCAGAAACTAGGAGGAGAGCCATGACCGCGTACATTGACGTCGACGTCCGACCGATTCTCAGGGCCGGAGGCGAACCGTTCTCCATCATCATGGACGCGGTCGACCGGCTGGCGCCAGGCCAGGGTGTGCGGCTGATCGCGAGCTTCAGGCCGGTTCCGCTGCTCTCCGTCATGGCAAGAAAGGGCTTCGCCCACACCGATCGACCGCTCGACGATGGCGATTGGGAAGTGCTGTTTTCGCCGCAGGCTGCCGAGGACGCCGGTCAGGAAGACGCTGGTGCCGGCCTCGCATTCGAGCAATGGCCAGATCCCGTAGTCACGCTCGACAACCGAGAGCTCGACCCACCCGAGCCGATGGTGCGCATCCTCGCGGCCGCGGAGGAGCTGGGCCCTGGAGAGACCTTGTCGGCACTTCTGGGCCGTGAGCCGGTCTTCCTGTTCCCTGAACTTGAGAAGCGCGGCTTTCGCTGGCTCGGCGGGTTTACGGCGGATGAATCGACCTACGAACTGTCGGTGAGGGCTCCGCTATGAGCCGCGATGTCATCGACCGCATCCGCGACGCAATGCGCGTGGTCATCGATCCGGAACTGGGGGAAAACGTGGTCGATCTCGGCTTCATCTATGAGATCACGGCGACGGATGGCGTCGTGCATGTCACGATGACGGCCACAACGCCCGGGTGCCCCGCAACAGTTTTTCTCAAGGAAGGGGTCGCAAGCAGCATCGCGGAGATTGCGGGCGTCGAAGCCGTGGACGTGACCATGACATTCGATCCGCCGTGGACCCCATCCAGAATTGATCCGGCCGTTCGTGCTGCGCTGGGTTTCGACAACGTCAATTGACTGAACGAAAGCGAAAAGCTGGCAGCGGCTCGGCCGGAGAGGCGGCGTCGTTACTCCCGCTCGTCGAAGAACACGTCAACCGTCGTGGACGCCTTCGGCCCATCGCCCGAGTGCGTCTGTCGTGTTCTGTCTTCAAATCCTATCGCCTGTCTTGCTTCCCTATCTCAACAAGGTTGCCTGCTTCGGTCGTCCGGTCCGGAAGCCACTCACGCGCGTTGGCGTGGAGCCCGGGGACGCCGAGCAGGTTGATCGCGCGACAGGCGATCTGCTCGATGACGTCATCGAGCGACTGGGGCTTCAGGTAGAACGCCGGCATTGGCGGCGCGATGATCGCGCCGATCTCGGTGGCCTGCGTCATCGCTCGGAGATGACCGAGATGCAGCGGGCTCTCCCGCACCAACAGTATCAGCCGGCGGCGCTCCTTGAGTTGAACGTCGGCGGCGCGGACCAGCAGGTTGTCGAGCTGGCCCCAGGCGATCGCCGAGAGGGTGCGGATCGAGCAGGGCGCCACGATCATGCCGGCTGCAGAAAACGAGCCGCTGGCGATGCTCGCACCGATGTCGGCGACATCATGAGCATGCGCCGCGAGATCGCGCAGCCGCGCGAGGCCGCCCTGGCCGACCTCCTCGTGCAAGGTGCGCACGGCAGCGTCGGACACCACGAGATGGACCGCGCATTGCGGCTGCTCCGCGAGCCGTTCGACGATGCGCGCACCGATCGCGGCGCCAGAGGCGCCGCTGATGCCGACGATGACGTGATGCCGCCCGTTCATGTCGACGCCGTTCGGTCGGCTATGGCGTCGCCGAGGCCGAGGCTCGGCCACATCGCGTCGATGCGCGCGGCTACAGCAGGGTCCATCGCCAGCACCTCGCCCCAGGCGCGTTCGGTCTCGACCCCGAGCTTGGTTGTGGCGTCGATGCCGAGCTTCCCGCCGAGGCCGGATTTCGGCGAGGCGAAGTCGAGATAGTCGATCGGCGTGTTGGCAAGCGGCACGAGATCGCGCGAGGAGTCGCTGCGCGTCGCGACGGCCCACATCACCGCGCGCCAGTCGCGGACGTCGATGTCTTGGTCGACCACGATGAGGAGCTTGGTGTAGCTGAACTGCGGCAGCATCGACCACAGGCCGAGCATGATGCGCCTTGCCTGGCCCGGATAGCGCTTTTTGATCGCCACCACGGCGATCCTGTAGGAACAGGCCTCCGGCGGCAGATAGCAGTCGACGACCTCCGGGAATTGTCGTCGGATCAAGGGGACGAACAGCGTGTTCAGCGCCTCGCCAATTCGAGACGGCTCGTCCGGCGCGCGTCCCGTGAACGTCGACAGATAGAGCGGACTTCGACGCGTGGCGATCGCGGTGACCTGAAGCACCGGAAAGCTCTCGACGGCGTTGTAGTAGCCGGTGTGATCGCCGTAGGGCCCCTCCGGCGCGGTCTCCGTGGCCGACACGATGCCCTCGATCACGATCTCGGCGGCCGCCGGCACCGTCAGGGGCACGGTCAGGCATTCGACCAGCTCGGGACGGTCGCCGCGCAGGATGCCAGCGAAGCGGAGCTCGGAGATAGTTTCGGGCAATGGCAACACGGCGCTGAGGATGGTGGCGGGATCGGCCCCGATCACGATCGCAATCGGCATGTCGCGCCCATGCGCCTGCCACTGCTGGTGGTGGCGGGCGCCGCCGCGATGGGCGAGCCAGCGCATGATGGCGCGATCGCGGCCGAGCACCTGCATGCGGTAGACGCCGACATTTTCCTGCTCGCCGGCGGACGCGTCCGGCGGCACGGTGATGACGAGCGGCCACGTCAACAGCGGCGCCGGCTCGCCCGGCCAGCAGATCTGGGCCGGCAAGGTGGTCAGGTCGATGTCATCGCCCATCGTGACACGTTCATGCACCGGCGCGGCTGATCGCAGCCTCGGCCGGGTCGACAGTGCTGCGCGTGCCAGCGGCAGCTTCTGCAGCGCGTCCCTGATGTCGCGCGGCGGCTGCGGGGCGCGCAACTCCGCCATCATCTCGCCGAGCTCCGCCAATCGTTCCGGCTGCACGCCCATGCCCCAGGCCACCCGCTCCACGGTGCCGAAAAGATTGGTGACGAGCGGCATTGCCGAGAGCGATCCGCATGCCTTGATCGGCCGTTCGAACAGCAGCACGGGCCCTTCGGCGGAGATGACGCGTCGATGGATCTCGGTGATCTCGTGGACGACCGAGACGCTGTCGCGAATGCGTCGCAGCTGTCCCCGCTCGTCGAGAAAGCGCAGGAAATCCGACAGCTCGCGGAAGCGAGGGACATCACGTCGCAACGACAGGCTCCGTTCAAAAAACGCCTCGTAGCTGGAACAATCAGTGTGATCTTTGTTCCGGGTCAAATACTTCCCCCGCCGATCCGGCCAGAGCTTGTGCCATGAGCTCTCTTCAGGACGCGTCTTCGACCTCACTGCCCCTGTTGCCGCCACTGCTCAGGCAGATGCTGCGTCCGTTGCCGTTGCTGCCCCTGCAGATCGCGCTCGGCACTTTCCTGCGTGGGCTTTTGCGCCGGCATCCGCATCTGCTCGACCGGCTCGGGTCGCATCGCGGAAAGCGCTTTGGCATCAAGCCGACCGATCTGCCGTTCGCATTCGTGATTCAGGCGGGCCCACAGCAGCCGCAACTTGCGGCGGTGCGCGAGCTGCCCACCGGCCTCGATGCCTCCATCTCCGCGTCGATCGTGAGCCTGCTGGCGCTGGTCGAGGGCCGGCTCGACGGCGATGCGCTGATGTTTTCGCGTCAGCTCGTCATCGAAGGCGATATCGAGGCGGTGCTGGCGCTCCGCAATGCGATCGACGATGCCGGTCTGGATCTGGTCGGCGAGATCGCAGCGCTTTCGGGGCCGTTCGGCGTGCCCGCGCAACGCCTGCTGGCGGCCGCGCGTGCCTCGC
Organism: Bradyrhizobium sp. SZCCHNR1017; assembly: GCF_032381375.1. Classification (NCBI taxonomy): domain Bacteria; kingdom Pseudomonadati; phylum Pseudomonadota; class Alphaproteobacteria; order Hyphomicrobiales; family Nitrobacteraceae; genus Bradyrhizobium; species Bradyrhizobium sp. SZCCHNR1017. The sequence goes on along the minus strand of NZ_JAUHIR010000009.1, from coordinate 125,869 downwards.
TGCTGAGATCAACGACGAACGAAAGCGGGATGCGACGATGGAGCTGATCTGTCCGGCAGGGACGCCGGCGGCGCTGAAGAGCGCGGTCGAAGCCGGTGCCGATGCCGTCTATTGCGGCTTCGCCGATGAGACCAATGCCCGCAACTTTCCCGGGCTGAATTTCAGCCGCGAGCAGATGCGCGAAGGAGTAACGTTCGCGCATCGGCGCGGCGCCAAGGTGCTGGTTGCGATCAACACCTTCCCGCGCGCCGGCGCCGTCGAGCTGTGGCGTCGGGCGGTCGACGATGCCGTCGAGGCCGGGGCCGACGCGCTGATCCTTGCCGATGTCGGGCTGATGCACTATGCCGCGCGGCGCCATCCCGAACAGCGACTGCATGTCTCGGTGCAGGCGGCGGCGGCGAATGTCGACGCGATTGCGTTCTATGTCGAGAATTTCGGCGCCCGCCGCGTGGTGCTGCCGCGCGTGCTGAGCGTGCCCGAGATCGCCGAGATCACCCGTGAGACGGCATGCGAGACCGAGGTGTTCGTGTTTGGCGGACTATGCGTGATGGCCGAGGGGCGTTGCTCGCTGTCCTCCTACGCCACCGGCAAGTCGCCGAACATGCAGGGGGTGTGCTCGCCGGCCAGTCATGTCGTCTATCAGGAGACGATACTGGGCACGACCTCGCGGCTTGGTGCTTTCACAATCAACCGCTTCGGACGCAACGAACCTGCCGGCTATCCAACACTGTGCAAGGGGCGTTTCTCGACCGCACAGGGCTCTGGCTACATCTTTGAGGATCCGGTCAGCCTCGATGCCACGACCCTGCTCGCAGGCTTGCGCGAAGCCGGCGTCACCGCGCTCAAGATCGAGGGCCGCCAGCGCGGCCGCGCCTATGTCGACGGGGTCGTGCGGCATTTCCGCAGCGTGCTGGCAGCGCTCGATGCCGGGCGGCCCGCCGACGCGTCCGACCTCACGGCGTTCACCGAAGGGCAGGCCACCACGCAGGGCGCCTACCGCAAGACCTGGCGCTAGGACGACATGACAATGGCGGAACAAGGCGCAGGCCGAATGCAGCTCACTCTGGGGCCCGTGCTCTACAATTGGCAGCCCGAGCGCTGGCGTGATTTTTACTTTCGAATGGCCGACGAGGCCCCGCTCGACCGCGTTGTGGTCGGCGAGGTCGTCTGCTCGAAGCGCGCGCCGTTCTTCGAACCCTATTTGCCTGAAGTCATCGAGCGGCTTATGGCTGCCGGCAAGCAGGTGCTGCTGGGTTCGCTGGTCCTGGCGTCGTTGCGACGCGAGCGCCGGCAGACGGCAAGCCTCGCCGAGTTTGGCCACGGTCTGGTGGAGGTCAACGACCTCACCTGCCTCAAATCGATCGCCGGTCGGCCGCATGCCATCGGGCCATTCGTCAACATCTACAACGAGGCCAGCGCCGCGTTTCATGCCGCCCAGGGCGCTACCCGGATCTGCCTCCCGCCGGAGCTGCCGCTGTCCTCGGTTGCCGCGATCGCCGGCGCCGTGCCGCAGGTGGCGATCGAAGTGTTCGCCTTCGGCCGTGTGCCGCTCGCGATCTCCGCGCGCTGCTATCACGCCCGCCTGCACAAGCTAGCCAAGGACAATTGCCGCTTCGTGTGCGAGCAGGATCCGGACGGCCTCGTCGTGACGACGCTGGACAATGAAGCGTTCCTCACCATGAATGGCGTGCAGACGTTGTCGCATGGTTGCTGCAACCTGCTCGGCGATCTCGATCGTCTGACGCAGAGCGGCGTGAGATCGCTGCGGCTGTCACCTCAGGCCTGCGACATGGTCGCGGTGTCCGAGCAATTTCAGGCGGTCCTGGCGGGCCGCGTGGAAGCTGGGGCCGCCAGGGACCGCTTGCGCGAGATCTATCCGGACGTTCCATTCGCCAACGGCTTCTTGCACGGCGCCCCCGGTGCCTCCTACGTCTCGGGGTAGGTACTGCCGTGTCCTTCTGTCGAGGTGAACTCGGATGTGCTCAGTGTGCATGTCGACCCATCTCAAATTGACTGACCACGGATGGACGACGTTGAGAGACGGCGCGCAGCCCGTTCTTGCCGGCGTGCTGCAGATTGCTGACCGCGCCAAGGCGGAAGCCCAGGAAGCCGGGGAAATCGTGGTCGGTCCCCGATTTCCCCTCCCAAGCCGGCTGGCGTCCGACGCGCCGACCGCAGAGCCCAACTGACGGCCGACGCCTCATCCCGATTTGTCGCTGAACGCGGCGGGAAGCGTAGCGAGGAACGCCATGACGCGCTGCGTGCGCAGCGGCGGCCGGCGGTTCGAGGTGCGCAGCATCCATAGGGGCTCCGCCGGCGCGCGCCACGGCTCAAGCACTTCGACGAGCCGACCTGTGCGCAAGTCGTCGTGGACGAGCCATGCCGGGCCCCAGCCAATGCCGAACCCATTCGCGATCAAAGCGACCGAAGCGTGCGCGTCGTCGCAAATGTGCTTGGGCTTGGGCGCGACGCGAACGAGTTTTTTGCCGCGTGGGTCGGTGAAGCGCCAGGTCAGGATCTGCCCGCTCGCGGGATTGCGGAAGCCGACGTGGCCATGTTCGGAAAGCTCGTATGGAGTCGCCGGCGCACCGCGCGCGTTCAGATAGGCGGGCGAGGCGCAAGCGATCCAGGAGAACGTGCAAAGCCGCCGCGCCAGATGACCGGGCGCGCGATCGAGGGGTCCTGAGCGGATGGCGATGTCGACGCCTTCCGCCGCGAGATCAAGAATCTCGTTGCGGAATTTGATCTCGATCTCGATTTCGGGCCGCTCCCGCAGGAACGCAGGCAGTCGCGGCAGGATGCAGGCACGCGCGAACGAGGCGGGGGCGGTCACTCGCACCCGTCCGCCATCGTTACGCGCGGCTTCGCTGAGCGCGGATTGGACGCGATCGAGACTTTCGGCCAGCGCGCGTCCCGCTGCCATCAGCCGCTCGCCCTCTTCGGTCAGCGCCAGCGAGTGGGTCGTGCGATGCAAAAGCCGTATTCCGCGAGCCTGTTCGAGGCGGGCGACCGCCTTGGACATCGCCGAGGTGGTCGTCCCCGCCCGCCGCGCGGCTTCGGCGAAGGAGCCCGCCTCGACGACGCGGACGAAGGCGAGGAGGCGCGAGAGGTCGGGAGGCAAGGCCGTTGTGGACATCCAGTCCACATAGTCATGGCGACGGGGTCGCTACAAGAGGCCGTTCCGATGGACCAAATGGGGAGCGTCAGCGCGCATGCTGCGCCGCTAGAAACCGCGAGAAGTCCCATGAACCCCATCGAAATCACGCTGCAAGCCCTCGACGTCGCCGAGCGCGCGATTCCCCCCGGCCAGCCGGTCTACATGCTCAATCTGTTGCGCTACCGCGCTTATGCGCGTTATGAGGACGGCTTCGACGCCGCGCCCTGTTCGGGCCGCGAAGCCTTTAACGAACGCTATAGACCGGCCTTCCGGCGTCTCGCAGCCGGTAAGCCGCTGGTGCGGATGTTTTCCGGGCCGGTCCTGGCGAGCCTGGCCGGCCCGCAAGGCGAACGCTGGGACGAAGCGGCGATCAATGAATACGGTGATTTCGCCGCCTTCCGCTCGATCGTCGACACCGAGACCTACCAGCGCGACGTCGCTCCGCATCGGCACGCGGCGCTCGAGGATTTCCGGTTGTTCGCGCTCGCCAAGGCGATGTGAACGCATTGAGGCGGCGGCCTCATGCATTCGCCTTAACCAAGCGTGACGCTCCGACGAGCCCGGGAATCCGTTCCACCGATCGCAAGAATTGGTGTCGCGGGCCCTGGGGATTTGGACTTGTCCATCGGCATTTGGGCTACCCGCCGATAGAAAACAGGGATTCCGAAATAGTGGGTCTAGCGATGTAGCGGACCCCTGCTACCAATGTTCCCCGCGTTCCCTTTTTGCTGGGCTCGACATGTCTGTCCGCTGATCGGCGGGTTGAGATAATGAGACCCGGTCCGTTTCCACGGGTCCGGGTTGCTTCTGATGGCTGTCGCGCGTCGCCCTGGAATGGCGGCGAGGCGCCGACAAAAAAACGGCGGCCGGGGGGCCGCCGTTGGAGTCGAGACCACGCGACGCTAATCGTGGTGCTCAGGAGGTTCGGAGCTGGACGCGCTGGATCTTGCCGACGATCAGCAAGTAGGCACACGCCGCGACCAGGGCGTTGAGGCCGACGAACACCAGCGCGCCGTTGAAGGAGCCGGTGGCCGACAGGATGTAGCCGATCACGATCGGCGTCGTGATGCTGGAGAGGTTGCCGAAGGTGTTGAACAGGCCGCCGGAGACGCCGCCGGCTTCCTTCGGCGAGGTGTCGGAGACGACCGCCCAGCCGAGCGCGCCGATGCCCTTGCCGAAGAACGCCAGCGCCATCAGGCCGACCACCAGCGCCTGGCCGTCGACATAGTTGCAGCCGATGATCGCCATCGACAGCAGCATGCCGCCGACAATCGGGATCTTGCGGGCGAGTGTCAGCGATCCCGTCTTGCGCAGGATGGCGTCGGAGATGAAACCGCCGAGCACGCCGCCGATGAAGCCGCACAGCGCCGGCAGGGTGGCGACGAAGCCGGCCTGCAGGATCGAGAGGCCGCGCTCCTTGACGAGATAGACCGGGAACCAGGTCAGGAAGAAATAGGTCAGCGTGTTGATGCAGTACTGGCCGATATAGACGCCGAGCATCATGCGGTTCGACAGCAACTGCCCGATATGCGACCAGGTCGGACCACCGGAGCTGGCCTTGGCGTCTTTCGCGCCTTCCATGTCGACCAGCGCGCCGCCGTCCTTGATGTAGTCGAGCTCGGCCTGGTTGACGCTCGCGTGCTCCTTCGGTCCGTACATGGTCCTGATCCACATTAGGCCCATGAGAATGCCGAGCGCGCCCATCACGGTGAAGACGTGGCGCCAGCCGAATTCATGCGCGATCCAGCCCATCAGCGGTGCGAAGATCACTGTCGCGAAATACTGGCCCGAGTTGAAGAACGCCGACGCCGTGCCGCGCTCGTTGCTCGGAAACCAGGCGGCGACGATGCGGGCATTGGCCGGGAAGCTCGGCGCTTCGGCGAGACCGACCAGGAAGCGCAGCGCGAACAGCGCGGTGACCGCGGCGGCGCCGGAGAAGAAGCCGATCCAGCCCTGCATCATGGTGAAGATCGACCAGATCACGATGCTGCAGGCATAGACCCAGCGCGAACCGAAGCGGTCGAGCAGCCAGCCGCCCGGCACCTGCGCGAGCACATAGGACCAGCCGAAGGCGGAGAACACATAGCCCATCGCGACGGGATCGAGATGCAGCTCCTTGGACAGCGAAGGTCCTGCGATCGACAAGGTCGCCCGGTCGGCGTAGTTCACGGTCGTGACCAGGAACAGCATGGTCACGATGAATAGCCGCACGCGCGATCGGCGCAATTCGGCCGTGGTTACGATTGCGCTCATGCGCTCCACCTCTCTTGTCACGTTCCTCGATGACTGTCCTAGAGGAGAGGGAGGGCCGGGGTCCAAACCGAAGCCTGTATCGATCGATCCAAATTTTGGATCAATCCCGGGGTCTCCATGCCGGACAAAGGCGCTCTTTCGTGAGCAGCCGCGGCGTGCGACGCATGAGCCGATCAGGCTTGCACGTCGAGGTTTTGCAGATTTCGTCGCGCATTCCGACGGCCGTCGCGGCAATCGCCAGCATGCGGATCTCTCCTCACGTCCACCGCGCTTCGCGCCAGATCGCCCGGATCCCGGCGAACCCGCTGCCGGCAAGATGCGAGGCGCAGCGTTCCGTTCCGCCGGTTGGAAGCTGCGGGCACGGACCAACGGACGTGCGAACCATCTGTGCTTGTATCGGCTGCGACTGCGTGCACAATCGTCGGTGCAAGCGAACAGGAGCCACTGCGCGTGAAGGCCGTCTACACCGAGCTGCATCGCAGCCATGATCCGCAATTCTATCTGGTGCGCGGCGTCGTCAAGCGCACCACCGAGCAGCCCGAGCGGGCGGATCGTCTGCTTGCGGGATTGAAGGCCGGCCATCACGAGGTGGTCGCGCCGCTTCATTTCGGCCAGGAAGCTCGCGCGCGCGTGCACAGTCCGGAATACCTCAGTTTCCTGGAAGAGGCTTGGGACGCTTGGGCCGCGCTCGGCGATGCCGGTGCGGAGATGATCCCGAACATCCATCCCGTTCGCAATGCCGCCACCTATCCGACGCACATCGTCGGGCGGCTGGGCTGGCACACGACCGATACCTCGGCGCCGATCGGGCCGGGGACGTGGGAAGGCGCCTGCGCCGCGACCGACGTGGCTGCGACCGCGGCGCAACTGCTGCTCGATGGCGAGGATGCGGTGTACGCGCTGTGCCGGCCGCCGGGCCACCATGCCTATCGAGACATGGCCTCGGGCTTCTGCTTCTTGAACAACTCCGCCATCGCGGCCGCGCATCTGCGTCAGCGCTACGAGCGCGTCGCCATCCTCGACGTCGACGTCCATCACGGCAACGGCACGCAGGGCATCTTCTACGAGCGGCCCGACGTGCTCACCATCTCGATCCACGCCGACCCCACGCATTACTACCCGTTCGTCTGGGGCTATGCGCATGAGCGCGGCGCAGGCGCGGGGCTTGGCGCCAACCTCAACATTCCGCTGCCGCTGAAGAGCGGCGACGACACCTATCTCAAGGCGTTCGAGACCGCGGCCAAGACGATTCATGCGTTCGCGCCCGGCGCGCTCGTGGTGGCGCTCGGTCTCGATGCCTCCGAGCACGATCCGCTCAAGGGGCTCTCCGTGACGACGCCGGGTTTCCGTCGCATCGGCGGCGCGATCGCGCGGCTCGGCCTTCCCACGGTGTTCGTGCAGGAGGGCGGCTATCTCTCGGACATTCTTGGGCAGAACCTGACCGCAGTGCTCGGAGGTTTCGAGGCCGCGCGGTAGGCCATCATCTCTTCCTCGCGATCTCTTCTTGGTGTGTACCCCAGAACGCCATCGCAAATCATTCGCATGGCGGCATCTGACGTGTGGAGGCGAGCCGCGACGCGACCACTCGAGGCTCGACGGTGCAGGCGACCGTCGAAACATCCGGCTCCAATTGCTGCACCATTTAGCAAGTGCTAGGCTTTGTGAACTACCCTCGGCTGTAGGCGGCTCGGAGGGACGTGATGAAGCGGCGAATGATCGGCCTGGAGACCCTGGTCACGGGATCCGAAGAGGCGTTGGCTCCGCCGAAGTCCAAGCCGACCGGGCCGGAGCTCAGCTCTGCAGCCTCGGCCGGCCGGCCATCCCGCCGAAGGCTGCTGGCCTCAGCCGGCCTTGGCTTCGGCGCTGCGGCATTGTCGTTCTCCGCCGGCCCGGCTGTCGCGCAGCCAGGTGACGGCGCAAGCCTCGGCCAGCCGGTGCGCGTCAGCAAGGATCGGCTCGATGCGCTCGCAGCGAAGCTCCACGCCGTCTTCAATGAGCACAATATCTTGCCGCCATTCTCGGCCGACAAGCACGGGGCGCGGGTCGACGTCGAACTGCGTCGGCTGACGACCTACACGCGCATTCCCGGCACCGGTGAGCGCGTCAAGGTCAGCGGCCTGCTCGCGCTGCCCGCCGATCACAAGGGCGCACTGCCGGTCGTGTCGTGGCAGCACGGCACCATCCTGTCGTTCGACCAGGTCCCGTCCAATCTCGTCAAGCTGGCCGATCCGAACTACGAGCCGCGCGACAATGTCGATTCGATCGAGACGCTGTTCAACGTCCAGCGCCTTGTCGGCAACGGCTTTGCGTTGATCGCGGCCGACTATCTCGGCAAGGGACCGTATCGCCAGGGGCGAGGCGAGGCCTATGCGGTGAAGGACGCGACCGTGCAGTGCTGCCTGGACGTGCTGAGCGCGGGTCTGCTCGCGCTCGATCATCTCCGCCTGCGAAAGTCCGGGCTGTTCCTGAACGGCTGGTCGCAGGGTGCCTTGAACACGCAATGGCTGCGCCAGGAATTGCAGCGGCGGCGCGTCGCGGTGGCGGCGAGCGCCACGCAGAGTCCGTTCAACAATCTTGCGGATTCGATGCGCTATTGGGTGTCGGCCCAATCGGGCAGCGCGTCGACCGACAGCACCTATCCGAAGCAGCCGATCTGGATAACGCCCTGCGTCATCGTCCTCCTGGGCAGCTATCGCCAGTATTACCGGCTCGGCGACCTGTTCAAGACTGCGATCAAGCCGCAGCACCTCGCGCTGGCCGAGAAATACTGGGCCGACTACAGCATGGACGAGGCGTTCAGCAAGTCGGTGCCGCAGCCCTCGGACCTGCTGGTCGACGGCTTCTTCGAGCGCTTCACCCACGAGACCAACAGCCGCTTCCTCCGTCGTCTGGCCGGCAATAGCTCGACCTATTGGGACTATGACGCCCCGATGCGGTTCTATTACGGTCTTCTCGACGAGGCGCTACCGCCGAGCCTCGTCAAGATGCCGCTGGCGGCCGACGGCCGCTTTGCGCAAGGCATCGCGGTCACCGGCGCCAGCCATCGCGGCACGTTCCTGGCAAGCCTGTATGGCGGCGGCGACGTCGTCGGCGGCGCTTCGACCGTGCTGGACTTCTTCAAGAGCAGCTCCTGAATTTCGGCCATGATCAGCTTGCCAGCGCTTGCGGCGTGTGGGTCGCGAGCTCCCGCTCAGCGGTACGGACGATCTCCATGGTGCGCACGATGCTCGCCGGATTGACGCTGATCGAATCGATGCCGAGTTCGGCCAGATAGCGCGCGACTTCCGGATAGTTTGCCGGCGCCTCGCCGCAGATGCCGACATGGCGATGGTTGCGGTGCGCGCCCTCCACCGCCATCCGCAGCATCGCCAGCAGGCCGGGATCGCGCTCGTCGAAATCGAACGCGACGATGTCGGAGTCGCGGTCGACGCCGAGCGTGAGCTGGGTGAGATCGTTGGAGCCGATCGAGAAGCCGTCGAAATGTTTGGCGAACTCATCGATCAGGATCACGTTGTTCGGGATCTCGCACATCATGTAGATTTCGAGCCCGTTTTCGCCTCTGACGAGGCCATGCCCGGCCATCGCCGCGATCACCTTGCGTGCCTCCTCGACCCGGCGGCAGAACGGGATCATGATCTTCAGATTGGAGAGCCCCATCGTGTCGCGCACGCGCTTCATCGCCGCGCATTCCAGCGCGAAACCGGCGGCGTAGGCGGGATGCGCATAGCGCGAGGCGCCGCGGAAGCCGAGCATGGGGTTCTCTTCCTTCGGCTCGAAATCGGAGCCGCCGATCAGGCTGGCATATTCGTTGGTCTTGAAGTCCGAGAGGCGCACGATCACCGGCCGCGGGTGGAATGCCGCGGCGATGGTGCCGACGCCTTCCGACAGCCGCTCGACGAAGAAGTCGGCGGGCTTCTTGTAGCGCGCGGTCAGGCGCTTGATCGTCGCGCGGTCCTTTGCCGCGGTCACCTTTGCGGGCGTCGCCAGCGCCATCGGGTGGATGCCGATCGCCTGGTTGATGATGAACTCCATGCGGGCGAGGCCGACGCCATCGTTCGGCAGCAGCGCGGTCTTGAAGGCCAGTTCGGGATTGCCGAGATTGACCATGATCTCGGTGCGCGGCTTCTCCAATCTGTCGATCGCCAGGCGCTCGACATCGAACGGCAGTGCGCCGTCGTAGACATGGCCGGCGTCGCCCTCCGCGCAGCAGACAGTGACCGTCGTTCCGGTCTTCGCGCGCTTGCTGAAATCCTCCGTGCCGACCACGGCCGGCACGCCGAGCTCGCGAGCGACGATCGCGGCATGGCAGGTGCGGCCGCCATGATCGGTGACGATCGCCGCCGCGGTCTTCATCACCGGCTCCCAGTCCGGACTGGTCGACGCGGCGACCAGCACCTCGCCGGGGCGGAACGCGTTCAGATCCTTGGGAGTGCGGATCAAGCGGATCTTGCCGGTGGCGATCTTTTCGCCCACGGCGCGGCCGGTTGCCAGCGTTCTGCCGGTCTTCTTCAGAACGTAGGTCTCGATCGCCTCGGGCCGCCGCTGCGAGGCCACCGTCTCCGGCCGCGCCTGGATGATGTAGAGCGCACCGTCGCGACCGTCCTTGGCCCATTCGATGTCCATCGGCGTCGGCCTGCCGGCCTTCTGCGAGTAGTGCTCCTCGACTACGATGGTGGCCTGCGCGAGCTCCAGCACGTCGGCATCGCTGATGCAGAATTTCGCCCTGTCAGCCGGCGGCGTCGCCTCGGTGCGCGTCGTCGGGCCACGGCTGCGCGCGCCGGCCTTTGCGCTGGCTTTGGCATAGACCATCCGCTTGTCCTTGGCGCCGAGCCGGCGCGACAGCACGCTGCGGAAGCCGGCCGCGAAGGTCGGCTTGTGGACGTAGAACTCGTCCGGATCGACCGTGCCCTGCACGATGGTCTCGCCGAGGCCGTAGACCCCGGTGATGAAGGCGACGTCGCGAAAGCCGCTCTCGGTGTCCAACGAGAACATCACGCCGCTCGCGGCGCGGTCCGAGCGTACCATCTTCATCACGGCCACCGACAGCGCGACCTTGTCGTGGTCGAAGCCGTTGTCGATGCGGTAGGAGATCGCGCGGTCCGTATAGAGCGAGGCGAAGCAGCGGCGGCACGCCTCGAACAGGTCCTTGGCGCCGCGAATGTTGAGAAAGCTCTCGTGCTGGCCTGCGAAGCTCGCATTCGGCAGGTCCTCGGCGGTGGCCGAGCTGCGCACGGCAACCGCGACGCCGCGGCCATACTCCTGCTCCAGCTGCTTGTAAGCCTCTGCGACCTCGTGGCGTAGATCGTCACGGTCGGTCGCCGCGAACACGATCGCGCGCGCCTTCGCCGCGCGTTTGGCGAGATCGGCGATGCGGCGCTTGTCGAGGCCGGCGAGCAGCTTGCGCAGCGCGTCGTCGGCGCCGGTCGCGCGCAAGGCGTCGCGATAGGCGGCGGCCGTCAGTGCGAAGCCGTTGGGTACGCGCACGCCTTGCGACGCCAGCGCCGAATACAGCTCTCCGAGCGAGGCCGTCTTGCCGCCGACGCCGGGCACGTCCTCGATACGAAGGTCCTTGAACCAGCGGATGTAGCCGGGTGCCGTCATCGGTGATCTCCCGCATCGCAGCGCGAACTTCAGTTTGTCGCGGCGGGCGGCGACTGCCTTGCGCAAGATCAAGCAAGGCGCTCCGCGAGCCCCTTAAATCGCGGGATGACAACGGTTCCACCATAGGCGAGGATGTTTGTTAAGACCCATCAATCGTACCCATCCGGATCACCAATGATCTCCGACGACGAGAACGAGGACGGCAATCGCGAATGGTCGCGGTTCTGGCTCACGGCGCGGCAATTCTGGCTCGGATCGACGGCATGGCGGGTCTGGCTGCTCTGCGTCGCCCTGATCGTCCTCGTGGTGCTTCAGCTCTACGTGCAATTTCGGTTCAATTACTGGAACAGGGATTTCTTCGACGCATTGGAGGGCCGCGATCCGACGCGGCTGCGGCAGCAGGCCGTTCTGCTCATTCCGCTTTGTCTGGCGAGCGTCGTGCTGGCGATCGTCTCGGTGTGGGGCCGCATGGTGATGCAACGCAACTGGCGGCAATGGTTGAGCGCCAAGGTGATCAACTACTGGGTCGAGAACGATCGCTATGCGCGGCTCGCGACGGTGCAGGGCGATCTGAAGATTCCGGAGTATCGTATTGCCGAGGATGTCCGCATCGCCACCGATGCACCGATCGACTTCGTGGTCAGTGTGATCTCCTCGCTGCTGACGGCGGTCGTGTTCGTCCAGGTGCTGTGGCAGGTCGGCGGATCCATCGGCTTTGCCGTGGCCGGGCACCAATTGTGGATTCCAGGCTACCTGGTGGTCAGCGTCGTCATCTATTCCGGGCTGGTGACCGGGGCCATGCTGTGGGTCGGTTCGCCACTCACGCGCGTCATCCAGACCAAGAACCAGGCCGAGTCGGAGCTGATCACCGCAGCCCATCACTTGCGCGACATCGGCGAAGGCATCGCGCCCAAGCAGGAAGAACGCAGCGTCGTTGCCGGGCTGTGGATGGCGCTCGACCGCACGATCCAGCAATGGAAGCGGCTGTGCTGGCAGCTGATGCGCAACACCCTGGTGTCTCATCTGAATACGCTGCTCGCGCCGATCATCGGCCTCGTGCTGTGCGCGCCGAAGTTCCTCGGCGATCAGATGACCCTGGGCGAACTCACCCAGGCAGCCGCTGCGTTCACGCTGGTGCAGGGGTCGTTCAATTGGATGGTGGACAATTTCAACCGCCTCGCCGAGTGGATGTCGTCGCTGGAGCGCGTCGGCGGGTTGCTGCTCTCGCTCGATCGGCTCAACGGTGATGCGGCGAGCGATGTCACGCCGTCTCAAGCCGCACGTCAGCCTGCAGACGGCTGACGTCGGCGGGATCGGACAGCGCGGTGCCGGTGCGCAGCAGCGCCGCGGCACCTGCGGCGACCGCAAAGCGAAACGCGTCGTCCAGCAACTCGCCCGCGGCGAGCTTCGCGACCAATGCGCCGAGAAAACTGTCACCGGCGCCGACTGCGTTGACCGGCACCATCGTCAGCGGCTGAGCGCGCAGCACGCGGTCGCGGGTGACCAGCAGGGCGCCGAGATGACCCATGGTCAGCGCGACGGTGCCGGCCTTGCCGCTCGCGACCAGCGCGTGGGCGGCTTTCTCCCACGCCGTGGCATCGGGCAGCGCGCCGCCGACCAGCTCTTGCATCTCGTGCAGCGACGGCTTCATCAGGTCGATGCCGCCGGCTACCGCCGCGGCCAAAGCTGGCCCCGAGGTGTCGAGCACGAATTGCGCGCCGCGTGACCGTGCAAGCGTCGCAACGCGCGCATAGAAGTCGGTCGGCACGCCGCGCGGCAGGCTGCCGCTGCCGACGACGAAGCGGGGAAACGGATCCTGGGCTGCGAGCAAGGCAAGGCCGGCCTGCCATTCGGCCTCGGTCAGCGTCGGACCCGGCAGGATGAAGCGATAGGGCTGGCCGCTGACGCGCTCCTGGACGAAGAAGTCCTCGCGCGTGTCCTCGGCCGTTGCCCAGGTGCGGCTGGCGACGCCTTCCTTCTCGACGAGCTGCTTCAGCAGCAGGCCGGTCGGACCGCCGACCGGATAGAGCGCGGTGACGTCGCCGCCGAGGCGGGCGATGACGCGGGCGACGTTGATGCCGCCGCCGCCGGGATCTCGCTGTTGCGTCGTGCCGCGCAGCTTGGCCACCGGCACGATTTTCTCGACGGTCGTCGAGACGTCGACGGCCGGGTTCGGCGTGATCGTGACGATGTCGCTCATTCGATCTCAGTGCGTCGGGGAGCCGCCGCTCGCGGTGATGCCGGCCTCGAAGAACGATTTGAGACCGAGAAAGCTGATGTCGGGCTTGATAACGAGATGAACCGGGATCGGACGCAGATAGCTGTCATAGCGCCCCTTGCCCTCGAACTGCCGGCGGAAATCGGATCTGGCAAAGTAGTCCGGAAACCGCGGCGGGATGCCGCCGGCGATGTAGACGCCGCCGCGGGCGCAGAAGGTGAGCGCGAGGTTGCCGGCGACGGCGCCGAGCCAGGCGCAGAACATGTCGAGAGTCGCGCGGCTGGTGGCGCAACTGCGGTCCAGCGCGGCGTGAGTGATCGCTGCGGCATCGCGCGGCGGCACCGTGACCCCGTCGACCGCGGCAATGGCCTGATAGACGTTCGCAAGGCCCATGCCCGACAGCGCACGCTCGATCGAGACATGGCCGAAGCGCTCGCGCATCTTGGCGAGCACGGCGGCCTCGCGCGCCGTCGTCGCCGGCAGCGTGGCATGGCCGGCCTCGGTCACGGCAACCGTGGGACGGCCTTCTGCCGGGAGATAGCACGCGGCGCCGAAGCCGGTGCCGGGGCCGATCACCAGCATCGGCGCGCCGTCGACCGCGGCGCTTCCGCCAAGCGGAAACAGGTCGTCGGGATGCAGCACCGGCAGCGACCAGCCGACCGCCTCGAAATCGTTCAGGAGCTTGGCCGAGCGCAGCTTGAACCGCTCCGCCAGCTCGGCGCCGTCGATCACCCAGGTCGAGTTGGTGAGCATGCCGCGATTGCGCTCGATCGGGCCGGCGATGTCGAGCACGGCCGCGGTGGGCGGGCCGCCGGCGGCGTGTCGCAACAGGAAGTCGGTGATCGCGTCCGTGATGGTCGGGAAGTCGGCGACCTTGAGATGCGCGACCTCGCCGATGACGTGGCCGTCAAGCAGCGCGAACCGCGCATTGGTGCCGCCGATGTCGCCCAGAAGAACGCGTTCGCTCATCCTCACTCTTCCGCCCGGTTGTGCCGCCCGGCGGGATCGTCGGATACCCGGTGAGCGGCAATCATGTTCGAATACCACCGCGCCGACGCCTTGGGAATGCGGCGCTGGGTGGCGCGATCGACATAGACAATGCCGAAGCGCTGCGAATAGCCCGCTCCCCATTCAAAATTATCCAGGAGCGACCAGACGAAATAGCCGCGCACGTCGGCGCCCGCCGCGATCGCCTGTTCCATCGCGGTCGTATAGGCCTTGAGATAGCCGATCCTGCCGTCGTCCTGGATGCAGCCGGATGCATCGACGGTGTCATTGGCCGCCGTTCCGTTCTCCAGCACGTAGATCGGAAGCCGGAACCGGCTGTGGATGTCCAGGAGCGTATCGCGGAACGCCTCGGGCACGACGGGCCAGCCGATTGCGCTGCGCGGCACTGCCGCGGGAGGCGCTCCGAAGCTGGCGCCCATCAGGTTGCTGCCCGCCTTGATGTAATGCGGCGAATAGTGATTGAGCCCGAACCAGTCGACGGGGCGGGCGATCTGCGCCATGTCGCCGGGTGCGATATAGGGCGCGACGGCGTCCTGGAGCTCCGGCGGGTAGCAGGCAAAGGCCTGCGGAAACGGGAAGGCATCGTTCCAATAGGCGGCGAGCCGCAAGGCGGCCGCGGCGTCCTCCGCACTGTCGCTCGCAGGGTAGCAGGGCTGCCGATTGTGGATGGCGCCGATCGAGGCGCCGGCCACGTCCCTGCGCAGCACGTCGACGGCGCGGCCGTGGCTGAGATTGACGTGATGAATGGCCTTGTGCAGGGCCGCTCCGTCGGCGATCCCCGGCGCGTGCCAGCCGAGGCCGTAGCCGAACAGCGTGAACACGCAGGGCTCGTTGAAGGTGGCGAAGCGCTTGACCCGGTCGCCATAGCGCCGCGCGACCAGCGCGGCATAGTCGGCGAACCAGCCGACGATGTCGCGGTTCTGCCAGCCGCCGAGCGCCTCCAGCGCCTGCGGCAGGTCCCAGTGGTAGAGACAGAGCCACGGCTCTATCTCAGCGGCAAGCAGGGCGTCGATGAGGCGGTCGTAGAAGGCGAGGCCGGCTTCGTTGGCCGCGCCGCGGCCTTGCGGTAGCAGCCGCGGCCAGGCGATCGAGAACCGATAGGCATTGAGGCCGAGATCGCGCATCAGCGCCACGTCCTCCGCGTAGCGATGATAGTGATCGCAGGCGGTCTCGGCGGTGTCGTTGTGGCTCACCCGGCCGGGGGCGCGCAGATAGACATCCCAGATGCTGTCGGCGCGGCCGTCGAGGTGCGCCGCGCCCTCGATCTGGAAGGCCGAGGTCGAGGCGCCCCAGAGAAAGCTCGGACGGATGGTCATGATCGAGATGGGCCCTTGCGTTGTTGCGATCAGCCGCATGATGGCGGTCGCCGGCGCTCCGCCGTTGACCGGGATCAAGCCGGCGATACCCCGGCGGATGCGGTGTGTGAAGGTGCCTCCGCCCGGCAATGGCAATCATGCAGGCAACGGGCTTGCATCGGAGCCGAAAGCTGTGGAACGTGCGGCCGCCGAAAACTGGAGTCCCGGCGCGAATGAGCGTTTTTCTGCTGCGGCGCTTCCTGACCTTGCTGGCGACCCTCGTCGGCGCGTCACTGATCATATTCCTGGTGCTCGACGCGCTGCCGGGCAATGCCGCCCAGATGCTGATGGGCGCGGATGCCTCGCCGGATGCGGTCAGGGCGCTGACCGTCAAGCTCGGGCTGGATCAGCCGCTGGCGTTGCGTTACCTGCACTGGATCGGCGGCCTGCTGAGCGGCGATCTCGGCAACAGCTACGCCTATGGCACGCCGGTGGCCGAACTGATCCGCGAGCGGCTGGCGATGACCATTCCGCTCGCGATCCTGGCCATGGGGCTCACGACCGTGCTGGCGCTCACGGCCGGCATCTACACGGCCGCCAATCACAACCGTCTCGGCGATGTCGGCGTCATGTCGCTGACCCAGATCGGCATCGCCTTGCCGAACTTCTGGTTCGCGATCCTGCTGATCCTCCTGTTTGCGGTGAAGCTGCAATGGCTGTCGGCCGGCGGCTTTCCCGGCTGGGAGGACGGCATCTGGCCGGGTCTGCGCGCGCTGCTGTTGCCGGCTGTGGCGCTGGCAGTGGTGCAGGCCGCGATCCTGGCGCGGGTGACGCGCTCGGCCGTGCTCGACGTTCTGCGCGAGGATTTCGTCCGCACCGCGCGCGCCAAGGGCCTGACGAAGCGCGAGGTGCTGTGGCAGCACGTGCTGCGCAACGCCATGATCCCGGTGCTCACCGTGATGGGGCTGCAATTCGCCAACCTGCTCGCCGGCACCATCGTGATCGAGAACGTGTTCTATCTCCCGGGCCTGGGGCGCCTCATCTTCCAGTCGATCGCCAATCGCGACCTGATCGTGGTGCGCAACTGCGTGATGCTGCTGGCGGCCATGGTGATCATCGTCAACTTCGTGGTCGATGTCCTGTATGCGGTGATCGATCCGCGCATCAAGGTGCACGAGCTGTGAGTTCCGCCGTGGTCGTTCAAACGGGCGCTGCGCCTGCGTCCAACGCGTTCTGGCGCCGCGCGCTGCGCCATCGCAGCTTCACGGTCGGCGCGCTGCTCTGTCTGCTGGTGCTCGGCGCCGCGCTGCTGTCGCTGCTCTGGACGCCATGGTCGGCCTATGAGATCGATGTCGCGTCCAAATTGCGGCCGCCATCAGCAGCGCATTGGCTGGGCACCGACGTGCTCGGCCGCGACATCGTCTCGCTATTGCTGGTGGGTGCGCGCGCGACCATTCTGGTCGGCATCATCGCCGTCGGCATCGGTCTCACCTGCGGCGTCTGCCTTGGCCTGGTCGCAGCCGCGCAGCGCGGCTGGACCGAGGAACTGATCATGCGCTTCAGCGACTTCACCTTCGCCTTTCCCGCGGTGCTGTCGGCGATCATGCTGGCGGCGGTGATCGGGCCGGGCATGGTGACGTCGATCACCGCGATCGGCATCTTCCAGATCCCGGTGTTCGTGCGCGTCACCCGCGGCTCCGCCGGTGCGGTCTGGGCGCGCGAGTTCATCCTGGCTGCGCGCGCCGCCGGCAAGGGCCGCTTCCGCATCACCATCGAGCACGTGCTGCCGAACATCTTGTCGATTCTGATCGTGCAGGCGACGATCCAGTTCGCGCTGGCGATCCTGGCGGAAGCGGCGCTGTCCTATCTGGGCCTCGGCACGCAGCCGCCGCAGCCGTCCTGGGGACGCATGCTGAACGATGCGCAGACCCTGTTGTTCCAGTCGCCAAGCCTCGCCGTGTATCCCGGTGCCGCCATCGCGCTCGCGGTGCTCGGCCTGAACCTGCTCGGCGACGGCCTGCGCGATCTGCTCGACCCACGGCTGGCGAGGCAGCGATGACGGTAGGCGATCAGCCTCTGCTCGATGTGTCGGGTCTCGGCATCCGCCTCAATACCAGCCGCGGCTCGGCGCAAGCCGTGCGCGAGGTCTCCTTCACGCTCCGGCGCGGCGAGACGCTCGGCATCGTCGGCGAGTCCGGTTGCGGCAAGTCGATCACGGCGCTCGCTCTGCTTGGCCTTCTGCCTGACAGCGCCGTCGTCAGCGGCAGCATCACGCTCGATGGCCGCGAGCTGGTCGGTCTCGGTGATGCCGATTACTGCAAGCTGCGCGGCAACCGCATCAGCATGATCTTCCAGGAGCCAATGACCGCGCTCAACCCGATGCATACGATCGGTCATCAGGTGGCCGAGCCGCTGCTGCGGCATATCGGCTGCACGGCGACCGAGGCGAAACGACAGGCGATCGCGCTCCTCGACCGCGTCGGTCTGCCGGATCCCGCCCGACGCTACGGCGCCTATCCGCACCAGTTCTCCGGCGGCCAGCGCCAGCGCATCACCATCGCGATGGCGCTCGCCTGCAAGCCCGACGTGCTGATCGCCGACGAGCCGACCACTGCGCTCGACGTCACCATCCAGCGCCAGATCCTCGACCTCATCGCCGATCTGGTCGCCGAGCGCGGCATGGCGATGATCTTGATCTCGCATGATCTCGGTGTCATCGCCGAGAACGTCCAGCGCATGATCGTGATGTATGGCGGCACGGTGGTCGAGAGCGGCACCACGGACGCCGTGTTCTCGCGCATGGGGCATCCCTACACGCAGGGCCTGTTCCGCGCGCGGCCGCGGCTCGGGGCCCGCAAGGGCACGCGCCTTGCGACCATCGCGGGTACCGTGCCGGAGCTCGCCGATCTTCCGGCCGGTTGTCCGTTCGCAGATCGCTGCGGGCTGGCGATCGACGCCTGTCGCACGGCGCTGCCGCCGTCGATCGAGATCGGCGCCGGGCACGGCGTCCGGTGCATCCGGACCGGCGTCGCGCTCGCGTGTGATCCGGCGGGAGTGGTCGCTTGAGCACCGCCGCGCAAGGAGTTGCAGAGACGCCGCTGCTCGAGGTCAGGGATCTCGTACAGCGCTACACGCTGCCGCGAGAGAGTCTGCTGCGGCCGCCCGGCGAGGTGCTCGCGCTGAACGGCGTGTCGCTGTCGTTGAAGGCGGGCAAGAGCCTCGGCATCGTCGGCGAGTCCGGCTCTGGCAAGTCGACCCTGGCGCGGCTGATCATGGCGCTGGAGCGGCCGTCAGCGGGATCGGTGCTGATGGTGGGCCGCGATCTCAACCGCCTCCCGGTGGATGAGCTGCGGCGGGCGCGCCGCGATTTCCAGATGGTATTTCAGGATCCGTACGGATCACTCGATCCGCGCCAGACCATTGCGCGCATCGTCGCCGAGCCGCTGACCGCTCTCGAACACTCGGATCGCGATTCTCTCCGCAGGCGCGTCGCGAGCGTGCTGCGGCAGGTCGGATTGCGCGATGCCGACATGGACAAATATCCGCATGAATTTTCCGGGGGGCAGCGCCAGCGCATCGCGATCGCGCGGGCCCTGATCACCCAGCCGAAGCTGATCGTCGCCGACGAGCCGGTGTCGGCGCTGGATGTCTCCGTGCAGGCGCAGGTTCTCAACCTGATGCAGGATCTGCAGGAGCAGTTCGGCCTGAGCTACGTGCTGATCAGTCATGATCTCGCGGTCGTCGACTATCTCTGCGACGAGGTTGCGGTGATGTATCTCGGCCGCATCGTCGAGCGCGGGCGGCCGGAGGACTTGTTCGGAAGTTGCGCGCATCCCTACACGCGGGCGCTCCTCGACGCCGTGCCGCGGGCCCAGGCCGGCGCGGTCCGGCGCCGTCGCGAGAGCGTTGCGATCGCTTCGCAATCCCTCGGCGCGGCCGGATGCGCCTACGCGCCCCGTTGTCCGCTCGCCGATGCCCGGTGCCGCGCGACGGCCCCCGCGTTGCGAGCGCTCACCGGACAGCATTCCGCTGCCTGCCATCGGGCGGAAAGCGTAATGGCGCTGCCGGCGCTCGTCGCAACGGAACTGCAGCCACTTGTCTCGAAGCCGCTTTGACGCGTAATTTGGCTTCCTCAGGGAGAAACAAACAATGTTCAAGAAACTATCGATCATCGCCATGGCCGCGCTCGTTGCGGCCGTCGCGCCGGCTCTCGCGCAGAGCAAGAAGGATAGCGTCGTTGTCGGCATGACCTTGGAGCCGCCGGGGCTCGATCCGACCAGCGCGGCCGCGGCGGCCATCGCCGAGGTGACGCTCTACAACGTCTATGAGACGCTGACCAAGATCAACGAGGACGGCTCGGTCTCGCCGCTGCTGGCCTCGAGCTGGCAGGCCTCGTCCGATCTGAAGAGCTACACGTTCAAGCTCGCCAAGGGCGTGAAATTCCAGAACGGCGAGGCGTTCGATTCCGCCGCGGTGAAGTTCTCGTTCGAGCGCGCCGGCGCCGCCAACAGCACCAACAAGGACAAGGCGCTGTTCCAGGCGATGGAGTCCGTGACGGCTCCCGACGCGGAGACCATCGTCGTCAAGCTGAAATATTCTGAGCCCAACCTGCCGTTCCTGCTCGGACAGGCCACCGCCTCGATCGTCGAGCCGAAGAGCGCGCCGACCAACGCGACGCAGCCGGTCGGTACTGGACCGTACACGCTGGGGAGCTGGGCCAAGGGCTCGTCCCTGACCTTGAACAAATGGCCCGACTATCGCAACGCCGCAGCCGTGAAGCTGTCCAAGGTGACGATCCGCTTCATCTCCGATCCGGCAGCGCAGGTCGCTGCGCTGTTGTCGGGTGACGTCGATGCCTTCCCGCGCGGCACCACGGCGCGCACCATCGCGCAGTTCAAGTCCGACCCGCGCTTCACCGTGCTGATCGGCGGCTCAAAGGCGAAGACGATCGTCACCATCAACAACAAGAAGAAGCCGCTCGACGACGTCCGCGTCCGCCGCGCGATCCTTGCTGCGATCGATCGCAAGGCGATGGTCGAAGGCGCCGTCGACGGCCTGGGTACGCCGATCGGCAGCTTCTACGTGCCGGGCTCGCTCGGCTATGTCGACACCACCGACATCAATCCCTACGACCCGGAGAAGGCCAAGAAGCTGCTCGCCGAAGCCGGCGTGACCACGCCGCTGCAACTGTCGCTGCGGCTGCCGCCGCCGGCCTATGCGCGCCAGGGCGGCGAGGTGCTCGCGGCTCAATTGGCCAAGGTCGGCATCGTCGCCAAGATCGAGAATCTCGAATGGGCGGCGTGGCTGTCACAGGTCTTCAACGGACCGCATGATTTCGACCTGACCATCGTCTCGCATGTCGAGCCGTTCGATCTCGTGAAGTTCACCGACAAGAATTACTACTTCGGCTATCAGTCCGAGGCCTTCGACAAGCTCTACCAGTCGATTGTCGATACGCCGAACGAGACCGAGCGCGCCAAGCTGCTCGGCGATGCCCAGCGCATGCTGGCGACCGATGCCGCTGCGGGCTTCCTGTTCCAGCCGCAGTGGATCACAATCATCAACAAGAAGCTCAAGGGTGTCTGGAAGGACGTGCCGCAGTTCGAGAATGATTTCTCGAGCTGGTCGTGGGAATGATGACGACCCCGCTTCGCGCGGCTTTGCGGTGACACTGCAGAATACAGCGCCCTCTCCCCTTGTGGGAGAGGGCATCGCAAGCCTGTCCGCAAACTCTGTCCTACTTGCCTCCCACAAGGGGAGAGGGCGCAATAACGACCGCCGCGCTGTCTGGTCGAACGCAATACTTCAACTTGAGCGCTGAGGTGAGCCCCACGATCCCTTGCCCAATCAGTTCGGCCAATCGATCGGCGTGAAGCGCAACTGCCGCCGCCGCATCTCGGCCTGGAGCTCCTGCGCATACTGCTTGGCCCGATCGCCGATCAAACGGTAGGGGCCCCCGATCCGGCTGTCGGCGGCCACCTGCTTTCGGACACTTTCGTAGTACGCCATCAAGCTTTCATCAGTCGAATTTACAAATCGCATCCACGCGCCCTCGCAACAAATCCCCTCGCTGCCAAGTTTGCACGGCTTTTCCGCCGCGGCAGTGACATAGGTTAACGTCCCTCAGTGGCAAAAGTTCCACTTGTGTTCCAGAGAGTTCCGGGTCGATTTCATCGACACGTTTGCCGAAATGTTTTCCGCGCGAGAACTTTCTGCTCCGATGCAGCTTGAGCCAGGACTGGAGCAGGGCGGCAATGCGCACCGAAGTCCTCGTCATAGGCGGCGGGCCAGCTGGACTGATGGCCGCGATTTACCTGGCCCGGTTCCGGCGTGGGGTCGTGGTCGTCGATGGCGGCGCATCGCGGGCAGCGCTGATTCCGCGGAGCCACAACCTGCCGGGGTTCCCGAACGGCATGCCCGGAAGCGAGCTGCTCGCACGAATGCAGCGGCAGGTCGAGGAACTTCACGTTCCTATCGTCCGGAGGACGGTGAGCGCTCTCGAGACGCATGACGGAGATCTGGTCGCGACTCACGAGCGCGGTGCGGTCGCGGCACAGCGCGTCATCCTCGCGACGGGTATCGTCGACAAGCAGACGTCGCTCGCCGATTGGAGAGCGGCGGTCCGTGACGGCGAGCTGCGCTATTGTCCGGTCTGCGACGGCTTTGAAACCATCGACCACAAGATCGCCATCGTGGGCGCGCTCGGTCACGCCGCTGGCAAGGCGCTGTTCATGCGCGTCTACAGTTCGGACGTCACCTTGATCCCGATCGATGATGAGCAGGATGCGGCGAAGCGGCAGGAGCTCGCCGCCGCCGGCGTTCGGGTGACGCCACAACTTCATGCGTTGCAGCGCCAAGACGGTGCGATCGAGGCGTCATTCGTCGACGGCAGCAGCGAACGGTTCGAGATCGTGTATCCTGCGATGGGCGCCGATGTTCGCTCCGAGCTCGCCATCAAGCTCGGCGCGCGGCATACATCCGATGGCTTTCTCGAGGTCGATGCCAAGCAGCGCTGCGGCGTCGCGGGACTCTATGGCATCGGCGACGTCGTCACCGACCTGCATCAGATCGCGGTGGCATTCGGCCATGCCGCGGTCGCCGCCTGTCACGCGCATCATTCATTGCCGATGCGTCATGCGGAAGCGTAGCGGCTAGGCAGCATCGAATTGATCGCAATCTGAAGTCGCGATATTATATGTAAGTGCCGTTTAAGTTGATGTTTCGGACCATGATTCATGGACAGAAGATCGGCGTGCATGACTGCGGCATTGAGCTGTCGCGAGGAGGCCGAACGCGATCCGGCTCGCCGCGATCAGTGGTTGCAGCAGGCGTCGAGATGGATGGCGCTGGCGGGCGAGCAAGCGGGGCATGCCCTGATCATCTGCGAGCATAGTGCCGCGGCGAGTCACGAGGCTCGTCGCTGATCGAGGCTATTGCAGCGTCGGATCGAGCCGGTCGCGCAGCCAGTCGCCGATCATCGAGACGGCGAGCGTCGTCACCACGATGGTGATCGCCGGTGCCAACATGATCCATGGTGCGCGCGTCAGATATTCGCGGCCATAGCCGACCATGTTGCCAAGGCTCGTCATCGGCGGCTGCACGCCGAGGCCGAGGAAGGAGAGACCGGACTCCAGCAGGATGACTTCGGGAAACACCAGCGTCATCGACACGATGAGGGTCGAGGCGATGTTCGGCAGGATGTGCCTGAGATAGACGCGCTGCGGCGTTGCGCCGAGCTGTCGGACGGCGGCGGCATAGCCTTGTGCATTGGCGGAGATGGCGAGGCCGCGCGCGATGCGCGCATAGCGCTCCCAGCCGAACAGGCCCATCAACCCGATCAAGAGCGGCAGCGAGTTGCCGAAGAAGGCGAGCACGGCGAGCGCCAGAATCAGGAACGGCATGCTGGCCTGGAAGTCCGCCAGCATCAGCACGGCCTGCTCGACCAGGCCGCGGAAATGCGCGGCGAGAAAGCCGAGCGTGGTGCCGGCGATGGCGGAGATCGCGGTCGCGCCGAACGCGATCAAGAGCGAAATCCGGATCGACACGATCAGACGCGACAGCACGTCGCGACCGAGCTCGTCGGTGCCGAGCCAATGCGCCGGGTTGCCCGGCAGCGACAGGCGATGGCGCAGATCGAATTTGGTGAAGCCATGCGGCGCGAGCTGATCGGCGAAGATCGCCAGCAGCAGCATCGCGACGATCCAGCCGACTGCGATGGTCACGGAGACGGGAATGTTCGGCCAGCACAGCCGCCGCGCGGCAGGCGATTTCAATGCAAGGTCGGTCATGCCTCGGCTCCCTTGCTGCGCAGCCGCGGATCCAGCAGGCCGTAGAGGAAGTCCACCATCAGGTTCGACGTGACCATGGTCATCGCCACCAGCAGCAGGATGCATTGCACGACCGCGAGGTCGCGGTTGGCGACGGCGACGACCAGGAGACGGCCGACGCCGGGCCAGGAGAACACGCTCTCGACGACGACCGCGCCGGCGATCAGGCTGCCGACCATGAAGCCGAGAATGGTGACGGTGGGGATCGCCGCGTTGGGCAGCGCGTGATCCGTGATCACCCGGCGCCACGGCACGCCCTTGGCCGACGCCGTTCTGATGTAGGGCTGGCCGAGAATTTCCAGCATGGCGCTGCGCGTGAACCGCGCCAGCACCGCGGCGCCGCCGAAGCCGAGCGTCACGATCGGCAGGATGGCGTGCCGCCACGAGTCCTGTCCGCCCGACGGCAGCCAGCCGAGCTGCACGGCGAAGATCAGCACCAGGATCAGGGCCAGCACGAAGCTCGGCACCGTGAAGCCCGCCACCGCCGTGATCATCACGGCGCGGTCGATCGCCGATCCGCGGTGCAGCGCGGCGTAGATGCCGGCGGGAATGCCGAGCAGCACTTTCAGCAGGAACGCCGGAATGGTCAGCGCCAAGGTCGCGGGGATGCGCTCGATGACGAGCTGGATCGCGGGCCGGCCGTCGCGCATCGAGCGTCCGAGCTCGCCCTGGCCGATCGCCTTGAAGTAGTCGAGATACTGCATCCAGATCGGATGATCGAGACCCCACGCCTTGCGGAAGGCGGCGATGACCTCGGGCGGCGCCTCGGGCCCCATGATCATCAGCGCGGGATCGCCCGACAGCCGCAGCACGATGAAGGCAAAGGTGACGACGAGTGCGATGGTCAGCAGCGCACGCGCCAAGCGGATGGCGAAATAGCGCAGCATCACGCGGCGACCTCGGTCTGCGACTGCAGCCCCGAAACGAGATGACAGGCCACCTGGCGCTGCCGATCCAGGGCGGCGAGCGCGGGCAACTCGTTGGCGCAGCGGGCGGTCGCGTGGCTGCAGCGCGGGTGGAAGGCACAGCCGGCGGGGCGCGCCGCCGGATTCGGCGGGTCGCCCGTCAGTACGATGCGGCTGGTGCTGCGGCGTCCCGGAGCAGGGGAAGCGGACACCAGCGCCTGCGTGTAGGGATGTTGCGGCCGCGCGAACAGGTCGTCGGCATCGCCATATTCGACGATGCGGCCGAGATACATCACGGCCACCTTGCTGCTGATCTGCCGGACGACGCGCAGATCATGGCTGATGAACAGCATCGTCAGACCGAGCCGGACCTGGAGATCGACCAGCAGGTTCACCACCTGCGCCTGGATCGAGACGTCGAGCGCGCTGACCGGTTCGTCGCAGACGAGGAAGTCGGGCTTGGTCGCCAGCGCACGGGCGAGCACGATGCGCTGGCGCTGACCGCCCGACAGCGCGCCGGGATAGCGGGCGCCATGGCCGTCGTTGAGATCGACAGCCTGGAGCAGCTCATGCACGCGCGCGTCGCGCTCGGCGGCCGTGCCGATGTCGTGGATGTCGAGCGGCTCGCGGATCTGCGCGGCAACGGGAAGTCGTCGATCGAGCGCGCCGAGCGGATCCTGGAAGATCATCTGCATGCGCGCGCGCTGGGCGCGCCACGCCGCCGAGCCTGGTGCTGCGATCGGGGCGCCGTCGAAGCGCACACTGCCGCGGTCGGGCGGCTCGAGACCGAGCACCATGCGGCCGGTGGTGGATTTGCCGGAGCCGGACTCGCCGACGATGCCGAGCGTCTCGCCCTTTTGGATCGAGAAGCTCAGGCCGTCGACGGCGTGGACGGATGCGGCGCGTCCGAACAGGCCGGTCCTCATCCGATAGGTGCGCGAGATCGCCTGGACCTCGACCAGCGGCGCTGTCATTCGGCGGCGAGCTCCATCGGCAGGCGCTGCGGCCGCAGGCAGGCCACCGCGCGGTCCGGCTCGACCGGCGCCAGCGGCGGCACGCCGGCATGGCAGCCGTCGCCGGCAAACGTGCAGCGCGGCGCGAAGGCGCAGCCGCTGGGCAGTGCGCGCGGATCAGGCACTGTTCCGGGAATGGCCTGCAGCCGCCGCCTGACGCCATCGAGCGGCGGCAGCGCGCCGATCAGGCCCTGCGCATAAGGGTGCCAGGGATCATCGAACAGCCGCGTCGCGGGCGCGCGCTCGACGATGCGGCCGGCATACATCACGCAGACGTGGTCGCAATTCTCCGCGACGACGCCGAGGTCATGGCTGATCAGGACCATCGCCATGTTGAACTCGCGCCGGATGGCCGACAGCAGATCGAGGATCTGCGCCTGGATGGTGGCGTCGAGCGCGGTGGTGGGCTCGTCGGCGATCAGCAGCTCGGGCAGTCCGGCCAGTGCCATTGCGATCATGATGCGCTGGACTTGGCCGCCGGAGAACTCGTGCGGATAGGCGGACAGCCGGCGTGCCGCATCGGGGATGCCGACGAGATCGAGCAGCCTGAGCGCCTCGGCCCGCGCAGCCTCGCCGCGCAGCCCGCGATGCAGCGCGAGGCTTTCGCACAACTGGCGCCGGATCGTGAGCACCGGATTGAGCGCGCTGGCGGGATCCTGGAAGATCATCGCGATGCGGCGGCCGCGCACCTGGTCGAGCACCTTGCCGTCAGCGCCGAGCAGCTCGCGGCCTTCGAGCCTGGCCGAGCCTGATACTTTCGCCTTGCCGGGCAGGAGACCCAGCGCCGCGAGCCACGTCACCGACTTGCCGGATCCGGACTCGCCGACGAGGCCGATGGCCTCGCCCCTACCGATGTCAAGATCGATGCCGTGCAGCACGGGCGTGCCGTCGAAGGCGACCTTCAGTTCGGAGATGCTGACCAGCGGCGCCACGGCGTCACGCACCGTAGTTGCCGGTGCGGAAGTCCATCGCGAAGGCCGGCGAGGCCTTCCACTTGATCGACTTCGGCTTGGCGGTGAAGGTCGCGTTCTGGTGCAGCACCGTGTAGGCGGGGTCCTCGCGCTCGGCGATCTCCAGCATGCGGCGGAACGCCTTCTTGCGCGCCTCGCGATCGGTCGAGGTCTCCAGGAATTCGGAAAGACGATTGAGCTCGTCATTGCTCCATTCGCCGACCTGCTGCTGCTGGCCGTTGGGGCCATGCTGGGCGACGAGCGAGGAGACGGGATCGTTGAACGCGGCCGAGTTGGACCAGTCGCGCACCGCGCGGGTCGGAGCGCGCTCGAGAATCTGGGACCAGTTCTCCTTGGTCTCGATCTGAACGTTGAGGCCGACCGCCTGCCACATCTCGACCAGCACCTGCGCGGTCGCGACCTGGTTGGTGTAGTAGTTGTTGAGCAGTCGATACGGGATCGGGTCACCCTTGTAGCCGGCCTGCTTGAGCAGGTCCTGTGCCAGCTTCGGATCGAATGCCGGCACGCTCCAGTCGGCGATGAACATGTCGCCGTAGAATTCCCACTGCAGGCCCTTCGGCACCCGGGTGCGGCCGGCCCACAGGCTGTCGACGATGGCCTGGCGGTCGATCGCATGGGTGAAGGCGCGGCGCACCAGCGGATTGGCGAGCTGCGGGTGGTTCTTGTCGAACACGGTGAGACGGTGATTGAGGATGGTGCCGCCCTGGACCTCGAACGCCGCGTTCTTCTCGATGCCGGCGATCTGGTCCGGCGGGATGTCGCAGGCGAACTGATATTCGCCAGACAGGAGCCCGTTGATGCGGCTCGCGACCTCCGGCACTTCCAGGAATCGGATGCGCTTCAGCGGCGGACGGCCGCCCCAATATTCGTCATGGGCTTCGAGCGTCAGCGACACGTCCGGCTTGAACTCGACGATCTTGTAGGGACCCGTCGTGATCGGCTTGCGCGCCCAGTCGAGATAGCTCGCCGCTTCCTCCCAGCCGCGCCGGCTCATGATGTCGGAGCCATAGCGCATCAGGCGGCCTTCGATGGTGACGTCGGGCGTCGCGTTGACGAAGCGCACGGTGTATTTGTCGACGGCGTCGACGCGAACCAGGTCCGGCCACATCCGGCGCGCGACGCCAATCACGTCCGGCGGCAGCTCCTTGCCCGGGCGCGGCGTCGGGATCTTCTCGAACGCCTTGATGGTGGTGCGGCTCTTGGCCTCGCTGTCGCCGAACATGCGCTCGCGGCTGAACGAGAACACGACGTCCTCGGACGTCATCTCGTCACCATTGTGGAACTTGACGCCCTGGCGCAGCTTCAATTCGACGGTCTGGTCGTCGATGCGCTTCCACTCGGTGGCGAGGCCGGGGACGGCTTCGAGATTGCCGCGGAAGTTCTTCGAGATCAGGCTTTCCCACAGCGACGAGTAGAACACGCGCTCGCCGACATTGGACTGCTCGCGCAGCACGTCGAGCACGTTCGAATTGGTCACCTTCTGCACGGCGATGGTGACCGAGGGACGGTTGTCTCCCTGCGCGATCGACACGCGCGGCAGGATGAAGCTGCCGCCGATCGCGGCGCCGGCGCCGAGCAGGCCGCGGCGGGTGAGCTTGGTCATGGCAATCTCTCTGTCGTCTGAGGTTGTCTGAAACGATGGGATCGGGTCGCGCGGACGCGTTGGCCTATCGGGCGAGGCCGAGCGAGGCGAGATACGCGGCGCCGGCCTTGACGTGATCATGGTTGCGCAGTTCGAGGATCAGGCGCGGATTGGAATTGAGCTTCGCCAGTGCGCGGAACACGGCGACCCAGCGGATGTTGCCTTCGCCCGGCGCCCAGTGACGGTCGGCGTAGCCATCGGTGTCCTGCAGATGGACATGGGTCAGCATGTTGCCGGCAGCATCAACGTAGTAGTCGACGGGTGGCGCGCCGGTCGAATGGTGCGCGTAGTTGGCATGGCCGGTATCGAGCGAGACCCGCACCTTGCTGCTGCCCAGCGCCTTGGCCAGGGTGACGCGGTCCTGCGGATCCTTGTCCTCGATGTTCTCGATCACGATCTCGCAGTTGGCCTGCTCGGCAGAGGCAATGACGTCGGTCAAGGTCGCCCTGACACGCTCGATCAGCGCCTCGCGATTGTCCGGCAGCATGTCGATGTTGTTGGCGTCCCACGTCGTGTAGGGCGAGTGGATCACCATCTGCGTGGCGCCGAGAAACTCGGCGACCTCGAGCCCCTGCAGCAGGCGCTTGGTGACGGCGCGGCGGATCATCGGATCGTGGCTGTCGATCTTGAAGCCCCAGAACGGACCGTGGATGCCGAGCCGGCCGGTGTGGCCCGACAGCATCGACTTGATTTCCTTGGCGGTGCTGCGCCAGTCGCTGTCGAGAAGGTCCGCGCGGAAGAAGTCCTGGATCTCCAGATCGCGTTGATGTTCGAGCAGCCAGTCGCAATGCGCGGGAATGGACTTGACGGAGAGGGCGGCGCCGAGCACCGGCAGCGTGGTGGTCATGTCGAGGAAACCCTTTCGAGGAAGCCCTTGCCTGCGTGGGGCCCGGCAAGCGCTAGCGGAGTTCGATGACGCGCCCATGAAGGGCTGTGGAGGACGACCGCGACATGTTGTGTCCTCGCGGGCATGAAGGCGGTCAGCGGATCAATCTCTGGGGTAGTCGCGTGCCGGCTGCTGCTACTTGACGTAGCCGCGGGAATTGCAACAATGCGGCGAAAACGGGGAATTGGGATGACGGTACGGCGTGCAATCCTTGGAATGGTTCTTTCGCTCGTGGCGCTGACGATAGGCGCGTTGATTGAGCCTGCGCATGCAAAGGGGCCTTACGGCTCCATCTCCGTCGCCGGATGGTCAGGCGGTGCCTACACCGACGACAAGACCGGACGGTTCACGAGCTGCATCGCGAGCGCGAGCTACCAGAGCGGCATCACGTTCGGTGTGCTTGCAACGCCGACATATGGTTGGGCTCTCGCCTTCATCCATCCGGGCTGGGCGCTATCCCCCGGGCAAAAGTTTCCGATCGTTCTGAGCTTTGACGGAAAGGCGTCGTACAATGTCGAAGGCGCGGTCTGGACGGCCAACATGGTCGCCGTGCCAATGCCGAACGACTCCACCCTGATCAAGGCGTTCCGCGCCGCGCGGACGATGTCGGCCTTCGCGCAGGGCAACCTGTTCCAGTTCAATCTGAACGGCACGGCCGTGCTGATGCCCACGCTTGCCAATTGTGTGCGCGTGATCAACGCCGGCGGGCTGGCCGCCGCGACCAATTTCAACGCTCAGCCGGCGGCGGCGTCAGTGCAGCGTCCGGCGGCGCCGCAGGCCGCGGCTGCGCCGACGGCCAGCGCGCCGCCACAGCGGATGTCGGAGGACTCTCCCGAGCTGCAATTGGAAGCGATGCAGATCGCCTCCAACTTCATCCTCAAGGCCTCGCTGTCGCATCCGGCCATTCTGGGCGGAGGCGAGCGGCCGGTGTGGCTGACTTCGGGCGGGGTCGCCTGGAAGGCGGACAACGCCACCGGCTTCGTTCGCATCGTGCCGCCGCAGCGCAATGTCGACGGCCTGGAAGTCGCAGCCACGATCATCGGCAACGATGCGCGCGACTGCAAGGGCAAGTTCATCTCGGCGCGCAACAGCGAGCTGGTCGACAGCGCCGTCGTGTTCCGCGGCATGTCCTCCTGCGAGGACAGCGAGAAGTCGGATATCGCCGAGTACTTCATCTTCCCGCGCAAGACCGGCGGCTTCGTGCTGTTTTCGGTCGTCACGCCCACCAAGCCGGTCGGTGGCGGCGGTGGCCAGCAGCTGCAGACGCGCGAGGAAGCCAACGCCAATTTCCGCAAGGCGGCCTACACGTCGATCGGCAAGTAGGCCACTTCCATTCGCGGAGCCGTCAGCGGCTCACCCGCGCACCCGCTTGGGGCGCCTGATCGCGCGCACCTTGCCGCTGTCGCCGCCGCCGCAATACAGCGTCTCGCCTCCGTCGGATTCCATGCCGGAGACGCCGGTGCCGGCGGGCATGTCGAGCTGGTCGAGCACCTCGCCGGTCTCGGGATCGATGCGCCTGATGTCGCTGACGTCGTCTTCCCAGGTGCCGTGCCAGAGCTCGCCATCGACCCAGGTGACGCCGGTGACGAAGCGCGTGCACGGGATGCTGCGCAGGATCTCTCCGGTCGCAGGGTCGATCTGGTGGATCTTGCGATCGCGATAGGCGCCGACCCAGAGCGACCCCTCGGCCCAGGCGAGCCCGGAGTCGCCGCCGCCCGAGGGCGCCGGGATCGTCGCGAGCACGCGGCCATTCTCGGGATCGACCTTGTGAATGCGATCTTCCGCGATCTGATAGAGGTGCCGGCCGTCGAACGCCGTGCCGGCGTGAGAGGGGAGATCGAGCGACTTCCGCACCGTGCCGTCGGCCGGATCGAACGCCTTGATGCTGCTGCCGGTCGCGATCCACACCTGCCGGCCGTCATAGCTGACGCCGTTGACGCGCCCGGCGTCGTCGAAGGGGCCGTACTCGTGAATGATCTCTGCGGCTGCTCGTGTCATGCCTGCCATCCTCTGCTTCCGATGGACCCACGCTAGTCGAGCGACGACCACGCCGGGAGTAACAACGCAGTCGCGAATTCCGGCACGACCGGGCAGGTCCAGCGTTGCGCGCGGCCGCGGCCGAACGACTGCACCTTGCTCGATGATGCGAGCTCATCGAGGGCACGCTGCACCGTCCGCTGGCTCGCGCCCAGCGCCAGCGCAAGGGCGGAGCTCGACCATGCCTCACCGTCGGCGAGGCAAGCAAGCACCGTGGCATTCTCGTCCTCGACCGGCTGTGCCAGTACGACGACGTCGTGATCGCGACGCGGCACCAGGGCAAAGCCGTCTCGCGTGGCATTGATCTCGGCCAAGCCATGGAGCAGCTGGCGCAACCGTCCGATCTCGACGCGCAGGCGGGCGCGGTGCGACTCGTCGGCTTCCTTGCCGTGGAATGCGTGCGCGATCAGCGCGGCCCGCGGCACACCATCGGGGACCCCCTCGGCCAGCCGCCGGGCGAGTGCAAACAGCACCGGCCGCCGCGCCAGCGGCACGATCCGGCTCCCCTGACGTACCGCCAATCGGCAGGCATCGACGATCAGCCGGTCCGACCGGAACAGCGCCTCGACATCGTCGAGCTGTAGCAGTCGCTGCTCGCCGCGCAGGATCATCCGCGCCGCCGGTGCCGACAGAGCCGACGAGGCCCGCTCGATCTCCGCCTGAAGCTCCGGGATGCGGGCCTGCCGCGCCGACCGCGTCGCGCGTTCGAGCGCCGATCGCGCGGTCTTTGTTTGCAGCCGGCGCAAGGCCAGGCCGGCTACGATCAGCTCGTAGATCGTGCGGGCCGCCGGCAGCAGCGGCGAGGGATCGAGCTCGGCGAGGCCTCGCTCGGCGTCATCGAGCTGCCCGACCAGGACCATGCGGCGGATCTCGAGGCTGCGCGCATAGGCGGCATTGGCGCGGTCGCCGTGCTGCTCCAGCGTTTCACGCGCCGCCGCGAGCGACTTCGTCGGCCAGCCGAGATCGCGCGCCGCGAGCGCGATCTCGGCCTCTGCGACGGCGCAGCGGGCGCGGGCCAGCACGGCCCTGGGCCCAAAGCTTCGCGCGGCCTGCCGCAGCAGCGCCTTCGCACGCCCGAAATCGCCAAGCCGCGCCATCGCAATACCGCGCAACGCCAGCGCCGGCGGATCATCGCGCAATGCGACGCGGTTCAATGCGCCGAGCGGGTCGCCGGCGGCGAGCGCCTGCGCCGCCGCCGAGATCAGCGAGTCCATGCAAATCCCGCCATACTTGTCACTCCCGGTCGCTCTCCTGCCGATCCTAGTCTGAGCTGCGGTCAACACGCAAAAAGGATGACGACCATGACCATGCATATCACCGGAACGCGCGAAGATTGGTTGAAGGCCCGGCTCGACCTGCTGCAAGCCGAGAAGGAACTCACTCGCCGCAGCGACGAGCTGGCGGAGCGCCGTCAGGCCATGCCATGGGTGCGCGTCGACAAGGCCTATCGCTTTGACACCGAAGACGGGCCGGCGACGCTGCCCGACCTGTTCAAGGGCCGCTCGCAGCTGCTCGTCTATCACTTCATGTTCGGCCCCGACTTCCAGGCCGGCTGCCCATCCTGCTCGATGATTGCCGACGGCTTCAACGGCTTCCAGGTCCATCTCGCCAATCACGACGTGATGCTGTGGGCGGTGTCACGCGCGCCGCTGGCGAAGCTGAAGGCCTACAAGGCGCGGATGGGATGGTCCTTCCCATGGGCGTCATCGGCGAGCAGCGACTTCAATTTCGACTTCAACGTCGCGATCACCGAGGAGCAGCAGCGCCAGGGCGGCAGCGAGTACAATTATCGCACCAGTCCTCCGCTCGGGACATCGGACGTGCCGGCGATGGTGGCGGAGATTGCCGCGGGCGCCGGGACCGACGGCGCCACGTTCATGCGCGATCGTCCGGGCATGAGCGCCTTCGTCCTCGAGGATGGGGACGTCTATCACACCTATTCGAGCTATGCCCGCGGCCTCGACGGCCTGTGGGGTGCCTATCAATGGCTCGACCGTGCGCCCAAGGGACGCAACGAGCAGGGCGTCTGGTGGCGCCGCCGCGACGAATACGGCAAGCGCTGACGACGGAGCGGAGCCATGGCGTTCTTCCCGATCAGGATGCGCGCGATGCCCGGCATCGCCACTGGTCTCCGCTACGCGGCGGCGCCGACCTTCGCGCTGATGGCGGTGCTGAACGCCATGGCCCGTGACGGCCGTTCAGACGTGATCTGCTCGGCCATGCCGGCGGGCGCACCGCTCGGCGACATGACCGTGATGTACCTCCTGATGAGCGCGTTTCATCTGGTGCCGTGGTTGAGGCGCATGGGGCGGGGCATCACGGGTGCGCGGTCCGACGACGTTCGCGTGCGGCAGCCTAGGAGTTAATTGTCGAGCAGCTTTGCTCGCGGAGAGAGACCCCTCACCCGAGCGGGCCTGCAGAGGGGCCGGCGATGCCCTCTCCCACAAGGGGCGAGGGCACTGTACCGCGCAGTCTTGCCGTGGCGATTTTGGAAGGATACAGCTCGCGATTTCAAGTCAGTACGGTGCCCGTTACTGCGCCTTCTCCCCTTGTGGGAGAGGGCATGTAGGACAGCGCGACAATCTCACTCGGGTGAGGGGCATGTCTCTGCATCCATCACCGAAAATTGAGAGCGTTCAGCCGAACCAACGCATAGCCGACGAAGAGAGCTCACGCCTCCGCCGCGACCTTCAGCGCCTCGGCGCGGATCTCCTCGACCAGCCGCTCCTTGAGCGCGACGAACTCCGGCGAGGTCTTGATCTTGTAGGAGCGGGGATGCGGCAGCTCGATCTTGATGTCGGCCTTGATGCGGCCCGGGCGGGCGCTCATCACCAGCACGCGGCTGCCAAGGAAGATCGCCTCCTCGATATCGTGGGTGACGAACAGCACCGTCTTCTGGTCGCGCTCCCAGATGCCGAGCAGCATCTCCTGCATCAGCACGCGGGTCTGGTTGTCGAGCGCGCCGAACGGCTCGTCGAGCAGCAGGATTTTGGGATCATTGGCGAGCGCCCGCGCGATCGCGCAGCGCTGCTGCATGCCGCCGGAGAGCTGCTTGGGCCAATGGTTCTCGAAACCCTTCAGGCCGATCTGCTGGATGAAGCGGTCGGCGACGGCGTTGCGCTTGTCCTCAGGCACGCCGCGCTCGCGCAGGCCGAAGGCGATGTTCTCACGCACGGTGAGCCAGGGAAACAGCGTGTAGGACTGGAACACCATGCCGCGGTCAGCGCCGGGTCCGGTCACCTCGCGGCCGTCGAGCAGCACCTTGCCGCTCGTCGGATGATCGAGCCCGGCGACGATGCGCAGCAGGGTCGACTTGCCGCAGCCGGAGGGGCCGAGGATGGTGACGAAATCGTTGTTGCCGATGGTGAGCGCGACCGGCTCCAGCGCGCGCGTCGGCGCGTGGCCCTGGCGGGCCGGGAACGTGCGTGAGACCTTGTCGATGACGAGCGTGGTCATGCGAGCTTCCACGGGAACAGCCAGGCGTTGAATGCCTTGAACAGGAAATCCGAGATCAGCCCGATCAGGCCGATGATGATGATGCCGAAGATGATCTGTCCGGTGTTGAGCAGCGCCTGGCTGTCGGTGATCATGTGGCCGATGCCGGAGGACGAGCCGATCAGTTCGGCGACGATGACATAGGTCCAGGCCCAGCCGAGCACGAGCCGCAGGATCTCGGCAATCTCAGGCGCAGCCGACGGCAGCAGCACGCGCGCGATGATGCCGCGATCGCCGGCGCCGAGCGTGTAGGCGGCTTCGACGAGGTCGCGCCGTGTGTTGCCGACGGTGACGGTGATCATCAGGATGATCTGGAACACCGAGCCGATGAAGATGATCAGCAGCTTCTGCAACTCGCCGATGCCGGCCCACAGGATCAGGAGCGGGATGAAAGCGGAGGCGGGCAGATAACGCGCGAACGAGACGAACGGCTCGAGGAACGCCTCGATCGGCTTGTAGGCACCCATCAGGAGGCCGAGCGGAACGGCGATGATGGCCGCGAGCACGAAACCGCCGACGACGCGCCAGACGGTCATGCCGATGTCGGTGAGGAAGCCGAACTTGACCAGCAGGTCCCAGCCCTCGCGCAGCATGGTCAAGGGATCTGCCAGGAACGTCTTCGGCACATAGCCGCCAACCGTCGCCAGCGACCACGCCGCGACGAACACGACGAAGAAGGCAAGGCCGAGCGCGGTTCTCGATCTGGCGCTGACGGGTTCGAGAGGTCGGATCACGGATCGGGCTTTCGTGTTGGGTGCGGCTCGCGAGGGGGTGGGCCGCTCATGTTGAGTTGGCTTCGGAATACGCTGCTCAATATCGGGCAGGATGCCTCAACACCGTCATTGCGAGGAGCGAAGCGACGAAGCAATCCAGAGTCTCACGCTGGGCCCTGGATTGCTTCGCTTCGCTCGCAATGACGGATCGTGCGGGGCACGCTTCAGCGCCTACTTGATGAAGCTCGCATCATACAGATCCTCGATCTTCGGGATCTGCTTGATGATGCCGACCTCGAGCAGGAGCTCGGCCGCGTCCTTGTTGAAGGTCTTGAACTCCGTTTCAAAGAACTTCTGGCTCGCGGCCTTGTCCTGCCAGCGCAGATACTTCGCGGAGTTGCCGAACTGCTCAGCCGTCTGCTTCACGTCGGCACCCATGATCTCATAGGCCTTGGCCTGGTCCTTGGCGATCATGTCCAACGCCTCGAAATAGCTGTCGGCGAGCGCCTTGGCGGCCTTCGGATTCTCGGACAGGAACTTCGGTGTGCAGCCGAAGGTGTCCATCACCATCGGATAATCCAGGGTGGTGGCGATGATCTTGCCCTTGTCAGGGGCAGCTCGGACGGTCGACAGATACGGCTCGTAGGTCATCGCCGCATCGTTCTGGCCGGAGACGAAGGCCTGCGCAGCGGCGGCCGGCTCCAGGTTCACGATGGTGACGTCCTTCACCGTGAGGCCGTTCTTCTTGAGCATCCAGGCCAGCCCGAAATAGGGCGAGGTGCCGGGCGCGGATGCTGCGACGGTCTTGCCCTTGAGGTCCTTGATGGAGGCGATGTCGTTGCGCACGGCCATGCCGTCGGCGCCGTAGCTCTTGTCGAGCTGGAAGATCTGCTTGGTGGCGACGCCGTTGGCGTTCCAGGAGATCCAGGTCTCGACCGTGGTCGCCGCGCACTGCACGTCTCCAGCGGCGATGGCGAGGTGGCGATCCTTCTGCGGGATCTTCTTGATGGTGACGTCGAGGCCGTTCTTCTTGAAGATGCCGGCTTCCTTCGCCAAGGTCAGCGGCGCAAAACCGGTCCAGCCGGAAATGCCGATACCGACCTTGACGTCGTCGGCATAGGCGGTCGTCGAGGCCAGGAGCGCGGCAGTTACTGCGAGTAGCCCAAATCTGCGCATCGTCATCGTCCTTTGCTGTGAGAAGAAAGCCCTTCGTGCGGCTCGCAGCCGTGATGGCTGCGATCTCCGCTCATCTCTGCAAGCGTGCTTGCAAATCCCATGCTCAGTTCGGGCGCGGGTGAGCTGTCTCATTCGCTGCCCCTGAACCGCGCCACGAGGCGATGCTGCTCGCCGGGATAGATCAGCCTGACAGCCGTGAGCGGCTGCCCCTTGCGCCAGGTGTGGCGCTCGATCACGAGGCAGGGTGCGCCGACCGCGATGTCGAGGCCTTCGGCGATTGCGTCGTCGGCGACGATGGCGCTGATCGCGTGCTCCGCCTCGGTCCAGGGCACGTGATGCAGCAGCCAGGAGCCCGGTGGATCGATCTTGAAATTGGCCTTCGCGGCATCGGGTACGGCGTCGAGATCGATCAGCCGGTCCTCGATCGCGAACGGGACGTTGTCGGCGCTGTGCCGGCAGCGGATCGCGATGACCTTGCACGGTGTCTTGACGCCGAGGCGCTCACGATCGGCGGCGTTGGCGGTGCGGCGCGTCGATGAGATCAGTTCATAGCCATAGGCGCGGCCGAGCGCGCTGATCTCGGCGCGGATGTCCGGGATCTTCAGCACCGCCGACAGGAACTGCGGACGCCGCACGAACGTTCCGGCACGGCGACGCCGCTCGATCAGGTCGGCCTGGGCGAGCTCCGATAGTGCCTTGTTCACGGTCATGCGTGAGCAGCCGTAATGCTCCATGATCTCGTGCTCGAACGGGATGCGGTGGCCGGGCGGCCATTCGCCGGTGAGGATGCGGCGCTCGATGTCCTGCCGGATCGTCTTGTAGAGCGTGCCGGCTCCCGGCTTGGCGCTGTCATCGGCGAGGCTCATGCGAGCAGCCTCCGCACCGCCGTGTTAAAGCCGCGCCTTGCCGCCTCGCGCGACCGATGATGGCCTCCCTGCACGACCTTGGCGCCGCCGGCCCAGACACAATCGATGGCGCCGTGCGACGTCGCGAAGATCCAGCCGTCGAGCAGCGCATCGCGCGTTCGCCCTGCGAGCGACGGATGCGACAGATCGAGCGTGAGGATGTCGGCGCGGCCGCCGACCTGCAGGCCGGCGAGCGGTTGCGCCAGCGCCTGTGCGCCGCCAGCAAGAGCGGCATCCAAGAGCGTGCGGCCTGTCGACGCATCCGGACCTGACGTCAGCACGTTGCGCTCACGATGCGTCAGCCGCTGGCCGTATTCGAGCTGGCGCAACTCGTCGCTCACGCCGACCAGCACGTTCGAGTCGGTCCCGACGCCGATGCGCCCACGCGCGCGCAGATAGTCGCGCGCCGGGAAGATGCCGTCGCCGAGGCTGGCTTCGGTGACCGGACAAAGGCCGGCCGTCGCGCCGCTCCTCGCAAGCGCCGCGGTTTCGTCCGCCGTCATATGCGTCGCGTGGATCAGGCACCAGCGGTCATCGACGTCGTGGTGATCGAGCAGCCATTGCACCGGGCGCTGGCCGGACCAGGCGAGGCAGTCCTCGACCTCCTTCACCTGTTCGGCGGCGTGAATGTGGATCGGGCCACCCTCGGCGAGCGGCAGCAGCGCGGCCAGTTCATCCGGCGCGACCGCCCGCAGGCTGTGTGGCGCGATGCCGAGATTGGCGCCATGAAGCGAGCTGATCGCCTTGCGGGAGGCCGTCAGCAGTTTGGCGAACTGATCGATATCGCAGATGAAGCGCCGCTGGCCGTCATGCGGCGCCGCGCCGCCAAAGCCGCCATGCGCGTAGAAGCTCGGTAGCAGGGTCAGGCCGATGCCGGATGTCTGGGCCGCCGCGGCGATGCGCCCCGCCATCTCGGAGACATCGGCGTAAGGCGTACCGTCGCGATCGTGGTGCAGATAATGGAATTCACCGACCCGCGTGAAGCCGCGCTCCAGCATCTCGACATAGAGCAGGACCGCGACCGCCTCGACATCCTCGGGGCGCATCGACAGGGCGAAACGGTACATCGTCTCGCGCCAGGTCCAGAACGTATCCGTCGAGTGGCCGCTGATCTCGGCAAGCCCGGCCATGCCGCGCTGGAACGCGTGGCTGTGCAGGCTGGCGATGCCGGGGATCGCGACCTCATGTTGCTCGTCGTCGGAGGTCGGAGGCACGCCGGCGGATACCGACTCGATTGCGCCATTGCTGATGACGACCTGCACGTCCTCGGCCCACCCCCTGGGCAGAAGCGCGGATGCGAAGTGCAGTGACGCCATGATCGATAAGCCCGCTGGACAGGACGGCGGAGCTAAGTTTATGTATAGACATATCGCCCGTCAAGCTTTCGTGAAGGGGGAGGCAGCATGGCCCAGCGTTTCGACCGGATCTGGCAGAATGCGCGGCTCGCGACCTTGTGCGAGGGGCAGCCGGGCCTCGGCGTGATCGAGCAGGGCGTGATCGCTGCGCGCGATGGCCGCATCGCCTTTGCCGGTCCGCAATCGGAGTTTCCGGCAGATGGAGATGCGCCCGAGCGCATCGATTGCGAGGGACGCTGGATCACGCCGGGTCTCGTCGACTGCCACACCCATCTTGTCTTTGGAGGCGACCGTGCGCACGAGTTCGAGCTGCGGCTCGCCGGCGCGAGCTATGAGGAGATCGCGCGTGCCGGCGGTGGCATCGTGTCCACCGTCGCGGCGACGCGCGCCGCCAGCGAACAGGAATTGATCGCCCGCGCGCTGCCGCGGCTCGATGCGCTACTCGCCGAAGGCGTCACGACGATCGAGATCAAATCCGGCTATGGCCTGGAGGCCGCGACAGAGCTGCGACAATTGTCCGCAGCCCGCGCGCTCGGCAGCCAGCGGCCGGTCAGCGTGCGCACCAGCTTTCTCGGCGCGCATGCGTTGCCGGTCGAAGCCGGTGGCGACAAGGACCGCTACATCGACCTCGTCTGCAACGAGATGCTGCCGGCGGTTGCCAGGTCAGGCCTCGCCGATGCGGTCGACGCGTTCATGGAAAATATCGCTTTCTCCGCTGCGCAGACATCGCGCGTGTTCGCGGCGGCCAAGGCGCTCGGCCTGCGGGTCAAGCTGCATGCCGATCAGTTGTCGAACCTCGGCGGCGCCGCGCTCGCGGCCGAGTTCGGCGCGCTGTCCGCCGATCATCTCGAGCATACCGACGAAGCGGGTGCTGTTGCGATGGCGCGGAGCGGCACGGTGGCGGTGCTCCTGCCTGGCGCGTTCTACTTCATCCGCGAGACGCAGAAGCCGCCGGTCGAGCTGTTTCGCAAGCACGGCGTAAAGCTCGCGCTGGCGACCGACTGCAATCCGGGCTCGTCGCCGCTGACCTCGTTGCTGCTGACCATGAACATGGCGGCGACCTTGTTCCGGATGAAGGTCGATGAATGCATCGCCGGCGTCACGCGCGAAGGCGCCCGGGCCTTGGGCTTGCTGGCCGAGACCGGCACGCTGGAGGCCGGCAAGTGGTGCGATCTTGCGATCTGGGACATCGGCCGTCCCGCGGAGTTGGTCTACCGCATGGGCTTCAACCCGCTGCACCGGCGCGTGTGGAGGGGCCAATGAGCACGATCGTCGCAGAGCCCGGCCACGTCAGCCTCGATGATCTCGTGCGCGTCTACGCAGGCGCGTTGCTCACGCTGGATCCGGCGTATTGGCCGCGTTTCGAAGCGGCAGCAGGGATTGTGGCGAAGGCGGCGCAGGGCGCCGAGCCGGTCTATGGCATCAACACCGGCTTCGGAAAGCTGGCTTCCAAGCGCATCCCGCCTGACCAGACGGCCCAGCTCCAGCGCAATCTCATTCTCTCGCATTGCTGCGGCGTCGGCCCCGCGACGCCTGAGCCGGTGGTGCGGCTGATGATGGCGTTGAAGATCATCTCGCTCGGCCGCGGCGCCTCTGGCGTGCGCTGTGAGATCATCGAACAGTTGCAGGCGATGCTGGCGCGCGGCGTATCGCCCTTTGTGCCGCAGCAGGGCTCGGTCGGCGCCTCCGGCGATCTCGCGCCGCTCGCGCATATGACCGCCGTCATGATCGGCGAAGGCCAGGCCTTCGTCGACGGCCGGCTCGTGCCGGGCCGCGAGGCGCTGGCGCGCGCCGGCCTCACGCCGGTTACGCTCGGGCCGAAGGAAGGGCTGGCGCTGATCAACGGCACGCAGTTCTCGACGGCCTATGCGCTCGCCGGTCTGTTCCGCGCGCATGATCTGCTCAACGCTGCCCTGGTGACGGGCGCACTGTCGGTCGATGCGGCGATGGCTTCGACGGCGCCGTTCCGGCCCGAAATTCAGGCGCTGCGCGGTCATCCCGGCCAGATCGCAGCCGGCCGCGTGCTCACCGAACTGCTCGACGGCAGCGCCATCCGGCTGTCGCATCTGGAAGGGGACGAGCGCGTGCAGGATCCGTATTGCCTGCGATGCCAGCCGCAGGTCGCCGGCGCGGCACTCGATCTGCTGACACAGGCCGCGCGCACGCTGGTCACCGAGGCCAATGCCGTCACCGACAATCCGCTGGTGCTGGCCGACACCGGCGAGATCATCTCCGGTGGCAATTTTCACGCCGAGCCGGTGGCGTTTGCCGCCGACCAGATCGCGCTGGCATTGTCCGAGCTCGGCGCGATCAGCGAGCGGCGCATCGCGACGCTGGTCGATCCCGCGCTGAACTTCGGCCTGCCGCCGTTCCTGACGCCGGAGCCGGGCCTGAACTCCGGCTTCATGATCGCCGAGGTGACGGCCGCGGCGCTGTTCGCCGAAAACAAGCAGCGCGCGCTGCCGTGCTCGATCGACTCGACGCCGACCAGCGCCAACCAGGAAGACCACGTCTCGATGGCTGCACATGCGGCGCGCCGGTTGTACGACATGGCCGACAATCTCGCTGCTATCATCGGCATCGAGCTGCTCGTCGCCGCCCAAGGCATCGAGCTGCGAGCGCCGCACGGCACCAGCGCGGCGCTGTCTGCTGTCATTGCCGCGCTTCGCGCGCATGTGCCGGCGCTGGTGCACGACCGCTACATGGCCGACGATCTCGCCAATGCGGCCGCGCTCGTCGGTGGCGGTGTGCTGGCCACGGTTGCAACGCATGCACTCGGACGCGATCCGTTTCCCAAGCTTGGATGAGAGGGACCCATGAACCGACGCCTGGACAACGAACGGGTGATCCGCGCTCCCCGTGGCAGCGACATCAGCGCCAAGAGCTGGCTCACCGAAGCGCCCTTGCGCATGCTGATGAACAATCTCGATCCTGATGTGGCGGAGAAGCCGAGCGAACTGATCGTCTATGGCGGCATCGGCCGCGCCGCGCGCGACTGGGACAGCTTTGATCGCATCGTCGCCTCCTTGCGCAAGCTCGAGGCGGACCAGACGCTGGTCGTGCAGTCGGGCAAGCCGGTCGGCATCTTCCGCACCCATCCGGATGCGCCGCGCGTCTTGATCGCCAACTCCAACATCGTGCCGCATTGGGCGACGCTCGATCACTTCAATGCGCTCGATAGAATGGGCCTGATGATGTACGGCCAGATGACGGCCGGCTCCTGGATCTATATCGGCAGCCAGGGCATCGTGCAGGGCACCTACGAGACATTCGTCGAAGTCGGCCGCCGTCACTACAACGGTGATCTCTCCGGCAAGTGGATTCTGACCGCGGGCCTCGGCGGCATGGGCGGCGCGCAGCCGCTTGCGGCGACCATGGCTGGCGCCTCGATGCTCGCCGTCGAATGCCAGCCGAGCCGCATCGAGATGCGGCTGCGCACCGGCTATCTCGATCGCCAGGCCACGACGCTCGACGAGGCGCTGGCGCTGATGGCCGACGCCGCGACGACCAAGAAGGCGGTGTCGGTCGGCCTGCTCGGCAATGCCGCCGAGATCTTCCCCGAGCTCGTGCGTCGTGGCGTGCGGCCGGATATCGTCACCGACCAGACCAGCGCGCATGATCCGATCAACGGCTATCTGCCGAAGGGCTGGACTCTCGCAGAGTGGGAAGCCAAGCGTGCTTCGGAGCCGAAGGCGGTCGAGCAGGCGTCGAAGACGTCGATGGTCGGCCACGTCCAGGCCATGCTCGATTTCCACGCCATGGGCATCCCGACGCTCGACTACGGCAACAACATCCGCCAGATGGCGAAGGACATGGGCCTCGCCAATGCCTTCGACTTCCCGGGTTTCGTGCCGGCCTATATTCGCCCGTTGTTCTGCCGCGGCGTCGGCCCGTTCCGCTGGGCGGCGCTGTCCGGCGATCCCGAGGATATCTACAAGACTGACGC
This sequence comes from Bradyrhizobium sp. SZCCHNR1017, assembly GCF_032381375.1. Taxonomy (NCBI): domain Bacteria; kingdom Pseudomonadati; phylum Pseudomonadota; class Alphaproteobacteria; order Hyphomicrobiales; family Nitrobacteraceae; genus Bradyrhizobium; species Bradyrhizobium sp. SZCCHNR1017. The sequence goes on along the minus strand of NZ_JAUHIR010000009.1, from coordinate 82,966 downwards.
CAAGGTGAAGGAGCTGCTGCCCGACAACAAGCACCTGCACAACTGGCTCGACATGGCGAGGCAGCGCATCAAGTTCCAGGGCCTGCCGGCGCGGATCTGCTGGGTCGGCCTCCGCGATCGCCATCGCCTTGGGCTTGCCTTCAACGAGATGGTCGCCCGCGGCGAAGTGAAGGCGCCGATCGTGATCGGCCGTGACCATCTCGATTCCGGCTCGGTGGCGAGCCCGAACCGCGAGACCGAGGCGATGAAGGATGGCTCGGACGCAGTGTCGGACTGGCCGCTGCTCAACGCACTGCTCAATTGTGCGAGCGGCGCCACATGGGTGTCGTTGCATCATGGCGGCGGCGTCGGCATCGGCTATTCGCAGCATGCCGGCATGGTGATCGTCGCCGACGGCACGGCGGACGCTGCGCGGCGGCTGGAACGCGTGCTGTGGAACGACCCGGCGACCGGCGTGATGCGCCACGCCGATGCCGGCTATGAGGACGCCATCGCCTGCGCCGAGGCCAATGGTCTCGATCTGCCGAGCCTCGTCCGTTAAGCGCTGATGGGTTGAAGAGCGGCCCCTGATTGTGGTCTCATGCTGGCAACGCGGCGGGAACGCGTCGCGGCGCAGGGGACGCTCATGGGAATCGCCTTTCCGTTCTCGGCCATCGTCGGCCAGGACGAGATGAAGCTGGCGCTGATGATCGCTGCTGTCGATCCCAAGGTCGGTGGCGTGCTGGCCTTTGGCGATCGCGGCGCCGGAAAATCCACCGCGGTGCGGGCGCTCGCCGCGCTCTTGCCGCCGATGAGCGCCGTGATCGGCTGTCCCTATCAATGCGATCCGGCCGACGTCGCCGCGCAATGCGCCGCGTGTCGCGCGCGCTCCAAGCCGAGCGGCAAGACAAAGAAGCCGGCGGCGTTGAAGGCGCACCAGGTGCCGGTTCCGGTCATCGACCTGCCGCTCGGCGCCACCGAGGACCGCGTCGTCGGCGCGCTCGATCTCGAGCGTGCGCTGGCTCATGGCGAGAAATCATTCGAGCCGGGGCTGCTTGCTCGCGCCAATCGCGGCTTTCTCTATATAGACGAGGTCAATCTGCTGGAGGATCATCTCGTCGATCTCCTGCTCGACGTCGCCGCGTCAGGCGAGAACGTGGTCGAGCGCGACGGTCTCAGCATCCGCCATCCCGCCCGCATCGTGCTGGTCGGCACCGGCAATCCGGAGGAGGGCGAGTTGCGGCCGCAATTGCTCGATCGCTTTGGCCTATCGGTCGAGGTCAAGACGCCCAATGATCTGCCGACGCGCATCGAGGTGGTCAAGCGGCGCGATGCCTTCGAGACCGATCCCACCGCCTTCGTTGCACATTGGGAGAAGGAGGAGGCGAAGCAGCGCAAGCGTATCCTCGCGGGCCGTGAGCACATCGGAGCGGTCAAGGTCGCCGATCGTGAGCTCGAGCAGGCCGCACGCCTCTGCATGGCGCTCGGCACCGATGGCCTGCGTGGCGAACTCACCTTGATGCGGGCGGCGCGCGCGGTAGCGGCGCTGGAGGGCGCAAAGGCGGTCGATGACCGCCATCTGAAGACGGTCGCGCCGATGGCGTTGCGGCACCGTCTCAGGCGCAATCCGCTCGATGATTCCGGCTCGTCGGTGCGGGTCGAGCGCGCGCTCGACGAGCTGTTCGCGCCGTGAGCGATGGCGCCGCGATCTGGGCCGATGCGATGATCGCGGCCGCTCTGGCCGCGATCGACCCGTCCGCGTCGGTGCTGCTGCGTGCGGGCGCAGGTCCGGTGCGCGAGCAGTGGCTGGAGCTGTTGCACGAGCTGATGCCGCCGTCGACACCCTTGCGCAAGCTGCCGCCGTCGATCTCGGACGATCGCCTGCTTGGCGGCCTCGATCTCGCCGCGACGTTGCAGGCGGGGCGGCCGGTGCTGCAACGTGGGCTGCTCGCCGATGCCGATGGCGGCGGGCTGATCGCCGTGATGGCCGAGCGCATGTCGCGGTCGACGGTCGCACATCTCTGTGTTGCCGTCGACACCGGGGCTATCAGCATCGAGCGCGATGGCATGTCGCTGCGCGCACCGGCTCGGCTCGGACTGATTGCGCTCGACGAGGGCATCGGTGATGAGCGCGTGTCGCCTGCCTTGGCCGACCGCCTGGCCTGCCATCTCGATCTCAGCAAAGTTGCGCGCGTCGATCTCGGCGAGAGCCTGTTCAAATCGTCCGACATCGCAGCAGCGCGTGCGCTGCTGCCGCGGGTCCGTTCGTCGGACGAGGCGGTCGCGGCGCTGACGATGACGGCCGGCGCGCTCGGCATCGACTCGCTGCGCGCGCCGCTGCTCGCCTGTCGCGTCGCGCGCATCGCAGCGGCCCTTGATGGCGAGGTCGAAGTCGCCGAAGCGCACATCGCCTGCGCCGCGCGGCTGGTGCTGGCGCCGCGCGCCACCCGGCTGCCCGCAGCAGATGACGAGACTGAGAACAGCGAGGCGCCGGAGCCCGAGAATGAGTCGGCCGAGAGTGAGGACGACGACCGCAGCGAGGACGGTCCGCTCGAGGATCGCGTGGTCGAAGCGGCGCAGGCGGCCGTCCCAGCCGACCTGCTGAAGCGGCTGCAGGAGGAACGCGCGACCCGCGTCCGCAGCAGCAGCGTCAGCAAGCAGGGCGCTGCTCAGAAGGTGCCGAAGCGCGGCCGTCCGATCGGCGCGCGTCGCGGCGAATGGCGCGCCGGCGCGCGGCTCAACGTGCTCGAGACCTTGCGCGCGGCAGCGCCGTGGCAGCCGCTGCGGCGGCGGACGCAACATTCCGGCAAGAGCGGCCGGCTGATCGTGCACAAGGACGACATTCGGATCACCCGCTTCAAGCAGCGCTCGGGCACCACGACCATCTTCGTCGTCGATGCTTCCGGCTCCTCGGCCTTGCAGCGGCTTGCGGAAGTGAAGGGCGCCGTCGAGCTGCTGCTGGCCGAATGCTACATTCGCCGCGACGAGGTCGCGCTGATCGCGTTCCGCGGCAGGGGCGCCGAGCTGCTGCTGCCGCCGACGCGCTCGCTGACGCGCGCCAAGCGCAGCCTCGCGGCGCTGCCCGGCGGCGGCGGCACGCCGCTGTCGGCAGCGATCTTCGCCGCAACCGAGCTCGCGCTCGCCGTGAAGGCCAAGGGCCAGACGCCGACGATCGTTTTGATGACCGACGGCCGGGCGAATGTCGCGCGCGATGGCGGCGGCCGCAGCGAGGCCGAGGCGGAGGCGCTGGTGGCCGCACGGCAGCTCGCGCTGACCGGCATTCCGGTCGTGCTGGTCGATTCCTCGCCGCGCCCGCAGGACAAGGCCGCGCAGCTCGCCGGTGCGATGCAGGCGCGTTACGTCGCGCTGCCTCATGCCGATGCCGTACGGTTGTCGCAGGCCGTTATGGCGCAAGCCGGCCGCGGCTGATTGCGGTGGAACCCCCGGCGTCAAGCTGCGTTCCCAACGGCGACTGACAAGAGGATCGGTCATCGCTATGCTCACCCACTCGTATGGCAGCGCTTGCCTGCCGTCGCCCGATATCGTCACACAGGAGCACGCCATGCAGGTCGCCTCGACTACACAGAGTGATCATGCGGCTGACACGCGCGCTGTGACGATGCCGCCGCCGCTTGCAGCGCCAAGCTTCGAACTCGCCGATCTGCGTACGGGCCGCATCACCTGCTATGGCGACGGCCCCGCCGCCCCGGCGGAGCAGCGGCCGCTGCTCTTGATTCACAGCGTCAACGCCGCGGCGACGGCCTACGAGATGAAGCCGCTGTTCGAGCACTACCGCCAGACGCGTCCGGTCTATGCGCTCGACCTGCCGGGCTTCGGCCTGTCGGACCGCGCCGACCGCATCTATACGCCGCGCATCATGACCGATGCGATTCTGCTCGCCACGAACGAAATTCGCCGCCGTCATGGCGACGTCGCGATCGACGCCATCGCGTTGTCGCTCGGCTGCGAGTTCGCCGCGCGCGCCGGCACCGAGGCGCCGAACCTGTTTCGCACCTTGGCGCTGCTCAGCCCGACCGGCTTCGATCGCCGCGCCGAGGCCGCGGCCGAGTCGGCGGGCACCAAGGACACGACCCGCGCCATGCCGTGGGTCCGCAACATCCTCAACGTCCCGCTGTGGAAGCACGGCTTCTTCACCCTGCTGACCTCGCGCGCCAGCATTCGTTTTTTCCTGCAGAAGACCTTCGGCCGCAAGGACATCGACGAGGGCCTGCTGGAGTATGACTACATCACGACCCATCAGCCCGGCGCCGAGAACGCGCCGTATTCCTTCGTCTCCGGCTATCTGTTCAGCACCAATGCCCTGAAGCTCTACCAGGCACTGGCGATGCCGGTCTGGATGGTGCATGGCGTGCGCGGCGATTTCGTCGACTATCACGGCAAGCACGCCGTCGAGGCTCTGCCCAACTGGCAGATCGAGGTGATGCAGACCGGCGCGATGCCGCATTTCGAACAGCTTGATAAAGTCGTCGCCAGCTACGATGATTTCCTGACGCGCGCGGCCGATCGTTGACGATGCCGGCGGCGTCCAACCGCGTGGGCCGGCATGAGCGACAAGCCGAACTGGAGCGTCGACGGCAGCGACTGGCCCAACCGCGCAGCCAGCCGCTTCGTCGAGGCCGCGGGCCTGCGCTGGCATGTTCAGATCATGGGCGAGGGGCCCGTTGCGCTGCTCGCCCATGGCACGGGAGCCGCGACCCATTCCTGGCGCGATCTCGCGCCGCTGCTCGCCAGGCACTTCACCGTCGTCGCGCCGGATCTCTCCGGCCACGGCTTCACCTCCACGCCGCATGGGCGGCGGCTGTCGCTCGACGGCATGTCGCGCGATCTCGCTGGCCTCTGCGAGAAGCTTGCGATCGCGCCTGAAATCGCGATCGGCCATTCCGCGGGCGCGGCGATCCTGACGCGCATGACGCTCGACAATCTCATCAGGCCGAAGCTGATCGTCAGCCTCAATGGCGCCTATCTGCCGTTCGGCGGCGCGGCCGCGCAGTTCCTGTCGCCGCTCGCCAAGATGATGGCGCTCAATCCGCTGGTGCCGCGGCTGTTCGCCTGGCGGGGCCGCGATCCGGCGGCGGTGCATCGGCTGCTGAAGGGCACGGGCTCGACGATCGACGCGACAGGCGAGCGGCTGTATCGGCGGCTGGTCGGCAGCCCCGGCCATGTCGGCGCCGCGCTCGAGATGATGGCGAACTGGGACCTGCATCCGCTTGGGCGCGAGCTGCCGCGGTTGAAGACCGCGCTGCTTCTGGTCGCGGCCGCGAATGACCGCGCCATCCCGCCAGACGTCGCGCGTCGCGTCCAGCGATTGGTGCCCCAGGCGCAGCTCGAACTCATTGATGGCCTTGGTCATTTGGCCCATGAGGAGCAGCCGGCCAGGATCGCGGGCCTGATCGTCAACGCCGCCGAGCGCGCGGGCGTCCTTGCAGCGCAGCAGGAAGCGTCCAGTTAAATTGACATTTTTGGCTGGCGAAAGCGTCAATTTCAATTTACGCTTTCGCCCATGCTCGACGTCTCCACCATCAAGGCCGCTGTCCCGGCTGTGCTCGGAGACCGGCCGCATGCGGTCGTGATCGGCTCCGGCTTCGGCGGCCTCGCCGCAGCGGTCCGGCTCGGTGCGCGCGGTTATCGCGTCACGGTCTACGAGCAACTCGATGCGCCCGGCGGCCGCGCCTATGTGCATCGCCAGGACGGCTTCACCTTCGATGCCGGCCCGACCATCGTCACCGCGCCGTTCCTGTTCGAGGAGCTGTGGCAGCTGTGCGGTCGGAAGATGTCCGACGACGTCACGCTCAAGCCTATCTCCCCATTCTATCGCATCCGCTTCGACGACGGCACCGTGTTCGACTGCTCGGGCGACGCGGCCGAGATGCGTGCCGAGGTGGCGCGCCTGGCACCCGGCGACGTCGATGGCTACGAGCGCTTCATGAAGGCGAGCGAGGCGATCTTCAGAAAGGGTTTTGAGGAGCTTGGCGACGTGCCGTTCCTGTCGTTCATGGACATGGCAAAGATCGCGCCGGCGATGATCAAGCTGCAGAGCTTTCGCTCGGTGTATGGGCTGGTCTCCCAGCATGTGCGCGACGAGCGGCTGCGCGTGATCTTGAGCTTCCATCCGCTGCTGATCGGCGGCAACCCGTTTACGACCACGTCGATCTACTGCCTGATCGCCTATCTCGAGCGTCGCTGGGGCGTGCACTTTGCGATGGGCGGCACCGGCGTGCTGGTCAACGGCCTCGTCAGCCTGATCGAGGGGCACGGCGGCCAGGTGCGCTGCTCGGCGCCCGTGGCCGAGATCACCACGAAGAACGGCGTTGCGACCGGCGTGCGGCTCGCATCCGGTGAGACGATCGCCGCCGATGTCGTCGTCTCCAACGGCTGCGCGGCCTGGACCTACAAGCATCTGCTGCCGAGCGTGCCGCGCCGGCGCTGGACCGATGCGCGCATCGACCGTGCGCGCTACTCGATGAGCCTGTTCGTCTGGTATTTCGGCACGAAGCGCCGCTATGATGACGTTCAGCATCACACCATCCTGCTCGGCCCGCGCTATCGCGGCCTGCTCGACGACATCTTCCGCCGCAAGGTGCTGGCGGATGATTTCAGCCTCTATCTGCATCGCCCCACCGCGACCGATCCGTCGCTGGCGCCCGATGGCTGCGATGCTTTCTACGTTCTGTCGCCGGTACCGCATCAGCAGAGCGGCATCGACTGGTCGGCGACGGCCGAGCCGTTCCGCCAGCGGATCGAGACCGCGCTGAGCGACACGCTGCTGCCGGACCTTGCCGGCCAGCTCGTTACGTCGCGGCTGCTGACGCCGGATGATTTCGAGCATCGCCTGTCGTCCTATCGCGGCGCGGCGTTCGGGCTCGAGCCGGTGCTGATGCAGAGCGCCTGGTTCCGGCCGCACAACAAGAGCGAAGAGGTCGAGCGGCTCTATCTGGTCGGCGCGGGCACCCATCCCGGCGCCGGCCTGCCGGGCGTGTTGTCCTCGGCGCGTGTGCTCGATGATCTCGTGCCCGCGCCGCATGAGCTGGAGCGACGATGAGCTGGCAAACGGACATTGCGATCTGTCGGCGGATGTTGCGGGGCGGATCGAAGACGTTCTTTGCCGCCTCGAAAGTGTTGCCTCGCGCGGTTGGCGATGCCGCCGTCGCGCTCTACGCGTTCTGCCGCGAGGCCGATGATGCGATCGACGGGCCCGGCCGCCGCGTCGACGCCGTCGAGCTGCTGCACGAACGGCTCGACCGGATCTATCATGGCACGCCGGACGACAGTCCCGTCGATCGCGCGCTGGCCGGTGTCGTGGCGCAGTTCACGATTCCGCGCACGCTGCCGGAGGCGCTGCTCGAAGGTCTCGCCTGGGATGCGCAGGGCCGCCGCTATGAGACCCTGAGCGACGTGCTCGCCTATGCCGTGCGCGTCGCCGGCACGGTCGGTGTGATGATGTCGCTGCTGATGAACCGGCGTGAGGCCGAGACGATCGGACGCGCCTGCGACCTCGGCATCGCCATGCAGCTCACCAACATTGCCCGCGACGTCGGCGAGGACGCGCGCGCCGGCCGGCTCTATCTGCCGCGGCAATGGCTGCGCGAGGCGGGTCTCGATATCGAGACCTGGCGTGCCGCGCCGTTCTTCGACGACCGCATCGGGCGGGTCACGGCGCGACTGCTCGCGGTCGCCGACGTGTTCTATGCGCGCGCTTCTGCGGGCATCGCCGATCTGCCGTGGACCTGCCGGCCCGGCATCCATGCGGCGCGGCTGATCTATGCCGAGATCGGCCGCGAGGTCGCACGTGCCGAATTCGATTCGCTGTCGCGGCGCGCATTCGTCTCGATGCCGCGCAAGCTGCAGCTTCTCGGCAAGGCGGCGGTGATGTCGCTGCTGCAGGAGCAGCCGTCGCTGGCGCCGCCGCGGCCGGAGGCGCGCATTTTGATCGAGGCGGTCGTCGCGGCGGATGCGCAGCGCCCGCACGCGATCGCGCCGCCGCGCCGGACTGTTCACGATCGCGCGCTGTGGGTGCTCGATCTGTTCGAGCGCCTGGAGCGACGCGATCAGTTGCTGCGCTCGGGGCGGATGTCGTAGCGAGGCGAGGTCGTCGCCATCACGTATGAGACGACTCGCGGACGACGGTACGACCGCGTTGGCGCGACCAGTGTGGCTCGGCTGCGATGTCATGACACGCGAAGTCATGAGCTGGACACCAGGTGAGACGCGATGAGTGACGCGCCATGAGCGAGATGGGCGGCCTGCTCGAATTCGTCGTCGTCACCATGTGTGTGCTCGGCTGGCTCGTGCTCGAATGGCAAGGCCGCCGCCTCGACCGCCAGCGCGCCGAGCGCGAGGCCAGGGAGCGCGAGGCGGAGAAGCGGTAGGGTGGGGGAGGCGGATTCACGTCTCAAACAGCGATCGACATGGCTTCGCGTTCTCGCGGCAGAGGTTGCCCGAGTCTGCGATGATCTTGTCCCTCGCAAACAGTGCAGAGGGCGCAGGGAATGCCGGGTGAAGGCCTCACCCATGGCCCGCCTGCAGAAAAAATGCAGGCGGCAGGTACCACAGGCAAAGCCGATTCAACCGGCATTCCCTGCGCGACGGTCTTCACGCTTATACGCAGTCTCCCTGGTGCGCCGGGCTTGTTGGCCACCATCACCACGCGGCACATGAGCGCCATCGCGGCTTGATACCAGCGTCGGGGTATCAGGACGCTGCGACTTCACGTCCGCAAGACATCGTTCGTCGGCACCCTCGTCGAAGAGAATGCTGCGATCTCTCGCGGCCATCGCATCCCCACCTCGCGTGTCGTGACGATCGCGCGCTACGCCCCTCTGCGGTGAGGCGGGATGCGCGTAGACAATCATGATTTCAGATAAATAGCAAGAGATTTATTATTATCGGAATCTGTCTCGCCGCATTCCGCCGTCGTTCCGCGACCATTGCAGGTCCGCTGCGCTCGCCAGCGACTGCAGCCAACGTCGCCCCTGTCCCATCCTCACCACCGCGGCATCCGGAACGGCAGCATGGCCTGGACGATCGGCATCTGGAAGCGGTCGAGCGACAGGCTCTCATGCATCACCTCGACATCCTCGCCGTGCAGACGGGCGGCGAGATGGGAGCGCGCGTAGAACGGGGCGTCCTCCAGCGTGTTCACGACGCGCACCGGTGCGCCGGCGTCGGCGCGGGCGCTGCGGTCGACGCGCCACAGCGTCTTGCGCAAAGGCGCCTCCGTGAGCGGCGTGATCGATTCCAGACGGCCCGCGGGGTCGACGTGCAGCGCGAGCGACGTATTGGCGCCGTCGCGTGCGACCGTGTCATACGAGATCACGGTGCCGGTGCGCGTCGCCGCGCGCGACCATTGCCAGCTCTGGAAGTCGCGCTCCAGCGGCGCGTCGCCATGGTTGGTGTCGAAATAGCCGTCGCCGCGCCAGCGCAGATCCGGATGATCGAAATCGACCGACACGCGGCAGCATGGCGCGATCGGCTGCCAGCGATGGCGTCCCTCGGCATCGAGCGTGAACGCGATCTCGGTCAGCGCCGTCGGCACGACGCGGACGCGACCGCGCAGTGGCAGCGGCCAGGGCACGCTGACCTCGCTGATCTCGATAGTGAGTTCGCGGCCGTTCCAGGCGAGGCTGCTCGGACCGAGCCTGAGGCTCGCAGGCTCACGCGTGATCGCGCCGCGTCCGCGCTCGGTCATGGCCCAGCGCCGCGCGCGCGCGCCATAGAGCGCAACGTTGAGCGCACAGTGATTTTCGGGATCAGCCGCTCCCCGCCGCCGCGACCACGCGTAGTACGGCGAGAACACGCTGCCGACGAAGGCAATGAGCGTAATGCCGAAGCGGCCGTCATCGCTCAGCGCGTCGACATACCACCACGCATAGCCGTGTTCCGGGACAAGGCGGTCGAAGCGAGGTCCGCGATCGCCCGTGCAGCGGCCATCCGGCCCGACAGCGCCGCCATCGGCACGCCCGGTCCCGGATGTGCGCTGCCCCCCGCCACGTAGAGCCCCGGCAGCTTCGTCGGCGCGCCCGGCCGCTGGAACGATGCCATCCAGCCGTGCGAGCTGCGGCCGTACAGCGCGCCCCCCGTGCCCGGAAACATCCGGTTGAAGTCCGTCGGCGTCGTCACGCGGGTCAATTCCGGCGTCGTCGCGATGCTGAGGCCGCAGCGCTGCAACAGGTCGAAGGTCTGGCGGGCACATTGGCTGATCTCCGGGGGAGCAAAGCTGTGATGGTCGCCGGTGGCGGGGGCGTTGATCAGCACGAACAGCGGCTCGCTCGTCGCAGCCTTGCGCGGCTGGTCGTCGCGCGCCTGCGCGCAGACATAGACGGTCGGCTCCTGCGGCATCGTGCGACGGTCGATCAACTGCTCGAACTCGGCGCGGGAGTCGCGCGAGAAGAACACGTTGTGACGCAACAGCGGAAAGCCGTCGGCGCGCGCCATGCAGCTCCAGGTCATCGCCGAGAGCGAGCGCGCCGATTCCGGGATGGCGGGGAGGGCTCGCGCCGCCTCGGGTCCGAACAGGCCCTGCGCCAATGCCGCGACATCGGCGGTGGCGATGACGGCGTCGGCGGCGATCTGCTCGCCATTGGCGAGCCGCACGCCCGCAGCGCGGCCGGCGTTCGTCGCGATGCCCGCGACCTCGGCGTCATAGCGGATGGTGACGCCGCGGCGCCGCGCCAGCGCCGCGAGGCACGCGGCGAGCTCGTGCATGCCGCCGTCGATCAGCCAGACGCCGGACTGCTCGACATGGGCGACCAGCATCAGCGTCGCCGGCGCATGGAACGGCGACGAGCCGCAATAGGTCGCGTAGCGGCCGAACAATTGCTGCAGGCGGGCATCGCGGAAATAGCCGCCGAGCGCCTTCCACAGCGTCTGGAATGGGCGGATCGCGGTGAGGTCGCGAAAGCCGGCGGTGCGCAGGAGATGCGTCATGCTCGGCGCCGGCGTGCGGATGAACGGATCGCGCAGGACCTCGAAGATGCGGCGGGCATCGCGGCAGAAGGCGCGATAGCCCTCGGCCTCGCTGCGTCCGGCGAAATGACCGATGGCGTCGGCCGATTGCTCCTCGTCGGCGAACAGATCGAGCGTGCGGCGATCGGTCCAGGCGTGACGAGCGAGAACGTCGAGCGGCGTCAGGGTGAGATGATCGTCGAGTGCGGTGCCGATCTCGGCAAATAGCTCGTCGAACACCCAGCGCATCGTGAACACGGTGGGACCGGAGTCGATGCTGACAGGTCCGATCGCGATCTGGCGCATCTTGCCGCCGGGCGCGGGCGCGCGCTCCAGCACCGTCGCCTCGGCGCCGCGCGCGGCGAGCGTGAGCGCAGCGGCCAGCCCGGCGATGCCGGCGCCAACCACGATCAGGCGGTGATCGGCCATTTCCTCGCACCTCCCGTCCGCAGGACCTGACACGGGAAATGTCTAGCATGATTTACATTATGGGTGTAAGCTGTAATTTACATAAGCGAGGGCCGGGTGGACCTCGCGATAGGGGAGGCGGACATGGACGTGGTGGCCCGGATCGAGAAATCCCTCGTCGCAGCGGTCGCTTTGGCCGACCGGCCCGGATGTCCGCCACGGCTGTCGGCGGCGATGCAGGCCGCAGTGTTCCCCAAGGGCGCGCGGGTCCGGCCCCGGCTCTGTCATGCCGTGGCCGCAGCCTGTGGCGACGACGAGCCCGCGGCGACCGACGCCGCCGGGTCGGCGATCGAGCTGTTGCACTGCGCCTCGCTGGTGCATGACGATCTGCCGTGCTTCGACAACGCGGCGCTGCGACGCGGGCGGCCCTCGGTGCATGCCGCGTTCGGCGAGCCGCTCGCGGTGCTCGCGGGCGACGCGCTGATCGTGCTCGCGTTCCAGACGCTGGCCAAGTCGCGCTGCTCGCCGCTGCGGCTGGCGCAGCTGATCGCGACCATCGGCGATGCCGTCGGCGTGCCGCATGGCATCTCGGCTGGGCAAGCCTGGGAATGCGAGCCGCAGATCGATCTGTCGCGCTATCACCGCTCCAAGACTGGCGCGCTGTTTGCGGCGGCCACCGTGTCGGGTGCCGCTGCGGCAGGGCATGAGAATCCGGAAGCGTGGCGCACGCTCGGCGAGACCATTGGCGAGGCCTATCAGGTCGCCGACGACATTCGCGATGCCGCCAGTGATGAAGAGGAGGCGGGCAAGCCCGTCGGCCAGGACGCCGCGCATGGTCGGCCCAACGCCGTGCTGATCTATGGGCTCACCGGCGCCGTCAGCTATCTGCACGACCTCGTCGCCGACGGTATCCGCACCATGCCGCCCTGCGCCCACGCGCACGAGCTGCGTTTGCTGATGGAGCAGGAAGCCAAGCGCCTCGTGCCGCGCCGCCTGGCGGCGTCGGCGGCGTGATTGTTCGGCCGCATGGGATGGCGACGGTCTCACCACACGAGCGTTGCTCACCCTCCCCTGGAGGGGGAGGGTCGAAGCGCGCGAAGCGCGCGGCGGGGTGGGGTGACAGCCCATCCGCGCGCGCAGTGCCGGTGATACCCCGCAGGCTTAGGCAGGCGCAGCGAAGGGCATCGGGACTCATAAGCACCAATTTCCGAGCCCACCCCACCCCGCCGCGCGCTTCGCGCGCGGCGACCCTCCCCCTCCAGGGGAGGGTGGGCACCTGCGTGTGTCGAGCCATTCGGACCAATCAACTGCGTCAGCCAGCGCAACCTTCGTGGTTGGAGCCGTAGCGCCATGCCTGGGGCCATCCGCCACAACACGCCGGCGCCGGTCAGCTTCGGCGATCGCTGGCGCGGCTGGCGGGACGGGCTGCTGGCGAGTGCGGCATTCCAACGCTGGGCGGCGGCGTTTCCGTTGACGCGGCCGATCGCGCGCAAGCGTGCCGCGCAGCTGTTCGATCTCTGCGCCGGCTTCGTCTATTCGCAGACCTTGGCGGCCTGCGTGCAGCTCGATCTGTTCGAAGGCTTGCGTTCCGGCCCCCGCGATGTCGCGACACTGGCGTCGCGCGCGGCGATGGCCCCCGACGCGATGCTCAGCCTGTGCGAGGCGGCGTCCGCGCTTCAGCTGCTCGAGCGCCGCGGTGCGGCGCGCTACGGGCTCGGGCCGCTCGGCGCGGCGCTGGTCGGCAATCCCGGGATCGCCGCCATGGTTCGACATCACGCCGCGCTGTATGCCGATCTCACCGATCCCGTGGCGCTGCTGCGCGGACATGACCGCCAGCGCCGGCTCGCGCAGTACTGGCCGTATGCGCTGGACAAGACCGGCGATGCGCTGACACCCGACAGCGTCGCGCCCTACACGGCGCTGATGGCGGCGTCGCAGCCGATGATCGCGGACATCGTCCTCGCAGCCTATCCCCTGAGCGGCCACCGTTGCCTGCTCGATGTCGGCGGTGGTGACGGCAGCTTCCTCGCCGCCGCCGCGCGGGCTGCGCCGCAACTGCAGCTCGAGCTGTTCGATCTGCCCGGGGTCGCCGCGATCGCGCAGGAGCGTCTCGCCAGGGCCGGGCTCGCCGATCGCGTCACGATCACGGCCGGCAGCTTCTACGATGATGCGCTCCCGACCGGCGCGGACGTGATCTCGCTGATTCGTGTCGTGCACGATCACGACGACGACGCCGTGGCGCGGTTGCTCGCGAAGGTGCGCGCCGCCTTGCCTGACGATGGCGTGCTGCTGCTGGGCGAGCCGATGCGCGAGGCGGCCGGCGGGGCCGACGGCGTCAGCGCCTATTTCGAGATCTATCTCCGCGCGATGGGACAGGGGCGGCCGCGCAGCGCCGCCCGCTTGCGCGACCTGCTCCAGGCGGCGGGTTTTTCGCAGGTGCGAGTGCTTCGTACGCGAATTCCGCTGATCGCAAGCGTGATTGTCGCGAAAAGCTGACACCCGGACTGTAAATAAATATTGACACTTCTTTCAGTCAGGCTAACCTGACACCCGTAACTAAGCGGGCGTCGCTGGGGAGTTGGGCTATGGACGCGATCGCCGTCGTACTGGGGAGGCCGAGGCAATTGTCGCTGCAGCACCTGGTGCTCGCAGACGTCCCGGACTGCCTGACCGTCGACATCGAATGGAGCGCGATCAGCACCGGTACCGAACGGCTGCTGTACGAGGGCCGCATGCCCCAGTTTCCCGGCATGGGCTATCCGCTCGTGCCGGGCTACGAGGCGGTGGGCCGCGTCGCGCACGCCGCCCCGCATTCCGGTTTTCGCAAAGGCGAGCGCGTGTTCGTGCCGGGCGCGGCGCGCTGCTTCGGCGAGGTCAGGAGCCTGTTTGGCGCCGCCGCCTCGCGCCTCAACGTTCCCGCGCAGCGCATTGTTGCGATCGATGAGACGACGGGCCGGCGCGGCGTGCTGCTGGCGCTGGCGGCCACCGCCTATCATGCATTGTCAATCGGTGGTGACGGCCAGGCCGAATGCGTGGTTGGCCATGGCGTGCTCGGCCGTCTGCTGGCGCGGCTGATCGTGGCGATGGGCGGCGATCCGCCCGTGGTGTGGGAGAGCAATCCGGAGCGCGCCGTTGGCGCGACGGGCTATCGCGTCATCGATCCCGCAGAGGACAGCAGACGCGACTATCGCCTGATCTTCGATGCCAGCGGCGATGCCGGCCTGCTCGACAGCCTCATTGCTCGCCTGGCGCCACGTGGCGAGATCATCCTCGCCGGCTTCTACAGCGCGCCGCTCTCCTTCTCCTACCCTCCGGCCTTCATGCGCGAGGCGGCGATCCGCGTCGCCGCCGAATGGAAGCACGAGGATCTGCTCGCGGTGCGCAATCTCATCGACACCGGCAGGCTGTCTCTGGATGGGCTGATCACGCACCATGCCGACGCTCTGTCCGCGGAGAGCGCCTACCGGACCGCGTTCGACGATCCGTCATGTCTCAAAATGGTCTTGGACTGGAGAGCTGCAGCATGAACGCCCCGATCAAGATCAGTGCCGAAATTAGTGAGATGACCGATGCCCTGCGCGCCGAAGCGGCGATCGAGCCGGATGCGCCGTCGACGGCTGCACCGAAGAAGGCCACGCAGATCATCGCGATCTACGGCAAGGGCGGCATCGGCAAGAGTTTCACGCTCGCCAACCTGTCCTACATGATGGCCCAGCAGGGCAAGAAGGTGCTCCTCATCGGCTGCGATCCGAAGAGCGACACCACCTCGCTGCTGTTCGGCGGCAGGGCCTGCCCGACCATCCTCGAGACCTCCTCGAAGAAGAAGCTTGCCGGCGAGGAGGTCAAGATCGGGGACGTCTGCTTCAAGCGCGACGGCGTGTTCGCGATGGAGCTCGGCGGGCCCGAGGTCGGCCGCGGCTGCGGCGGACGCGGCATCATCCATGGCTTCGAGCTGATCGAGAAGCTCGGCTTCCACGATTGGGGCTTCGACTACGTGCTGCTGGACTTCCTCGGCGACGTCGTCTGCGGCGGCTTCGGCCTGCCGATCGCGCGCGACATGTGCCAGAAGGTGATCATCGTCGGCTCCAACGATCTGCAATCGCTCTACGTCGCCAACAATGTCTGCTCGGCGGTGGAGTATTTCCGCAAGCTCGGCGGCAATGTCGGCGTCGCCGGCATCGTCATCAACAAGGACGACGGCACCGGCGAGGCCGCCGCATTTGCCGAGGCGACCGGCATTCCGGTGCTGGCCTCGATCCCGGCGGACGACGACATCCGCCGCAAGAGCGCGAGCTATCAGATCATCGGCCGGCCTGGAACGCCCTGGGCGCCGCTGTTCGAGCATCTCGCCAAGAACGTCGCCGAGGCGCCGCCGCAGCATCCGCACCCCCTGACGCATGACGGCCTGCTCGGTTTGTTCAAGGGCTCGGATGTGGGACGCGGCGTCGTGCTGGAGCAGGCGACGCTCGAAGACATGTGTGGCAGCGCCGCGGTGACCAAGCCGTCGCTCGAAGTGATCTACGACAATTTGTGATGGGATCGGCCGACGAGCGGAATGTAATGCAATGAGCGATCCTGTGGTCCATCAGGCAATGAGCGCGCAGAGCGGCGCAGAGGCAGGCCTCCTGCCGGTGCAGCCCGAGGCGCTCGGCTGTCATGCCGGCAAAGCCGAGCTCAAGAAGGCGGCGGATGCCGCCGGCAAGAGCGAGGTGCTGGCGCGCTATGCCGCGGATTATCCGGCGGGACCGCACGACCAGCCGCAGAGCATGTGTCCGGCGTTCGGCTCGCTGCGCGTCGGCCTGCGGATGCGGCGCACCGCGACCGTGCTGTCGGGCTCGGCCTGCTGCGTCTACGGCCTGACCTTCACCTCGCACTTCTACGGCGCGCGGCGCAGCGTCGGCTACGTCCCGTTCAACTCGGAGACGCTGGTCACCGGAAAACTGTTCGAGGACATCCGTGAGGCGGTCTTCAAGCTGGCCGATCCCGCCAACTACGACTGCGTCGTCATCATCAATCTCTGCGTCCCCACCGCCTCGGGCGTGCCGCTGCAGATCCTGCCGAAGGAGATCAACGGCGTCCGCATCATCGGCATCGACGTTCCAGGTTTTGGTGTGCCGACCCATGCCGAGGCCAAGGATGTGCTCGCCGGCGCGATGCTGAACTACGCGCGCCGCGAGGCGGAGCAGGGCCCGGTGCAGGCGCCGCGGGCGCCACGCGGCGACAAGCCGACCATCACCCTGCTGGGAGAGATATTCCCCGCCGATCCCGTTGGCATCGGCATGATGCTGGCGCCGCTCGGCCTTGCCGCTGGTCCGACCGTGCCGACGCGCGAATGGCGCGAGCTCTATGGCGCGCTGGATTGTGCGGCGGTGGCGGCGATCCACCCGTTCTACACGGCTTCGATCCGCGAGTTCGAGACGGCGGGCCGTCCGATCATCGGCTCGGCGCCGGTCGGCTGCGATGGCACCGCGGATTGGCTGGAAGCTGTCGGCAAGACCTGCGGCGTCGGGCGCGCGCAGATCGACGCGGCGAAGAACGCGGTGCTGCCGGCAATTCGCGCGGCGCTTGCGGCCACGCCGATCCGCGGCCGGATCACGCTGTCGGGCTATGAAGGCTCGGAGCTGCTGGTCGGGCGCCTGCTGGTCGAGAGCGGCGCCGATCTGCGTTATGTCGGCACCGCCTGTCCGCGCACGCGCTGGTCGGAGGCCGATTGCGCCTGGCTCGAGAGCCGCGGTGTGCGCGTGCAGTACCGCGCCTCGCTGGAGCGGGATCTCGCGGCGGTCGATGAGTTCGCGCCGGATCTCGCCATCGGCACCACACCGGTCGTGCAGAAGGCCAAGGCGCGCGCGATCCCGTCGCTCTACTTCACCAATCTGATCTCGGCGCGGCCGCTGTTCGGCGTGTCCGGAGCCGGCTCGCTGGCGCAGGTCGTCAACGCGGCGATCGCAGGCAAGGCGCGCTTCGACGAGATGCGCGACTTCTTCGAAGGTGTCGGTGAGGGCGACAATGCGGGCGTGTGGCAGGGCACACCGGTCGAACGTCCCGAATTCCGCGACAAGTTCCGCAAGGCGGTCGCGGCGCAGACCAGGAAGCGCACGTCCGGGGAGATGGTGTGATGCTGATCCTCGACCACGATCGCGCCGGCGGCTATTGGGGAGCGGTCTACGCGTTCACCGCGATCAAGGGCCTGCAGGTCATCATCGACGGCCCCGTGGGCTGCGAGAATTTGCCGGTGACCTCGGTGCTGCACTACACCGACGGCCTGCCGCCGCATGAGTTGCCGATCGTCGTCACGGGTCTCGGCGAGGACGAGCTCGGCCAGAAGGGCACCGAGCAGGCGATGAAGCGCGCCCGCGCCGCGCTCGATCCGGATCTGCCGGCGGTGGTCGTCACCGGCTCGATCGCCGAGATGATCGGCGGCGGCGTCACGCCGGAAGGCTCCAACATCAAGCGCTTCCTGCCGCGCACGATCGACGAGGACCAGTGGCAGAGCGCCAACCGCGCGTTGAGCTGGCTGTGGAGCGAATACGGCCTGCGCAAGATCCCGGAGCGCAAGCCGCGCAAGGACGGCGAGAAGCCGCGCGTCAACATCATCGGCCCGATCTACGGCACCTTCAACACGCCGTCGGATGTCGCCGAGATCCGTCGCCTGCTCGAAGGCATCGGCGCCGAGATCAACATGGTGTTTCCGCTCGGCAGCCATCTCGCCGATGTCGGAAAGCTGGTCGATGCCGACGTCAACGTCTGCATGTATCGCGAGTTCGGGCGGCTGTTGTGCGAGACCTTGGAGCGGCCTTATCTGCAGGCGCCGATCGGGCTGCATTCGACGACGAAATTACTGCGCTCCCTGGGCGAGATGCTCGGCCTCGATCCCGAGCCGTTCATCACCCGGGAGAAGCATACGACGATCAAGCCGCTGTGGGACCTGTGGCGCTCGGTGACGCAGGACTTCTTCGGCACCGCGAGCTTCGGCATCGTCGCGTCCGAGACCTACGCGCGGGGCCTGCGCAATTTCCTGGAGACCGAGCTCGGGCTGCCCTGCAGCTTCGCGATCTCGCGCTGCGCCGGCGCCAAGACCGACAACGACGCCATCCGCAAGGCCATCCATGAGCGGCCGCCGCTGGTGCTGTTCGGCAGCTATAACGAGCGCATGTATGCGGCGGAAGCCGGCAACCGGTCGATCTACATCCCGGCCTCGTTCCCGGGGACGGTGATCCGCCGCCACACCGGCACGCCGTTCATGGGCTACTCCGGCGCGACCTACGTCGTGCAGGAGGTCTGCAACGCGCTGTTCGATGCGCTGTTCAACATCCTGCCGCTCGCCACCCAGCTCGACCAGATCGCGGCGACGCCGGCGCGACTCGAGCGCGAATTGCCGTGGGATGACGGCGCCAAGTTCGCGCTGGATCAGATCATCGAGACGCAGCCGGTGCTGGTGCGGATTTCGGCGGCCAAGCGGCTGCGCGACGCGGCCGAGCGCGGCGCGCGCCAGGCCGGGTTGGACAAGGTGACGGAGGACGTTCTCGCGCATGCGCGGTCGCAGCTCGCAACGGGCCAGGCCGCATAGGCACGGGGATAGCGGAGAGGGAGAGGACGATGTCGTTATACGAGCGCATGGATCGTGACGTCGCGCCGAGATCGCGCGAGCGCATCGACTATCTCCTGGTCTACGCGGTGTGCTTCGCCGTGCTGATGGTCGAGGGCGTGCTGCGCCGGATCGGCTCCATCATCACCGGCCACCGGCCCGCGCCGCTCGGCGCGATCGTCGGTGAAGCAAGGATCAAGGCCGCGAACTGCGCGACCTCGTCCTTCATGGGACTTTGAGTTCGAGAGCTGTGAGTTCGCTCTCCAAGTATTGCAAGGAATTCGTGCGGCTCGCCGCATGGATGTCATCCTGGTGACGGGATGGCGCTTCGACGCCGCTCATCTCGGTGAGTGGCATCCGGCCGAAAGGCCAACACCAGGAGGTACCACTATGGTGGACGTACCAAACAAGGGAGGCTCTCTGTCGGGGCTGACCGAAGCGGAGGCGAGGGAATTCCATAGCATCTTCATGACGAGCTTTGTGGTCTTCACGGCGGTTGCGATCGTCGCCCACATTCTCGCCTGGATGTGGCGTCCCTGGCTGCCCGGGCCGACTGGCTACAAGGCGGCGGCGCTGGATGGGGCGACCCACTACGCCAATATCGTGCTCTCCTACCTGACCTGATCGAAAGGAGAAAACTATGTGGCGCTTGTGGTTGTTGTTCGATCCCCGCAGGGTTCTCGTGGCTCTCGGCGTGTTCCTGTTCGGGCTGGCATTGGTGATTCACTTCATCCTGCTCAGCACCAACCGGTTCAACTGGCTGGAGGGACCGCGTGCAGCGAAGACGTCGTCGATCTCCGAGCCGGCGACCCCGCTGAAGCTCAGCTAACAGCTCGACGACCAGAGGGAAGCGGACGTGCGACGGCGGCAGACCCCGTTCGCCCGCTTCCCAAATCCTCTTGTCCACGAATTCACGACACGACGATACGACACGCAGCATATCGAGCGACGGGCAGCGGAGGCAGGACCGATGGCAATGCTCAGCTTTGAACGAAAATACCGCGTCCGCGGCGGCACGTTGATCGGCGGTGACCTCTTCGATTTCTGGGTCGGACCGTTTTATGTCGGCTTCTTCGGCGTGACGACGATCTTCTTCACCTTCGTCGGCGTGGCGCTGATCCTCTACGCCACGGCGCTCGGACCGACGTGGAATCTCTGGCAGATCAGCATCAATCCACCCGATGCCAAATACGGGCTGTCGTTCGCGCCCCTCACCAAGGGCGGCTTCTGGCAGCTCATCACGGTGTGCGCGCATGGCGCATTCGTCTCCTGGGCGCTGCGGGAGGTCGAGATCTGCCGCAAGCTCGCGATCGGCTATCACGTACCGTTCGCCTTCGGCTTTGCGATCTTCGCCTATTTCACGCTGGAGGTGATCCGTCCGGTGCTGATGGGCTCGTGGAGCTACGCCTTCCCCTACGGCATCATCACCCATCTCGATTGGGTGTCGAACACCGGCTATCAGTTCGGCAACTTCCACTACAATCCCGCGCACATGATCGCGATCACGTTCTTCTTCACGACGTGTCTCGCGCTCGCGCTGCACGGCGGACTGATCCTCTCGGCGAGCAATCCGGGCCGGGGTGAGGAGATGAAGTCGCCGGAGCACGAGAACACGATGTTCCGAGATCTGATCGGCTATTCGGTCGGCACGCTCGGCATCCACCGGGTCGGCCTGTTCCTGGCGTTGTCGGCCGTGTTCTTCAGCGCGGTGTGCATCGTCATCTCCGGTCCCGCCTGGCTGCTGCCGGAAGGCAATGCCTGGTCGGACTGGTGGGAGTGGTGGCGCAGGGTCCCGATCTGGTCGCCGCCGCAATGAGTTCAAGGAGAGGTCACCATGGCCCAATACCAGAACATCTTCACGCAGATCCAAGTTCGCAGTGCGATCCACCCGGGCATCCCGATCGAGCCGGGAATCTGGGAGCGGCTCGGCAAGGGCAGCTTCAACTACTGGTTCGGCAAGGTCGGCGACGCACAGGTGGGGCCGGTCTATCTCGGCTTCCTTGGCCTCGCCTCGCTGATGTCCGGCTTCGTCGCGATCGAGATCATCGGTCTCAACATGCTGGCGTCGGTGAACTGGAGCCCGCTCGAGTTCATTCGACAGTTCCCGTGGCTGGCGCTGCAGCCGCCGGCGCCGGAATACGGCCTGCAGATATTCCCGCCGCTGCAGGAGGGCGGCTGGTGGCTGATGGCCGGCTTCTTCCTGACGACGTCGATCCTGCTGTGGTGGGCGCGCACCTATCGCCGCGCCCGGGCGCTCGGCCTCGGCACGCATGTGTCGTGGGCGTTCGCGGCGGCGATCTGGCTCTATCTGGTGCTCGGCTTCATCCGGCCGATCTTCATGGGGAGCTGGAGCGAGGCGGTGCCGTTCGGCATCTTCCCGCATCTCGACTGGACCAACAACTTCTCCATCACCCACGGCAATTTGTTCTACAACCCATTCCACATGCTCTCGATCGCCTTCCTGTACGGATCGGCGCTGCTGTTCGCGATGCATGGCGCGACGGTGCTCGCGATCAGCCGATACGGCGGCGAGCGTGAGCTGGAGCAGATCGTCGACCGCGGCACGGCCTTCGAACGCGGTGCGCTGTTCTGGCGCTGGACGATGGGCTTCAATGCCACGGCCGAATCGATCCATCGCTGGGCCTGGTGGTTCGCCGTGCTTTGTCCCTTGACCGGCGGCATCGGTATCCTACTGTCGGGCACCGTCGTCGACAGCTGGTTCGACTGGGGCGTGAAACACGGGCTGGCGCCGCCGCGCTGACTCCTGCAGGTCGAGGCATGTTGGACAGAGTCGAATTGGATCGGATCGAGACGGCCGGACGCAGTGCGCGCCCGGCCAGTCTCTTGCAGGCGATGCGCGAGCGTACCAAGACGCTGCACGTCACCGCGGAGCGGACCGGGATCGTCGCCGAGCTGCTGCGGGGGCGCGGCACGCGGCAGGCCTACGCGTTGTTGTTGCGCAATCTGCTGCCGGTCTACGAGACGCTCGAAGCGGAGCTGCTCCGCCATCAGGGAACGCCGGTGATGGGCCGCATCGTGCGGCCGGAGCTGCATCGCAGTGCTGCGATCAAGCTTGATCTTGCGTGGTTCGACGCGAGCCCTCTGCCGCTGCTGCCCGAGGCCATCGCCTATGTCCGGGTCATCCAGGAAGCGGGAGCCGGCTCCGGCCATCGGCTGCTGGCCCATGCCTATACGCGCTATCTCGGTGATCTCAGCGGCGGCCAGATCATCAAGAAGATTCTCGCGCGTTCGCTCGAGCTACGGCCCGAGGCGACGTCGTTCTACGAATTCCCCGAGATCGCTGATATCCCGCGGTTCAAGGACGACTACCGCGACGTGCTGGAGCAGGCCGGCGCGGCGATGGCGGAGCATGAGACCGTCGTCGAGGAGGCGGCATTGGCGTTCGAGATGAACATCACGCTGTCGCAAGCGCTGCAGGAGGCGGCCGGGCTGAGAACGTGATGTGCGGAGGCCTGATTGATCCTTCGCCATCGGTTTGGTCGAATACGATCGCGTGAGACCCCGCGTCCTCCCCCGGGGGCGGTGGGCTCCGCTCCTCCTTTCCGGCAGGGCAATCGCATATGCCCTTCCAATTCGGCCCAGCCGCAACTTGGATCGCAGAGGCCGACGTCGGGAGATTTTCGAATCCAGATTGGCTCTCCGGAGGCAGGACGGACAAGGCAGTCGAGGTCGCCCGGACGAGAGCTGCGGCCCGCCGTCACTCTTCGCTCTGCGAGCGGTACCACACCAGGTGCTCGAGGATCTCCAGTGTCCGCGTGGTCGAATTGCGGATGCTCTCCAGCATCTCCGGCATGCTGCCGGCCTGTGCTCCGTGCGTCACCTCGAGCGCCGCGAGCTGCGCGTTCTCCACGGTGGAGGCAGCGAGCTCCTTGTAGATCAGGCTTGCGCTCTGATCGAGCCGCAGCGTCGGCCGGCGGGCGCCGTCGATCTCTTCCTGGAAGCGCGCGCGGGCCGCCTCGGCGGTCTTGCGCTCGGTCAAGTCCGAGAAGATCAGCACGAAGCCGAGCACGCGATCATACGGTGCGATCACCGGGTCGGCGCGCACCATCAACGGCCGTTGCGGCGAGGCGCCGCCCGTCAGTGTCAGCTCGCCGCGCCAGCTCCGCTTGTTGCGCATGAGGTCGTCGAGATTGGCGCGGAATTCCGCCGGCGCCGTGCAGTAGCTGCCGAGATCGCGCAGATGCGGGATGTGCGGATGCGGGGCGCGCAGCTGCTGCTCGAACGCTTCGTTCATCAGCAGGATGCGGCCCTCGACATCGGCGATGATGACCGGCTGCTCCGAGCGCAGCACCTGAGCGCTGATCGTGGCGAGCTGGTCCTGCGCGATCACCATGCGGACCGAACGTAGCTGCAGCGCCACGTCGGCGACCGTTTCGCTCACCGCGCGGGCGGAGGCGAGCTCGGCGCTCGACCACGGCTCGGACTTGCCTTCGACCAGCTGATGCCATTTCGCAAACGAGCGCCGCGGCGACAGATCCGACGGATCGTCGCCGATGATGACGGCCTTGAGCGGATCGCCGCCCCAGGTCACCGTCCGGACCTGCTCCGGCCGGAACCACAACAGATACTCGCCCTCGCTCGCCGACAGCGGAGCGGCGATCAAGCCGCTGGCGATCGAGCGGATGTCGGCAAAGGACGGCTCATCGAGCGTCAGCGAGCTGGTCGCCGTCAAGCCCTCGGGGGCTGCTCCCGGAGTGTTGCGCCGGCGATCGAGCCAGGCGGCGAGGTCGCGGATGCGCTGCGTCGACGGGACGTCGCCGGCGGTCGTGACCTGGCCCTCGAACAGCAGCGCCGCGCCGCTGGCACCGAGCGGCTGCAGCAGCGACTGCGAGCCGTCGAACAGCGCGGCCTGCCATTCGCCGTCGCGCGACACCGCTTCGACCAGCCGCTGCTCCAGCCGGCGCACGACCAGCTCGGACTGGCTTTGGGCAAAGCTCTCCAGCGCCGCGATCCGGATCGCGCAGGTCTCGGCCAGCGCCTCGCCTGCCGCGCGAATGTCGAACGGCACGAAGCGCGGCTCATAGTGATGGCAGGCGATCAGTCCCCACAGCCTTCCGCTGACCATCAGCGAGCACACCAGTGTCGCGCCGACACCCATGTTCTGCAGATATTTCTGGTGGATCGGCGACATGCTGCGCAGGCAGCTCAGGGACATGTCGAGATCGCGGCCGTTGAGCGGCGAGATGCGCGGCTGCAGCGGCACAGGCCTGTAGTTGACGTCGACCAGGAGGCGCACCCGGTTGCGCTCGTAGAGCCGGCGCGCGATCTGCGGAATGTCGGACGCCGGATAGCGGTTGCCGAGAAAGGCCTCCAGATCCGGCCGCCGCCGCTCCGACAACACCTCGCCATGGCCATCTTCGTCGAAGCGATAGACCATGACGCGGTCGTAGCCGGCGATCTCCCTGAAGATGGTCGCCGTCTCGTCGCACAGGCCGAGCAGCGATGAGGCTGAGGTGATGCGGTGGAAGGCGCCGTCGAGCGCAGGCGCGATGTTGGTCGTCTTCGTCGCCGGCTCCAGCTCGACGATCAGCCCGCCATTCGAGGGCCGGTGAAGCGTGCAGTCGACCCGGCGCGGCGGCGCCCCGGCGGTGCATCGCAGGGTCATCGGAGCCAGATGAAGCGGGCTGTTGAGATGCGGCAGGATCTGCAGCGCGAGATCGCCGCCAAGATCGCGTAACGGACGTCCGACCACGGAGCCAGTGTTGAGGAAGGCGGCCGCATTGGTGCTGGCCTGGATGACGATGTTGTCGGGCTCCTTGACCGCCAGGAGAATGCCGTGCGGCTGGATCGAGCCTGCGAGATGAATCTGTTCACGCTCGCAATCCGCAAGAGTAGCGTGGCCGAAGGCCGGCGTTGTCAGCGGAACGGGCAACTATCTCCCCTTTTCGGTTTCCTCGTCGCTTTCTTCGAGCTGGCTCAGATTATACCGATCGAGCTTGGCGTAAAGACTCTGGCGGCTGAGGCCGAGAATTTCGGCAGCCGACGTCCGGTTCCCGTTGGCGAGCTCGAGCGCAGCGCGGACGTAATGCTGCTCGACGACTTCGACCGTGCTCCTCACCAGGTCGCGCAATGGTGTTTTGCCGACCGATTCGTTGATGCCCGCGAGGGCGACCCGCAGATTGTCATGCTCCGCCGTGGGCGACAACCGCCTGGCGATGTTGCGCAACACCAGGCCGATCCGGCGCTGGCCGTCGAGGCCATGGGCGGCGGCCGAGATCTCGACCTCGGTCTCGGTTCCGAGCTCGCCCTGGATCGTGGTCGACAGCAGTCGGACGGCTCCATGGCGCTCGACGTTGGAGATCAGCACCGAAAGGTCGGCGCCGGGGCGCGTCAGCCACCGGCTGAGCTTCTCGCCGATCAGCGCCTCTTTCGATCCGACCTCGACCAGCTCCAGGAAGGCCCGATTGGCGCGCTTGACGGCACCGGTGCCATCGATGCTGATGACGGCATCGGGAAGATTGTCGATCAGCGCCTCGGGATCGTCGGGCAGCGGACCGGGCTGCGCGGCCTTGCCGATCGGCGCCATCTGCAGCAGGAACATCGGGGCGGTGTCGCTGCTCATCAGCGATCCCCGGAGCATCCAGGGGGCGGTGTCCTGGCCGAGGTGAATCACGATGCCCGGCGCCTTGCCCTGGTCGCGGACGCGCCTCAGCATCAGCTCCACCGGCTCGCGATCCTTTTGCGGGATCTCCTGCAGGAACTCGCGGCCCACCAGATTGTCCCGGCGCCGGCTTGAAACGCCGAGCGCGGCTGCCGCCGTCCGATTCGCTTCGACGATGCGCAGATCTGACACCTTCGTCAGCAGCACAGCCTCGTTGGAATCCTCGATGACCAGGCGGTAGCGCGTCTCGATCTCGCGCAGCTTCCAGTAGTCGCGCTCGATGGTCTGCTGGGCCGAGATCAGCCGGGCCTGGAGCTCCGCGACCGCCTGCAGATTCTTGCCGATCGCCAGCATGCCGGCCCGGCCACCGAGCAGCACGGTGGTGAATTCCATCGGCAGCTCGAGACCGCTCGGGAATCGCTGCGTGATCTGTCGGAACGCGGAAATGCCGGTCCGCCTGGTGTCCTGCATGATGCGCTCGATCTTCTCGCTCGCATCATCGACGATCTCGGACCAGGGACGGCCGAGCCAGATGTCGACATTCTCGGCTGACATGTTCGGCGACAGCGTCGCCTCACGGATCACGCCGTCCATGTCCAGCAGCAATGTCACGTCGGGTCGTGGACCGTGAAACTCGGCCATGGTCTTGGCACCCGTTATCTTGGCACCCTCTTGAGACGCTCGGGGGATCGCGGCCAGTTCATTTGGCGCGCATTTTGAAGGTGTTGCGCCCCATCCCGCTAACGTATTGAGAGTCTTGAGAATGTCGTTAGCCCATGCAGGGCGCTCGCTGTCAAGGCTTATTTCAGAGCATCCAGCTTTCGTTGGTATCCCTGCGCCTATTGCATGTTCGAGCTGCGACTTAATCACTCGGGTGAGAATGACAAGATATCATGACACTGATAAATGTAACGATGAGGTCACATGGGCTAACGGAACGACAAATTGGGAGGATGCACATGCTCAAGGCGGGTTTGGTTGCGGCAGTCGTGGTTGCAACGTCGGGAGGCGCCGCATTGGCGCTGGACGGCGGCGACGCTGCGAAGGGCGAACAGGTCTTCAAGCAGTGCATGACCTGCCATCGGATCGGACCGGAGGCGAAGAACGCGGTCGGTCCCGTGCTCACCGGCGTGGTCGGCCGGCCTACCGGGACCTATCCGGGCTTCGCCTATTCTGAGCTGAACAAGCATGCCGGCGAGGCCGGGCTGGTCTGGACCGAGGACAACATCTTCGCATACCTCCCAGATCCCAACGCCTTCCTGAAGAAGTTCCTCACCGACAAGGGCAAAGCGGATCAGGCCACTGGATCGACCAAGATGGTGTTCAAGCTCGCCAACGAGCAGCAGCGCAAGGACGTCATCGCGTATCTGAAGACATTCTCCGAGAAGAAGTGATCGGTATCTGCCGACCCCTCATCGCCAGCGCTGCCGCAGATCGGCGGCGTTGGCGAGACCCGAGGCCGCCAGACAGCCTGCGAGCCAGAACCAAGGCGCCCCGATCAGCGCGCAGCGCAGCGCCAGCAGCAGGAACACGCCGGCGAGCAGGTTGGGCAGCAGTCCAAGCGGGCTGATGCCGCGGCGGTGCCGCTGCCAGATCCACGCCACGGCGGCGAACTCCACGGCGACCACCGCGAGGATCAGGTCGACCAGATGCGGGCTGCGAAACAGCTCACCCATTGCGCGAGCCGCTAGGCGGCCCTCGCGAGTCCGGTGAGGTGCGCGATGTTCTTGAAGAAGATCCGCACATGCGACAGCGGTTTCGCCTTCACCAGTTCCTTGTTCATGTAGGCGTCCCAGGTCAGCTGCTGGACGTCCTTGTCACGGCAGATCGCGACGAAGCGCTCGCGGCGGGCGTCGTTCGTGTACCAGTAGCGCTGCATCATGCCGAGGATGAAGAACACGGCGCCATGCTTGCGCATGAAGGATTTGCGGGCGGTGGCCAGGGCGGCTGCGTCGCCGGTCTTGAGGAACAGGGCAACGGCGTCGGCGGCCGCGCGGCCGCCGGCCATTGCGTAGTAGATGCCTTCACCGGAGGCCGGGGCCACCACGCCCGACGCATCGCCGGCCAGCACGACGTCGCGGCCATTGTCCCACCGCGACAGCGGCTTCAGCGGGATCGGCGCGCCTTCGCGGCGGACGGTTTCGAGATCGTCGAGCGCGGCGGCCTTGCGGAATTCGGCGACTGAGCCCCGCAGCGAAAAGCCCTTATGCGCGCTGCCGGTGCCGATGCTGGTGGTCGGTCCGTGCGGAAACACCCAGCTGTAGAAGTCCGGCGACAGCCGGCCGCGATAGACGACATCGCACCGCGCGGCATCGAACACCGGATGGCTAAGGTCCGGCGAGCGGATGATCTCGTGATACGCGAACACGTAGCGCATCTCGCTGGCTTCGGGGATGCACTGGCGCGCCACGGCCGAGACCGCCCCGTCGGCGCCGATCACGGCGCGCGTCCGCACGCTGTCCTCGCGCACGCTGCCGTCGTCCATGCGCCTGACATAGTGCACCACCGACTTGCCGTCGTCGTCGCGCGCGATATGGCTGAAGGTCCCGGTGCGGCGGATCGCGCCGTTTGCGGCGGCGCGCGCGCGCAGCCATTTGTCGAAATGTTCGCGATCGACCATGCCGACGAAGCCGCCATCGATCGGCATGTCGACGTCCCGGTTGCTCGGCGACACCATGCGGGCGGAGGAGATGCGCGCCACCAGGAGTTGGTCGGGGATCTCGAACTCGGCGATCAGCCGCGGCGGAATCGCACCGCCGCAGGGCTTGATGCGGCCGGCCTTGTCGAGCAGCAGCACACGCTGGCCCTTGCGGGCGAGATCATTGGCGGCGGTCGCGCCGGCGGGGCCGCCGCCGATGACCACGACGTCGAAGGTTTCCGGGCTGGAAGAGGAAGTCATCGCTCAGGCTCCGATGTTGGCCGGCTGTGGCGCAAGGCTCGGTTGAGCTTCGCGTGGGCTCTTGATCCAGATTGCGAGCCAGGCGGCGAAGACGAACAGTGCGGCCTCGGCGGCGAACACCGCCGCATAGGCCGAGGCGGTGGTGGGCATGAAATGGCGCGCGGCGTCCGCCGCGGCGGTGCCGACGAAGCCGCCGATGCCGAACGAGATCGCCTGCGAGGCGCCCCACAGGCCCATGCGCGTGCCCTCGCGGTTGTCGCGGCCCTCGCTGACCATGTTCATCATCGCGCCGATCGCGGCGATGGCGTAGACGCCGTTGGTGATGCCGAGCAGCAACACGGACGCGCGCAGCGGCCAGGCCGGGCCGACGGTCGCGGCCGCAACCAGGCTGAGCAGCGCCAGTGCCGAGGCGAGGCAGCCGCCGATGATCCACGGCTGCGGCCGCATCCGCCAATCGGCATGCAGGCTCGCCATCGCCGGCATCAGGATCATGCCGATCAGTGCACCCATGTGTTGCACCGATGAGAGCTGCGTGGTCTGGCCCGGCGTCATGCCGAACACGCTGCCGGCGAACGGCTCCAGGATCAGGTCCTGTGCGCTGTAGGCGAGCATCGAGACGAAGATGAAGATCGCGAAGCGCCGCGCCTGCGGCTCCCGGCAGATCTCGCGGAAGTCTTGCATGAAGCCCGACCGCTCCGCGATGGCGGAGGTCGTCTCGGCAGAGGTGTCGGGCTGCTCGATGCCCCAGACGCCGAGCAGCGTCAGCACCATGGCGATCGCCGACACCGTGCCCGACACCGTCATCAGCCGCTCGCCGGAGAACGGATCGAGCGCCTTGCCGGCCACCGCCGTGGTGACGATGAAGCCTGTGATCATCATGATCCAGGCGATCGAGGCGGCGGCGCTGCGCCGCTCTGGCGCGGTGCGCTTGGCGAGCAGCACCAAGAGCGACGTGCCGGCGGCGCCGACGCCGATGCCGATCATGATGAACGCGATCACTGCGAGCGCCAGGCCGAGGGCGAGGTGGGTCGCCATCAGCGCGGTGGCGGCTGCGGCCAGCAGGCCGCCAGCCGCGAGCACGGCCATGCCGCCGACGATCCAGGCGAAACGACGCCCGCCGACATCGGAGCCGTGACCGAGCCAGGGCCTGAGCACCTGCATCGCATAGTGGATCGCGACCAGCAGGCCGGGGATCATCGCCGGCAGCGCCAGTTCGATCACCATGACGCGGTTGAGCGTCGAGGTCGTCAGCACCACGACGGCGCCGAGCGCGGTCTGCACCAGGCCGAGCCTGACGATGCCGAACCAGGACAGGGGAGCGGGCGCAGCGTTGCTCATGCCGACAACCCCGCCAGCGCGAGGGCCGTGACCAGCATGCCCAGCACGTAGAGCAGCACGCCCGTGCCGTTGTACCAGGGCGCGAGCTCGCGCGGGTTCGTCATCAGCCGCCGCATCAGCACCAGCTGGGCCGCGATCAGCG
This sequence comes from Bradyrhizobium sp. SZCCHNR1017, assembly GCF_032381375.1. Taxonomy (NCBI): domain Bacteria; kingdom Pseudomonadati; phylum Pseudomonadota; class Alphaproteobacteria; order Hyphomicrobiales; family Nitrobacteraceae; genus Bradyrhizobium; species Bradyrhizobium sp. SZCCHNR1017. The sequence goes on along the minus strand of NZ_JAUHIR010000009.1, from coordinate 53,031 downwards.
CAACCACGATGATGGCATGGGCCGGGCGGCTCCAGACAATGAGCAGCGTCAACACCGCAACCTGCGCCAGCGCCATCGTGATGCAGGCGAGGCGCGCGGCGCGCTCGGCGCCGAGCAGCACCGGCAGCGAGTTGACGCCGCTGACGCGGTCGCCGCCGATCGACTTGAAGTCGTTCAGGGTCATGATGCCGTGCGCGCCGGCGCTATACAGCAGGGCGACCGCGAGCACGGGCCAGGACGGCGCCTGCGCGCTCATGATCGCTGCCGCCGTGATCCAGGGCAGGCCTTCGTAGCAGAGGCCGACGGCGCTGTTGCCCCACCAGCCGTTCTGCTTGAGCCGGATCGGCGGCGCGCTGTAGGCCCAGGCCAGCGCGAGGCCAAGCGCCGCAGCAGCAAAGCCCCAGGTGCCGAGCAGGGTGGCGACGCCGAGCGACAGCACCGTCCAGATCAGCGCAATATAGAGACCCCAGCGTCCGGGAATGCGGCCCGACGGGATCGGGCGGTCCGGTTCGTTGAGCGCATCGACATGGCGGTCGAACCAGTCGTTGACGGCCTGGCTGGTGGCGCAAACCATCGGCCCGGCGAGCATGAGACCCGCGATCACGACCGGCCAGCGCGGCGCCAGTGGCGCGCCGGACGAGATCATGCCGCAGCCGAACGCCCAGATCGGTGGAAACCAGGTGATCGGCTTCAACAGCTCGAGAACGGCCGAGGGATGAAGCCGGGGAGCGAGCGGGACGGGCGCGATCTCGGTCATTGCAACTGTTCCCCCTATTCCAACTGGCTGTCTTCTTCGCTCGGCTCGGCAAGGCCATAGCGCCGCAGCTTGACGTAGAGGCTCTGGCGGCTGAGGCCGAGCATCTCGGCGGCGGTGGCGCGGTTGTCGCCGGTCAGCTTGAGCGCGGTCTCGATGCACATCCGCTCGATCACGTCGGTGGTCTCGCGCACCAGCTCCTTAAGCGGCACGCGGCCGATCAGCTCGGCGAGCTGCTCGCGGGAGCGCGGAATATAGCCGTGGTCGCCGCCGTCGCCGGAGATGCGCGGGCCGACGTTGCGGATGGTGAAGCCGAGCCGGGCCTGGCCGGGCGCCCCGACCGTGCTGGCGGAGATCTCGACGTCGACCGGCGAGCCGTGCTCGCCGCGGACGACGCTGGAGAACAGCTTCACGCTGCCATGCTGGCGCAGATTGGTCAGCATGACCGAGAAATCGATCGCCGACTTGCCGATCCAGCGGTCGATCGTCTCGCCCATGATCTGGTGCATGTTCTCGATCTGGGCAAGCTGGAGGAAGGTGGCGTTGGCGTGCAGCAGGCGGCCGTCCATGTCGGTGATGACGAAGCCGTCGGGCGCCGATTCGACGAACTGCACGAGCTGGGTGTTGACGTCGGACGTCCTGGGGAGCGCAGGCTGCGACGTCTGCGGCGAGAACCGCAGCAGGAACAGCGACGAGTTGTCCTGCCGGAAGAAGGTGCCGTCGAGCAGATAGTCGCGGCCACCGTCGAGCCGGATCTTGGCGCGTTCGATCTTGCCCTGCGAGCGGATCGCCAGCGACAGGGATTGCGACATCGCCATGTCGTCGAGCAGCAGCACGTCGGGAAACAGCTTGCCGATCAGATTGGCGGCGCCATGGTCGAGCAGGGCGGCCGCGGCCGGATTGGCCTCGACGATGCGATGGCTCACCGCATCGACGATCAGCACCGGCTCGGCCGTGATCTGAAACAGGATCCGGTAGCGCGATTCGGCGTTGCGCATGCGCGAGTAATCGCGCTCGATGGCAACTTGCGCCTCGATCAGCTTCTGCTGGAGCGCGGCGGTGGCGCGCACGTCGCGGCCGACCGCGATGAAGCGCGCCGCGCCCTTGATCGCCACCACCGCGAACAGGATCGGGATGTCCGGTCCGCGCGCGGCCGGATAACGCACCTCGCGCCAGCGCGACACCTTGCGCTGGGAGGCTTCGGCGAGCAGCAGCTCTGGCTTGGTCTGGCTTTCCTCGGACACTGTTGCTTGCCAGGATCGGCCGATCCACGCGTCTGTGTTTCTCAGTTCAAGCGGTAGGCCGGCTTGTTGAAAAGCCAGGTCCTGAATGTTGCCGTCGGCGTCGAGCGCGAGCGCAATGTCGGACGCTGCGGCCACCAGCATGCCCGCAACATCCGCATTGAGGTCGCCAAGCGACTCTTTCGGAGCTCTGAACGCCCTCACCAACGCCGTTGTCCTCCCAGTCAAGGAGCCTTCGCGCGGCAAGTCTCGTTCCAGCATTCATCTTCACTGCACCCTCAGCTATCGCCGTTCGGTCAGAAGACTGACGACGTGCCGGGCTTGCGAAGCCTCTCTGCTCGGATCGGAGACGACACCGTCGCCACCGACCAGGAGAACGAGTTCAGGCCGTTCAATAAAAGCAGGACCGCAGACCAGCACGCCGACGTCCTGGTTGGAGGACTCGCGCCGGACCATCCTTATGTTTGAGGCGAGATCGTCAAGCTTCTTGTCGCTGTTGGCGAAGAACTCGACGACGTTGAACCACTGCGAGCGAAGCGTCTCGACGAAGCCGCGATCGGCCGTATCCGGCTCGATCCAGGTCTCGAAGCCGTCGCGACGGAAGAACTCGCCGGCCAGCACGAGACCGAACATCATGTGGCCCAGCTCGCGCCTGTCGCCCGGCGCCGTGGTCAGCAGCACGCGCAGCCCCGCGGGCGCGACCGAGAGCTCGGCGCAGAAGGCCGAGCTGAAATGCCGCAGCAGCTGCTGCAGCCGCCACAGCGCGAGCGTGACGTCGGCGAAGTCGCGCTCGTCGTCCGCCCACAGATGGCGCAGATGGTTCGCGGTGGGGACCAGGAGATCGAGGTAGATGCGCTCCAGGGTCTCGCCGTGATCGCGATGCGCCTGGATGCAGGCCACTGCGCCAACGTCGTCCGCATCCAGCACGAGTTCGGCGAAATCAGCCGCCTCCTGCGCCGAGGCCGTGATGATTGCCGGGACGCGTTCGAGCGCGGAGGCATGGGCCATCACGAGCCGCGGAATGATCTCGGCTTCGATCGCGTCGTTGAGTTGGGGGTGACGTGTGTTGCGTAGCGGCGCGATGATGCGCGGCGATGCAGGCGAATGAAAGCCGGGCTGCCCCCGCTTCGTCCGAAAGCGGGCTCGCGGAAATCGGGCTGTCTCATTGAGCTCGGTCATAAGCGCCTCCCCTCCATATGAGCGCACGTCACTCGTTGCGTCAATATTATTTGACGTCAATTTTGATTGACACTCTTCCTGCCCAGGTCTAGCGTTTCCCCATCGGGCTCGCACTCGGGGATTTGCGATGCGCCACCTGCGAACTGCACAACGTAGCGCTGATCAGACCGAGTGCGGTGCACCACAAATCCCCCTGTGGTTGTCGTCATCGCATCACTGGGCACCGATGTTGTCAAATCATCTTTACACATGGTGTGACGCCCAGTTCACATCCGCCACCGATCCGTCGCTCTGGAGCCAGCTCTGCTTCACGCCTGAGCCGGCGCCGCGTGCAAAGCGGCAAGCGCTTTACACGCCTGAGGAAAAGCGCCGGCGCGACGCCACGCCATGGACCCTGGTGCAGGCCATTCTGGCGCCGCTGCAATTTCTCGTCTTCCTGATCAGCCTCGGACTCGTGGCGCGCTATCTCGCGACCGGCGAGGGACTCTGGCTCGCGACCGCCTCGGTCGTTCTGAAGACAGCGCTGCTCTACATCATCATGATCACCGGCTCGATCTGGGAGCGGGTCGTGTTCGGGCGTTATCTGTTCGCACCGGCCTTCTTCTGGGAGGACGTATTCTCGATGCTGGTGATCGCGCTGCATACGGCCTATCTGGCCGCGATCATCGGTCATATCGGCGGCGCCCGGCAGCAGATGCTGCTCGTGCTCGCCGCCTACGCCGCCTATGCGATCAACGCCGCGCAATTTCTCCTCAAGCTGCGTGCGGCACGGCTGCAGGACGAGGCGATGGCGCAGGTCGGTGCGGAGCGCGCGTCATGAGCATGTCCGCGCAAGCCTGTGCCGTGAAACCACCTGCTTCGCCGGACGGCGTGCTGCGCGAGCGCGGACAGCGCGAGGTGTTCTGCGGCCTCACCGGCATCGTCTGGCTGCATAGGAAGATCCAAGACGCGTTCTTCCTCGTCGTCGGCTCGCGCACCTGCGCGCATCTGATCCAGTCGGCCGCCGGCGTCATGATCTTCGCCGAGCCGCGCTTCGCCACCGCCATCATGGAGGAGCGCGATCTCGCCGGCCTCGTCGACGCCAATGACGAGCTCGACCGCATCGTCGCGCAGCTGCTGGCGCGTCGGCCCGAGATCAAGCTGCTGTTTCTGGTCGGCTCCTGCCCGTCGGAAGTGATCAAGCTCGACCTGTCACGCGCGGCGCTGCGGCTGTCGCAGCGCTTCTCACCTGATGTGCGCGTGCTCAACTACTCCGGCAGCGGCATCGAGACGACGTTCACGCAAGGCGAGGATGCCTGCCTCGCGTCGCTGGTGCCGGTGCTCCCCGCAGCCGATCGGGCTGCGCGGCCATCGCTGCTGGTGGTCGGCGCGCTCGCCGACGTGGTGGAGGACCAGTTCAGGCGGACCTTTGCGGCAATCGGCGTCGACCAGGTCTCCTTCCTGCCGCCGCGCCGCTCCTCGGAGCTGCCCGCGATCGGCCCCGAGACGCGCGTGCTGCTGGCGCAGCCCTTCCTCGGCGACACCGCGCGTGCGCTCGAGGAGCGCGGTTGCCGCCGCATCGCTGCGCCATTTCCGCTCGGCGGCGAAGGCACCGCGCTGTGGCTCGCAGCCGCCGCCGACGCCTTCGGTGTCTCTCGCCCCCATGTCGAGCGGACCATCGCGCCGCTGAAGGCGCGGGCCGAGCGCGCGCTGGCGCGCTACCGCGCGCGGCTCGCCGGCAAGCGCGTCTTCCTGTTTCCGGACTCCCAGATCGAGATCCCGCTGGCGCGTTTCCTGGCGCGCGAGATCGGCATGGAGCTGGTCGAGGTCGGCACGCCCTATCTGCACCGCGACCATCTCGCCTCCGAGCTGGCGCTGCTGCCTGATGGCACGCAGCTCAGCGAAGGCCAGGACGTCGAGCGTCAGCTCGACCGTTGCCGCGCCGCGCGGCCCGATCTCGTCGTCTGCGGGCTCGGCCTCGCCAATCCGCTGGAGGCCGAGGGTCTCACGACCAAATGGTCGATCGAGCTGATCTTCACGCCGATTCAGGGTTTTGAGCAGGCTGGCGATCTCGCCGAGCTGTTCGCGCGGCCCTTGCTGCGGCAAACCCGACTGGCGGTGTGAGATGCAGCTGTCGGTCTGGACCTATGAAGGACCCCCGCACATCGGCGCGATGCGCATCGCGACCGCGATGCGCGACGTGCACTACGTGCTGCACGCGCCGCAGGGCGACACCTACGCCGATCTGCTGTTCACGATGATCGAGCGCCGTGACCGCCGTCCGCCGGTCACCTACACCACGTTCCAGGCGCGCGATCTCGGCGGCGACACCGCGGATCTGCTGCAGAGCGCGGCGCGCGCCGCTTACGAGCGCTTCCAGCCGCAGGCGATGCTGGTCGGCGCGTCCTGCACGGCCGAGCTGATCCAGGATGATCCCGGCGGGCTCGCGCAGGCCTTGAAGCTTCCCATTCCGGTGATTCCGCTCGAGCTGCCGGCCTATCAGCGCAAGGAGAATTGGGGCGCCTCAGAAACGCTCTACCGGATTGTACGGGCGTTGGCTGCGTCTTCCGCTGATGGCTCCCCCCGCCGTGAAAGGAAGACAGGCGCCCGTCCAGTCTGCAACCTGCTTGGTCCGACGGCTCTCGGCTTCCGTCACCGCGACGACCTCGCGGAAGTGACCAGGCAGGTTGTGGAGCTCGGCATCGAGATCAACGTCGTCGCGCCGTGGAACGCGACGCCGGCCGATCTCGCCCGCCTTCCCGACGCCGATTTCAACATCGTGCTGTATCCCGAGATCGCGCTGACGACGGCGCAATGGCTCAATCGCCAGTTCGGCCAGCCTTTCACGCGCACGATCCCGATCGGCGTCGGCGCGACGCGCGACTTCATTGCGGAGGTCGCAGGCCTCGCCGGCGTCGATGCCGCGCCGGTGCTGGCGCGCAGCGAGAGCCGGCTGCCGTGGTACTCGCGCTCGGTCGATTCGACCTATCTCACCGGCAAGCGCGTCTTCATCTTCGGCGACGCGACCCATGCGGTCGCCGCGGCGCGCGTCGCGACGCAGGAGCTCGGCTTCGAGGTCGTCGGCCTCGGCACCTATGCGCGGGAATTCGCCCGCGAGATCCGCGAGGCCGCGGCGATCTACGGCGTCGAGCCACTGATCACCGACGACTATCTCGAGGTCGAGGCGCGCGTCAGCGAGCTCAGGCCCGAGCTCGTGCTCGGCACGCAGATGGAGCGCCATATCGCCAAGCGCCTTGGCATTCCCTGCGCCGTGATCTCGTCGCCGACCCACGTTCAGGATTTTCCCGCGCGCTATTCGCCGCAGATGGGGTTCGAAGGCGCCAACGTGCTGTTCGACACCTGGGTGCATCCGCTGATGATGGGCCTGGAGGAGCATCTGCTCGGCATGTTCCGCGAGGACCACGAATTCGCCGATCACGCCCCCTCGCATCTCGGAGCAGCGCCCGCGGTTCCCCCGCAACAGCCGCAGCTGCGCGTCGTCGAAACCGCCATCGCCACCGAGCTCGCCTGGGCGTCCGACGCCGAGCGCGAGCTGACCAAGATCCCCTTCTTCGTGCGCGGCAAGGCCCGCCGCAACACCGAACGCTTCGCGCGCGAGCGCAACGTCAACCTGATCACGCTCGAGACCTTGTATGATGCCAAAGCGCATTTCGGTCGCTGACGTCACACCCATCCGGGTGGTGATCGTGACGATGGACAGCCATCTCGCCTCGGCTGCCGTGCGCGCGCGCACGGCGTTGCAAGCGGAGCTGCCCGGCCTCGATCTGAAGGTGCACGCAGCCGACGAATGGGGCTGCAATCCGACCGCGCTGGAACACTGCCTCGCCGACATCGCCACCGGCGACATCGTCGTCGCCACCATGCTGTTCATGGAGGACCACATCCAGCCGGTGCTGCCAGCGCTGCAGGCCCGCCGTGATCATTGCGACGCCATGATCGGCTGCCTGTCGGCCGGCGAGGTGGTGCGGCTGACGCGGCTCGGCAAGCTCACGATGTCGGGCTCGGCCACCGGCGTGCTCGGCCTGTTGAAGCGGCTGCGCGGCAGCAACCGGGCCGGCAGCTCCAGCGGCCAGGGCCAGATGAAGATGCTGCAGCGGATGCCGCGTCTCCTGCGCTACATCCCCGGCACCGCACAGGACCTGCGCGCCTACTTCCTCACCCTGCAATACTGGCTCGCCGGCTCCGAGCAGAACTTTGCGAACATGGTGCGCTTCCTGGTCGGCCGCTACGCCGACGGCCCGCGTGCTGTGCTGCGTGGCAAGACCAACGCGGCCGAGCCGGCGATCTATCCGGATGTCGGCCTCTATCATCCGCGGCTGTCGCCGCGGATCATCGAGCGCGCCGACCAGTTGCCGGCCCTGGCGAAGCCGGCCGGCCGCGTCGGCGTGATCTTGATGCGCTCCTATCTGCTCGCCGCCAACACCGCGCATTATGACGGCGTGATCGCGGCGCTGGAGGCGCGCGGGCTTGCGGTCATTCCGGTGTTCGCCTGCGGGCTGGACTCGCGCCCGGCGATTGAGCGCTATTTCCAGAAGGACGGCGTCGCCACCGTCGACGCGGTGATCTCGCTCACCGGTTTCTCGCTGGTCGGCGGCCCCGCCTACAATGACGCGCGCGCCGCGGAAGAGGTGATGGCCGGCCTCGACGTGCCGCTGATCGCGGCGCATCCGCTCGAATTCCAGACCGTCGAGCAGTGGCGCGATGACGCGCGCGGGCTGACGCCCGTCGAAGCCACCATGATGGTCGCGATTCCCGAGCTCGACGGCGCCGTCCGCCCGACCGTGTTCGGCGGCCGCTCGGCGGTGGCCGATGCCGGCCGCGACATGGCCTCGCTGCCGGAGCGCGCGGCGCAACTCGCCGCGCGTGTGGCCAGGCTCGTCGAGCTACGCCGCTCCGCGCGCGCCGAGCGGAAGCTCGGCGTGGTGTTGTTCAACTTCCCGCCGAACGGTGGCAGCGCCGGCACCGCCGCCTATCTCTCGGTGTTCGAGTCGCTGCACAATGTGATGAATTCGCTCCGCGCGGCGGGCTACACGATCGACGTCCCCGACACCGTGGACGCGCTGCGCGCGCGTGTGCTCAAGGGCAATGCCGAGCGCTTCGGCACCGCCGCCAATGTCGCGGCGCGCATCCCGGTGGATCAGCATGTCCGGCGCGAGCGCCACCTCGCCGAGATCGAGAAGCAGTGGGGGCCGGCGCCCGGCCGCCACCAGACCGATGGCGCCAGCCTCCTCGTGCTCGGCGAGCAGTTCGGTAATCTGTTCGTCGGCCTGCAGCCGGCGTTCGGCTACGAAGGCGATCCGATGCGGTTGCTGTTCGAGCGCAGCTTTGCGCCGACGCATGCGTTTGCGGCGTTCTATCGCTGGCTGCGCGAGGATTTCCGCGCCCACGCCGTGCTGCATTTCGGCACCCATGGCGCGCTGGAATTCATGCCGGGCAAGCAGGCCGGGTTGTCCGCGGAATGCTGGCCGGAGCGCCTGATCGGCGACCTGCCGAACTTCTACATCTACGCGTCCAACAACCCGTCCGAGGGCGCTCTGGCGAAGCGGCGTGGCGGTGCCACCCTGATCAGCTATCTCACGCCCTCGATCACCAGCGCCGGCCTCTACAAGGGGCTCGCCGATCTGAAATCCTCGCTCGACGCCTGGCGCAATCTGTCGCCGGACGCGACCGAGCAGGTGAGGGGCGACAGCGCGGCGCTGATCCAGGCGCAGGCGGCGGCGGTCGATCTTGCCGCGGCCGAGCCGCTGTGGGGCGACGAGCGCGATGCCAGCATCGGCGCGCTGTCCGCGAGCGTGCTGGAGCTGGAATACTCGCTGATCCCACACGGCCTGCACATCGTCGGCGCGCCGCCGCCCGAGGGGCAGCGGACCGAGCTGCTCGACCTCGCCGGCATCGCCGATCCGGCCAAGCGTGCCGAGCTCGACAGGATGCTCGCCACCGACAGCGAGACGCCCGCGATCCTGCACGCGCTCGACGGCGGCTATATCCGTCCGGTGCCCGGCGGCGATCTGCTGCGCAACACCGACGTGCTGCCCACCGGGCGCAACCTGCATGGTTTCGATCCCTTCCGCATCCCCAGCGCCTTCGCGCTCAAGGATGCCGAGCGCCAGGTCGCGCGGCTGCTCGCCCGCCATGCAGGTGAAGGCCACAAGCTGCCTGAGACAATCGCGCTGGTGCTGTGGGGCACCGACAATCTCAAGACCGAGGGCGGGCCGATCGCGCAGGCGCTGTGGCTGATGGGCGCCGAGCCACGCCATGACAGCTATGGCCGCCTCTGCGGCGCGAAGCTGATCCCGCTGGAGCAGTTGGGCCGCCCGCGCATCGATGTCGTCATCACTCTCTCGGGCATCTTCCGCGACCTGATGCCGTTGCAGACCAAGTTGCTCGCCGAAGCAGCGCTGCTTGCGGCGTCCGCCGACGAGCCGGCCGACATGAATTACGTGCGCAAGCACGCGGTCGCGTTCCAGGCCGCGCATGGCGGCGAGCTGGCGGATGCGTCGCTGCGTGTGTTCGGCAATGCCGAGGGCGCCTATGGCGCCAACGTCAACCACCTGATCGATTGCGGCGCCTGGACCGATGAGGACGAACTCGCCGACGTCTACACACGGCGCAAGGGCTTTGCCTACGGCACCGACGGACGCCCTGTCCGGCGCGACGCGTTGCTCGGCCATGTGCTGGCCGGCGTCGATGCGGCCTATCAGAACGTCGACTCGGTCGAGCTCGGCGTCACCACTATCGACCATTATTTCGATACGCTCGGCGGCATCAGCCGCGCGGTGAAGCGCGCCAAGGGCGAGGCGGCACCGGTCTATATCGGCGACCAGACCCGCGGCGAAGGCACGGTGCGCACGCTGTCGGAGCAGGTGGCGCTGGAGACCCGTACCCGCACGCTCAATCCGAAATGGTACGAGGCGCTGCTCGCCCACGGCTATGAGGGCGTACGCCAGATCGAGTCGCATGTGACCAACACCGTCGGCTGGTCGGCCACCACGGGCCAGGTCGCGCCCTGGGTCTATCAGCAGATCACGACGACCTTCGTGCTCGACCCCGCGATGCGCGAGCGGCTTGCCTCGCTCAATCCGGCCGCGTCGGCGAAGATCGCCAACCGACTGATCGAGGCGCATGAGCGCAATTACTGGACCCCGGACCCCGACATGCTCGACGTGCTGCGCAAGGCGGGGGAAGAGCTCGAAGATCGCCTCGAAGGCGTGGGAGTTGCCGCATGAACGTGACATTACGACCGCCGCTGACGACCGCGCCGCGACGCCCCGACGGGGCCGGCAGCGTGCAGGTGCAGCTCGATCCGAACGTCGTCATCGACACCGCGAAGGTGTTCTCGGTGTATGGCAAGGGCGGCATCGGCAAGAGCACGACGTCGTCGAACCTCTCGGTCGCGCTGTCCAAGCTCGGCAAGCGCGTGCTGCAGATCGGCTGCGATCCCAAGCACGACTCCACCTTCACTTTGACCAAGCGGCTGGTACCGACGGTCATCGACATTCTCGAGCAGGTCAATTTCCACGCCGAGGAGCTGCGCCCGGAGGACTTCGTCTACCAGGGTTATAACGGCGTGATGTGCGTCGAGGCGGGCGGGCCGCCGGCCGGCACCGGCTGCGGCGGCTACGTGGTCGGCCAGACCGTCAAGCTGCTCAAGGAACACCATCTGCTCGAAGACACCGACGTCGTGATCTTCGACGTGCTCGGCGACGTCGTCTGCGGCGGCTTCGCAGCGCCCTTGCAGCACGCCGACCGTGCGCTGATCGTGGCTGCGAACGACTTCGACTCGATCTTCGCGATGAACCGCATCGTCGCCGCGATCCAGGCCAAGTCGCGCAACTATCCGGTGCGGCTCGGCGGCGTGATCGCCAACCGTAGCGCCGCGACGGACCAGATCGACAAGTTCAACGAGCGGGCCGGATTGAGGACGGTGGCGCACTTCCCCGATCTCGACGTCATCAGAAAGAGCCGGCTGAAGAAGTGCACGCTGTTCGAGATGGAGGCCTCGCCCGACGTCGAGCGCGCCCAGAACGAGTATCTGCGCCTCGCCGCCTCGCTGCTCGCCGGCAGCGAGCCGATGCAGGCGGTGCCGCTCAAGGACCGCGACATCTTCGATCTCCTTGGTTTCGATTGAGTAGGGCTCTCTCCGATGACCTCAGCGCAATATCTCGCCCGCCGCAGTGAAGTGGAGACCTATTTCGACCGCACCGCGGTCGCCGCCTGGACACGGCTGACGTCGGATGCGCCGGTCGGCCGCATCCGCGCCACGGTGCGGGCCGGCCGTGACGAGATGCGGCGGACGCTGCTGTCATGGCTCCCGCTCGATCTGCGCGGCGCGCGCATTCTCGACGCCGGCTGCGGCACCGGCAGCTTCTCGATCGAGGCGGCCCGTCGCGGCGCCGATGTCGTCGCCGTCGACATTTCGCCGACCCTGATCGAGATCGCCCAGCGCCGGCTGCCCGACGACATCAGCCGCAACGCCATTCAGTTCGTCGCCGGCGACATGCTCGATCCCAGGTACGGCGGCTTCAACTTCGTCGTCGCGATGGACTCGTTCATCCACTACCGCGCCGAGGATGCCGTGCGGATTGTCGCCGGTCTGGCCGCTCGCACCTCCGACGCGATCCTGATGACCTATGCGCCGCGCACGCCGTTGCTCGCCGTCATGCATGCCGTCGGTGGCGTGTTCCCGCGCGGCAACCGCGCGCCGTCGATCGAGCCGGTCGCCGAGCAGAAGCTGTATCGCCTGATCGCCGACCATCACGATCTCGCCGACTGGCGCTGCGCCCGCAGCCGCCGCATCGCCAACGGCTTCTATATCTCGCAGGCGCTGGAGCTCCGCCCGGCATGAGCGCACGCGCACCATCGATCATGCAGGCGTGGATGCGGCTGTCGTCGCGCTATCTGCCGTTTGCGGATGCCGCCTCGACCGAGCTGCCGCTGTCGCGCCTGATGCGGCTGTCGCTGTTCCAGGTCTCGATCGGCATATCGGTGGTGCTGCTCAACGGCACGCTCAACCGCGTCATGATCGTGGAGCTCGGCGTGCCCTCCTGGCTGGTCGCGACCATGGTGGCGCTGCCGCTGGTGTTCGCACCGCTGCGGGTGCTGATCGGCTTCAAGTCCGATCATCACCGCTCGGTGCTCGGCTGGCGCCGGGTGCCCTACATCTGGATGGGCACCCTGTTGCAGTTCGGCGGCCTCGCGATCATGCCGTTCGCGCTGCTCGTGCTCTCGTCGGGCGACGCACCGGGCCAGGTGATCGCCGGCCGTATCGGTGCCGCGCTTGCGTTCCTGCTGGTCGGCGCCGGGTTGCACACGACGCAGACGGCAGGCCTGTCACTCGCGACCGACATCGCGCCGGAGCATTCGCGTCCGCGCGTCGTCGCCTTTCTCTACGTGATGCTGATGTTCGGCATGATGGCGAGCGCGCTGACCTTCGGTGGGCTGCTCGCCGAGTTCAGCGAGATGCGGCTGATCCAGGTGATCCAGGGCGCGGCGCTGACCGAGATGGTGCTCAACGTCATCGCGCTGTGGAAGCAGGAGGCGCGTGATCCGTCGCGCACGTCGGCGGCCCGCGAGCGGCCGCGCTTCGGCGACTCCTGGCGACACTTCCGGGAGGCGGGTGGCTCGGCACGCGTGCTGCTCGCAGTCGGGCTCGGCACCGCCGGCTTCACCATGCAGGACATCCTGCTGGAGCCTTACGGGGCTGAGATCCTGCATCTGACCGTCGGCGAGACCACGGCGCTGACCGCCTTGTTCGCCGCGGGCACGCTGGCCGGCTTCGGTCTCTCTGCGCGCCGCCTCGGCAAGGGCTCCGATCCCTATCGGATCGCCGCCCTCGGCGGACTGGTCGGGCTGTTCGCTTTCTCTGCTGTCATCTTCTCGGCGCCGCTGGCCTCACCCTTGTTGTTCCGGATTGGCACCACGCTGATCGGTCTCGGCGGCGGGCTGTTCGCCGTGGGCACGCTGACGGCGGCGATGGCACTGGTGCAGAACGGCGAGAGCGGGCTTGCGCTCGGTGCCTGGGGCGCGGTGCAGGCGACGGCGGCGGGGCTCGCGATCGCCGGCGGCGGCGCCATTCGCGATGTGATGTCGCAGCTCGCGCTGGATGGCCGCCTCGGCGTCGCCCTTGCCGGTCCCGCGACCGGCTACAGCATCGTCTACCACGTCGAAATCGCGCTGCTGTTCGTCACGCTTGCGGTCATCGGACCGCTGGTGCGGCGGCGAGCGGCGGAGCCGCAGCAACTACAATTCGGAATCGCTGAATTTCCAGGTTAGCCCGGTCGGGGAGGAAACCATGCAGACGTCTTTCACGAGCTACATCGATGTCGCCCAGGTGGTGCTTTACGGGTTCTGGGTGTTCTTCGCAGCCCTGATCCTCTACCTGCGCACCGAGGACAAGCGCGAAGGCTATCCGCTGCAGTTCGAGGGCCGCGTCGGCCGCCGGACCGCCTCGAGCGGTCACGGCTTCCCGACCCCGCCGAGCCCGAAGACCTACCACATGCATGGCGGCCGCACCGCGACCCTGCCGAACTGGGACAACGACCGCGCCGATGCGCCGGTGACGCCGATGTATCCCTGGCCGGGCACGCCTTATCTGCCGACCGGCAATCCGATGCTCGACGGTGTCGGCCCGGGCTCCTTTGCCGCGCGCAAGGACGAGCCGGAGCTGACCATCGACAACATCCCTGCGATCGTGCCGCTGCGCGTCGACGGCAGCATCTTCATCGCCTCCGAAGATCCGGATCCGCGCGGCATGCCAGTGCTGGGTTGCGACGGCAGGCTCGGCGGCAAGGTTCGGGAGGTCTGGGTCGACCGCGCCGAGATGCTGATCCGATACCTCGAGGTCGAGGTCGACGGCATCGTCGGACGTCACGTGCTGCTGCCGATGACCATGGCCATCGTCGACAGGTCGCGTAAGGCGGTGCTGGTCGATGCCATCCTCGGCTCGCAATTCGCCAGCGTGCCGGGCCTTGCCAACCCCGACCAGGTCACCAAGCTCGAGGAAGACAAGATCGTCGGCTACTATGGCGGCGGTCATCTCTACGCGACTGCTGCACGGCAGGAGCCGCTGCTGTGAGTACGCGCAGGGAGATGGACACGCTGATGCTGCCGGAGGGCGAGCGGCTGCTTTGGCAGGGACAGCCCACGGTGAAGGCGCTGCTGCTGCGGGTGTTCCACCTGCGCCTCGTGCTGGCTTATTTCGCGGCGCTGTTCGGCGCGCGCGTTGTGGCGGGCGTGCTCGATCATCAGCCGCTCGCGGCCTCGGTCGTCGGCGCCTCGTCGCTGGTGACGCCGGTGGCACTGGCGACGCTGCTGCTCACCGGGCTCGCGGTGCTCTACAGCCGCACCACGCGCTATACCATTACCAGCCGGCGCGTACTGCTGCAGTTCGGCGCCGTGTTGCCGATGACCCTGAACGTGCCGTTCAAGCAGGTGGCACGGGCGGATGCGAAGCTGTTCTCCGATGGCTCCGGCGATCTGCCGCTCGGCGTCACCGCGCAGCAGCGGCTGTCGTATCTGCTGCTGTGGCCGCATGCGCGGCCGTGGCGGCTGAACGAGGTCGAGCCGATGCTGCGCGGCGTTCCGGACGCCCGCAACGTCGCCGAGATTCTTGCCAAGGCGCTGGTTGCGGCGTCGGATGGCGCCGTCGCCGCGCAGCCGCTGCCGACAGCCAATGGTCAGTCGCAAGGCGCACCGCCGGCGGCGGTCGCCAGCGCGGCGTGATCGGGAGGAGGGCGCGATGAGCAACGCCGATAGCCATGCCGAAGCCGAGATCATCATTCCGAAGGGCGCGCTCCGCGCGGCCTTCGCGCTGGTCGCCTTTGCCCTGCTCGCGGCCGGCGTCGGCCGGGTCACGGGTATCGGCACGGTGCGCAACGACCACGTCACGGCGGTGCAGTCGACGGCGCTGCGGTTCGAGGACCGTGCCGATGGCGGCATTGCGGTGGTGTCGCCCGACAGCGGCAAGCTCGTGACCGTGGTCGAGGCCGGCGGCGATGGCTTCCTGCGCACCGTGCTGCGCAGCATGGCCTTCGACCGCCAGCGTCTCGCGATCGGATCGGGCCCGGCGTTCACGATCAACCGCTGGTCCGACGGCCATCTGACACTGGACGATCCCGCCACCGGCCGGCGGATCGATCTCGCGCCGTTCGGCGCCGACAACATGCGCCGGTTCACGGGATTGATGGCGATGGGAGAGCCGCGATGAGAGGATTATGGGCCGCCGGGCCGCGCCGCTTCGACATCGGCTGCAGCATCGAGATCGAGCAGACCTCCGAGACCTTGCATGCCCATGTCACGCTCGACCGCGACGTCAACATTCGTCCGGGCGACGAAGTGCTGATCCAGGGCGCGCCGATCGTGGTGAAGTTCGGCGAGCAGCTCAACCTGCGCCGCACCGCCACGGTGGTGCGGGCAGGTCCCTTGAAGCGCCTGATGATGCATGTCGCGGGCTATCTCGAGCTCACGGAATTGTACGACGTCAGCTTTTCGGACGGGAGGGTCAGATGATCGCGATGGAAGGCGGAAGCGGCAACATCTCCACCAAGATGGCACTGGAGGACACGATCCTCACGCCGCGCTTCTACACCACCGACTTTGCGGCGATGGACCGGCTCAACGTCGACCTGGTGCGCCGCGAATGGGATGCGGTCATGGCCGAGCTGCGCGCCGACCACAACCGCAAGCACTTCGTGCGCACGCCGGAATTCGAGAAGGATCTGAACGAGCTGCCCGAGGCGCTTCGCGTGGAGTTCAAGGACTTCCTGGTGTCGTCCTTGACCGCCGAGTTCTCCGGCTGCGTGCTCTATGCCGAGATCAAGAAGCGGATCACCAATCCCGATATCCGCGAGCTGTTCCAGTTCATGAGCCGCGACGAGGCGCGCCATGCCGGCTTCATCAACGAGATCCTCAAGGATCACGGCATCGGCGTCGACCTCAGCTTCCTCACCAAGACGAAGAAGTACACCTACTTCAAGCCGAAGTTCATCTTCTACGCGACCTATCTGTCCGAGAAGATCGGCTACGCCCGCTACATCACCATCTATCGCCAGATGGAGCGGCATCCGGAGCGCCAGTTCCACCCGATCTTCAAGTGGTTCGAGCGGTGGTGCAACGACGAGTTCCGGCACGGCGAGGCGTTCGCGCTTCTCATGCGCGCCGATCCGAAGCTGCTCAGCGGCCTCAACAAGCTGTGGATCAAGTTCTTCCTGCTCGCGGTGTTCGCGACGATGCATGTCCGCGACCACATGCGCCCCGCCTTCTACGAGGCGCTCGGCATGCCGGTGGACGAGTACGACATGCGCGTGTTCCGGATCACCTCGGAGATCTCGCGCCAGGTGTTCCCGGTCATGCTGGACATCGATAATCCGCGCTTCTGGGCCGGCTTGAGGCAGCTGCGCCAGGTATCGGAGGCGATTGCCGATGCAAAGGCACAGGGGGGCATCATGGGCACGCTCAAGCGCGCCGTGCTGCCGCTCAAGGCGGCGCTGACCTTCGGCCGGCTGTACATGCTGCCGGCCAAGAGCAACGAACTGCCACGGGAGATCAGGCTGCAACCCGCCTGGTGACAAGGAGCCGGCCATGGGCGCGACCGCGATTGCCATTCCCTACGTCGTGTTCGTCTGGTGGTTCTCGACCGGCGCCGTGCTGGCGCTGGTCGGGCTCGCCGCCCGCCATCCGGCCGCGTTCAAATGGGGCACGGCCGCAGCCTTCGTCGCGGCCCTGTCGGGCGTCGCGGTGTCGAGCCAGGCGGCGGAGGATGCCAACGCCTATTGCGCCTTCACCTGCGCCATTCTCCTGTGGGGCACGGTCGAGATGTCGCTGCTCGCCGGCTGGATCACCGGCCCGCGGCCCGAGGCGTGCCCGCGGGACTGCACGCCCGCCTCGCGCGTCGGCTTCGCGCTGCAGGCGATCGCCTATCACGAGTTGGCGCTGATCGCGACAGCGGGCCTCGTCTTCGCGGTGACATCGGGCGCGCCCAACCGTCTCAGCTGGTGGACCTTCGCGGCACTGCTGGTGCTGCGGCAAAGCGCCAAGATCAATTTGTTCCTTGGCGTGCGCACCCTGAACGACGAGCTGCTGCCGCAGCAGGTCCGCTTCATGCGCAGCTATTTTGCAAAGAAGTCCACCAACCCGTTGTTCCCGTTCTCGATTGCCGCGGCGACCACCGCGACCGTGATGGTCGCGGCTGCCGCGATCGGCGCAACGTCATCGTTCGACGGCGTCGCGCTGTCACTGCTCGCATCGTTGATCGCGCTCGGCCTGCTCGAGCATGGCTTCATGGCGCTGCCGATGCCGGTGATCAATCTGTGGCGCTGGAGCGCGCCAGTCGAGCCTGCCGTGCCTGCGATGGCGGTCGTGGCTGCCGCTCCCGCACCAGTGCCCGCGACGCCTTTGGTCCGGCCGGTGCTCGCGGTAGTCTCTCCTGCGCCGCAGGCCGAGCGTCCCGTCTCTGTTCAGAAGAATGCAGCAGCCGCAGCACGGCAGCGGCTCGAAGAGCAATTCCGCCAAGCCTATCGCCAGGCCCGCGCTGACGCGCAGGCGCAAACCATCACCGGACTGGCCGCGGTGCCGGTCACGCCGCCGGTCGATCCGAACACGACAGCACAGGGGGGAGTACCATGAACTACGAAGACTATTTCCGCCGCCAGCTCGACGGTCTCAGGCGCGAAGGACGCTATCGCGTGTTCGCCGACCTCGAGCGCAAGGCCGGCGCCTTCCCGCGTGCGACCTATCGTGGCCCCCATGGCGAGCGCGATGTCGCGGTGTGGTGCTCCAACGACTATCTCGGCATGGGCCAGCACCCCAAGGTTCTGGAGGTGATGCACGAGGCGCTCGACCGCTGCGGTGCCGGCGCCGGCGGCACCCGCAACATCAGCGGCACCAACCACTATCATGTCCTGCTGGAGGAGGAGCTCGCCGATCTCCACGGCAAGCAGGCTGCGCTCTTGTTCAACTCCGGCTATGTCTCGAACTGGACGTCGCTGTCGACCTTGGCTTCGCGCATGCCCGGCTGCGTGATCCTGTCCGACGAGCTCAACCACGCCTCGATGATCGAGGGCATCCGCCACAGCCGCTGCGACACCCGGATCTGGCGCCACAACGACGTCGCCGATCTCCACGACAAGCTGTCGGATCTCGATCCCAAGGCGCCGAAGCTGATCGCGTTCGAGAGCGTCTATTCGATGGACGGCGACATCTCGCCGATCTCGGACATCTGCGACGTCGCCGACGAGTTCAACGCCATGACCTATCTCGACGAGGTCCACGCCGTCGGCCTGTACGGTCCGCGCGGCGGCGGCATCTCGGAGCGCGACGGCGTGGCCGATCGCCTGACCGTGATCGAGGGTACCCTGGCCAAGGCGTTCGGCGTGATCGGCGGCTATATCACGGCCTCCAACACGGTCTGCGACTTCGTTCGCAGCTTTGCCTCCGGCTTCATCTTCTCCAGCTCGCTGCCGCCGGCGGTGGCGGCGGGGGCGCTAACCAGCATCCGGCATCTGAAGGCCAGCAATGCCGAGCGCGCCCGGCACCAGGACCGTGTCGCTCGGCTGCGTCGCCGGCTCGACGAGGCCGGCGTCAGCCATCTCGACAATCCCAGCCATATCGTGCCGGTGATGGTGCGGGATCCTGTGCTGTGCAAGCGGATCAGCGACATCCTGCTCGACCGCTACGGCATCTATGTGCAGCCGATCAACTATCCGACGGTGCCGCGCGGCACCGAACGGCTGCGCATCACGCCGTCGCCCTATCATTCCGATGCGGATATCGAGCATCTCGTTGCGGCACTCTCGGAGATCTGGGCCGAGATGGGTCTCGCACAAGCGGCATGAGGTGACGCTTTCGCGCGGCGTTTGAGCCAGATCAAATTGTCAATCTATCTTGACGTTAAGATTGATAGACAAATTGATAATCGGGGAGAACGCCGTGCGGATCTTGTTGCTGCATCCGAATTATCACTCCGGCGGCGCCGAGATCGCCGGCAACTGGCCGCCCGCCTGGGCGGCCTATATCTCTGGCGCGCTGAAGGCGGCCGGCTTCACCGACCTCCGCTTCATCGACGCGATGACCAACGATCTCTCCGAGGATCAGGTCCGCGCCATCCTGCGCAGCGAAAAGCCTGACGTGATCGGGTGCACCGCGATCACGCCCTCCATCTACAAGGCCGAGCGTCTTCTGGAGATCGCTCGGGAGGAGCACCCGGACGCACTGACCGTGCTCGGCGGCATCCACGCCACCTTCATGTATCAGCAGGTGCTGACCGAGGCGCCGTGGATCGACGCCATCGTGCGCGGCGAGGGCGAGGAGATCATCGTCGACCTGATGCGCGCCCGCGAGGACGGCCGCTGGGCGACGGACCGCCGCAGCATCAAGGGCATCGCCTATCGCGACGGCAGCGAGGTCGTGGCGACGGTGGCGGCGCCGACGGTGAAGAACCTCGATGCGATCACGCCGGATTGGAGCGTGCTCGAATGGAGCAAGTACATCTACATCCCGATGAACAAGCGCGTCGCCATCCCCAACATGGCGCGCGGCTGCCCGTTCACCTGCAGCTTCTGCTCGCAATGGAAATTCTGGCGCGACTATCGCATCCGCGACCCGAAGAAGGTGGTCGATGAGATCGAGACATTGATGCGCGAGCACGATGTCGGCTTCTTCATCCTGGCCGACGAGGAGCCGACCATCAACAAGAAGAAATTCATAGCCTTCTGCCAGGAGCTGATCCGCCGCGACCTCAAGATCCTCTGGGGCATCAACACCCGCGTCACCGACATCCTGCGCGACGAAGCGCTGCTGCCGCTGTACCGCAAGGCCGGCCTGATCCACGTCTCGCTGGGGACGGAAGCCGCGGCGCAGATGAAGCTCGACCGCTTCAACAAGGAGACCACGGTCGCGCAGAACAAGAAGGCGATCCAGCTCTTGCGCGACGCCGGCATCGTCGTCGAGGCCCAGTTCATCGTTGGCCTTGAGAACGAGACCCGCGAGACCCTGGAAGAGACCTACCAGATGGCGCGCGACTGGAAGCCGGATCTCGCCAACTGGGCGATGTACACGCCCTGGCCTTTCTCCGATCTGTTCCGCGACCTCGGCGACAAGGTCGAGATCTTCGACTACGAGAAGTACAATTTCGTCACCCCGATCATGAAGCCGGACGCGATGGACCGCGGCGAGCTGCTCGACGGCGTCATGAACAACTATCGCCGCTTCTACATCCTAAAGGCGCTGTTCTCCTATCCCTGGGCCGGCTCCGGCGAGCGCCGCCGCTATCTGCTCGGCTGCCTCAAGGCGTTCCTGAAGTCGGGCTTCGAGCGGAAATTCTACGATCTTGGCCGCGTCAATTACTGGGGGCCGCAGTCCAAGGGCAAGGTCGATTTCGGCTTCGATACGTCGCGCAGGCGCGCCGATCCCGGCAAGGTCGAATGGAAGACGAGCCATAATCGCAAGCTGAGCGGACCGCAGCAGGCGCAGGTGATGGCCTGTGGCGGCGGTGCCGGGCAGATGAACGACGAGACCGAGACGCGGGTGCATTGAAATGCACGGCACGTGCGCCCGGCACGTTCCGCTGCCGCGTGCTGACGCCGCGCCTGACCATCAGGACGGCGTTGCTGAAGGCCACATCGCCGGCCGCATCGGTCCCAACGCGATCATCCAGACCGCGGAGGCCTTGCGTCAGCTGCACGGCGAGGAGGCGGCGCGCCGCGTCTTCGCGGCCGCGCGGCTCGACACCTATCTCGCGACGCCTCCGGCGGCGATGGTCGACGAAGCCGAGGTCACGCGGCTCCATCGTGCGCTTCGGACCGAGCTCGACGACGATGCTGCGCGCGCCGTCAGCACCAGGGCAGGGCGGCTGACGGCGGCCTATCTGCTCGCGCATCGCATCCCCTCCGCGGCGCACCGCGTGCTCCGGCTGCTGCCGGCCCGGCTCGCGAGCGGCGTGCTGACGCGGGCGATATCCGCGCATGCCTGGACGTTTGCCGGGACCGGCACCTTCACCGTACGCCCAGGTCGGCCCACCATCTACCAGATCAGCCATTGTCCGCTGTGCCGCGGCCATCACGGCGATCACGCCATCTGCGACTTCTACGCTGGGACGTTCGAGACGCTGTTCGCAAGGCTCGTGCATCCCGACGCCCATGCGCGCGAGATTGCCTGCGAAGCCTGGGGTGACGAGGCCTGCCGGTTCGAGATCGGCTGGTGAGACGGCGCCATGCGAGACGTGACACCGCAATGGCATCGGTTGTCGCGCTCAGCTCGGCAGAAACCGCGCTCCTTCCTTGCCGAAGAAGTCCAGCATCGCCTGCGCCGGCGGCAGCAGCAGCTTGTCGGCGCGCCGCACCGCGTGCCACTGGCGGATGATCGGCAATCCCGCGACCTTCAACGTCACCAGCCGCCCCTCGCTGAGCTCATGGGCGACGGTGTGCTGCGAGATGAAGGCGATGCCGAGGCCGGCGATCACGGCCTGCTTGATGGTCTCGTTGCTGTCCATCTCCATGCTGGTCTTCGGCTTCAGACCATGCTTCTCGAAGAATGTCTCCATCAGCAGCCGGGTGCCCGATCCCGGCTCCCGGGTGATGAACACCTCGCCGGCGAGATCCTCGGCCGCGATCCGCTTGCGGCGCGCCAGCCGGTGGTTGGCTGGGGCGATGATGATGTGCGGGTGCTTTCCGAACGGCCGCATATCCACGGGAACGTCGGCCGGTGGCCGGCCCATGATGGCGATGTCGAGATCATAGCCGCGCAGTGCCTCGCGCAGGCTGTCGCGATTGCCGATCCGCAAGGTGACGTCGATCTTGGGGAAGCGCCGCGAAAATTCCGCGATCGCAAACGGCACGAAATATTTCGCGGTGCTGACCGCGCCGATCGCCACGCGGCCGCCGCTGCGTCCCGCCAGAATGTCGAGCGCCTGCTCGCAGTCCTGCAGCGCGGCTTCGACGCGCTCGGCGAGTGCCAGGACGCTGCGGCCGGCCTCGGTCAGGATCATGCCGTCGGTGGTGCGCTGGATCAGCGGCAGCCCGGCGAGCTCCTGAAGATTGCGAATCTGCAGGGTCACGGCAGGCTGAGTGAGGTTCAAACGGCCGGCCGCAGACGTCACCGACCCCGAGTTTTGCACGGCAGCCAGCGCCCGAAGCTGGCGGATGGTGAGATCGCGAGAGAAGTGCCGGCTCATGGAACCCTCGATGAGATCGCCAGTATAAGGAAAACTTTGGTCTATCCAAAGATAATGAAATTTCCCTAATTAGGCAAATCGAGTGTTGATAGCAGCGCGGCACGACGCATTCGTGCGGCTTCATCAAGTTCCCGGCAGAGGAGCTGATGGCGAGGGAGTGGCCCATGAATCACCAAATGGATCAACATCAGACATTGCAGGCACATCTGGCGGCGCAGGGTGCCGACGCCGATTGCGCCGCGGTCATCGAGGCTCTGGCCGGGGCGGCGCGCGAACTCGCGCGGCAGATCGCGGTCGCACCGCTGTCTGGCGTCGACGAAGGCGCCGCCACCGTGAACGCCGACGGCGACGTCCAGAAGGCGCTCGACATCGTCGCCGACAATCTGATGCGGGATGCGCTGCGCCGGGCTCCGGTCGCTGGCATCCTGTCCGAGGAGGTCGACCGGCCGGAAACGGTCAATGCTGCTGCCCCACTTTGCGTGGCGATCGACCCGCTCGACGGCTCGTCGAACCTGCAGAACAACATCTCCGTCGGCACCATCTTCTCGATCCGCCCGCGGGGCCGCGACGTGCTCTCCAGCTTCTTCGAGCCCGGCACGGCACAGCTTGCCGCCGGCTTCTTTGTCTATGGACCACAGACCTGCCTGGTGCTCGCGATCGACCATCGCGTCGATCTCTACGTCCTGCATCCGACCTTGCACGAGTTCATGCTCGCCAAGTCTGGCATCCGCATCCCGCAGGATACGCCGGAGTTCGCCATCAACGCGTCGAACCGCCGGCACTGGAGCGGGACCGTGCGCAACTATGTCGACGAATGCCTGTCGGGCGCGGCCGGCCCGCGCGGCCGCGACTTCAACATGCGCTGGATCGCCTCGCTGGTCGCCGAGGCCTATCGTATCCTGATGCGCGGCGGCGTGTTCCTCTATCCGGCCGACTCCCGCCCCGGCTATCGCGAGGGCCGGCTGCGGCTGGTCTACGAAGCGCATCCGATGGCGCTGATCATGGAATGGGCCGGCGGCTCGGCCTCGAGCGGCCGTTCGCGCATCCTCGAACTGTCGGCGCGCTCGCCGCATCAGCGCGCGCCGCTGATCATGGGCGACGTCCGCCTTGTCCGCGACGTCGACCAGTTGCATGAGGGCATCGAGCCGCTGTTCGAAACCAGCGATGCGCCCCTGTTCGCGCGGCGCGGCCTGTTCCGCTGAGCCCGCCTGCCGAACGCGCCTTCCGGAGAAAGTTCATGTCACGTCGTCATCCCATCATCTCGATCACCGGCTCGTCGGGCGCCGGCACCACGTCCGTCAAGAAGACCTTCGAGAACATCTTCCGCCGCGAGAACGTCAAGGCGGCCTATATCGAGGGCGACGCCTTCCATCGCTACAATCGCGAGGAGATGCGCCGCAAGATGGTCGAGGAGGCCGAGATCGGCAACAAGCACTTCAGCCATTTCAGCCCCGACACCAATCTGTTCGAGGAGCTCGAGAAGACTTTTCGCGATTATTCCGAGACCGGCACCGGCATGACGCGCCACTACGTCCACGATGAGGAGGAGGCGCGGCTCTACGACACAAGGCCCGGCAACTTCACCGAGTGGAGCCGGCTGCCGGAGGACTCCGATCTGCTGTTCTACGAAGGCCTGCACGGCGCCGTTGTCACGGACAAGGTCAACATCGCGCAGCACGCCGATTTGAAGATCGGCGTTGTTCCGGTGATGAACCTGGAGTGGATCCAGAAGCTGCACCGCGACCGCGCGTCGCGCGGCTACACCACCGAGGCGGTCACCGACACGATCCTGCGCCGCATGCCGGACTACGTGAACTACATCATCCCGCAGTTCTCCGAGACCGACATCAACTTTCAGCGCGTGCCGACGGTTGACACCTCGAACCCGTTCGTCGCCCGCTGGATCCCGACGCCCGATGAATCGATGGTCGTGATCCGGCTGAAGAACCCGCGCGGCATCGACTTCCCCTATCTGCTCTCGATGATTCCGCAGAGCTTCATGTCGCGCGCCAATTCGATCGTGATCCACGGCGCCAAGCTCGATCTCGCGATGCAGCTCATTCTCACCCCCATGATCATGCAACTGATGGACCGAAAGAGGCGCACGCTATGACCGCCACCGCCGTGCAAACGCTGGCTCCGAAAGCCGATCCCAGCCATGCCGAGATGGCGAATGCCATCCGCTTCCTGGCCATCGACGCAGTCGAAAAGGCGAAATCGGGTCATCCGGGCATGCCGATGGGCATGGCCGACGTGGCAACCGTCCTTTTCTCACGCTTCATGAAATTCGATCCCGCCGATCCGGCCTGGCCCGATCGCGACCGTTTCGTGCTGTCGGCCGGACACGGCTCGATGCTGCTCTATGCGCTGCTGCATCTGACTGGCTACGAGGCCGTCACGATCGATGAGCTGAAGCGGTTCCGGCAATGGGGCGCCAAGACGCCGGGGCATCCTGAGTATGGCCACACGCCTGGTGTCGAGACCACCACCGGTCCGCTCGGGCAGGGCATCGCGACGGCGGTCGGCATGGCGCTCGCCGAGCGCCTGATGAACGCGCGCTACGGCGACGATCTGGTCGATCACTATACCTACGTGATCGCCGGCGACGGCTGCCTGATGGAGGGCATCAGCCACGAGGCGATCTCGCTCGCGGGCCATCTCAAGCTGAATCGCTTGATCGTGCTGTTCGACGACAACGGCATCTCGATCGACGGCTCGACGGGTCTTGCCTGCTCCGACGATCAGCTCGCACGCTTCGCGGCGTCGGGCTGGGCGACGTCCCGCATTGACGGCCATGATCCCGAAGCCATCGAGGCTGCTATCGCGGCGGCGCGGCAGAGCAACCGCCCGAGCATGATTGCGTGCCGGACGACGATCGGCTTCGGCTCACCCGGACGGCAGGGCTCGGAGAAGGCGCATGGCGCGCCGCTCGGGCCGGAGGAGGTCGAGAAGACCCGCGCGGCACTGCACTGGCCGCACCGTCCGTTCGAGGTGCCAGCCGATGTGTTGGTGAGCTGGCGCGAGATCGGCGCGCGCGGCCGCAGCGTGCGCCAGGCCTGGAAGGAGCGTGCGCGCAAGCTGTGCACCGCGGACCGATCGCCGTGCCATGACGCGCTGAACAAGAAGCTGCCGGCCGCCTATACCGAGCGCATGGCGCAGTTCATCGCGCAGCTCACGGCCGAGCGGCCGAAGATCGCCACCCGCCAGGCCTCGCAGAACGTCATCGATGTCATTGCGACAGTGCTGCCAAATCTGCTCGGCGGCTCGGCGGACCTGACTCATTCCAACCTGACCAAGGCAAAGACGCACAAATCCGTCACACCGGCCGCAATGGATGGCAACTACGTGCACTATGGTGTGCGCGAACACGCGATGGCTGCGGCCATGAACGGCATCGCGCTGCATGGCGGTTTCATTCCCTATGGCGGCACCTTCCTCGCGTTCGCCGACTACAGCCGGCCGGCGATTCGGCTGGCCGCGCTGATGGGCATCCGCGTTATCCACGTGATGACCCACGATTCCATCGGCCTCGGCGAGGACGGCCCGACGCATCAGCCAGTCGAGCATGTCGCGAGCTTGCGCGCCATTCCGAACCTCCTGGTCTTCCGCCCGGCCGACGCGGTCGAGACGGCGGAAGCCTGGGACTGCGCGCTGCGCGCGGAGACCTCGCCGTCGGTGCTGTGCCTGTCTCGGCAAGCCCTGCCGGCCTTCCGCACCGAGGCATCGGATCACAACAAGGTCGCGCGCGGCGCTTACGTGGTCATCGAGCCCGAGGCTGGGCGCGATGTGACCTTGATTGCGACCGGCTCGGAGGTGGCGATCGCGCTGGAGGCGGCCAAGCTGCTGGCGGCCGAGGGCGTCCAGGCGGCGGTGGTGTCGGCGCCGTGCTTCGAGTTGTTTCGCAAGCAGTCGGCAGAGTATCGCGCCGCGGTGCTCGGCCACGTGCCGCGCATCGGCGTGGAGGCCGCGATCGAGGGCGACTGGGCGCGCTGGCTCGGCGATGCCGGCGAGTTCGTCGGCATGCACGGCTTCGGCGCCTCGGCGCCGGCCGAGGTGCTGTACCGCGAATTCGGCATCACGCCTGCGGCGGTGGCCGATGCGGCGATGCGCAACATCATCCGGGCGCGGGCTTCCTGAGCCGCGCCACCAAGCAGAACATCGAACCAGGGACGGAGACCAACATGGCGCGGATCACGCTCAGACAATTGCTGGACCATGCGGCCGAGCGCGGCTACGGCGTGCCGGCGTTCAACATCAACAACATGGAGCAGGGGCTGGCGATCATGGAGGCGGCCGCGGCCGTCGATGCCCCCGTGATCATCCAGGCCTCGCGCGGCGCGCGCTCCTATGCCGGCGACATCATGCTGTCCAAGATGATCGACGCGCTGGAGGAGATGTATCCGCAGATCCCGCTCTGCCTGCACCAGGACCACGGCAATGACGAGGCGACCTGCGCCACCGCGATCAAGTACGGCTTTACGTCCGTGATGATGGACGGCTCGCTCAGGGCCGATGCCAAGACCGCGGCCGACTACGACTACAACGTCGACATCACCCGCCGCGTCACCGATATGGCGCACTGGGTCGGCGCCTCGGTCGAGGGCGAGCTCGGCGTGCTCGGCTCGCTCGAACATGGTGGCGGCGAGCAGGAGGATGGTCACGGCCTCGAGGGCAAGGTCAGCCGCGAGCAGCTGCTGACCGATCCCGACCAGGCGGTCGACTTCGTCCGCGCCACCAAGGTCGATGCGCTGGCGATCGCGATGGGCACCTCGCACGGCGCCTACAAATTCTCGCGCAAGCCGGACGGCGAGATTCTCGCCATGAACGTGATCGAGGAGATCCATCGCCGGCTGCCGAATACGCATCTCGTCATGCACGGCTCGTCCTCGGTGCCGCAGAGCCTGCAGGACATGTTCAACCAGTTCGGCGGCGAGATGCCGCAGACCTGGGGCGTCCCGGTCGAGGAGATCGTGCGCGGCATCCGTCACGGCGTGCGCAAGGTCAACATCGACACCGACTGCCGGCTGGCAATGACCGCCATCTTCCGAAAAGTCGGCGCGTCGTCGAAGAGCGAGTTCGATCCGCGCAAATTCCTGAAGCCCGCGATGGATTCGATGCGCGAGCTCTGCCGCGAGCGGTTCGAGCAGTTCGGCGCCGCCGGCAATGCATCCAGGATCAAGGTGCTGCCGCTGTCGGAGATGGCCAAGCGCTATCGCTCCGGCGCGCTCGATCCACGAATTGGGGGAATGACCGAAGCTGCGTGACGTCCACAGCCACAACGAAAATCCAGGAGGAACACATGAACGACCAATCGATCACGGTGCGCGGCAAGGATCGCTACAAGTCCGGCGTGATGGAATACAAGAAGATGGGCTATTGGGAGCCGTCCTATCAGCCCAAGGACACCGACGTCATCGCGCTGTTCCGCGTCACGCCGCAGGACGGTGTCGATCCGACCGAGGCCTGCGCCGCGGTCGCCGGCGAATCCTCGACGGCGACCTGGACCGTGGTGTGGACCGACCGGCTGACGGCGGCCGAGAAGTATCGCGCCAAGTGCTACCGCGTCGAGCCGGTGCCGGGCTCGCCCGGCAGCTATTTCGCCTATATCGCCTATGACCTCGATCTGTTCGAGCCCGGCTCGATCTCCAACCTGACCGCCTCGATCATCGGCAATGTGTTCGGCTTCAAGCCGCTGAAGGCGCTGCGGCTGGAGGACATGCGGCTGCCGGTGGCCTATGTGAAGACGTTCCAGGGGCCGGCGACCGGCATCGTCGTCGAGCGCGAGCGGCTCGACAAGTTCGGCCGTCCCTTGCTCGGCGCCACCGTCAAGCCGAAGCTCGGCCTGTCCGGCCGCAACTACGGACGCGTCGTCTACGAGGCGCTGAAGGGCGGGCTCGACTTCACCAAGGACGACGAGAACATCAACTCGCAGCCGTTCATGCATTGGCGCGAGCGCTTCCTGTACTGCATGGAGGCGGTCAACAAGGCGCAGGCGGCGACCGGCGAGATCAAGGGCACCTACCTCAACGTCACCGCGGCGACGATGGAGGACATGTATGAGCGCGCCGAGTTCGCCAAGGAGCTCGGCTCGACGATCGTCATGATCGACCTCGTGATCGGCTACACCGCGATCCAGTCGATGGCGAAATGGGCGCGCCGGAACGACATGATCCTGCATCTGCATCGTGCCGGTCACTCGACCTACACGCGGCAGCGCGCGCACGGCGTGTCGTTCCGCGTCATCGCCAAATGGATGAGGCTCGCCGGCGTCGACCACATCCATGCCGGTACCGTGGTCGGCAAGCTCGAAGGCGATCCGAACACCACGCGCGGCTATTACGACATCTGCCGCGAGGACTTCAATCCGATGCGGCTGGAGCATGGCGTGTTCTTCGACCAGAACTGGGCCAGCCTGAACAAGCTGATGCCGGTGGCCTCCGGCGGCATCCATGCCGGCCAGATGCACCAGTTGCTCGACCTGCTCGGCGAGGACGTCGTGCTGCAGTTCGGCGGCGGCACGATCGGCCATCCGCGCGGCATCGCCGCCGGTGCGACCGCCAACCGCGTCGCGCTGGAAGCGATGATCCTCGCCCGCAATGAGGGCCGCGACTACGTGCATGAAGGTCCGGAGATCCTGGCCAAGGCGGCACAGACCTGCACGCCGCTGCGCGAGGCGCTGGAGATCTGGAAGGACGTCACCTTCAACTACGAATCGACCGATTCGCCGGACTTCGTCCCGACAGTGACGCCTGCCGCCTAACAATCGTTCGATGCGACGCCGCGATGCGAGCCGGACACCGGCTCGCCCGTTTCAGCGATATCAGGAGACATCAACATGCGCGTGACCCAGGGTTGCTTTTCTTTCCTGCCCGATCTGACCGACGAGCAGATCTCCGCTCAGATCCAGTATTGCCTCGAGAAGAATTGGGCCGTGAACATCGAGTTCACCGACGATCCGCATCCCCGCAACACCTATTGGGAGATGTGGGGCCTGCCGATGTTCGACCTGCGTGACGCCGCCGGCATCATGCGCGAGCTGACCGAGTGCCGGAAGATCTACGGCGACCGCTACATCCGCATCTCGGCCTTCGATTCCAGCCATGGCTGGGAATCGACCCGGTTGTCCTTCATCGTCAACCGGCCGCAGAACGAGCCGGGCTTCCGGCTCGACCGGCAGGAAACCGTCGGGCGCAATCAGCGTTATTCGACGCGGTCCTACGCGGCCGAGCGCCCGGAAGGCCAGCGTTACTGATCCCTGGCGGGCGGAGGTCGCTGCTGCGTCTGCGGGTCTGCGGCGTGGCAGGGATCTCCGCCCGGAGCGGCCATATCACCTTCTATTTGCCGTTGCTTCGTTGCTGCCAGGTTCGCAATCGAACGCACGGCGATCTGATGCGAACGTCCAGAACGGAGCACCAGCCGATGATGCAGGCCACGCAGACGGACACCACCGAGGCGACGCCGGTCGACACCGTCGACCTGCGCCGCGAGTTCGAGAGCGTCGATATTGCGCCGGTGCTGGAGCAGCTCGACCGCGAGCTGGTCGGGCTCACCCCGGTCAAGACGCGAATCCGCGAGATCGCGTCGCTGCTGATGATGGAGCGGATCCGCCGCAAGATGGGGCTGGCGACGACGTTTCCGACCCTGCACATGTCGTTCACCGGCAATCCCGGCACCGGCAAGACCACTGTCGCGCTGCGCATGGCCGGCATCCTGCACCGGCTCGGCTTCGTGCGCCGCGGCCACGTCATCAGCGTCACCCGCGACGACCTCGTCGGCCAGTATATCGGCCACACCGCGCCGAAGACCAAGGAGGTGCTGAAGAAGGCGATGGGGGGCGTCCTGTTCATCGACGAGGCGTATTATCTCTACCGTCCCGAGAACGAGCGCGACTACGGCCAGGAGTCGATCGAGATCCTGCTGCAGATCATGGAGTCGCAGCGCGAGGACCTCGTGGTCATTCTTGCCGGCTATGCCGACCGGATGGAGAAGTTCTTCCAGAGCAATCCCGGCTTCCGCTCGCGCATCGCCCATCACATCGACTTCCCCGACTATTCGGAGGCCGAGCTGCTGACGATCTCCGAGATGATGCTGGAAGGGCAGAATTATCGCTTCACGCCGGAGGCCCGCGCCGCTTTCGAAAGATACATCGCCGTCCGGCGCACTCAGCCCATGTTCTCCAACGCGCGCTCGATCCGCAATGCGCTGGATCGGATCCGCCTGCGCCAGGCCAACCGGCTGGTGTCGCGGCTCGACCGCGTGCTGACGTCCGATGACGTGATGTCGATCGAAGCCAGCGACGTGCTGGCAAGCCGCGTGTTCGCCAAGGGGACCGACGCGGGAGACGGCAGGGTGGAGGTGCAACCATGAGTCTGGCTCTGGTGAGGAACGCGCCGCTCGACGACCTCCGGCGCCGCATCGCCGACGCCGGCGCGCTGATCTTCGACGTCGACGGCACGATGGCCGAGACCGAGGAAATCCATCGCGAGGCCTTCAACGAGGCGTTCGTCGCGGTGGGCATCGACTGGCACTGGGGCCGCCGCATCTACAAGGAGCTGCTGCGTGTCACCGGTGGCAAGGAGCGCGTTCGTGCGTTCGACCAGATGCGGCGCACGGGTCCTCCGCTCAGCGACGCCGTCGTTGCCCGGCTTCATCGCATCAAGACGGAGCGGTTTGCCGCGCTGATGGCCGACAAGGGCTGCCCGTTGCGTCCGGGCGTTCAAGCATTGCTGGAGGCTGCCTCGGCCCGCGGGCAGCGGCTCGCGATCGCGACGACGACCACGCGCGCCAATATCGATGCCCTGTTGGCGCCCGCGCTGGGCGCGAACTGGGAGGCAGGATTTGCCGCCGTCGTGGCGGCCGACGATGTCGTGCGCAAGAAGCCTGCGCCCGATGTCTACCTGGAGGTCTTGTCGCAGCTCGATCTACCCGCGGCCAGTTGCATCGCGATCGAGGACTCCGGTAACGGGTTGATGGCTGCGACCCGCGCCGGCGTTCCCGTGCTGATCACGCGCAGCCTCTACTTTCATGACGACGCGTTCGACGGTGCGCTCGCCGTGTTCGACGATCTCGGGGAGCTTGTTACCTGAGGTATTTTGAGGTGCTTGTGCTGATGCGTTGCCGATTATGTACGCCACCATGCGCATAGCCGCGTGGCGTGGTCGTTCTATTGCCGTCTCGACAAGAACGTGTAATCCCTTGACGACATATCTTCATGTCGAGTCGAGGTCGTTGAGTATGGCCCGCACGCAGGCCAAATTGAAACGTACGGACGTTGCACGCACGGAAGCGTTTCGCGGGCGGGTGGGACGGCCGCCGAAGGCGCTGGCTGGAAATATCGAGGAACGTATTCTGGACGCTGCGCGCGCGGTGTTTCTCGAGCGCGGCTTTGACGGCGCCAGCATCGACGAGATCGCCGAGCGCGCCCCCGCCAGCAAGCCGACGATTTATGCCCGATACACCGGCAAGGCCGCCTTGTTCGCCGCCGTCGTCGCGCGGTCCATCAACGACGTGATGAATCTCGGGTCCTACACGCCGGTGGCCGGCACCGCACAGGAAAAGCTGGTTGGACTGGCCATCGCCATCGTCGATCGCGCGCTGAAGGACTCGCTGGGATTGTTACGGGTCACGATCGGGGAGGCTTACCGGTTTCCCGATCTCAGTTGTCAGTTTCATGACGTCTCGCGCAAGCGGGCCACCCATGCCGTGGCGGTGCTGCTCGGCGAGACGATCGGCGCCTCGGCCACGACCGCTCGCCGGACGCCGTCGAAGGCGTCGGCCGTTTCTGCCGAGATCTTCATCGATCTGATCGTCATGCCGGTGATCATGCGCTCGCTCATGGGTGAGAGCGAAAGGACGATCCGCAGGGAGCTGCCCGGCTTCGTCCGTGACCGGGTCAAGACGTTCCTGGCGCTGCAGCCGAAGGTCTGAGCAGCGCGATCAGCGTCGCCGGAGCGATGACGGTTCGAGCGTCACCTGCTTGAGATCGTTGCCGCTGACGACGATCACGACGAAGGCGAGCTTGCCGTCCTTGTTCATCAGGCCGCCACTGATCGCCCGGCCGGCCGCCGAGCGCTCGGCGATCCGAATCGCATCCGACATCTTGAGCCGGACCGTGGTGAGGGCAGCCAGGCTGTTACGATCGCTTTCGCTCAGTCCATCCACGGTGGAGAACAGCACGCTGTTGCGCACCTTCGCCGTGGTGCCGTCGATGTCGGATTCCCAGATCCGTCCGCTCTGCAGGGTTCGGACCTTGTAGACGGGCGCGTCGAGCCCACCCTCGAAGCTGATGTCCGCGGTCTTGGAGCCCGGATGAATCCTTTCGGCGATCCGCAGCGCCTGGTGCAGTGACACCTCCGTCCGCCGGAACTTGTCGAGCTCGCGATCGATCGTCTCCTGGCTCAGTGCCGGATCGGTGGAGGCTGACGGATCCCTCTCGGTCTGCATGCCGGAGCCGGTCCCGGCGACCGCGTGCGCCAGGGGCGCCCATGACAGCAGGATCAAGGTCAACAGAATGATTCGTTTCATGACGGCCTGCTGTCTCCGATCTCGGTCGGTGCTTGTAGAGCATTCCCTCGGAAAACGGTTGTGATAAAACGAAACTGTATCGTTTTATAATTAAGGGCAGCGTATATGTCAAGGTTACGGTACCGGCGGCGTCATGTAGTCGGTGTCGAAGCCGACGCCGTGGCCCTCGGGGATGGAGGGGCGATCGCCGTCACGTTGAAGGCCAAGCCATTGTGCCTGGCGAACTGATAGGTGGCGGGAGATAGCTCTGGATCTCGCGTTTGCTCGTCATGGCCAGCGAGCGGATCGCGATCGCCTTGGCGCTGTTTTCGACCGGCTGGAAACCGGTGGACGTCCGGCAGGTCATGATGATGTAGATGGCGCTGATCACGATTGCGGGAGCTGCGTCCTTGGAACCCGCACGGCCACGCATGTCGATGGGCGGCTGCGCAATCACGGGTGCTCGGCGCGTTCATCTGCGGCTAATGCGCCGCCGGCTATGATTTTCTTCCATTTCCGATAGGTTGTCGCCGTTTCAACCGGGAGCGGCCGATATTGCCGCGCAGCGGCGTCCGATGTCCCGACAGGGGTCACGATGCAGGCCGCATCGGCGGACGCGACCAGAGGAGTCTGAATGATTAAGCGCCGGGCCATGATCACCTTCACGTTCACCGTCGCGACGCTGCTCGCAGCCTGCGGCGGCGTTGCGCAAGCGGCGCAGTGCGGTTCGTCGCCGGCGGGGTTCGAGGCGTGGAAGCGCGAATTCAGCGAGGAGGCGCGGGCGAAGGGCGTCGGCGGCGCCGCGATCGCCGCGCTGATGCAGACCAACTACGCCTCCGCGACGATCGCCGCCGATCGCGGCCAGCGCAGCTTCTCGCTGTCGCTCGATCAGTTCCTCGCCAAGCGCGGGGCTGCTGCGATCGTCGCGCGCGGCCGCCAGCTCAAGCAGTCGCAGGCGGCGATGTTCGCCTCGATCGAGCAGCGTTACGGCGTGCCGCCCGGACCGCTGATCGCGATCTGGGGCATGGAGAGCGCGTTCGGCAGCCAGCGCGGCAATCAGCACATGCTGTCGTCGATCGCGACGCTCGCCTATGACTGCCGCCGTCCGGAGTTCTTCACCGACCAGCTCTATGCCGCGCTCAAGCTGATCGACCGCGGCGTGCTCTCGGGCAACACCCGCGGCTCGATGCATGGCGAGGTCGGGCAGACGCAATTCATGCCGAAGAACATCCTCGCTTACGGCGTCGGCAATCTCGACGTCGCCGCCAACGCGCTGGCCTCGACCGCGAACTTCCTGCGCGCCAACGGCTGGAAGGCAGGCGCCGGCTATCAGCCGGGCGAGCCGAACTTCGCCGCCATCGAGGCCTGGAACGCCGCCGGCGTCTATCAGAAGGCGATCGCGCTGATGGGCCGCCAGATCGACGGCGGCGGCTCGGCCGCGGCGCGCTGACGGGCCCGCGACTGATAGACATGTCCAATGAAAAAAGCGGCGCTTCATCACTGAAGCGCCGCTTCTCTTTGGTGTCGGTCAGTCGGCTTGTCGCCTCAGGCCTTCAGATCGAACCGGTCGAGGTTCATCACCTTGGTCCAGGCGGCGACGAAGTCCTTGACGAACTTCTGCTTGGCATCCGAGCTGGCATAGACCTCAGCCAGCGCGCGCAACTGCGAGTGCGAGCCGAAGATCAGGTCGGCGCGGGTCGCCGTCCACTTGATCGCGCCGGACTTGCGGTCGCGGCCCTCGAAGGTGTGCTCGCCCTGATCGACCGGACGCCAGGCCACGCCCATGTCGAGCAGGTTGGCGAAGAAGTCGTTGGAGAGCGTCTCGGTCTGCTCGGTGAACACGCCATGCTTGGAGCCGTTGGCGTTGGCGCCGAGCACGCGCAGGCCGCCGACCAGCACGGTCATCTCCGGCGCGGTCAAGGTGAGCAGTTGCGCCTTGTCGACCAGCAGCTCCTCGCCCGACAGCCACTGCTTGCCGCTGAGATAGTTGCGGAAGCCGTCATGGGTCGGTTCGAGCACCGCGAACGACTCGACGTCGGTCTGCTCCTGCGAGGCATCGGTGCGGCCGGGCGCGAACGGCACGGTCACCTCGACGCCGGCCTTCTTGGCGGCCGCCTCGACGCCGGCATTGCCGGCCAGCACGATCAGGTCGGCGAGCGAGATCTTCTTGCCGCCGGAGGCCTGCGCGTTGAACTCCTTCTGGATGGCCTCGAGCGTCGAGAGCACCTTGGCGAGTTCGGCCGGGTTGTTGACCGCCCAGTCCTTCTGCGGAGCCAGGCGAATGCGCGCGCCATTGGCGCCGCCGCGCTTGTCCGAGCCGCGGAAGGTCGAGGCTGAGGCCCAGGCCGTCGACACCAGTTGCGACACCGACAGACCCGAGGCGAGGATCTTCGCCTTGAGCGCCGCGACGTCCTTGTCGTCGACAACGGGATGATCGAGGGCCGGCACCGGATCCTGCCAGATCAGATCCTCCTTCGGCACCAGCGGGCCAAGGTAGCGCACCTTCGGACCCATGTCGCGATGGGTCAGCTTGAACCAGGCGCGGGCGAAGGCGTCGGCGAACTGATCCGGGTTCTCCAGGAAGCGGCGCGAGATCTTCTCGTAGGCCGGATCGAAGCGCAGCGCGAGGTCGGTGGTGAGCATCGACGGCGCATGCCGCTTCGACTTGTCATGCGCGTCCGGCACCGTGTTGGCGCCGGCGCCGTGCTTCGGCTTCCACTGATGCGCGCCGGCCGGGCTCTTGGTCAGCTCCCATTCGTAGCCGAACAGATTCCAGAAGAAGTTGTTGCTCCACTTGGTCGGCGTCGTCGTCCAGATCACTTCGAGGCCGGAGGTGATGGTATCGCCGCCCTTGCCCGAGCCGTACTTGCTGGCCCAGCCGAGACCCTGCTGCGCGATGTCGGCGCCTTCCGGCTCGGCCCCGACCAGCGACGCATCGCCCGCGCCGTGGGTCTTGCCGAAGGTGTGACCGCCGGCGATCAGCGCCACCGTCTCTTCGTCGTTCATCGCCATGCGGGCGAAGGTCTCGCGGATGTCGCGCGCGGCAGCCAGCGGATCGGGATTGCCGTTCGGGCCTTCCGGGTTGACGTAGATGAGGCCCATCTGCACGGCAGCGAGCGAGCCCGCGAGCTCGCGGTCGCCGCTGTAGCGCTCGTCGGCGAGCCACTTGCCCTCGGGACCCCAATAGATGTCCTGCTCGGGCTCCCAGGTGTCGGCGCGGCCGCCGCCGAAGCCGAAGGTCTTGAAACCCATCGATTCCAGCGCGACGTTGCCGGTCAGCACGAACAGGTCGGCCCAGGAGATTTTCTGGCCGTACTTCTGCTTGATCGGCCACAGCAGGCGGCGAGCCTTGTCGAGGTTGGCGTTGTCTGGCCAGCTGTTCAGCGGCGCGAAGCGCTGCTGGCCGGTGCCGGCGCCGCCACGGCCGTCGCCAATGCGATAGGTGCCGGCGGCGTGCCAGGCCATGCGGATGAACAGCGGACCGTAATGGCCGAAATCGGCCGGCCACCAGTCCTGCGAATCGGTCATCAGCGCGTGCAGGTCCTTGACCAGCGCGTCGAGATCGAGGCTCTTGAATTCCTTGGAATAATCGAACGCCTCACCGAGCGGATCGGAGAGGTTCGAGTGCTGATGCAGGACCGAGAGATTGAGCTGGTTCGGCCACCAATCCTTGTTCGAAAATCCCTTCAAGCCGCCCGAAAACGGGCACTTGCTGACGTCATCCATGTTTCTCTCCTGACGTGATCGTCATGGTTCCCCCCTGGGGTGGGAGCCGGGACCCTACGCGGCTGCTTCGATCAGGGGAAATTGAGATTGGTGATCGCAACGATAAGATTATCTGATGAACCTGGTCTGACGCCATTCAAACGCATATGGACACGGTGCATGACCGTTGCATCTCAAGATTGTGGTCAGGGAAAATTGACTCCGCGGCGGTGAACGATAAGATAAACTGATGATACATTTGACGATGCGGCAGCTTCGCTATTTCGATGCGCTGGCGCGTCTCGGCCATTTCGGCCGCGCCGCGGAGGCCTGCGCGATCTCGCAGCCGGCGCTGTCGATGCAGATCAAGGAGATGGAGGACGCGCTTGGCGGCGTGCTGCTGGAGCGCAATGCGCGCCAGGTGGTGCTGACGCGATTCGGCGAGCAGCTCGCCGAGCGCGTGCGCGAGATCCTGCGCTCGGTCGATGAGCTCGGCGATTTCGCCCGCGCCTCGCGCGACAAGCTCACGGGCCGGCTGCGGCTCGGCATGATCCCGACGATCGCGCCCTATCTGCTGCCCAAGGTGATCGGGAACCTGACGCGCAGACATCCCGAGATCGACATCCACGTCCGCGAGTCCAAGACGCCGAAGCTGATCGAGGAACTGGTCGAGGGCCGCCTCGATGCCGCGATCGTCGCGCTGCCGGTGTCGGAGCCGTCGCTGACCGAGGTCGCGCTGTTCGCGGAGAGCTTCCTGCTGGTGCGGCCGCCGGAATATGAAGGCGCGGCGGTGCCGAGCAGCGAGATGCTGCGCGAGATGCGGCTGCTGTTGCTGGAGGAGGGGCACTGCTTCCGCGACCAGGCGCTGTCGTTCTGCAACATGCAGGCGCCGCGCGAGATGCTCGATGCCTCCTCGCTGTCGACCCTGGTGCAGATGGTCGGCGCCGGCATGGGCGTGACGTTGATTCCGGAGATGGCGGTCGGCGTCGAGACGCGGTCGGCGTCGGTGTCGCTGGCGCGCTTCGCCGATCCGCAGCCGCAGCGCACGGTCGGCATGGTCTGGCGCAAGACCAGCCCGCTCGCCAAGCAACTGATGCAGATTTCCGAGATCGTCGGCAGCGCGGCCGAGGGTCTGCGCAAGCAGGCCGCGGCAGCGCAGGGCCGCAAACGGCGAAGCTGATCCTTCGGGACCATCCCGTCCGAGGCGGCGTTGTCCTTCCTTAAGGAAGGACATCCTCATGAAATTGGCCTTGATCGCATCCGCTGCTGCGCTCGCGTTGTCGAGCCAGCTCGCCTTGGCTGATAGCAGCGGCACGGGTGGCAGCTGCGCCGGCGCCTCCCGCGACGCGACAACCTCAACGCCGGGCGGACCCGGAAACGCGACGGGGACGACCGGAATGGGATCGGGCGCGGCGGAAGCCGCCGCTGCGGCGGGGAACGGATCGGGGCGCACGCCATCGGCGCCGAATGACGCCACCGGCTTGCTCGACAACAACAGCCCGAGCACCGGCGCCGACAATTCCGGCAGCTCGAGCAATCTCGGCCGGCATTGAAGGGATGTTCGCCGGCGATCGCGCTTTTGCAATGGAACGGTCGCGCCGACAGGTGGTTCGTAGCGACGAGCAGCTCATTTGCTCGTCGCCGCGATCGCGGCGGAGGACTGCGCCGGATGACCTTCGCGGCAGTCATGCGTGATGACCTTGGTCGAGGAGTCCTTGCGATGCGAAGCTTGAACTATGTGGGAGCGCTGGCCCTGTCCGGCGCAATGCTGGCCGGAGCGAGCGCTCCGGCGTTGTCTGCACCCGTCGCTGCGCTGTCGGCCGCGGCGAAGGCCGACGTTGCGCCGCTCAGCACGGTTCAGGTCCGCTATGGCGGCTGGCATGGCGGCGGCTGGCGTGGTGGCGGTTGGCGTGGCGGCGGCTGGGGCTGGGGAGCAGGCGCGCTCGCGGCCGGCGCGCTTCTCGGCGCCGGGATCGCGGCGACGGCATCGCCTTATTACTACGACGATCCCTATTATTATGGCCCGCCCTACGGCTATGTCGGCGTCGGCTACGGGCCGTATTACGGCCGTCCCTACTATGCCCGTCCGTATTGGCGGCATCGCTATTATGGCTGGGGTGGTCCGTGGGGCGGCCCCTGGTGAGATCGGCTGATTGGTTCCGGATGCCCTGTCGTCTGCGCGAGCGATCGCGCAGACGATTTCGTGTTTGCTGCGAGCTGATCGTGATCGCGTGGCAGCCAGAACGCTAAAGGCAAGTTGATCTTGCTCAAAGCTGCTCCTCGCTCCCGTGGTCCAATAAGTTCGACACGGGAGAGGAGCCGGAAATGCAAACACCAGTTCAAATCGAATTTGAAGGGATTCGCGTCTCCGCTGAAATCCGGGCTGCCGTTGAGCAACATGTCGCGGAACTGGAGAGCCGCTTTGGCCGGATCACCGCGGCGCGCGTCATGGTCAAAGGTCCGGGCGGTCATCACCAAACCGGCGGTCAATATCTGGTGAGCGTTCGGCTGGCGCTGCCCGACGGTCGGGAAGTCCACGTTGGACGTACCCCGAAGCTGGATGAACGGTACGTCGACTTGACCTTCGCCGTGGACAACGCATTCAAACGCGCGCGTCGACAACTGCAGGACCGGGCGCGACTGATGCGTGGCGATGTCAAGACGCACGAGCCTCAACCGATCGGAACCGTTGCGCGTATCGATCCAAGCGGCCAGTTCGGCTTTCTGGAAGCCGCCGACGGCCACGAAGTCTATTTCAACTGTAATAGTGTCGTTGATGGTGGACCAAGCATCGTGCCCGGCGCCCGCGTAAGCTACGTCGAGGAGATCGGAGAAAAAGGACCGCAGGCGAGCACGGTCAGATTGCTCGGGAAACATGGGCTGCGGGCTTAGATCGGCGGCCGAGACGCGAGCGGCGAGCAGGTTTGACGTTGGAGGTAACCGATGATTGGTGATCGCCTGCGTTTGTTCTGTCTTCATGGCACGGAAGGGCTTGGCGAAAAAATCGCTCACGCGCTCGGATGCCGTCTCGCCGCTGTCGAAGAACGCAGCTTCGAGGACGGCGAACACAAGGTGCGGCCGCTGGAAGTTGTCGCCGGCTGCGACGTCTACGTTCTGCATAGCCTCCATGGCGGTCCTGACGAGAGTCCGAACGACAAGCTGTGCCGGCTGCTGTTCCTGGTCGGAGCGTTGAAGGATGCCGGTGCTGCGCGGGTGACGGCGGTCGCACCGTATCTGTGTTATGCGCGAAAGGATCGGCGCACCAAGGCCAATGACCCCGTCACGATCCGTTATCTTGCGACCATGTTCGAGGCGATCGGTGTTGATGCAGTGGTGACCCTCGAAGTTCACAACGAGGCCGCGTTCGAGAACGCGTTCCGTTGCCCATCGGTAGCGCTGAGCACGGCGCCGCTCTTGATCGGCAGGATCAAGGCGATCGCGGCTGATCGGCCGATTGCCGTGGTTTCGCCGGATCTCGGAGGCGGCAAGCGCGCGGACCTGCTCCGCGAGGTTCTGGGGAAAGCGCTCGGCCGTCCGATCGGCAAGGCATTCGTGGAGAAGCATCGCAGCTCCGGCGTCGTTTCGGGCGACTTGTTCGCCGGAGAGGTGGCGAACGCGCTGTGCGTGATCGTGGATGATCTCATCAGCAGCGGTGGAACCCTGGTGCGGGCGGCGAAGGCGGCCCGTGCCCATGGGGCCGAAGAGGTGATAGCTTGCGTGGCGCACGGCTTGTTCATGCCGGGCGCGGCAACGACGCTCGCCGACCCTGCGATCGGCCGCATCATCGCGACCGACAGCGTGCCACCGTTCAGGCTTCCGCCGGGCGCGGTTCGCGATAAGCTCGAGATTGTCTCGGCGGCGCCCCTTCTCGGAGAGACCATTCGTCGGCTGCACCACAACGAGCCGCTGACGGAGCTGCTTCCGTATCAGGATTGATCCCCGCAATTCAAATTCTGGCTCACGCCGTGAGCTGCCGCTCAAGCTGCGCTGCGTCCGCCTTGGCAAGTTTGAGATAGGTGCGCGCCAGCCGCGGCCATTTTTCCGGCGTCCGTGGATGGGCGTCGGCGAGATGAGCGATGGATAGCCTGGCGCGCAGCATGGCGCGGCCAATCCGATAGAACAAGAACAGTCCGCTGGCCGGGTCATCATTGAGCTGGACGGCCAGATATCGCCGAAGCCTCTCACCGACCCACGGTCCTCCCAGTCGAGCGCATTCCAAGTGCAGGAAGGCAATTTCGTCCAGTGCATCCGACGTCCGCAAGCGGGCATTGAACTCCAGGCAGTCGATGATGGGGAAGGGAGGGCTCAACCAGATATGTTCCGGCCGCAGATCGCCATGGCCGTCGAGGACGAGCCGGTGATGCACCCGCTGCGCCAGTAGATCGGTCCGCTGCCGCAGGAAACGGCATTGCAGGTTGGCGATGCGCTCGATGGTGCCGCGGGGCAGGTCGAAGGCCGACTCGAGCAAACCTCGCCGATCCGCCAGAACTGC
Organism: Bradyrhizobium sp. SZCCHNR1017; assembly: GCF_032381375.1. NCBI lineage: Bacteria > Pseudomonadati > Pseudomonadota > Alphaproteobacteria > Hyphomicrobiales > Nitrobacteraceae > Bradyrhizobium > Bradyrhizobium sp. SZCCHNR1017. The sequence continues at coordinate 11,992 of NZ_JAUHIR010000009.1, read as the reverse complement.
CTTTTGCAGGGTCACCATGTAGCTCTCCGGATTGATCATGATCCGGCGCGCATGCGAATAGAAGCGGCTCAAGCGACTGGCCAAACCATCGATCTGGGCCTGGGAGACCTTGCGATTGCGAAGCCCGACTTCGAGTGTTTGGCCTTCGTCGAGCCGGCGCATGACGACGAGCCAATCAACGATGTGTCCGCCTCCTCTGATGGCGTAACCACCCGGCGCAGCCGTCAGCGGCACCAGGCCGTGATAGACGTCGGGCGCCAGCCTTCGGTTCAGCGAAACCTCAGCGCGGCAGGCCTCTGCGCGGCGCTCAAGGCTGGAGAAATCGAGATATGGAAAATGAACCGGCTTCTTGAGCTTGTAGACGCGCTCGTCAACCATGAAGACCCAGGACATGTGGGTCTCCCGCGTGATCACAGCGTCGGGCGCCGGGACATAACTGTCCGGCCGGCTGAGAAACGCCACCTTGCGAGCAAGAGCGGTCGCGCTGCCATTCTCAGCGTCCTCGCCCCAGGGTTCATTCTGCCATCCGGGCATATGATGCCTATCGCCAATCGAGGCAGCCGGCAGCTTGATACGGATCAATAGCAGTGGTTGTCCGGCTCATATCCTGCCCCTCTTCCGCATGAGGTCTGCCATGCTGTTCCAGAACCGAACCGATGCCGGCCGGCAACTCGCCGAGGCGCTGCTCAAATACAAGGGGCGGCACCCGGTCGTTCTTGCGCTGCCACGCGGCGGCGTGCCGGTTGCGGCGGAAGTCGCAGCAGCCCTCAATGCGCCACTCGATCTGCTGCTGGTCCGCAAGATCGGGCTGCCGGGGCAGCCGGAGCTCGCAATGGGCGCCATCGCGGATGGTGAGGGCATGACCACCATACGTAACCAGGACGTGATCGAGCTATCCGGCGTCACCTCCGAAGAATTTGAGGTCGTCTGCAGGGAGGAACGTGCTGAGATCGAACGGCGCCGCAAGCGCTATCTGGGCGATCGGGCTCGCGCCGAAGTCAAGGGGCAGGTTGCGATCATCGTCGATGACGGCGTTGCGACAGGCGCAACCACGCTTGCCGCCATCAAGGCTGTTCGGAAGCAGGAACCGAAAGAGCTCGTGCTTGCGGTCCCGGTCGCGCCGCCGGACGCCATCAGGAAATTGCATGCGGAAGTCGATGCCGTCGTCTGTCTGCATGAGCCTCAGGAGTTTGGCGCGATCGGCTATTTCTATCGCGACTTTCATCAGGTCAGCGACGACGAGGTGATTGCCACTTTGAGGCAGTTTCCATCAAGCAGATCCATGCACGCCTCCTGACGAGCCGGCGCCTAATGGTCGTGGGGCAGCGGCTCCCAGCGGTCGCCGACCTTCACGTAGGATCGCTTCACCGCTGCCCAGGCTGTGCGGTGAGCAATCTCTTCCTGCCGTTCGTCTTCCGCATGGGAGGCAAAGGCGTGGTTGAATGCTTCCCGATAGATGTCCTGCGCGTGCGATGGGAGGTGAGCGCGAACAGCAGGGGGAAGATCGATGTTTGTGCGATAGGGCATGGCTCTTGCCTCGGACGCTCACTGCCGCGCCTTGCTCGCGACGCCGCGGCGTTTCCACCAAAGAGGATAGAGGCAACTTGCTTCCGCCTCTTGACCGGCGTCAAATAGGGATGCGCAGACATCGAAGGGATGGCTGACGTCATGTGAGCGCCGAGGACATCGATGGACCCGTTACCGAGCGCGCTGCTAACCGATCTGTATCAGATGACCATGATCGAAGCGTACCTTGAATCGGGCCAGACTGATACAGCGGTATTTGAGTTCTTTGTGCGCAAGCTGCCGCCTCAGCGCAGCTTCCTGATGGCGGCCGGACTGGAGCAGGCGCTCGACTTCCTGCAAAACATACGGTTCTCGCAAGACGAACTCGGCTGGCTTGAGCGAACGGAAAAGTTCAGCAAGTCGTTGATCGACTATCTCGCCAATTTCCGCTTCACCGGCGAGGTTCATGCGATGCCGGAAGGCACCGTGTTCTTTGGCAACGAACCGATCCTTAGGGTTACGGCTCCTTTACCGGAGGCGCAGCTTGTCGAGACGCGCCTGATCAACATCCTGCATTTTCAGACGCTGATTGCCTCCAAGGCCGCGCGCATGGTCTTACTCGCGCCAGACAAGCTCCTGGTCGATTTTGGCTTGCGTCGCTCCCATGGTGCCGAGGCAGGGCTGCTGGCCGCCCGCGCGAGCTATGTCGCTGGATTCTCCGGTACGGCAACCCTCCTGGCCGAGAAGTCATTCGGCATTCCGACCTATGGCACCATGGCGCATTCGTTTGTTCAATCCTTTGATGACGAAGCTACAGCATTCGAGGCGTTTGCGCGCGCCAGGCCAGAGAATCTCGTCCTGCTGATCGACACTTATGACACCGAGGCGGCCGCGAGGAAGGTCGTCATGCTGGCGCCCCGATTGAAGGAACTTGGAATTGCGGTCAGCGCCGTGCGGCTTGACAGCGGGGATCTGTCTGCGCTCGCCAAGAAGGTGCGCTGCATTCTGGATTCCGGCGGACTCAAGGACACCGGCATCTTCGTCAGTGGCGGGATAGAGGAGGGTACCCTGATTGCCTTCGCTCGGGATGCGGCGCCGATCGACGGTATCGGCATCGGCACGGGCCTCGTCACGTCGTCCGATGCGCCAGCACTCGACTGTGCCTATAAGCTGCAGGAGTATGCGGGCTTGCCCCGTCGCAAGCGCTCGACGGGAAAGGCCACCTGGCCCGGCCGCAAGCAGGTTTGGCGCCGGTATGACAGGAAGGGCCGCATGCTCGCAGACATTCTTTCGACCGAGGAGGACCAACAAGAGGGGGAAACGCTGATCCAGGCGGTGATGCTCGGCGGACGCCCTATCGCCTCTCAACCTTCACTTCACGACATCCGGGCTCACGCGCGCCGGCAGCTCGATCTGCTGCCTCCGGAGCTGAGAACCTCCAAAGCGGTCGCGCCCTATCCGGTGCAGATTTCAAGCCATCTTGAACAGCTGGCAGCTGTCGCCGACCGGATAGGCTCGCGTCCCTGAATTCTGATCTGCATCAAGGGAAGCGGCTCGATCCCTCTCTAGCCTGTCAAGCGACGGAGGTGCATCGATGCCGGTACAGAATGCCGAAATTGCAGAGATGTTCGACCAGACCGCCGAACTTCTCGAGATCAAAGGCGACAATCCGTTTCGTTCGCGGGCCTATCGCAATGCTGCGCGGGTGATTGAACGTCTGCCCAGGAGCATCACCAACCTCTTGAAGGCGGGTGAGGATCTTTCCGAGCTGCCAGGTATCGGCAAGGATCTGGCAGGAAAGATCGAAACGATCGTCGCAACCCATCATTTCGATGTGCTGGACAAGCTCAAGCGTGAACTGCCCGGCGATCTCGGAGAGATCGCGGCACTCCCGGGCTTGGGTCCGAAACGCGTCAAACTGCTCTACGACAAGCTGGGCGTGCGGTCACTCGCGGACCTCAGGCGCGCGGTGAGGTCGGGTCGGCTGAGAGAGCTTCGGGGCTTCGGTGCCAAGAGCGAGGAAAAGCTCACCGCGGCGTTGGCCAAGCCTCGAGCCGAGAGGCGCTTCAGACTATCCGAGGCCGAAGCCGAAGCGGAAGCACTCCTCAGCTATCTGAGGCCAGACGCGACCGATGGAAAGGTGATCGTCGCCGGAAGCTACCGTCGCAGGCGCGATACCGTCGGTGATCTTGATATCTTGATGGTGGCACGTGACGGCCACGCCGCCGGCGGGAGACTCTCTCGATACGACAATGTCGCCAATGTGCTCGCTCATGGCGATACGCGGACGGCAGTGGTGCTGCGCTCCGGGCTGCACGTCGACCTGCGCGTTGTTTCTGAGGCCAGCTACGGCGCCGCGCTGATGTATTTCACCGGATCCAAGGCGCACAACATCTCCTTGCGCGGACTCGCTAACGATCACGGCTGGAAGCTGAACGAATATGGCCTGTTCGCCGGCAAGCGGCGCATCGCCGGAGCAACCGAGGAGGAGATCTATGGCAAGCTCGGGCTGCCCCTGATTCCGCCCGAGATGCGCGAGGATCGCGGCGAGATCGCGCTCGCAAAAGCAAAAAAGCTCCCGAAACTGATTACGCTGTCCGATATTCGAGGCGACCTGCACGTCCATTCCAAATGGACCGACGGCACCGCCGCGATCGCCGAGATGGCGACGGCCGCCAAGGCAAGAGGCTATGCCTATATGGCTCTGACCGACCATAGCCAACACGTCACTGTCGCCCATGGTCTCGATGCCGGACGTCTGTCGCGTCAGATCGACGAGATCGACCGTTTGAACGACCGGCTGGATGGATTTACGGTGCTGAAAGGCGCCGAAGTCGATATTCTGGCGGGCGGACGGCTTGATCTGCCCGACAAGATCCTGTCGCGGCTCGATCTGGTCGTTGCTTCCGTTCACTACAAGTTCGAGCTCTCGCGCAAGATGCAGACCGAGCGCATCATCCGGGCGATGGACAATCGCCATGTCTCGATTATCGGTCATCCGACCGGACGGTTGATCGGGGACCGCGAGCCTTACGAGATCGACATGGAAGCCGTCATTGCGGCGGCGGGCGAGCGCGGCTGTCATCTCGAGCTCAACGCCGACCCGGACCGGCTCGATCTCAACGATATCCATGTTCATGCCGCCAAGTCCGCGGGCGTCAAGCTGGCGATCTCGACGGACGCACATTCGACCGCTGGATTCGCCAACATGCGTTTCGGCGTCGATCAGGCGCGCCGAGGCTGGCTCGAAGCCGCAGACGTCATCAACACTCAACCCTTGTCGCGGACGAAGAAAATGCTGAAGCGCTAGCCGGATTGCTTGATCCTTCGCAACGTGGCGCACGCGAAGTTGCGCTCATCTTAGATGACAGCACAGGAGGGTGAAATGAGCTTCGGGAAGAAGATTGGTACGGTTGCGACCGCGGCCGTCCTGACCCTCGCGCTGCTTGCACCCACGGGTGCCGACGCTCGCAACGGGCGCATTGCCGCGGGAATCGTCGGCGGCCTGGCTGCCGGCGCGCTGTTCGGCGCGGCCCTCGGCGGCGGCTATTGGGGGCCGTATCCCTATTACGGCTATCCGGGGCCAGCCTATTACTACCCACCGGCACCGTATTGGGGGCCAGGTCCGTTCTGGGGACCGTACGGATACGGCGACTGCTATGTCCGAGCTGTCCGGCACAGGCGGCATGTGCATTACGTGCGGGTCTGCTATTAAATCCGCTTGCACTCGAGCAACGGGCGGGGCTGTTATATTGCCGCGGAGAGCCAGACGCATGTCGGGGCGTTTCAAGTTTCGGGCTCTGGGCCTCTTCGTCGGACTGCTCTCGTGTTGGCCGACAAACGTGGATGCCGCGAACCTCAGCAAGGCCGCGCAACGAGGCAGGACCATCCTGCAGGAAAGATGCGGGCGCTGTCATGCGATCAAATCGGTTGGCGAAAGCCCGCTCGAGAATGCTCCGCCGATGCGCGATATCTACGCCCGGTTCAATCGGCGCGAGTTGCAGGCGGAGCTGTCGGAAGGCATGGTGTCGAAGCACAGGGACATGCCGCAAATCGAATTTTCCGACGAGGACGTCTACGCGATCATGAGCTACCTCTACATTCTTGCAGTCAGGAAATGAATGCTCGCTGCTCAGGAAAGCGCTGATCCCTGCACATCGAAGCTCACTTGGGAAGCTCATTTGGCCGGCTGCGCGGTCCATTCGACGGTCTGACGGCATCGCCGCTGGTCTGGCGACACGCGATTGGGCCGGTACGAAGGCGTCCCGTCGCTGAGTGCGCGGCGGACGTGCCGGGCGGGGCCAGATGACCGGATTACGATTTCAATTCGCGGATCTGCACCGGCAGATGGTGCATCAGTTTCTCAAATTCACCGGGATCGAGCTTCTCCCACGCGATCTCGAACACCCCGCGAATGACGGTCAGCGGCGCGATGGGAAACTGCTGGGGCAGCTCCATGGCGACGTGATCCGCGAAGTCGCTGGCATGTCGCTCCTTGGTCGGCGTTCCCGCCGCGTGCCAGTTCTCGTAGTAGATCCCGCGCAGGAGGATCGGCAGCTGGGCGCCAAGCTTGATCGCCACCTCCGGAATTACGCGATCGCGCAACGCATGCAGAACAGCCCGGAGCGCGTTGTAGGCCTGTTGACGACTACCGAACTCCAGCTTCTCCTCGATCGCCTTGAGCCAGAGATTGGTCTCCTGAATGGTGTGATCCAGCGCGGTGACGCCTGTTACGCTCATGATGCGTTCTCCTAGATTGGCCACAATAGCGGCATCCCGGATCGACGGCGTCACCGCAATCACGTCCGTTGTCATGATCCGGCGAGCACGGATGCCGGCCTCGATTCAATGCGACAGCAGGGTCGGGATCGTCATCGTCCTCAGCATTTCATGGGTGACGCCGCCGAAAATGCCTTCCCGCAGGCGGGAATGCCCATATGCCCCCATCACCAGCATGTCGAGACTTTCGTCGGCGGCCAGGGACAGGATGGACGGCTGAATTTCGGAATGCTCTGCCGTCAGCTCGAGCAGCGTTGTCGTAAGTCCGGCGCGAGCCATGTGTTCAGTCAATTTCCGCGCTGAGGCCTCGGTGGGAGCAACCTGCGCCTCATTGATCGAAATCGTGACCAGCGCTTCTGCTTGAGAAAGAAACGGTCTTGCGTCCTTGAAAGCGCGGGCGGCAAGGCGGCTTCCATCCCAGCAGATGCCGATACGGTTGGCTCTGAAGGTGCCGCGGAAGATATGCGGCACGAACAGGACGGGTCCGCCCGCCTGGAGCAGGATCTCCGTCGCAGTCCTAGTGTCGTAGCTGTCCTGTGTTGCGTCCGTCTGCAGGACCACCGTCAGTCCATAGAGCCTGGCCGCAGCGCCGAGCGCGGACGCGGCTTCACCGGGCAGGTCCTCGACCGAGCGGCTTGCGTGAGAGATGTTCGCATTCCGGGCTTCCGTCTCGAAAATGGCGAGTGCAGCCGCGCTGCGTTGGGCGGCGCGTTGCCGCTCCATTTCGAAGATCTCTGAAGCGGCGACTGCTGCGCCCGCGCCTCCATCGACCACATACGCGCTACTGGGCGGGATGTATCCGACTGCAATCGCATCGAGATGGGCGTCGAACCGGGCAGCCAACGAGACGGCGGCATCAACGACAGGCTGCGGTGGCTGCTCGGTCGGAATATGCACGAGAATGTCGTTGATATTGATCACGACGACCTCCCTCCGGGACCCAATCCATACTCTCCGTCGGATGAAGCGGCATGTTGACTTGAATCAACAGTCAATGGCCGGCCGTCACTAACCGGTCCGCCGCAAAGTTGTGCTCCGCTCGGGGGAGGGGGCACGGCCCCGTTTCGTGGTCTAGCGTCACACCGGAATTTCGGGTTCCGCTAACCGTTCGCGCTTTGGCTCCGCGATTTCGGTCATCGTCGCCTCGGTGAGCAGGAGGATGCCGGCAACCGACACCGCGTTCTCGAGGGCTGTCCGAACGACCTTCGCGGGATCGACAATGCCGGCCTCGACGAGATCGACATATTGCTTGCGCGCGGCGTCAAACCCGAAACTGCCGACGCCACTCAGCATGCGCGCCACGACCACGCCGCCATCCGTTGCCGAGTTCTCCGCGATCTGGCGAGCGGGGGCCTCGAGCGCGCGCTTCAAGATCTGTACACCGGTCTTTTCGTCGCCTTCGCAGAGTGCTTCCTCCTTGCCGACGGCTTCGATGCATCGAAGCAAGGCAAGCCCGCCGCCCGGCACGATACCTTCTGCAACGGCCGCCTTCGTCGAACTGATGGCGTCGTCAAGCGCCTCTTTTCGTGATTTCATCTCAGCTTCAGTCGGCGCTCCGACACGGATAACGGCAACCCCGCCCGACAGCTTGGCGAGCCGCTCCTCAAGCTTCTCCTTGTCGTACTCGCTGGTCGTTTTCTCGATCTCGCGGCGGAGTTGTTGCAGCCGCGCATCGATCTGGCTGCGTTCGCCCTTGCTGCCGATCAGCGTGGTGTTTTCCTTGTCGGCAACCACACGGGCGACATGTCCCAACTGCTGCAAAGTGGTGTTTTCGAGCTTCGAACCGAGATCGTCGGAGATGACCTGGGCGCCAGTGAGGATTGCAATATCCTGCAACATCGCCTTGCGTCGCTCACCAAAACCGGGCGCCTTGACGGCGCAGCCTTTGAGCACGCCGCGAAGCTGATTGACGATGAGCGTGGCCAACGCCTCGCCTTCAATGTCTTCGGCGATGATCAGGAGCGGTTGTGCCGACTTTGCGATCTGTTCGAGCAGCGGAATGAGGTCGCGCAGGGCGCTGATCTTGTGGTCGCACAACAGGATGAATGGCTCTTCAAGCACCGCTTCCATGCGATCGGCATCGGTCACGAAGTAGGGCGACAGGAAGCCGCGGTCGAATTTCATCCCTTCCACCACGTCGAGCGACGTTTCGGTGGTCTTGGACTCCTCCACCGAGATCACTCCATCGCTGCCGACTTTCTCGAGCGCATCGGCGACCAGCGCGCCAATCGATGGATCATTGTGAGCCGAGATGGTGGCGACCTGAGCTCTTTCCGCCTTTGTCTTGACGGGGCGCGCCATGGCATGGAGGGCCGCTATCGTCGCGTGGGCAGCGCGGTCGAGGCCCCGTTTCAGATCGATGGCACTGGCGCCGGCGACCACGTTCCTGACGCCGTCGGCAAGAATCGCATGTGCCAGGATCGTCGAGGTGCTTGTTCCGTCGCCAACGAGATCGCCGGTCTTCTCCGCGGCCTGACGCAGCACCTGCGCTCCGAGATTCTCCTCCGGATCCTTGAGGTCAAATTCCTTGGCGATCGTGACGCCGTCGTTGCATACGATCGGGGTGCCCCAGCTCTTCTGGATCAACACTGATTTTGATTTGGGGCCGAGCGTCACGCGCACGGCGTCCGCAAGCAGCGAGGCTCCGCGCAGGATCTTTTCACGGGCCGCGGAATGAAACAGCACCTGCTTGTGAGGCATCAATCGCTCCTCAGAAGGACGGCTTTCATCAGATCAAGATAGAAGTGACGCCGTTTTGGACGCTTGATCCTGATCAAGCCTAGGCCTGGGAGCAACTCGCCGGTCGGATGCCGAGTGGTCTTGCATTGCCCACCGAGCAAGCCTACGCTGTTGCAAGCTTTAGTAGAAAACAGCTTTGCTGCGGTAACGCGCCGCGCAGCTTGCGCTGCGAAATTCATTGGGAGCGGGACGTGCGCTCTATTCCAATTCCTCGGCTCAATGGGGCTTTTTGGACCATCGTCCTTCAACTGATGGCCTGCTTGCTTCCCGGCCTCACCTGGGCCGATGCTCCCGGCAAGCCGGCGTTGACGGTTATTCTCGCGCGCAATGAAATCCTCGCCGGCCAGACGATGGGCTTCAGCATATGGATCGAGAATGCGACCGAAGCCAGGATCATGGACGCGGGTCTTAGCTTGTTTGGTCCTCCTTCTTTGAAGATCGGAAGCCTCGGGCCAGACGGCACATGCGACGTGAAAGACACCATCGGTCTCGGCACCGTTGAGCCCGGTTCGACTTTGGTGCGCAGCAGAATGTGCCTCAAAGCCGATTCCAGCATCGCAGAGCGGGACGAGAACCTGGCGTTCAGTGTCAGTTATTCGCTCCAAAACGTGAAGGACAACAAAACGATCGCCGGCGCATCTGTTGCGGAAAAGAAGATGAGCATCGGTCTTTTCGGGACTGAGAGCGTGGGCGGTGTTTCGCTCCGCCTCGCGTCGTACGTCATTCCCGGCACGTTCTTCTTGATGATTTTGCGGCTATTCGCCCCCAAGGAGTCAAGAGTTGAACTGGGCGCGACCGAGTCCGTTACACTCAGCATCTTTATCTCGACTCTTTTGTTCCTTGGGACGGCGTACCTCATTCCTTCCTTGCAGCTGCATTTTGCGGGGATCGGATCGACTGTGAGCGCGATCGCGTTTCTCGCGCTGTGTGGCGCTGCAATTGTGCTTGGCGGAATCTTGGCTGCCGTCTTGCAAGGTATTTCGATGATCGGCGCCCGGGAGCGCAACGCGCGCATTGTCCAGGAAACCGACAGGGTCGGCCCGATCATTCAGAAAGCCGTGCGTGCGGCCGGGGGCAAGCTCGATCCGGTTATGATGATCGCGGATGGCAAGCAATATTTCGGCTCGCTTGTCGTGCCTGCAAGCAATGGCGGCAGGATTTTGCTCGGCTGGTTTCAGCTCAAGGCGCCTGATGCGAAGTGCCGATCGGAAATGAAAGAATGGTTCGATAAAGACGAGTTCATCAAACCCATTGATGCAGCAGCCCGATGGGGGGTCGAACCGACCATGTTCGACCCGATCAAGGAATCAAGAGCCGGCAATCTTGAGCCGACCGAATTTCTCTGGATGTACTTTGACGAAAAGGCAGCGCGGTTGCCGGCCGGGCGCGAGGATCTTGCACAAATGAAACCGCTCACCTTAACCTGAAGAGCCGGCCGGGACCGGCCTTGCGGCCGGTCCCAGGAGATCGCTGCCGCCTTGCTCGCCTGGTCGGTAAGCACTGGCGACATATTTGGGCAGTCGCCCAGCTGTACAGCTCGTTGAGAATAGCGCGCAAAGCGCGAGAAGACAATGGTTTGCGGATGACCGGCGAAGCGAGATGCCGGGGATGCTGCGCTTGTGAGGAAATCGATCTTGTGAGGAAATCGATAATGGCGCGCGCTGTCTATTGTGTTTTTGACGTTCACCTCTGGTCGCAGCCGTTCGTTGCGGCCGATTTTGATCCACGGGTTCACTTCCTTTGGTCCTCTCGTGATTATCGCGAGATGCGCAGCCAGGGGGCCAAGATCGAGCTCGCGAACCTTGTCCTTCTTCCACTGAATGATGAATTCGACCTGCGCCGGAATCACTTCTGGCCGCGCTATCAGGCGGTCGCTAGCAATATCCCGGGGACCATAACCTCGTTTGGAGATGCCTGCGATCTCGTGTGGCCTCTACGCTGCAGGCCCAAGAATCTCGACTTAACGCTGAACGAGGCCGTGTGGCACACGACGGGGAAAGTGCGGTCAACCATCTGGCTGTGGCCGTTCGGCTGGTCTTCCACGCTCGAGATCGACCTGCCTGCAGACGATGAATTTGACGGCCTGCTGGATATTGGAATCGCGTTGCGTGAGAAAGACCCGGCGCCTTTGCTCTTGAAGGGGAAGGCGGTCGGGGTATCAGGCGCGCTCGCTCATCTCTCCCAACTCGTCAGGCAGGATCTGTGCACGCCGGCCGCACAGGGAAAGGCGATGGAAACGACCCGCCTTCCGCGCTACGTAGTCTGCGCGCTTGAACTGTCGAAAGGATTTCAGATCCGTGAGAACATTCCTGTAGCGGATCAGATGCTGCTGATCGGGGCCGTGCGTGGACAGGAGCTCGACCTTGCCAAGTTTCTCAGCAATCGTCCGCTATTTACTCGGCTCGGCTACGGCAATTTTGCCGTTACAGATTTCGATGCGGGGACCGCAATCGTGCAGCGGCATTGGCAGGACCGGCCGGGCACAAAGCTCGAAAGCAATCATTGCTTCTACGTCAATACACGGAACTTTTTCTCGATTTTTCTGACACTTCACCGAATGATCGCCTACATCACCGTGAAATCAAAGGACGATGCAAGGGCGGTGGCGGCCGCATCGGTGCTTGCGTCGTTACCTATCGAGTACCAGAACAAGCTCTGCTCGGATTTCGCAGCCAACTACGCGCCGCTGCACGGTGTTCCTGTTGCCGGAAATAAGAGTCCTGCTGGGCCAGCTTCTTGAGGCAACCGTATGCAGTATCGATCCGCTGATCGTTCAGTGGATCGCAGGTTGAAGTGCAGGGACATACGAAGCGGTCTTGCGCGAGGTGCGCCTCTGCTGGAATTCGCCAACAGCGCTCCCGGATGCATCGGAACAGGCGTATCGGCAGCAAGCGGTCGTGTCCCCGGAGGTGGTGTAGCTCGGTGGAGCAAAGCCGCCCGGACGCGCGCTCCCAAATAGCGCCGTAGC